>NZ_JBMPPE010000140.1:0-278 GCF_049339445.1 Undibacterium sp. RuTC16W | reverse complement strand
GACGGGATTGGATTGGCGTTGGAAGGCGTGCCGGGTTCCGAGCTCCCGTAAAACGATCGGAAAACCATAACTGCCGATACGCAGTTTGCATACGCTGCCTAATCGCTAGGCAGCCGCTCCCGCTGTCCGAGCCCGCGCGGCGGCGAGCGAGCGTCATGCTTGCGGGATAGGCTGAGAGCTTCGGTCCGGAGCAGGCTGAGATCAATCGGGCTAGGATTCAGTTCATCTTGCCGGTTCTAAGGCTGGGTCCGAAACTTGGGAACTGGCTACGCACGTAG
>NZ_JBMPPE010000139.1:0-278 GCF_049339445.1 Undibacterium sp. RuTC16W | reverse complement strand
CGGTAGTGCAGCGGTGTGGGGTAGAGATACACCGGCACGCCGGCGACGAGCGGCATCACCAGCCCCGCCGTCAGCCCGAACGAATGGAACACCGGCAGCACGTTGAACACCTTGTCCTGCCCGTTGACGGCGACGCGGGTCAGGCTCTGCATCGCGTTGGCGAGGATGTTCCGGTGCGAGAGCACGACGCCCTTGGGCGTGCCCTCCGAGCCCGAGGTGAACAGGATCGCGGCCGGGTCGTCGGGATGGCGGACGACTTGCGGCCGGCCGCCGACGAG
>NZ_JBMPPE010000138.1:0-278 GCF_049339445.1 Undibacterium sp. RuTC16W | reverse complement strand
CCATACCAAGAAAGTAAGCGGATGGTGCCATCAGAGGATTGTGCGGAAAAAAGACACCTGCGATCAGGGCGATAATCTCTAATTTAGCCGAACAGGGCATAAAAGTAGCTGTCATAATGGTGATTTTTCGATCTCGCTCATTTTCGATGGTTCGACTAGCCATAATAGCCGGAACGCCACACCCAGTCGCAATGAGCATGGGAACGAATGATTTCCCAGACAGTCCAAATCTTCTAAAGAACCTGTCCATGACAAAAGCAATCCGACTCATATAACCC
>NZ_JBMPPE010000137.1:0-279 GCF_049339445.1 Undibacterium sp. RuTC16W | reverse complement strand
CATCAGCCACTGGCAACCAGGTCACCCCTCAACACACACACCTTCTCAGTTTCTACAGTATACATAGATACTTTTTTTCCCCCATGGGGACTTTGGTCTGGAGTCTTAGAAGATTTTGGCACCTGGACCCTGACCAACCAGAGTCTGAACCACCAACCAAAGAACTTACCTAGGCCTCACTGCTCATATGTAGCACATGTGCAGCTTGGCCTTCATGTGGGTCCTGAACAACTGGAACAGGGGCTATCCCAAAAGCTGTGGCCTATACGTGGGATATGT
>NZ_JBMPPE010000136.1:0-279 GCF_049339445.1 Undibacterium sp. RuTC16W | reverse complement strand
AACTGGTATGTAAGCATGCCGAGCCTGTAATCACGCTCGTTAATCCTGGTTACGAACCAATAAATGGCGAAACCAATTACGCGCTCGCAGCCTAATCGAAGCATAGTAGATTAAGGCTTTTCCGTCATCAGATGGCGGACGGGCTGTCTCTCCGGAACCCTGCCTTGCGGTTCCGGGTTCAGAGGCACCAGGAAAGCAGGGCTGGTTTGCCTGGCGCTCCGGAAGGCAAACGAGAAAACAGGAGCTAAGGCTGCAGATACCCTCGGGTAAGAGATGCCG
>NZ_JBMPPE010000135.1:0-279 GCF_049339445.1 Undibacterium sp. RuTC16W | reverse complement strand
CTTTAGCGATGGCGTTAACCGTTAAATCACGGCGGCGTAAATCATCTTCTAAAGTGACATCGGGCGAGAACTCACACACAAACCCGGTATACCCTTGGCCTTGTTTTCGTTCGGTGCGGGCGAGGGCATATTCTTCTTTGCTCTTTGGGTGCAGAAATACAGGAAAGTCTTTGCCGACTTGTTGATAGCCTTGTTTGAGTAATTGTTCTGGTGTTGCGCCTACAACTACGTAATCGCGCTCTTTAATAACTCGCCCAAGTAGTTCATCGCGAACCGCGC
>NZ_JBMPPE010000134.1:0-279 GCF_049339445.1 Undibacterium sp. RuTC16W | reverse complement strand
AATGGCCGCAATTCGAAGAAGTGTTCTTTGAATTCGACATCGAAAAGATGCTGATGCTACCGAATGAAATGTGGGAGCAGAAAGCGCAAGACCCGCGCATTATTCGCCACCTGACTAAGGTGATGACTATCCCTGCCAATGCCACCATGATTCACAACGCCAAGCGTGAAGCGGATTCCTTCTCACAAATGGTTGCCGACTGGCCTTCAGAACGCATCACAGAACTTTGGGATTATCTGAAGAAACACGGCAAGCGATTAGGTGGTAATACTGGTGCCT
>NZ_JBMPPE010000133.1:0-279 GCF_049339445.1 Undibacterium sp. RuTC16W | reverse complement strand
CCACTGAAGTCAAAGCGGCCATACTGAATGAACCAACACTCAAGGTCGCCGAAATCAACGTGGAAACCTTTAAAGGTGTCGTTCAATTAAGTGGTTTTGTACGATCACAAGAAAACATACAAACTGCTGTACGTATCGCCAGTAATATCAAAGGCGTGCGTTCTGTCAAAAACGACATGCGAATGAAATAAGCAAGACTAATCAACACCCGGGACGCGTAGTAATACATACGCGTACTCATACCGAACGCACTATAACCAAGTATGCAAGAAGTACGTA
>NZ_JBMPPE010000132.1:0-279 GCF_049339445.1 Undibacterium sp. RuTC16W | reverse complement strand
CATCGCCGGCATGATTACGATTGGTTTGATCGGCCTCGCCATCGACGTCGGCATGAACAAGCTGAATAACTACCTGCTGCGCTGGCACCGGGGATTGGAAAACTGATGACGCACATCCTCGTATCGCAAGTAAACAAGGTGTTCCAGACCGTCGAACGCGAAGTGGTGGCGCTCAAGGACATCAACCTTGAAATCCCGCAGGGGCAGTTCGTCTGCCTGCTCGGGCCATCCGGCTGCGGCAAATCGACCTTGCTAAACGCGGTGGCCGGCTTTGCGCCG
>NZ_JBMPPE010000131.1:0-279 GCF_049339445.1 Undibacterium sp. RuTC16W | reverse complement strand
GACCAGCAGATGATACTGGGCCGCGACTTCCTGCGCGCCCACCACGTACTGCTGTCGAAGCGGCAGCACCGCTTCTACTATTCCTACCTCGGCGGACCGGTGTTCGCCGACACACACTGACTGGAGACGCGATGAACGACTACATCATCCTCATGCTGGACGACGCCCCCGCGGGCGGCGACTGGGACAGCTACATCGCCGGCCTGCGCCAGAGCGGCCAGTTCGACGGCGGCAGTTCCATCGGCAGCGGCCAGCGCCTGAAGAAAGGCCAGCCGGAGC
>NZ_JBMPPE010000130.1:0-280 GCF_049339445.1 Undibacterium sp. RuTC16W | reverse complement strand
GAAAAATGTTCAGTACGTCATCGGATTATAAAGCACTGCTGAAGTCATTTTACTGGTCCGACTCTATACTTGAATTTTTGATTGTTCGCTCTCTGTCGCCTAGTCACCACTTCTCTACACACTTGCACACCGTTGTTCTAGTCAAGATCAATAGTCTTTGGTAGTTTACTCATAACTATAAGAGAGTAGAGATGGTTATGCGTGTGAGTCCGGCTCGTCGCCGCCGATGGAACAATATTCTTATTCTGGGCATTATCGCGTTTATAGTGATCTTAAATGC
>NZ_JBMPPE010000129.1:0-280 GCF_049339445.1 Undibacterium sp. RuTC16W | reverse complement strand
ACTGTTCTCAGCACTGGTCGAGGAAGACGTTTCCTTCGGCCCCTTGAACCTCGGCCTGGACGCCGTCGAAGTGCGCGCGCGCGTCGCTGCCGCGCTGAACGCCGTCGGCCTGCGCGGCCATGCTCGCCGCGCCGTGCATCAACTGAGCTTCGGCCAGAAGAAGCGCGTCTGCATCGCCGGCGTGCTGGCGATGGAACCGGACGTGCTGCTGCTGGACGAACCCATGGCGGGCCTGGACGCTCCCATGCAAACCGAACTGGCCGCACTGCTGGACCACCTC
>NZ_JBMPPE010000128.1:0-280 GCF_049339445.1 Undibacterium sp. RuTC16W | reverse complement strand
AGAACCTGAAGATCGTGATCCTGGCGCTGATCGGCCTGACCGCCGGCCAGGCCGTGGTCTGGTACACGGGCCAGTTCTATGCCCTGTTCTTCATGACGCAAACCCTGAAAGTGGACATGGCCACGGCCACCATCCTGGTCGCCATCGCCCTGCTGCTGGCTACGCCATTCTTCCTGTTCTTCGGCAGCCTGTCGGACCGCATCGGCCGCAAATACATCATCCTGGGCGGCTGCCTGATCGCTGCGGCAACCTACTTCCCGATCTTCAATGGCTTGACGCA
>NZ_JBMPPE010000127.1:0-281 GCF_049339445.1 Undibacterium sp. RuTC16W | reverse complement strand
TTCCGACGTGTGCTCTTCCGAGCTGGGGTGGCGCGGGTCGTCTCGTTGACTCCGCCGCTGCTTCCCGATGGGCTCCGTTTTCACTCGAACGCCTGACGGACCTTGCGACCCCTCAGATGCCCGGGTGACCCGGTGGCTTCTCGAGCGCTTTTCGGCGTCGCCCGTTCGGGCAACCCTCCACGGCTCTGCTTGCTCCGTCGCTTTGCTAATCCAACGACCTACCTTGCGGCATTTCGTTGAACCAGCTTTGCGGCTTTGCAGCGCGGCCGCTTCACCGGGCT
>NZ_JBMPPE010000126.1:0-281 GCF_049339445.1 Undibacterium sp. RuTC16W | reverse complement strand
CGCCTGATGAACCGGCTATTTTAGGTGTGGCGCTTAACGAAGTGTTCGTGCCAATTTTACAAAAACAGTTCCCTGAAATTGTCGATTTTTACTTACCGCCTGAAGGTTGCTCTTACCGCATGGCCGTAGTGACTATGAAAAAACAATATCCTGGTCATGCAAAACGGGTGATGATGGGTGTATGGTCGTTCTTGCGCCAATTTATGTACACTAAGTTTGTAATTGTTTGCGATGATGACGTCAATGCGCGCGACTGGAATGATGTAATTTGGGCTATCACC
>NZ_JBMPPE010000125.1:0-282 GCF_049339445.1 Undibacterium sp. RuTC16W | reverse complement strand
GGCAGAGCACCTCGTAAATCCAACTGCAAACCACATAGTTGCCAACGACGACAACTACGCACTCGCTGCTTAATACCCAGTAGGGTGCCGTCCGACTGAAGCCGTGCCGGTGCGTTCAGGTTTCGGGCGTCATATCTCATCGGATCGCGACGCGGCTTGCTCCGGGCCAACTCGTTAAAACCATAGGAGCTCGCCGTACGTCTTCCCTGCCTGTCGGGTAGCGTCCGGTTAAAACAATAGACGGGATACGCATGTAGAACCGACGGCAGAGGGCTTGCGGAC
>NZ_JBMPPE010000124.1:0-283 GCF_049339445.1 Undibacterium sp. RuTC16W | reverse complement strand
AGTGAGGTAACCCAATCACAAAAGAAGTCACTAGATATACACTCACTGATAAGTGGATATTAGCCCAGAAACATAGAACACCCAAGATACAATTTGCAAAACAAAAGAAAATGTGGAAAAAAAACAAAAGAAGAGGGAAGACCAACGGGTGGATACTTCATTCCTCCTCAGAATAGGGAACAAAGTACCCATGAAATGAGTTATGGAGACAAAGTTTGGAGTTAAGACGAAAGGATGGACTATCCAGAGGCTACCCCATCCGGGGATGCATCCCATAATCAGC
>NZ_JBMPPE010000123.1:0-284 GCF_049339445.1 Undibacterium sp. RuTC16W | reverse complement strand
ACGCATTCAAGGTCTGTCTCTTTGAGTCCACAAAACCCCTTGGGTGTTGTATGGTTAAGCCTCACGGGCAATTAGTACAGGTTAGCTCAATGCCTCGCAGCACTTACACACCCTGCCTATCAACGTCGTAGTCTACGACAACCCTTTAGGACACTTATAGTGCCAGGGAAAACTCATCTCAAGGCTCGCTTCGCGCTTAGATGCTTTCAGCGCTTATCGATTCCGAACGTAGCTACCGGGCAATGCCATTGGCATGACAACCCGAACACCAGAGGTTCGTCCAC
>NZ_JBMPPE010000122.1:0-284 GCF_049339445.1 Undibacterium sp. RuTC16W | reverse complement strand
AGAACCCTCATGCGAATTTTGCTCATTGCTGCCCTGGCCGTCAGTGTTGTCGGCTGCACTCGTTGGTCGATGGACCACCATCTGAACAATGCCTACCGCGCCTACAAGGTCGGTGACTGCGAGCGCGTTACCCTGGAGTTGTCTCAGGTCGACCGTGAAAGTCGCAGCCGACGTTATGTGCAGCCGGAAGTCTCGATGTTGCGCGGGCAGTGCCTGGAACGGCAGAAACTGTTCGTCGACGCGGTACAGACCTATCAATTCATCATCAATCAGTATCCGTCGAG
>NZ_JBMPPE010000121.1:0-284 GCF_049339445.1 Undibacterium sp. RuTC16W | reverse complement strand
CGTCGCTCTTACCGCAGGTGGTCATACTTTCGGCAAGACTCACGGCGCAGCTGACCAATCCTGCAATACTTGCGGAACGATTTCGAGAGAGCCGCTGACGACGATGACGTCATATGCCGCACCCTGCTGGGCGGTCAGTCCACTGGCTTGAATAATGCTGACATTCGAGACATCTTTGGCTTTGACATCAACAAGCAACCGCAGAACCTGACAATGGCATTGGGGACCGGCTCTGTCACACCGATACAGCTTGCAGCAGCCTACGGCGTATTCGCGAATGGCGG
>NZ_JBMPPE010000120.1:0-285 GCF_049339445.1 Undibacterium sp. RuTC16W | reverse complement strand
GAACCTTCCAGTGACTGAGAAACATGACTGATGTACAAGATATCCAGCGTCGTCTGATTGAACTCGACGTCGAACACCGCGATCTGGACGCGGTCATCGACATGCTCACCTTGGACGGCCATCACGACCAGCTGCAGTTGCGTCGCCTGAAAAAGCGCAAGCTGCAACTGAAAGACCAGATTACTTTGCTAAAAATGCAACTCGTGCCTGACGTTCCCGCCTGAACTTCGGGCCTCAACTAAGCAACCATTGACCGAAGCCCTGCCCACGCCTGCTGGTTCGCCC
>NZ_JBMPPE010000119.1:0-286 GCF_049339445.1 Undibacterium sp. RuTC16W | reverse complement strand
AACAAAGCCAATTCGATTTAGCCGTTTATGATCAGCAAAGTAAAACAGTGCACAGTATTAAAAACTCAGGTTATTCAGAAGAAGCGCCAGTGTGGTCACCAGATGGTAAATGGCTGGCTTATTTTAGGTATGATCCGCTCAGTTGCGACATTCGCGTTATCCCTGTCTCTAATGCCATTGAAACATGGCGCTTGAGCCCAGAATTCAAACTGACTCGTTGCCAACAACGTCATGGGCCTAGCAAATTACACTGGGCTGACGATAACACTATTTACACCACGCATTG
>NZ_JBMPPE010000118.1:0-286 GCF_049339445.1 Undibacterium sp. RuTC16W | reverse complement strand
ACCAAGCTTGGCTTAGTGTGCACTGGAGCCATGATGATGAGTTCTTCTTCACCAGATTCGTCTAGCGTCGCATCAGTCGTGCTTGTTAGCTCAGCATCCGTAGAGAGCTCGCTGCCTTTAATCACTTGAACGCTTGAGTCAATCTCACTTCCCTCGCCTTCAGTATCAACAGCGCTTGCTGAATCATCACCTACAGACATAGAGTTGTCTTGCGTTTCAAATTCAGGGCTCACTTCAGGTTCAATATAAGACTCTTCAACCTTAGCGACTTGGCGAATGCTTTCCA
>NZ_JBMPPE010000117.1:0-287 GCF_049339445.1 Undibacterium sp. RuTC16W | reverse complement strand
TCTGGTTTCGACGTGGATTGCAAAACCCAAGGCGCATGCCGAGGATGCAGCTCGCCTCGTTAAACAGGCTGCAAAATATAGTTGCCAACGACGACAACTACGCCCTGGCGGCTTAAGACCGCCAGCCCCTGACCGAAACTTGCTGGTGAGGTTCGGAGCCTCTCGGGGCGCATCAGGGGTCGACCAACATCAGCTCGAGCCGATCCTGTCCGGGGGTGAGGCCCTAAAACTTACCGGAACCGCCGTTCGCCTTGGTCACCTCGTGGCCATCGCGCTTGAGGATGTTT
>NZ_JBMPPE010000116.1:0-288 GCF_049339445.1 Undibacterium sp. RuTC16W | reverse complement strand
CAAAAAAATACAGCCCGCATCGGCGGGCTGTATTTCATGCTGGGGTCAGGATGCTTCGCTGATTCAGGCCGCGTTTTGCGCGACGAAGTCCCAGTTGACCAGGCCCCAGAAGGTCTCGACATACTTGGCGCGGGCGTTGCGGTAGTCGATGTAGTAAGCGTGCTCCCAGACGTCGCAGGTCAGCAGCGGCTTGTCGCCGGTGGTCAGCGGGCAGCCGGCGTTCGAGGTGTTGACGATGTCGACGCCGCCGTCGGCTTTCTGCACCAGCCAGGTCCAGCCGGAACCGAA
>NZ_JBMPPE010000115.1:0-288 GCF_049339445.1 Undibacterium sp. RuTC16W | reverse complement strand
GCTGTAATTGGTTTACCCCTTTTCAGCTACACAAACAATTCTAGCAGGTCATTCAAAAAACGATGACCTTTTTGGCTTACCTGCCAATGACTATTCATATCGATTAGTAAGCCTGTATTTATCGCTTTATTCAAGGCCTCAGACTGGCTCTGCAGCGATAAATTTGTAAGTGCATGTAAATCACTTTTTGGGCAAGCCTCAAATAGACGAAAGCGATTCATAAAAAATTCAAAGGGTAAATCGTCTTGCTCTACAGGCCATTGCTTAAATAAATACGGTTTAGCCAAA
>NZ_JBMPPE010000114.1:0-292 GCF_049339445.1 Undibacterium sp. RuTC16W | reverse complement strand
GCACCCTTGACGCTGATCTGGTCGGCGGTGATCGACACGTCCACGCCCTGTGGGACGGCGACCGGCATCTTTCCTACGCGAGACATCGCTGTCGACTCCTCTGTCCGGTCAGGCGACGTAGCACAGCACTTCGCCGCCGACGCCGGTGGCGCGCGCCTTGCGGTCGGTCATCACGCCGCGCGGCGTGGTGACGATGGCCACGCCCAGGCCGTTCATGACCTGCGGGATGTCGTGGCGTCCCTTGTACACGCGCAGACCCGGGCGGCTGACACGTTCGATGCGCTCGATCACG
>NZ_JBMPPE010000113.1:0-293 GCF_049339445.1 Undibacterium sp. RuTC16W | reverse complement strand
TCATCGCAGAATCTTTTGCTTGTTGAGTCAGCAAAGAAACAACAAAAAGGCAATTCCAAGTTTGCCCAACCCCCGAAGGCTCCAGAGAAATTCCTTCTTATCATGGTGCCAGAACCACTTGAAATCGTGGAATCTAAACATGAATCAGGTTATAGTATCCTGGGGGAATACGACCATGCCAAATTTGGAAATGATTATGAGCTTATAGCATCCTTCCTTCGAAAGAACTTCGAGAAAGTCATCCAGGCCTTTAAGGCAGGAAAAGCTGATGCACTCAGAGCCCAAATTATGGC
>NZ_JBMPPE010000112.1:0-295 GCF_049339445.1 Undibacterium sp. RuTC16W | reverse complement strand
AGGCTTCCTCGGCGCTGGACATCTCGACAAAGGCAAAGCCCTTCGAGCGTCCGCTGACACGATCTTTGATCACCTGCGCAGACTTCCCGGTGCCGGCCTGTGAGAACAAACTCTCCAGATCGGCATCCACGGTGCTGTACGGCAGGTTTCCAACGTAGAGTTTCGCTTCCATGAAATACTCTTCTCCTAGGTGTATGCCGGGCGGTGAAGCAACCGCCAGCGGCGGAACGGGACGACGATGCATGACTTACGGGATCACAGACACCCAGGCGCCAGGAAGTGAAACGCATTCCCC
>NZ_JBMPPE010000111.1:0-296 GCF_049339445.1 Undibacterium sp. RuTC16W | reverse complement strand
GAGAAATTGTAAGTCGATCTTTCACATAGCTTGCGGCGGTTTGGGACGGGGAAATTTTCCCACATTCATTTGTGAGAAAATCCCGTATCGTAACCCAGGCAAGTGCTTTCCGGGAAGACCTCGAGGTCATGAGCCAATAAACAGTTCGATGAGAGCCGTTATGGGTTGTGGACAGAGGTTCGAAGGGAAAACATGATCTCGAGCACGCTTGCAAGTCCTCTACAGTCGGTAAGCTCAACTGAAAAGGAAAGCGGATCGAGAAAACTTTGATAGATCGAATGAAGGTTACTTGGAAC
>NZ_JBMPPE010000110.1:0-297 GCF_049339445.1 Undibacterium sp. RuTC16W | reverse complement strand
GTTTGCGATGCTGCCGTTCATGGGTTACAACATGAGCGACTATTTCCAGCACTGGCTGGACATGGGCAAGAAAATCGAAGCCGCTGGTGCCAAACAACCAGCTATTTTCTGCGTCAACTGGTTCCGTACCGATGAAAATGGCAAGTTCGTCTGGCCTGGCTTTGGCGACAATATGCGCGTACTGAAGTGGATGCTGGATCGTATCGAAGGCGGAGCCAACGGCGTAGAAAACGTATTTGGTGTAACACCGACCTTTGGTGACCTGAACTGGGACGGCCTGCAATTCACGCAAGAGCA
>NZ_JBMPPE010000109.1:0-299 GCF_049339445.1 Undibacterium sp. RuTC16W | reverse complement strand
CCCCAACGCTACTCGATGCTACGTGTGTATCCGGTCTATTGATCTCGCTGTCGGCTACCCGATCGGCAGGGAAAACCGCCAGCCAGCCGCGTCCTGTTTAGCTCTTACCTACCCGCGACACGCGGCAAGAGCGATCCTGTGATTGTGACCCCATTCCCACCCGCACAGGCACGGAGAAGGATGGAGTAGGCGGGGCTTAAGCCGCCAGAGCGTAGCTGTTGTCGTTCGCAGCTAGAGTTTGCAAATGGTTTAACGAGGGACTTGCACCTCGACACGCACTAGCAGTTTCGCTCCCCACG
>NZ_JBMPPE010000108.1:0-302 GCF_049339445.1 Undibacterium sp. RuTC16W | reverse complement strand
AGAAGCACGTCTTCACCAACCTGGGTGACGGTACTTACTTCCACTCGGGGATATTGGCGATCCGCGCTGCGGTTGCGGCCAAGGTCAATATCACCTACAAGATTCTGTTCAACGATGCCGTCGCCATGACCGGCGGCCAGCAGTTCGATGGCCCGCTTGATCCAGGTATGATCTCGCGCCAGATTGCGGCGGAAGGCGTGACGCCGATTATCGTCGTCACCGACGAGCCGGAAAAATACCCATCCGATTACAAATGGGCGGAGGGCGTCACCGTACGCCATCGCAGCGAATTGATGGACGTG
>NZ_JBMPPE010000107.1:0-302 GCF_049339445.1 Undibacterium sp. RuTC16W | reverse complement strand
ACGGGGCATGCCGAGCACCAGTTCGCTCGTAAATCCACTGGAAACAAAGTAACTGCGAACGACGAACGTTTCGCCCTCGCCGCTTAAACACCGGTGAGCCTCGCAACAGCTCGCCGATGGGCTGGGCCCGACGGGTCACACCGAAGGGCTGCGAGGTCATTCACATCGGCTCGGCTCCGGTTGCGTCATTCAGCCGGGGCTCAGATCCAAGTGACTCGGGACCCAGGTAGCGTGCTGCTGCGCGACCGGGGGCCTCAAATCCAAATCGGACAGCTACGCATGTAGAACCGTCCGGCGATGGC
>NZ_JBMPPE010000106.1:0-304 GCF_049339445.1 Undibacterium sp. RuTC16W | reverse complement strand
GTGATACCAGAAGACAACAAACCAGTGATCGAGACAACACCATGAGCGCCACCAGCCTTCCCCTCGAACCGATCGAAAAAGCCAGCATCGACGAGTTGCGCGCGCTGCAGTTGCAGCGGCTGAAGTGGGCGCTGTCGCACGCCTACGCCAACTCGCCGGTCTACAGACGCAAGTTCGACGAAGCCGGCGTGCACCCGGACGACCTGCGCACCCTGGCGGACCTGGCCAGATTCCCCTTCACCGACAAGAAGACCCTGCGCGATAACTATCCCTTTGGGCTGTTCGCGGTCCCGCGCGAGAAGGT
>NZ_JBMPPE010000105.1:0-304 GCF_049339445.1 Undibacterium sp. RuTC16W | reverse complement strand
GGGTAGCGAATCAGTGCGGGGCATGCCGAGGACCAGTGACCTCGTAAATCCATCTGGAACACCACAAACGCCAACGACGAGCGTTTCGCTCTCGCCGCCTAAACCCGGTGAGACGCTGCACTAGCCGGCCCCTGGGCTAGGTCGGGCAACCGACGGCAGCGACATTGACAGAGGCTGGATGACGGCGGAGTCACGACGCCGGCCATCGAGAACCAGTGACTGGCCGTGCGTCGGCCTGCCGACTGGCTAAGCGCACGGTGAGATCCAAATAGGTCGGCTACGCATGTAGAACCGCCTGAGGAAC
>NZ_JBMPPE010000104.1:0-305 GCF_049339445.1 Undibacterium sp. RuTC16W | reverse complement strand
GGGTGGGAAGGCGGAGCTGCGCAGGCCGTCGGGGATCTCGAAATCCACCGTCAGGCGTTCTTCCATGCGCATCTTCAGCAGGTTCAGGTAGGACTTGACCATGTCCGCCTCGCGCCCGAGGTTGGTGACGACGGCGTTGTCGCGCATCTGCGGCAGCACCGCGCGCAGGTACTGGATCAGGCTGCGCTGCATGGCCGAGGCGCGCGGCGGGTCGGTCTCGATCAGGTATTCGACCGAGGCCAGGGTGTTGAACAGGAAGTGCGGCTCGACCTGGGCCTGCATCATCTGCATGCGCGCTTCTGACA
>NZ_JBMPPE010000103.1:0-307 GCF_049339445.1 Undibacterium sp. RuTC16W | reverse complement strand
ATCCTGGCCTGACGCTTCGCGATTAGCGCCACCCTTCCGCCCTGCCCGGTCCGTCATCCAGCTCCCGGCCTCGCCCGTTTCCGCATTCGGGGCCGATCATCACTGGAAAACCCGTTGCCTGGCTTCCGGCAGGCGTTCCTGCCTCTTCCCTCGCCGGCACTCCCCCTCGGGACTTTCATCCCTCCGGATCTAAGCCTTGCGGCCCACGTTCCCTCTTGCGAGTTCACGACGCGCCCACGAGGCAACTTGCAGGATGGCTTGCCATAACTTTACGCCCGATCTCTCTTCGCTCCCCGCGGAGTTTCCC
>NZ_JBMPPE010000102.1:0-308 GCF_049339445.1 Undibacterium sp. RuTC16W | reverse complement strand
GCCCGAAAGGGCGCACTGGAGGAACGTCCGGACTGCACAGGGCAGCGTAGGAGGTAACACCTCTCCACCGAAAGCCGCAAGGTACAAGGTGAGGATCAGAGCAACAGAGACGAGCCGATTGAGTTCGGGTGAAACGGGCAATCTCTGCGCGCAGCAACACCAAGTAGGTTGGCTTTGAGGCGGCCTGCCGAGCCAACGGGTAGGTGGCACCGAGCCGGGTGGGCGACCCCCGGCCCAGATTGATGGCGGTCACGACGCAGCGTTCGCAAGAACGGCGCGCCGCACAGAATCCGGCGTATCGGCGGGCA
>NZ_JBMPPE010000101.1:0-310 GCF_049339445.1 Undibacterium sp. RuTC16W | reverse complement strand
ATTGAAGTGAATGAAATGGGTGAACTAGTTGTCACTGGTAGCTTAAATCATTATGCAACGCCAACTCTAGCTATCGACGTTACTATTACAGATGATTCTGGTATGGAGTCTGAAGCAGTGACTGTTATGCTTAATGTTGAAATTGACCCAATGGCTCATGCGCCAATGATTGATATGAATCAACGATTCAGAATCGACGAAAATGTGGCGTTAGGTACAACTATTGGTACACTTGCTTTCTCTGACCCAGATGCTGATGTTTCTCCGGTTGAAAGCTTTATTGTAACTGGTAGCTACTTAGTTTCAGTTA
>NZ_JBMPPE010000100.1:0-310 GCF_049339445.1 Undibacterium sp. RuTC16W | reverse complement strand
GCGGTGGGCCGGCCCAACGGACCGCGGCTCCTGGGCTTTGACCCTGCCGGGAGTCCCTGGCGACCGGACGGGGGTTAGCTCGCCGACCGCTGGTTGCTCCCTTGGGTTTCACCCTCCCAGGGCTTTCCGGCCAACGCCTTGCTCGGGATTTCGCCCAAGCTCCTCCCACACGCTTCGCGACCGCCGCTTAGCACAGCGCTCGCCGGCGTCCCGGAGTATCAATCGGACGTCGCCTGGCCCCGTCCCGTCGCCAGCGAACCAGCGACCGCGGACGGCACAGCCCTCACAGGGTTCCTGCACCGGGTGATCC
>NZ_JBMPPE010000099.1:0-310 GCF_049339445.1 Undibacterium sp. RuTC16W | reverse complement strand
CGCACGGTAATGATTTTCACCCAGGCCTAGCAACGTCAATTGCACAAGCGTCTGGTTCAATGGGTTTAACTGCAGAGTACCTTGCTACTATTCACGGCATTAGCCGTCAGCAGCAAGATGAATTTGCATACCGTTCACACCAACGTGCACATGCTGCAACTGTTGAAGGCCGCTTCCGCCGCGAAATTCTCGCAATGGAAGGTCACGATGCAGATGGCTCATTAATTCTTGTTGAAGACGACGAAGTAATTCGCCCAGAAACAACAGTAGAAGGCCTATCGCAGCTACGTCCAGTATTTAACCCTGCTAC
>NZ_JBMPPE010000098.1:0-310 GCF_049339445.1 Undibacterium sp. RuTC16W | reverse complement strand
CTCTCAGGATAGCAGGAACAGTTTATGCAGTTTTATCAGGTAAAGCTAATGATTAGTGGACTCGGGGGCCCCGTGCCCTTGACCAATTCTCAAACTTTAAATTGGTAAGAACTTCTAGTTATCTTAATTGAACTAGGAGAAGGAATGCGTTGTTCTTAGTGGGCCATTTTTGGTAAGCAGAACTGGCGATGAGGGATGAACCTAACGTCGAGCTAAGGTGCCCAAATTCACGCTCATCAGACACCATAAAAGGTGTTGGTTAGTATAAACAGCCGGACTGTGGCCATGGAAGTCGGCATCAGCTAAGGAG
>NZ_JBMPPE010000097.1:0-311 GCF_049339445.1 Undibacterium sp. RuTC16W | reverse complement strand
GCGTGGCTGACGAGCGCGGAGGGCGCGAAACAGGTAGACGGCCGGTCGGTGAGCCACGAGCCGCAGAGACGACAAGCAACCAGTGTGTTGACACCGATCACTGTGGTCTTCGGGGTGGATCCTTCTGACCTGTTCACCGTTTCGACTCCTCTGAGTCTCATCAGCTCCGCAAACACCCTACTGGGACGGAGGACGGCCACCGGACTCGACCGGCGGCCCGGCCTCGTCAAGTGGATGGTTACCTGCTTCATAGAGCGGGCCAGTCCAGCCTCACTACGATCCGAGGGTAAGCGCAGCTTCCGGCCCGGAAC
>NZ_JBMPPE010000096.1:0-316 GCF_049339445.1 Undibacterium sp. RuTC16W | reverse complement strand
CCGACATGACCCAGAACCTGTCCGCCTACAAGGATCCCAAGGTGTTCGTGCCCTGGTTGAACGCCGTCACCGAACCCGGCTTCTACACCCAGATGGGCATGAACATGATGGAGCCCGGCGAGTGGCTGCGCATGATGAACACCATGGTCCAGCCCGGTGCCTACAGCAACGTCATGCAACTGTTCGCCGATCCGGACGTGTACATGAAGTGGCTGGCTGCGTCCATGGACCCCAACTTCTACACCGCCGTGCTGACCACGCTGACCGATCCGGGCAAGCTGATGCGCTGGGTGATGAGCCCGGTCGACGCCAAGAC
>NZ_JBMPPE010000095.1:0-318 GCF_049339445.1 Undibacterium sp. RuTC16W | reverse complement strand
GCCGATCGACAGTCCGTCACCTTGGTGGAGGTGGGAGAGCAAGCTCCCGAGACGGTGTACGCGGGAATCCATCACGCGCCCGGCTGCACACCACGCACCGGTAAGCCCCAGGTTGCGACGCAGGCCTTCCGAACTGAGCGTCGCTACTGTGGGACAAGCAACCAGATGCCAAGGGGCAATTGCCGGGCCTGTAGCCAGTTGCCTGGCTAACCGTTTCGTAATGGATCGCAACGTCCTCGTGAGGCAGGAGGTAAGTGCCCTGCGGTGAACCGGTGAAGGCCAGCCGCAGGTGAATATCTCCGCCGCGGATAATCGAGT
>NZ_JBMPPE010000094.1:0-318 GCF_049339445.1 Undibacterium sp. RuTC16W | reverse complement strand
CTTGGGACCGGTTGTCACGTCGAAGGAAACCTTCTGGTTTTCCCTGAGCGTCTTGAAGCCGCGCGCCTGAATGGCGGAAAAATGCGCGAACAGATCGTCGCCGCCGTTGTCGGGCGTGATGAAGCCAAAGCCCTTCGATTCGTTAAACCACTTGACGGTGCCAGTGACCATAAATTTCAGTGTTTCCTGATAACCAAAAACGTTGGAACAGTTGGGTTGAAACCCAGGTAAGCCGCACGAGAATCAAGGCAGGGAAAATGACGAACTGGATAACCGACGGGTAGAGGGTATTGCCGCAGACGAGCACGTTCACCAACG
>NZ_JBMPPE010000093.1:0-323 GCF_049339445.1 Undibacterium sp. RuTC16W | reverse complement strand
AATTATGACATTTCAGTATTCTGTGTTGATTGAGGGAACATTATTCGGAATGAATAAAACAGCGACTTTATGATTAAACCGCTTTGGGGATATAAAGGCGTTAGGTAGTAAGAAGATATTTAATAACGGCTATGCATGCCCATGCGATGTGACATGTCATCGTCCATACGACCGCCTTTCCAACCGCCGCCACCCAAAAGATTGAGCACATCACGCGCGGTGTAATTCTCGCCGCCGAAGAAATCATTAGACACATCATTACGTAACAGCTGGATAGTGGGAACCAATTCAACATCTAAATCTTGTGGATCAGCAAACAAAGC
>NZ_JBMPPE010000092.1:0-327 GCF_049339445.1 Undibacterium sp. RuTC16W | reverse complement strand
GTACGATTTTATATGAATCTTCCTGCGAAACTTTTCCAGGACAAAGAAATCAGACATATCAAGAGTCACAAGGACTCAAGACCCATCACACCTCAGATAAACGCCCCAACGGATTTTCCTGTTGAGACTGCTTTGGTGATTAGATTTGAACTTCACATCCAAACATATCTTATCCTTCGTCGTTCTTCCCCAAGTCAAACGATTCATACAAAGGACTGGAATATTAACCAGTAATCCATCGGTTACCCTTGCCCTTAAGACAAGGCTCACCTTAGGGTCGCCTAACCCACACACGACGAACGTGGGTGTGGAAACCTTGGATATTCG
>NZ_JBMPPE010000091.1:0-331 GCF_049339445.1 Undibacterium sp. RuTC16W | reverse complement strand
GCCTTCTCCGGGCAGTTCTACATGCGTAGCCGGCTGGTTTGGATCTCACGCCCCGGGCCGCGCAGCGGCACGCTGCCCGGGATGCCAGTCACTGGATCTTGCGCCACGTCTCGTGACCCGGCGTGGCGCACAGCCGATGTGGATGACCCCGCCGCCCGTCGCCTTGCAGCTTCAGACCCAGCCCATCGGCGAGCTGGTGCGGGGCTCGCCGGTGTTAAGCGGCGAGGGCGAAACGTTCGTCGTTCGCAGTTACTTCGTTTCCAGTGGATTTACGAGCGAACTGGTGCTCGGCATGCCCTGCGTCGGATCCGAACCCACGTCGAAACCTGGT
>NZ_JBMPPE010000090.1:0-333 GCF_049339445.1 Undibacterium sp. RuTC16W | reverse complement strand
GAGCAGAATTTCTTCAATTGCCTTCTTCACACAATCAGTCGTCATGAAGAAGATCAAAACCATTGTGTATTAGTAAACCCGTGCTCACACAAATATGCCAAGAAACTGCGGCGAAATTCTTGGGGAAAGGATCTAGAAGGAGTCTCAGTAGCAGTTCCTTGGGAGCTGTTATCCCGACATGTGTCTAGTAATGCCAACTGCGACATTGATAACCATCCCAACAAGGAATCTGGTTACGTTGTGACGAATGTGGTTGGGCTCTCAGGTCACAACTCAGTTGCTCGACCCGGATTACCTCCGACCCTGGGGCCCTACACTAGCTACCTGGGGAGT
>NZ_JBMPPE010000089.1:0-333 GCF_049339445.1 Undibacterium sp. RuTC16W | reverse complement strand
CTACTTGCGAAAACCCCAGCTGGGGCAGGTGATGAAATTCAACTTACCGACGCTATTGCCATGTTAATGGAAAAAGAAGTGGTTGATGCCTACGCCATTAAAGGGCGCAGCCACGACTGCGGTAGTAAGCTGGGCTATTTAAAAGCCACTATTGAATTTGCACTGCGTCGTGATGAATTTAAAGATGAGCTGAGCGACTTCATTAAAACCTTAGTTTAAGTTCATTTATTGAGCCTAACTTATAAAAGTGCCTTAGTGGCACTTTTTTATTGTCTAAAATACTGAAACTGGCACTTACTTTGCTTACAATACAGCACCCATATTTCATGATGC
>NZ_JBMPPE010000088.1:0-334 GCF_049339445.1 Undibacterium sp. RuTC16W | reverse complement strand
GCACGTTCAGCGCTGGCAACATCAATATTAAGCTGCTGAGCCAATACATCGTTCCACAATAATAAGGTAGGTGCAGCAACGGCACTGGGGGAATCCGGCACTGCAAAATCATCTGCAATCTGGGTATAACGAGCAACGAGTTTCATGATATTCCTTAAGCTTGGCTTGTTTGTATACCGACGCGATTATCACCTACGCTGTAAGCGATAATTAAACTTAGTGCTTGTAAACTTAAGCCGCTTTGCTGCTGTAACTCATTAAAAAATGCTTGTGCCGCAGTCAATGACTTTTTAGTTTGCAAACCGCCGTCAATTATTTTGTGAGCACGCAAATA
>NZ_JBMPPE010000087.1:0-335 GCF_049339445.1 Undibacterium sp. RuTC16W | reverse complement strand
CGCCTTCCTATTTTTTTGTCAACACTTAATTTTAAACTTTATGAAAAATCTAAACTCAAGTTTTACTCGACTCACTAAGTGGTTTGCTTGCCTCGCTAAGCGTTGCCTGCTCTGCCGTCTCAGTGGGGTCGCATTATAGGGAGATCCGAAAACAGATCAACCCTTTTTTTCGATCTTTTTTAAAAAAAAGGTTATTTGAATACTTTTACACCAAAACGCTGTGTTTTAGCACAAAAAAAGGCTCAAATGAGCCTTTTTTACTTAACGATTAATTTCCAGCCAGCCTTTGCCTGTTGTTTAGACTCAAGCTGGAGCTCACTAGCCATTAAGGGATG
>NZ_JBMPPE010000086.1:0-335 GCF_049339445.1 Undibacterium sp. RuTC16W | reverse complement strand
TCCAGACCAATTGTCCTTGGATGTGCGGGGGTTAATGGATGCCCATATCCGATCCACTAACCAGTTCATAAAGAAAATTTTAAACCGGGTGCTACAACCCCCTTTGTCTCCTGAAGTGAACCCTGAAATGCTGTGTCAAGATCCCAACTCACTCAACCTCTTGCATCCGTCAACGTCAATGGACAAGGTCAAAGGGATGGTTCAAAGTTTTTTAATAGAAAGAGGAAAAGAGATCTCCAGAAATCAAGCTTTCATTTCGTTTCTTGAACTTGCAACAGAGGATCAGTCTCAGTTAGCCACCATCTTGTTCTCGGCAAATGTCATACACCCCCGGT
>NZ_JBMPPE010000085.1:0-335 GCF_049339445.1 Undibacterium sp. RuTC16W | reverse complement strand
TGAGGGGCAGAGGGAGATACATAAAAAAGAGTAATTTTACTAGTCGGGGGACCAATAAACACTTTTTTCCATATACTCTTTCTGCTCCTCAGCTGGTTGCGGCTACGCTATTCTTCTTCGGCGGGAGCCGTGAAGGGGTTGCGCAAGCCGGAATACCAGTCGCTGGCGGATTTGCGGATAGCCCTCACGGGTTCCGAATTCCAGACCAACTGTACGAGCGTCACGATGACCGCGGCGATGATGGCGAGGACGAACCCCATTCCGATCTTGCCGAGGATTCCCGCTTTCCCGTACTTTCCGATATTCTGAGTGATGCTGTTTTTCATGGCCATGTC
>NZ_JBMPPE010000084.1:0-335 GCF_049339445.1 Undibacterium sp. RuTC16W | reverse complement strand
CTGAGCTTCTGCCGCATCCAGACGGGCCTGGGTTTCCAGCATATCGGTCTTGGTACCTTCGCCCTTTTCGAACAGACGATCGTTTACCTTACGCTGCTCGCTGTAGGTATCGCGTTCAACTTTGGCAAGCGCCAGCAAGTCCTGTTTATACAGGACATCGAGATACGCGCTAATGACACGCACAATCACTTCTTGCTGCTGACTAGCGAATTGGGCTTCCGCATATTTCGCCTGGGCTGACCCTTGCTTGTAGCGAAACCAACCATCCAGATTGAACAAGCTCTGGCGCAACTGCAGCGTGGACGAACGGCTGATGTAATCATACGGCGACGGTC
>NZ_JBMPPE010000083.1:0-336 GCF_049339445.1 Undibacterium sp. RuTC16W | reverse complement strand
AGAAGAACCGCACTATCGAGGCTCCTCCGGGAGCCGGGGCGCCGCGAACAAGACGGGCGCCGCCGCAAGGGACGACGATGAGACCGACGGAGCCTGCGGGCAAGGGAGGTCGGGTTCGTCGTAGGGTTCTCCGGAACGCCTGAGGCGACTTCGGTTAGGAGTCGAATCGGCGTCCTCGCCCGCGAGACCCGCCTCGGCGGGTGTGCGCACAAGGGCAGGAGAGTCCGACGTTTCGATCGGAACGCGATCTTGGATCAGCGCGGTTTCGGTCGGCTCCGGCCGGCCACTATGAATGGCGCGAATTCCATGGTCGAAAAGAGCGGCGACATCGCGAGG
>NZ_JBMPPE010000082.1:0-337 GCF_049339445.1 Undibacterium sp. RuTC16W | reverse complement strand
CCAACGATCTCGAAACTCGCACGTCTACAGGCGTAGTCTATCGTTAGTTTCGCCGCAGGTAGCCCCGACAGACCTGGTACACCTGCGACTATCCGGTACGTCTTGGCCTCGCAGTCCCGTCTCCTGCGAGATAGCAGCCTGTCTTTTGTTGCGCCCACAATCCCCCCGACAGGCCCGGTGAACGTGGACGGCTAGTCTCTTAGGGCTAGCTGCCGTCGACCGCACTAGGCGGCGTAGGCATAGTTGTTGTTGTTGGCACTTAATGTGCGTGCCCGTTTTAACGCAGACAGGCGCTGCGGCCAGCAGTGCGGTTTCAGCCTTCGCTGTCGAATCTGGT
>NZ_JBMPPE010000081.1:0-341 GCF_049339445.1 Undibacterium sp. RuTC16W | reverse complement strand
AAGGTCCACACGCCCTCAACTTTAACCGCTTCACCAATCAAGGTCGTGCCGTTGAACACTTCCACTTTCTCAACATCATCATCGATGTTGCCGAACGTGAAGCTTGGCGTCGTATCGTTGGTCAGGTTGTCTGTGTCGCTGCCGTGAGCGTCTTCTTTGCCGCTGTCGCTCGACGCAACCAGATCGATGGTCGGTTTGCTGATACCCGTATCAACCTCGTAACCACCGTCTTTGTTGTCTCCGCTGGTTTCGGTCGTCGCCGTGAACGGGTTGCCCGCTTCATCGGTGCCACTCACGCTCGCCACGATGGTGCTGTCCGCATCCGCAACTAACTCGCTGCC
>NZ_JBMPPE010000080.1:0-342 GCF_049339445.1 Undibacterium sp. RuTC16W | reverse complement strand
GCGCGGCGAGCGCAAATTCACCGCCATCATGCGCGACATCTCGGCACTGAAAGCCACCGAGGCGGCGCTGCAGCAGGCCAAGGAGACGGCCGATGCGGCCAACCGCGCCAAGAGCGCCTTCCTGGCCGCCATGAGCCACGAGCTGCGCACGCCGCTCAACGCCATCCTCGGCTATGCCCAGATCCTGCGCCGCGATCCGCTGATGTCGCAGGGCCAGCTGGCGGGCATGGTCACGATCCAGCAAAGCGGTCATCACTTGCTGGCGCTGATCAACGATGTGCTGGACTTGTCGCGGGTGGAAGCGGGCAAGATGGATCTGCACGCCAAGCCAGCGCGGCTGCC
>NZ_JBMPPE010000079.1:0-342 GCF_049339445.1 Undibacterium sp. RuTC16W | reverse complement strand
CAGCTATCTGCCCTTGTCTGAAAAATGAAGCCCGCTCCCATGAAAAACGAAATCAACGCAGTCCGCCCCGATGGCGGCCATAGTCATGACAGAGGCAGCGCGCTGGTAGGCTTGCTGGAGCGTCAGCTGTTCGCGCATCGCGCGGCGGTGCTGCTGCTGTTCCTGATCCTGTCCACCTGGTTGACGTGGCATGCGGCGATGCTGAAGCCGGACGCCAGCTTCCAGAAGATGGTGCCCGCATCGCATCCCTACATCGCCAACTATTTCAGGTACGAGAACGAGTTGCGCCCGCTGGGTAATGTGGTGCGCATCGCGGTCGAGGCAGAGCAGGGCGACATCTAC
>NZ_JBMPPE010000078.1:0-347 GCF_049339445.1 Undibacterium sp. RuTC16W | reverse complement strand
CACGCAAATCCGGTGTAAAGTATAATGCTTTTCAAAAGTTACCTGCTTCGGCAGGCAACCCGAAAAAAGTGTTTAACTACGCCGATTGCTGTCCGGCCTGTCACTGCAAAGTGCAGGTTGCCCTGCGGATTTGCCTTCAGGGGCATTGCGCCGCAACCCGTCTGACAACCATGAGAAAAAGAGTCGAACCTGGCTTATGGCAGTTTTTCCCCGCACATTCTCCGGAATTTTGCTGGTGAAAAGCTGCCGCAAGTCAGGGGGCGTTGACCGGATGGAGAAGGTACGCATCGTTTTGCTTTGCGTCCAAGTGTGATGATTTTCCCCTTGTTTCAAAGCCCGCAGCGCCA
>NZ_JBMPPE010000077.1:0-348 GCF_049339445.1 Undibacterium sp. RuTC16W | reverse complement strand
GAGTTAAAAGCGTTCGAAATCGTTAAGAGGGAAGCGAACGGATCCGAGATGCGTCGGGCGTTCTTTCTGCGTTCAGGTGGTTTCTGACATGTATTCGTGAGCCCCAAAGCCACGGGTGCGTGAAGGAGGCTATCGGGGCGTTTATTAGAGCGTTCGACGGACCGACGTCGGTTTGGGAAGCGGGAAGAGGGTTAACGTTGACGGGGGTCATGCTCAAACATGATCTCGACGAGCGTTGATCTACTCGCCGTCGCCCGGATCGGGGTTTTCAAATCACTCGCCTCGGCAGGCCTTCGGGCTCTTGAGTGGTTAGAACGTCGGTGTACGGCGGTTCCGTACGACCCGCCT
>NZ_JBMPPE010000076.1:0-352 GCF_049339445.1 Undibacterium sp. RuTC16W | reverse complement strand
GCGAGCCGAGAGGTGCCGATCTCGTAAAATCAGCACAAAAAATCAAGTGCCAACCGCACTTCATATGCTGCTCTGCCCCTGGCTGCTTAGTTAGGGATATGAGCACATGACCTCTGCGTGAGGTCACGTCTGCCTGTCCCGCTCTCTGACCGGTGATAGAGCAGGCGTCACAATGTCAGAGTGCCGCATACGAGGCTGCTAAGTATGTGAAAGAGGGCTTTCGGGTCCAAGCGGCTGGTTCTGCCGGAGCAATGTTGGCGAGCGCCGCCAGAATAAGATAAATATCCAACTACGCTCGTAGAGATCCGAGGGTCGAATCTTTCGGACGCGGGTTCAAGTCCCGCCATCTCCA
>NZ_JBMPPE010000075.1:0-352 GCF_049339445.1 Undibacterium sp. RuTC16W | reverse complement strand
GTGGAGGCGGCGGGAATTGAACCCGCGTCCGTCAGTCCGCAACCGGCGGTTCTACATGCTTAGTCGGTCTTTCTTTTTAGCCCACCGCAACCCGGCCGACAGGGCGCGCGGTGTGGCGATTCCGGTAGGGTTTTAACGCTTCCGCCCCGGACGAGCTTCCGCGCGATCTTGTGAGAGTCGACGCCTGGAACCTGAACGCACAAGCACGGCTTCAGTCAGACGGCACCCTACTGGGTATTAAGCAGCGAGTGCGTAGTTGTCGTCGTTGGCAACTAAAGTTTTGCAGAGTGATTTACGAGGTCACTGCACCTCGGCATGCACCTCAGGTTTCGCAACCCACGTCGAAGCCAAG
>NZ_JBMPPE010000074.1:0-354 GCF_049339445.1 Undibacterium sp. RuTC16W | reverse complement strand
TGACAGTGAATGACAGTGCTTTGGTTACAGTGAGTGGTTACAACACAACTAACAAACTGACAACCGTAACGGTAACTGGCGCTGGCGGTTTTACATCAGATCTGTCCGGTCAAGGTTCGCAACTGACCACGATCGATGCTTCCGCTTCTACAGGTCCTAACTCCATTACTATCAATGGTACTGAGATCTACAAAGGTGGTTCAGGTGTTGACATCGTTACTGCTGCTGTCGCTCCTACGGTGGCTGTTGATGGTGGCGCTGGTACTAACGACGTATTCGTTGTTAATGCAGCTTCCTTCTCTTTGGCAAATGTCACTGGCTTTGAAACATTGGGTGCTGGTGCTGGTGCAACTG
>NZ_JBMPPE010000073.1:0-357 GCF_049339445.1 Undibacterium sp. RuTC16W | reverse complement strand
ACAGAGTCGACCAGGCACATCTCGGGTTTAAAGTTGTTTGTGTTAGATGAAATAAAAGTGCCCCCGGTCCATAAAATGGATGCGGTGCACATTCGGGAGGTTTTTATGTCATCCCATCTGTGTCCAACTGTTCCAGCAATTTGAGCGAATTCCGGAGTCAAAAACTCAACAGGGAGATCAGTAAGGGATTTGCAAACCAAGAGGATCAAATTCGCCAAATTGGATCCTCGAGGGGTCGCCCATCCGATCAACTGCAACAGCTGGAGCGCATTCCTTATGAGAGGGGGGGCCACTTCAATTAGCCTTTTCGCTTCATACTCAACTTTATTCGCAGTCCCACTCCCCAGGTAGCTAGTA
>NZ_JBMPPE010000072.1:0-359 GCF_049339445.1 Undibacterium sp. RuTC16W | reverse complement strand
AGGGGGGGGCGACATGGCTTCGACGGGGAATGGGATAGTTTGTGCTGCATGCCGAGCTTCTACTAACTCGTAAAACTGGTGGAGCACACACAAGTGCCGAAAATGACTTTGCACTCGCTGCCTAACTGAGCGGCGACAGCTCCTTAATGCGCGCTCGCGGGATTAAGAGGGCTGACGACTAGCGAGCTGGTCCGATGGCGACGCACTGGACACCTGAGGACGAGACAAAATTCGGTGCTGGCGGTGAAAACCCTGTCTATCGGTAACTTCACTGCGAGACTAAACGATAGACTAAGCATGTAGAGGCCTTATGAGTCTCTTTCTCGGACCCGGGTTCGATTCCCGGCGCCTCCACCAGT
>NZ_JBMPPE010000071.1:0-359 GCF_049339445.1 Undibacterium sp. RuTC16W | reverse complement strand
GGTGGAGCCGGGGGGAATCGAACCCCCGTCCGCAAGCCATCACCGGACAGTTCTACATGCTTAGCTCTCTGATTTGAGTCTCGCGACGCCGCCGCGCAGGAGCACGCTGCGGACGCCACCAGTCACGTCAATCTCGCCCCGGACCGAGTGACCCGGTCCGAAGCCAGCCGATGTGAATGACCTCTCAGCGCTTGCGCGCCCGGCCCATCGGCCAACCGTTGAGAGGCTCACCGGTGTTTAAGCGGCGAGAGCGAAACGTTCGTCGTTCGCAGTTACTTTGTTCCAGTGGATTTACGAGCGAACTGGTGCTCGGCATGCCCTGCGCCGGATCCGCACCCACGTCGAAACCGGGTCGGCCC
>NZ_JBMPPE010000070.1:0-359 GCF_049339445.1 Undibacterium sp. RuTC16W | reverse complement strand
GTGGGGGGGAACCGGCTGGACGGTCGCTGTATCGCCATGCGGTATGGAGGAAAGTCCGGGCTCCACAGGACAGGGCGCCAGGTAACGCCTGGGGGGCGCGAGCCTACGGAAAGTGCCACAGAAAATACACCGCCTACGTTCGCGAGAACCGGCAAGGGTGAAAAGGTGCGGTAAGAGCGCACCGCGCGGCTGGCAACAGGCGCGGCAGGGCAAACCCCGCCCGGAGCAAGACCAAATAGGGGAGCGTTTACGTGTGGTCCGCACGGCTCCCGGGTAGGTCGCTACAGGCGTCTGGCGACAGACGTCGCAGAGGAATGACCGTCCTCGACAGAACCCGGCTTACAGGCCGGTTCCCTCCA
>NZ_JBMPPE010000069.1:0-360 GCF_049339445.1 Undibacterium sp. RuTC16W | reverse complement strand
CTTCACATTGACATTCAGAGCACTGGGCAGAAATCACATTGCGTCATCACCCGCTGGGGCCATCGCAATGCTTTGTTTTAATTAGACAGTCGGATTCCCCTGGTCCGTGCCAGTTCTGAATTGATTGTTTGTTGATGGTCGTTGATAATCTATAAATAAACTATTTAACCCGTTTCCAAGCTAAATAGCCTTTGATAATTTATAGCATAGCTTGAGTGTTCCGTACCTGGTATCACGTATAATCATATCATTTTGCCATTCATACAAGTATAAACGACTACTCTGATTTGATTTGAATGCAATACAACAAATGAATACTTCCCAAACAAGCCCGACACATCTCAATCTTCAGAGCCAATC
>NZ_JBMPPE010000068.1:0-362 GCF_049339445.1 Undibacterium sp. RuTC16W | reverse complement strand
GAGGTGTCGGCCGATAAGCCGGGTTCTGTCGTGGGCAGCCATTCCTCTAGGCCTGCCGTTGCCGACAGGCTCGAGCAGCCTACCCGGGAGCGGCGCGAGCCACGCCATCGCTCCCCTATTTGGCCTTGCCCCGGATGGGGTTTTGCCTGCCGCCGCCATTACTGGCGGCGCGGTGAGCTCTTACCTCGCCTTTTCACCCTTGCCGGTCCGCGAAGGACTTGGGCGGTATGTTTTCTGTGCCACTTTCCGTCGCCTTGGGCCGCTCCGTCACAACGGGGCGGCTTGCTGCGCCCGGCCGTTAGCCGGCATCCTGCTCTATGGGGCCCGGACTTTCCTCGTCGCCTCGCGGCGCCGCGGCTGCC
>NZ_JBMPPE010000067.1:0-362 GCF_049339445.1 Undibacterium sp. RuTC16W | reverse complement strand
GGGGGCGACCTGGGTTCGACGGGGGTCGCGAAGCAGTGAAGTGCATACCGAGGACCAGTGACCTCGTAAATCCATCTGGAATCAAGTAGTCGCCAACGACGAAACCTACGCTCTGGCCGCTTGACGGCCAGACTCCTCACCGGCACGCCCGTGGGCCGGGCTGGGCAACCAGCGGAGGAGTCATTCACACGGGATCGCGCTGTACCGGGTCACTTGGTCCAGCGTTAAATCAAGGTGACTCGCCTGCAACCAGCCTGTTCGGCCGGCGTGTTGCGGGTCAAAACCAAACGACCGGACTAAGTATGTAGAGCTTGCTGTAGAGGACTTTCGGACGCGGGTTCGATTCCCGCCGCCTCCACCAC
>NZ_JBMPPE010000066.1:0-363 GCF_049339445.1 Undibacterium sp. RuTC16W | reverse complement strand
GGCCTGTGCATCTGTAAGCCGGGTCCTGTATCCCGCTCGCGCGGGACCTCCACCATCTATCTGGGATGCGCCTCACGGCGCACCTCGATCGACCTACCCGCCGGGTCCCCGCTCGCGCGGGGCGGGACGGGCCGCCCCTTCCCCGGTCTACATGGTCTTTCAGCCCGTGGGGTTTACCAAGCCGCCGGTGTCGCCACCGGCGCTGGTGAGCTCTTACCTCACCTTTTCACCCTTGCCTTCCTTCCGGAGGGCGGTTTCCCTTTCTGTGGCACTTTCCGTGGGCTCACGCCCCCCAGGCGTTACCTGGCACTCTGCCCTGTGGAGCCCGGACTTTCCTCCATCGCGCAAGCGCGACAGCGACTG
>NZ_JBMPPE010000065.1:0-367 GCF_049339445.1 Undibacterium sp. RuTC16W | reverse complement strand
GGGTGGAGCTGGCGGGATTTGAACCCGCGTCCGCAAACCTTCCTCGCGCAGATCTACATGTTTAGCGTGCTGGTTTGAGTCTCGCCGCTACGGTCGCGCAGACGCACGCTACCGGAGCCGCCAGTGCCCTTGAATCTCGCTCGGCCCCAAGGCACCCGGGGACGGGCCAGCCGATGTGAATGCCCTCGCAGCCTGGACGGCTTGCGCCACCCTTGCCCAGCCCATCGGCCTGCTGTTGCGAGGCTCACCGGTGTTTAGGCGGCGAGTGCGAAACGTTCGTCGTTTGCAGTTACTTTGGTTCAGTCAGTTTTACGAGCGCACTGAGCTCGACATGCACCGCTGCGATTCCAACCCACGTCGAAACCAA
>NZ_JBMPPE010000064.1:0-370 GCF_049339445.1 Undibacterium sp. RuTC16W | reverse complement strand
TGGGGGGGGGCGACCTGGTTTCGACACGGGGCGCGAAGCAGCGCAGGGCATGCCGAGGGCCAGAGACCTCGTAAATCCATCTGGAAACCTACAAACGCCAACGACGAGCGTTTCGCTCTCGCCGCTTAATCCCGGTGAGACGCTGCACTAGCCGGCCCCTGGGCTAGGTCGGGGCAACCCGACAGCAGCGACATTGACAGAGGCTGGATGCCGGCGGTGTCGCGACGCCGGACATCGAGACCCAGCGACTGGCCGTGCGTCGGCCTGCCGATCGGCTAAGCGCACGGCGAGACTCAAATAGACCGGCTACGCATGTAGAACTGTCTGCGGATCATCTGCGGACGCGGGTTCGATTCCCGCCGCCTCCACC
>NZ_JBMPPE010000063.1:0-375 GCF_049339445.1 Undibacterium sp. RuTC16W | reverse complement strand
GTTTTGGAGACGGAATCAATCACAAAATGTCGTAGCTCATCCGCCAGCGGCTTGAGCTGGGAGCGTGAGAGTTTGCGTAAGTCGTCCGGGGAATTGATAGTATCGAGTAAATTCATATTACGCTTTCCGCTGCACAATCAGATCTGCGAGGCTGCGCAGCATGTGAGCTTTTTCTCCAAAGGGCAATAACGCTGCGTGGGCGTCTTTGCATAGTTTTTGTGCGAGTTCCTGTGAGGCGCTTAAGCCTAGCAGTGACACATACGTCGGTGGGGTGTCAGCCGCATCTTTGCCTGCGGTTTTGCCGAGCGTTGCCGAGTCTGCGGTGGCATCGAGCACGTCATCCACAACCTGAAACGCCAGGCCGATGGCGCTTGC
>NZ_JBMPPE010000062.1:0-376 GCF_049339445.1 Undibacterium sp. RuTC16W | reverse complement strand
CGGAACAGTGAGCCGGGCGAAACGTAGCGGACCTGGAACGATGAGCCGCCGGCGGATGATGTAAGTTGTCCGCGGGCGGGGAGCGAAGGGAAATCGGGCGAATCGCCGGGTGAACTCCTGGAGATGGAACCGGCCGGCGTTATGATCCCGAAGGGAGAGATCCCTGGAGGGGAGCGAAGGCTGGGAAAAGATCCGGGCTGGCAGGACAGGAACGGGCAACGGGCAGGTGGTAATGATCTTCCCCCGCTAGCCGGAGGAAGGGAGCCACAGGCCGAACGGACCCGGGAAAGTCCCGTCAGGGTGAGCGAAGATTCGGGCGGGAGCGACGACCTCAGGGCGGCGTTGGAAAAGATGCCGCGTTGGGCGAGCGAAAGGC
>NZ_JBMPPE010000061.1:0-377 GCF_049339445.1 Undibacterium sp. RuTC16W | reverse complement strand
GGGTGGAGCTGGCGGGATTCGAACCCGCGTCCGCGAACCTTCCACGCCCAGTTCTACATGCTTAGCGGTCTGATTTGGATCTCGCCAGCCCGATCGCGCAGTCGCACGCTATCGGGTCGGCCAGTGCCCTTGAGTCTCGTTCACGCCCAAGGCACCCGGTCGTGAACCAGCCGATGTGGATTCCCTCGCAGCCTGGACGGTTTTGACACCACCCTTGCCCAGCCCATCGGCCTGCTGTTGCGAGGCTCACCGGTGTTTAGGCGGCGAGTGCGAAACGTTCGTCGTTTGCAGTTAGTTTTTTTCAGCGGTTTTACGAGGTGACTGAACCTCGGCATGCCCTGAGGCGATTCCAACCCACGTCGAAACCAATGCAGCCC
>NZ_JBMPPE010000060.1:0-378 GCF_049339445.1 Undibacterium sp. RuTC16W | reverse complement strand
CTGGCTTCGACGGGTAGCGATCGGGGTCGAGTGGCAAGCCGGGGCGCTCTAGCCTCGTTAACAATGGAGCAAACTTTAGGTGCCAACCGCACCAACTACGCGGCTCTCCCTCTCGCTGCATAAGCGAGGGTGAAAGCCCGATCACCTGCGGGTGATCCATCGGCCCCGGCCTCGCGCCGGTAGGTCGGGAGTCCGGCGAGACAATGCCGGCGTGCGGCCCACCTGACGCCGATGAGGTGGACCAAAGACCCCTCGGCTGGCCGCAGCGGCCTGCGTGTCGATGCGCAGCGCGGCGGCGACAACTCAATCATCGACTAAGCTTGTAGTCGCTCGGCTTCATCCTATTCGGACGCGGGTTCGATTCCCGCCATCTCCACC
>NZ_JBMPPE010000059.1:0-379 GCF_049339445.1 Undibacterium sp. RuTC16W | reverse complement strand
ACAGTCGGAAACCGTATGGCGTCAGGCTAACAAATACAAAGTGCCACGTCTGGCCTTCGTGAACAAGATGGACCGTACCGGCGCCAACTTCTTCAAGGTCTACGATCAGATGCGTTCGCGTCTGAAAGCCAACCCAGTGCCTATCCAGATGCCGATCGGCGCTGAAGACGTCTTCACCGGTGTTATCGATCTGGTCAAGATGAAGGCGATCATCTGGGACGAGGCGTCCCAGGGCACCAAGTTCGAGTACGGCGACATCCCTGCTGATCTGGTCGACACCTGCCGGGTATGGCGGGAAAAGATGGTCGAAGCCGCGGCCGAGGCCAATGAAGACCTGATGAACAAGTATCTCGAAGAGGGTGACCTGTCCGAGGCCGAG
>NZ_JBMPPE010000058.1:0-379 GCF_049339445.1 Undibacterium sp. RuTC16W | reverse complement strand
GACCCTCCGCGAACAGTCCGTTCTCCAGCCTGCATGCAAGGCCAGAACGTGGCATCCAGAGCTGCTGGCCGGCAACTTCCTCACTCCGCGCCATCGCGTTTGGCGACAACGCCTCATCGTGCCGAAGCCCGACTGCTCACTGCTCTGGTAGGAACCGGTGTCTCGGAACGGCCTTTCACTCGCCTGCAACAGCTACTTATTCAGATGCTCCTACAGGGTCGTCGCTCCCGGCCGAACCTTCGCTCACCCTGCCAGAATTTCTCCGGACCCGTTCGGTCGCCAGCTCCTCTCCTCCGCGTGAACGGGGGAAAATCATAGCCAACTTCCCGTTGCCCGTTTCCATCCTGACAGTCCGAACGCTTCCGTGACCTGCGCTCCC
>NZ_JBMPPE010000057.1:0-379 GCF_049339445.1 Undibacterium sp. RuTC16W | reverse complement strand
GGGGGTGAACTAGATTCGACGTAAGAGGCTGAGGCTGTGTGGCAGGCAGTGGCGCTCACCCACTCTAAAATGAGCAAACCATTGAGTGCCAAAGACACTCGCCCTGCTCTGGCTTACGCCGCCTAAGACGGCTTAGTCAGGGTGCTGGGTCATAGTAACCCAGCCGTCCGTCCCATCCGTCGCTGTTCGGATGGCATGACGGGCGTCACCAATAACAGCGTGCGACACCCGCAACGCCGATAAGCGGGGTCAAAGAAAGGATCGGCTAGGGAAACACGTACCGCGTTGACCGGGGCTGTGTTTCCCGAAAATGAACGGTCAACTAAGCCTGTAGAAGCACTTCTTCGAATCTTGCGGACCAGAGTGCAAATCTCTGCAC
>NZ_JBMPPE010000056.1:0-380 GCF_049339445.1 Undibacterium sp. RuTC16W | reverse complement strand
ACACAGAGCATGTCCTTACCATCAAACGCATGTGGCCTCAAGTCAATGCCCCCGTTGGCAGTCCACCGAGTCCAGTCCAAAAGGCCACTTTCTTCTCTGAGGTTTTTAAGAGGATTGTCCTGAACCACTCCTTCCCACGACTGTACATCGGATGGCTCGAAGGGTCCTGGAGGAATCGTAAGATTACCTTGATCAAGACCGGAATTACTAACCATCCGATTAGTAAATGGACCCTGGCACAAGTGTTAAAAGGAAACCCCGATGCGAGATACTGGTATTTCTTCCATCATCTACGACAACTTAATATGGAGTCAGATGACTTCCTCATTCGGTCTAACAGCTGCATTCTAGATGTTGTCAAACTGAATGAGCGGGAAAAT
>NZ_JBMPPE010000055.1:0-381 GCF_049339445.1 Undibacterium sp. RuTC16W | reverse complement strand
ACAGGCTTCGACGGGAGAGGCTGGTCCCGGAATGCGAGCCGAGAGGCGCCGAACTCGTGAAATCAGCGCAAAAAATCAAGTGCCAACCGCACTTCCTACGCTGCCATGCCCCTCGCCGCCTAGTGTGACGAGACCATGACAGTCAGTCTCCATAGATGAGACTGCGTCCGCCGGCACCGTTCTCCACCGGGTGACGGATCGGGCGAGACAAAGGTGGAGTGCCGCGCACGACGCCGCTGCCTGCGCGAAAGACCAGCGGCTGGTCGCAGTGAGTTCTGGTCGGACGAGACCCCTGCGATGACGAACTTCGACCGACTACGCTCGTAGATTTCCGAGGGTCGAATCTTTCGGACCCGGGTTCAATTCCCGGCATCTCCACCC
>NZ_JBMPPE010000054.1:0-388 GCF_049339445.1 Undibacterium sp. RuTC16W | reverse complement strand
AGCCGACTTCCCTTACCTACATTATTCTATCGACTAGAGACTGTTAACCTTGGAGACCTGCTGCGGATATTGGTACGGTCTATTGAGAATGTTTACGTGGCCCTACCATAGATTTTCAAGGTCCGAGGAAAACATACACGACACAGCAATATACGCCATGCTCTTCTAATCCATTTACCATATCTCTCTTCGAAAGACTTCCATGGTAATACGATTATAAAACAGAAAAGATAACTCTTTCGGTATGGTTCGACGGCTTCTCTATGGTAGCTTCTGTTACCAGGATGAGCTTTAAACCCCAACAGTTATATAAATATAATGCGGGGACCCACAATAAACGTATACTCAATAGGTTACGGAATTGGAACCGTATTCCCTTTCGCCCGGT
>NZ_JBMPPE010000053.1:0-392 GCF_049339445.1 Undibacterium sp. RuTC16W | reverse complement strand
GCGATAGCCAGTTGCCGGACAGACCCCATTGATTCAGCGCTGGTTTGGCAGGCGCCGTGTATAGACGAGCTGCGTTGGCTGCCTGCTTTTCCGGCGAGGCGAAGTTTTCGGCGCGCTCGTAGCCTAAGTAGGTTTCCGGCGACCCCACTTGGCCCATGTCCGATTGCTGCTGAATGCCTTGCGCGTCTTCGGCGCTGACCACGGTGTTGGTGACGTTTTTGCGGCCGGCTTCTTCCAGCAGTTGCTGGATCACTTGCTCGGACTGGGCGTATTCGCCTTCGCCGAAGTGGTGATGGCGGATCTGGCCTTTGGCGTCGATGAAGTAGTGCGCCGGCCAGTACTGGTTGCCGAACGCGCGCCAGATGGCGAAGTTGTTATCGACCGCGACAGGG
>NZ_JBMPPE010000052.1:0-405 GCF_049339445.1 Undibacterium sp. RuTC16W | reverse complement strand
AGGTAGGAGCCCAGCGGTACGGCCAGGTAGACGATCCACATCGGCACTTCCAGGTCAGCCGAGGTTTGTTCCGTGTGGCCGATGGACCAGACGAAGCTGGCGCCCAGGGTGCCCACGATGCCGGTAAACACGGCGCCAGCCAGCAGGCCAAAGATGATGAACTTGTTGCGCCATGGCGTGTTCAGGCGGTTGATGACGACGTCGACGCCCACGTGGATGCCGGTACGCACGCCATACGCGGCGCCAAACTTGGCCATCCAGACGAACATATAGATGCACAGCTCCTGCGCCCAGCTGGTGTTGATCTGGATCAGGAAGTCTTGTACGCCCGGTATCGGCAAGCCGGCCAGGTAGCGGTGGATCACCGCGATGAAAATGATGAGGGTGGCTGCGCCCATCAGGGAC
>NZ_JBMPPE010000051.1:0-405 GCF_049339445.1 Undibacterium sp. RuTC16W | reverse complement strand
AGACCACAAGCTGTCTCAGCTACACGGGTTATATCGAATTTGGGGTCATCCCTCCATTGATGTGATTGAAGGCCTCCAACGATTAAGATCAGTTGCCTGCTCCAACAGGGTCTTTTCTTACTTGGCCATCCAACACCACAAGATTACCTGGAGAGAGATGTTCTGTACCAGCTATTACGAGAAAAATCACAGGTGGCCAGCAATTGAGATCTTGCCGACCATGCCTGAGGACTCCCTCGTGCGGAGATGTCTAGAACAAGGGTTGCCTCTTCCAAGGAACGCCAGATCCTACGTGAAAGACCACTGGGAATACATCCGCTTCAAACAACTGTTTGCTGTTCCAAAAAAGTTCCAGCTTAATGACATGATCAAGGACAGTGCCACATCTCTCGGCTTGACCCAGCC
>NZ_JBMPPE010000050.1:0-406 GCF_049339445.1 Undibacterium sp. RuTC16W | reverse complement strand
CTCCAGCTGACTTTCACAGCGGCTTGTTAGGCCAGTAGTGCTCTTGTTTGTACCAGCCCCGTCGGGCTGGGGCAAGAGCGTCCGTACGTTGCCGGTAAAAACCGGGGCGTACAACTGCTTCCACCATCACTCAATGACGGTCACCCGTAAGAGAGTGTGTACGAGGTGGGGAGACTCGACGTCGGGGTTTACCCCCTAAAACGTCGCTAGCAACCGGTGAGGGCGTAACCCTCGTATCCGGAAGCTAGGGTCTCAGGCACTACATCTCGCCGCCCACAGTCAGCTGCTGGTTGACCCTTCGCTGACGCAGAGCTACTCAGCAGTTTCAGTGGTTCGTTCGCAAGGCGAAGACACGTCGCAATGAAAGATTAACGGGTTTTTACCCCAAAATCACGCGACACCGGGG
>NZ_JBMPPE010000049.1:0-412 GCF_049339445.1 Undibacterium sp. RuTC16W | reverse complement strand
ATAGGGATTAGCCTGAGTGAATCGCAGTCTGGCAGCTGCTCTAACACTTGCGACACCCCACTCTACCAAAGTCGTTTACAATTGATTCTGGGCATAAACAATATGTAATGATATAGGCGAATTATAGCATATGCATAACATTATAATAAACATCATGCGTATGGTATGCATAACACCTAATATTGGTCCTGTCCAAAATACAGCCCGAAAGTTGTATGTAATGGATAATATAATGACCAGATGTGATTGATATAATGCCCCATTAGTGTTATTACATTGAGCTCGGTTACGGCCTTAGAGGCGTTCAGGCATAATCCAACAGACGTAGCTTCATACCACTGTTCGATCGAACAAGTATTGTACCAGAGGTCTGTACCTGCGGTTCCTCTCGTACTACGCAAGTATGCTCTTG
>NZ_JBMPPE010000048.1:0-418 GCF_049339445.1 Undibacterium sp. RuTC16W | reverse complement strand
ACGATCTTATGAGATGTTCAGTGAATCTCAACTTTACTTAGCCAACGGATATGTCTTACCAGAGATTGACGAAACGAAGAACAGACTCAAGGATGGTCTAACCGTGTGGAGTGATCACAAGGGAGGAATAGAAGGACTACGGCAAAAGGGATGGACAATCTTCACAATTGTGGCCTTAAAATATGTTGCTTCTGTAAACGGAATCTCCTGCAATTTAATGGGTCAAGGAGATAATCAAGTAATGATTCTGAACTATAAGAAAAACACCACCGACCCTCCAAGGATCAAGCATCAAGAGTTCCTGAGGACTCTCGACCAGTTCCTATCATTAATTGGCCCCCCTCTGAAGCCAGAAGAAACCTGGACGTCTTCGAATTTCTTTGCATATGGAAAGTTTCCTGTTTTGAAGGGGGAGCCC
>NZ_JBMPPE010000047.1:0-418 GCF_049339445.1 Undibacterium sp. RuTC16W | reverse complement strand
CCTGACTTTCACAGCGGCTTGTTAGGCCAGTAGTGCTCTTGTTTGTACCAGCCCCGTCGGGCTGGGGCAAGAGCGTCCGTACGTTACCGGTAAAGACCGGGGCGTACAACTGCTTCCACCATCACTCAATGACGGTCACCCGTAAGAGAGTGTGTACGAGGTGGGGAGACTCGACGCCGGGGTTTACCCCCTAAACGTCGCTAGCAACCGGTGAGGGCGTAACCCTCGAATCCGGGAGCTAGGGTCTCAGGCACTACATCTCGCCGCCCACAGTCAGCTACTGGTTGACCCTTCGTTAACGCAGAGCTACTCAGTAGTTTCGGTGGTTCGTTCGCAAGGCGAAGACACGTCGCAATGAAAGATTGACGGGTTTTTACCCTAAAATCACGCGACACCGGGGTGCAGAGATGCATTTCCA
>NZ_JBMPPE010000046.1:0-418 GCF_049339445.1 Undibacterium sp. RuTC16W | reverse complement strand
TGCCGAATTCCCTTATCTACGTTATTCTATCGACCAGAGGCTGTTAACCTTGGAGACCTGATGCGGTTATGGGTACGACCTGATACGAAAGGATCACCGTACTTGGATTTTCAAGGATCGTCATGAGCATCACTGACAGTTCGATGGTGAACTGCTCTGCCAACCATATATCCCTAGCTTTGGATAATCCATTCAGGGAGATAGATTGTTAAGAAGAAAAGAGAACTCTTCCAGTTGCACATGCCGATGTCTCCAAGCTTGTTTGTGTTGCCACGAAACCTCCGTATTCAGCTTGAGGAATATCAACCTCATTCCCTTTTGACAACGGATTCGTAAGAACCCATATATTACAAGGAATTTCCCTATGTCTTAGGATCGAGTAACCCATGAACAAATGCTGTTCTCATGGAACCCTTCT
>NZ_JBMPPE010000045.1:0-419 GCF_049339445.1 Undibacterium sp. RuTC16W | reverse complement strand
CACAACGGCGGCGATGATCCCAGAGTTGGGAAATAAACGCGGTTTAGTGGTGATGACCAATGCCATTAAGGTCGCCAACCGATTATTAGCGCTGGAAAACGAGCCAACTCTTTTGATGACCGGTGGCACTTGGGACCCGCATTCTGAGTCGTTCCAAGGCCAAGTTGCCGAGAATGTTTTGCGTTCTTATGATTTTGATCAGCTCTTTATTGGTGCTGATGGCATTGATGTTGAGCGCGGAACAACCACGTTTAATGAACTTGTTGGCTTAAGCCAAGTAATGGCAGGCGCTGCCCGTGAAGTGATTGTGCTGGTGGAATCAGAAAAAATTGGCCGAAAAATCCCTAATTTAGAACTACCTTGGCAGCAAGTCACCACGCTTATCACCGACAGCAACTTGGCGCTTGATACTCGCCAAG
>NZ_JBMPPE010000044.1:0-427 GCF_049339445.1 Undibacterium sp. RuTC16W | reverse complement strand
GCCGGAGAAAACGAACGGAACTGGGAGGCTCCGATTGGCAAGCGGGATGAATAATCCTGCTACCAGATGGGGTTGAGCGGTTTCAGCGAGTTATCTCCAGGTGAGCTTTCCGGCAGCGAACCGGGTTGAGCGCTACGATCCGAAGGGGGTTATACCCTGACGGGGAGCGGAGGCTCGGGGCGCTGTGGGAGTCCAGCCACTGGAACTGGGCAACCGGTTTGAGGCGTCGAGCCGCCCCGCGAATGGCCAACAAAAGCGAGGCGGGGAGCTTCGAACCAAAGGGAGTCCAGGATAAGGCGGCTGGAGGAGACGAAGGAACAGGGCAGGAGCGGTGACCTCACTGTGGTTGGGCCCGCAAGGGTTCGATCGCCGTGGGCGAGCGAAAGGCCGTTCCGAGTTTCCGGCTCCTGTCAGGAACACGAGACGG
>NZ_JBMPPE010000043.1:0-431 GCF_049339445.1 Undibacterium sp. RuTC16W | reverse complement strand
AACTGCTTAAAACAGATGTCAACTACCAGCAGCTTCAGTCTCTCTACAACATGAGATGTCGTCTTGAACAAGGTGTTGTCCTTACCTCGAAGCCGGGGAAATATAAGCTGTCTCGAGATCTCGGATCAATGTCTCCATGGAAGCAAACGTTTGGCCCCAATGGTCAAAACCGATTTTTCTTCTCCGCGATGATCACCAGCACTCTGAAGGTCTACTTATCCCCCCGTTTGGCTCTCTTTTCTTGCAAAAAGACTAACCAATTGTGGGTGGGCAGCCGTGATCACTCTCTGATGATAGTTGATTCAATAAGTCAAAGATGGGTTGCGCTCTTTAGCTCTCTACTTGCGAGAGACCTCAAGAAAGCGAACTACCCATCCTGGGATGAACTCCTTACCACATTTGGGTGGGGGGACTCCCTCTTGGAGCTGTTT
>NZ_JBMPPE010000042.1:0-434 GCF_049339445.1 Undibacterium sp. RuTC16W | reverse complement strand
GAGCGCCGGACTGGCAACGAGAGCGTAGATGAGTCGCGCCTGGCCGCGCTGGAAGTGCAGCGCAAAAATGCCGAACGCGCTCGTGAACTCAATGCGCAACGTGATGCGGCCGCGAGCCAAAAAGCGATTCTTGCGCAAATTGTGCAACTGGTACAAAAGAATCGCCAAAGCAAAGGCACAGGCGACATCGCTTATTACTACACTCACGGCACCAAGATCGATAAAATCTATGTGTCAGCAGAGGTGCAGACGCATTTGATTGCTGGCCGACTGGTGATTGTGTGTCTGGATGGTAAAACAGAATTACTGCCCCGGATTATCGCGGACAAAATCGCCGAGCGCGATGCCTCAATTGTGATACAGGTGAAGAAAACGACGACCGAAATCGATGCGGACGATCCGTATGCCGCCTTCCAGATCCCCGATGACTTTAC
>NZ_JBMPPE010000041.1:0-448 GCF_049339445.1 Undibacterium sp. RuTC16W | reverse complement strand
CAGCCATTGATTCACCCCGTTGTATAAAAGATCCAGTGAAGACGCATATGTCTTGATAATCGCGGAGCGGAAACCAACCGCCCTAGACAGTTTTGTAAGATTCTCCCTGATCTTCAACTCTTTGACAGGATTATTCTGTCCAGCACCTTCACAGTCGCAGGTCAAGAGAGATCCTTGCCCAAAGTTCTTTGCAAGGACGTCGATAGTATGAGGATCCGTCAGATCTGAGATTCCTTCTTCAATTAACTGGAGCCCTAGAACCTTGGTGAGAGCTCCTTCGCAAGAATAAAGGGCTGCCGGCGTGTGACACTCTGAACCAGTGGTGGTGAATTCCTCAAGTTTATGCATGGAGTTGTACACGAACTTGAGCTGACCCCAAATTTTGGACAGGCAGGCACAGAAGCCCCCTTCTCCATCTCCCACCCCAAAGAAAGGGTCATCCAAGTAG
>NZ_JBMPPE010000040.1:0-459 GCF_049339445.1 Undibacterium sp. RuTC16W | reverse complement strand
GAAAAATAACAATAGACCCCGAGGGGCCGGAATGGGAGCAGGCAATCAACATCTTGTGCATTACTACTCCCAGACGGTCACGGCTTCCTCGGCAAATTGGACAGCAGATTCTTATGCTGTAGTGACGAGTCGGCCGGCCAGGCCTGTGTCGCTCTACGTTGAGTTCGCCTCTCAACAACCTGGAACAGTACAGTTTTATGTATGGTCAGCGAAAGGAGAAACGATTTTGCTTTCGCCCCCCATGGTTGCATCCAACGTAGTCCAGCGACGCCGATTCCGTGTTCCCCCAAACACGGATTTCGGACTCTACACCTCTACGCAGTCCGTTGTGAGTGTTCACGCGGGCGGCTTTGGCACTACCGGAGTTCGAGTTGTGTCATGGTTGACCATGACATACAAGCCCCAGGTTACTATTACTTAGACATCCTGGGGTCTGCTGTCCGGGGACAATTGACCGTC
>NZ_JBMPPE010000039.1:0-468 GCF_049339445.1 Undibacterium sp. RuTC16W | reverse complement strand
GACATAGTTTCCGCATCTCGAACCAAAGGGCTTTTCGGTTAAACCCCCAGTTGTCTTTCACTCGCAGCTTCTGATCATCTATTGCTTGCTGAACCCCTAAATTGTGTAGGGGATTGTTAAGGTGAGTATCAAGGCAAGTGTCTTCAGTTTTGAGGTGAAACTCACTGTCTTTAAATTGGTCCATCTGATCATCCATTTCGATTTAGATCTTTTAATCGGTAAGCTTTTTATGGTTTTATATTTCCAATATTCTTTCTTAAAGATTATTTTGTCTTTACTTTTTCTAAATCTAGGGATTCTCAGGGCAAGAGTCAGTTAAGTGGGGAACTTATGAGCTGCCAAGCTAATATGTGCCGGAGGATGAGTCTAATCCAGTTCCCATTTGAGACAACAAGACACTTACTGATGCCTGTTGCTCTTCGATGAGGAGTTGACCAGGACTTGCTCCCCCGGTTGGGGAGTGTGGAA
>NZ_JBMPPE010000038.1:0-470 GCF_049339445.1 Undibacterium sp. RuTC16W | reverse complement strand
TTCCCCACCTGGCAGTGTCCCTGACTTGGATCGTGTCTTAATCATATTGTTACCACTCCAGAATGATCATAGCACATGAGTAAACCCATACACGTACAACCATAGTGTGACTAACGTGATAACGATTCATGACACTTGGAACAAGAAACTTGTACAATTTATCAAATCATAGATATACTAGATTACACGAAGCAAAATAGCATATTATGAATTTGTAGTACATGCTCCATTTAATCAAGTAAGTAAAGAAACAATAAGAGTAGTGGTATTTCATTGGCGATAAACCGAAATTTATCTCCCACTTATGCTACACCTCTTATGTCTCCTTACAATGCCAAACTAGAGTCAAGCTCAACAGGGTCTTCTTTCCCCGCTGATTATTCCAAGCCCGTTCCCTTGGCTGTGGGTTCGCTAGATGGTCATTTGGGACAGTAGGAATCTCATTGATCCATTCATGCACGTCACTAATT
>NZ_JBMPPE010000037.1:0-470 GCF_049339445.1 Undibacterium sp. RuTC16W | reverse complement strand
TCGGTCGGGCGATCGCGGTCCTGCGTTGTCGGGATCGAGGAAAGTCCGCACTCCATAGAGCACGGCGTCGGATAGCACCCGGGGCGGGGAACCCTCCGTGAGGAGCTAACCTGCCGGATGAGGGCCACAGAAACAAACAGCCACCCCTCACCCCTGCGCCCCTCTCCCACTGGGAGAGGGGATGGGGTGGAGGGGGGTGATGGTGAAAAGGTGGTGTAAAAGACCACCGGCATCCGTAGTAATACGGGTGGCCAGGTAACCCCCGCCGGGAGCAAGACCAAGCAGGGACGAAGCCATCTGCGGATGGCGGGAGGCGGCTCGCCTTCATACGTGCCCTCTCATGCGATGAGAGGGCCAGTCCCGGGTAGGTTGCATCGAGCGGTGCGGCGACGCGCCGCCCAGAGAGATGATCGCACAGTGGCGCGAAAGCGTCATGGACAGAATGCGGCTTATAGACGGACCTGAGGCAG
>NZ_JBMPPE010000036.1:0-472 GCF_049339445.1 Undibacterium sp. RuTC16W | reverse complement strand
TGGCAGGATTGGCACACCCCCGAGCTGCAGCCCGGTGCACCTCTGCCAGAGACGGTCATCTTCCTGGCCCGCACTCGTGCCAAAAGAGACCAACTTGACGAGGACGGCGGTGGCTGTGCTCGTCCACTCGCCCGTCCCCAGCCCCAGGAAGGGTCGAAGCTGGGCTGACGAGACCTTGAGGGTCGAAACGGTGTTGAGGACTCTGCTAGGCAGTCTTGTCACGGTAGGTCTTCCGGATTCGGACGATCACAGTGAAGGTGCCCTCCAGGGTGGAGTCGACAACCGAACTCTGGGTGAAATGAGTTTTCTCCCAACGGAGATTCTCACCACGCAGGGCTCGGAGGTCTACCTCCGATCCAGGAAGCTCCGCCACGTGGCCGCTGAGCTCCCGAAGGATCTCCGCGACTCGCTCGCTTTGCTTCATTCTCTTCTCCAGTTTCGTCTCTTTAGACTCATCAGCCGGTGCTTCAAT
>NZ_JBMPPE010000035.1:0-479 GCF_049339445.1 Undibacterium sp. RuTC16W | reverse complement strand
GGAGTGGTTAAATCGAAAGGACTAGATCAGGCCGACGGCCAGACGTAGTTGACATCCGCGTAGGGGATCTGAAAATTCGCACCAACGTCACGATAGTTATTCGCGACGTTGTTCTGCGCATTGACCCCCGCGTTCGCAGCCGCATTCCCCGAACAATCCGCATGGTTCCCCATGCGGAGGCTGTCGGCCCGCTCAGTTGCGGTCGACAGCGGGTGGTGAAACCGCGTGCGAATGTCGGTCTCCACGTGCGAGACCTCCGGAGCAGCGACGCGACCATCGGCCGATACCGCCCCTGCCGGAATAATCCTCATAATGGGGACCTCAAGCTTACGGGTAGTCTTCACTACTCCCGACTTCATCTTCTCGGCCGATAAGGTCAAGCGCACGCAAGCCATGTCCGGTTTGGACGCGGCAAGTTCACGGAAGACCACCGAAGTGACTCCGTTAACCGTGTTGCTTGATACAGGTACCAAAGTAAT
>NZ_JBMPPE010000034.1:0-483 GCF_049339445.1 Undibacterium sp. RuTC16W | reverse complement strand
AACTCTCTTTACTTTAAGGGGCCGTGCCCCCTCCAGCTGACTTTCACAGCGGCTTGTTAGGCCAGTAGTGCTCTTGTTTGTACCAGCCCCGTCGGGCTGGGGCAAGAGCGTCCGTACGTTACCGGTGAATACCGGGGCGTACAACTGCTTCCACCATCACTCAATGACGGTCACCCGTAAGAGAGTGTGTACGAGGTGGGGAGACTCGACGTCGGGGTTTACCCCCTAAAAACGTCGCTAGCAACCGGTGAGGGCGTAACCCTCGGATCCGGGAGCTAGGGTCTCAGGCACTACATCTCGCTGCCCACAGTCAGCTGCTGGTTGACCCTTCGTTAACGCAGAGCTACTCAGTAGTTTCAGTGGTTCGTTCGCAAGACGAAGACACGTCGCAATGAAAGATTGACGGGTTTTTACCCCAAAATCACGCGACACCGGGGTGCAGAGATGCATTTCCAGAAGGGGCTCCTTTTAGGGAGTCCCCCT
>NZ_JBMPPE010000033.1:0-492 GCF_049339445.1 Undibacterium sp. RuTC16W | reverse complement strand
CCACCGGGCGTTACTTGTTTTTATCCAAGCAACTCGGCATGGTCTTTCAACCTTGCCTTAGCAAGCCTTTCGGCTTCAGCTTCGGGCGTTACGGACAGCGGCTTTCCGCTCCATTCTGTCCACGAGCGACGCGTCACCGCGTCTGCCCCATTTCCCGACCCTCCGCCCTTGGCCCTACATGCTTAGCCTGGTCTTTGCTTTAACCGTTCGCAACCCGACCGGCAGGGCGGCGAACGGCGGTTCCGGCAGGTTTTAGCGCCTCGCCCCCCGGACGGGATTCGGCGCGAGCCTGTGTTGGGTCGACCCCTGAACGCCCCGAAAGGCTCCGGACCTCACAAGCAAGTTCCGGTCAGGGGCTGGCGGGCTTTAGGCCGCCAGAGCGTAGCTGTCGTCGTTGGCAACTATATTTTGCAGCCTGATTAACGAGGCGAGCTGCATCCTCGGCATGCGCCTTGGGTTTTGCAATCCACGTCGAAACCGGATCGCCCCCAG
>NZ_JBMPPE010000032.1:0-498 GCF_049339445.1 Undibacterium sp. RuTC16W | reverse complement strand
GAGTGTAGCACTGCGTCATTCATGCCACCCTGGCGACCTTTCATCCCTGTATTTTCGCCCCTTGTCGCAAAAATAATTCTTTTATGCCTATTGGCTATATATTATTGTTTTTAAGTAACATCCGCCATCGCGGCTGACAGGAAATAAGGGTGATCCCCTTGCACAGACCGGCAGACACGCATCTGCCGGCTTTCATACTCAAGCTCTGGAGAGTGCTGCACATGCTATCGATCAAACAGCTGAGCAAGACTTACGCCAACGGCGTCAAGGCCATCAACGACGTCACCCTCGACATCCCCAACGGCATGTTCGGCCTGCTGGGCCCCAACGGCGCCGGCAAGTCCTCGCTGATGCGCACCATCGCCACGCTGCAAGATCCCGATAGCGGCAGCATCCATTTCCATGGCGTGGACGTGCTGCAGGACAAGGAAGGCCTGCGCCGCCAGCTGGGCTACCTGCCGCAGGATTTCGGCGTCTACCCGAAGGTGAGCGCGGAAA
>NZ_JBMPPE010000031.1:0-525 GCF_049339445.1 Undibacterium sp. RuTC16W | reverse complement strand
AGAGGGATTTGGGCTTAGCGGACCGAATCACTTTATAGCGCAGTGCGCCTCCAACCGCATTTCAGCGGCGCCCGTCCCCGGGCTGATATACGTTGGGGGTAAAACCCTCAACGTGGTACGCTGTCATTTCTGACATTTGGCCGTCCTCAAGCCATGCTAAAAGGCAAGGACGATACCATCCAACGCGTATCCGTATCTAGCCCATCCACCGTGGTGTTAGGAAGAGTCGAGCAAGCTCTGACTCACCAATGGGGGAGATACTGGGGCGGCGCTTACGAAACCGCCTTTGAGACACGCCTTGCGCACCAGACCGTAGGTTTCCATAAAACTACTGGACTGCTCCGGTCTCGCTAAGCTCCTATCCTCCGAAGAAGACAGGTACAGCAATGTGCCATTCGTTGCGACCCGACACGCTTTCTACCAACCTTTTCAGGTTGGGACGTGAAGGATCCTACGCCCTTATTAGGGGCGTAGCAAAGCAAACGAGACACCTCGACTGGATGGTCGAGTGAAAACACCCCGGAT
>NZ_JBMPPE010000029.1:0-542 GCF_049339445.1 Undibacterium sp. RuTC16W | reverse complement strand
TTGGAATCTTCCAAATTACTGATCTGGAAAGACAAAATTTCTCCTGGCTTGGCACTAACTCCGTTAGCCACATTGGTGGGGTTGTTGGAATTAAAAGACACTAACCAAGCTAACAGATGCCCCAGGGTCTCCAGGTTTATATCATCAAATCAGGAGTTCCAACTATCATTGGGGGGTGTCCGAGCAGACTCTCTGGCTGTCCTCCAGTGGATTCATGGCATCCCTATTTTCCTAAGCCTGGAAGGACATCTATTCTCGTTTGCTAACCATCAAGGTGAACCTGTCTTTGGGGAGTTTTGCCCTAATTGGTTTAGTTCTCTTAAGAAGCTAGGAAAATTTAAGAGAGGGGTAAATCTCGAGAACCGATCTAAACGATCCCCATACGTTAGTTCTAGTCTCAGCTTTCCTTATGACCCAGATCTCCCGAAATTCCCTCGCATTCAAGAAAACAATCAGACAAGACCAAGGCGTGAGATCCCAAGATCTATCGTTGACTTTCCTGAAGAGTTCAGGTCTCTTTTACTTGCTGAAAAATCAGCATG
>NZ_JBMPPE010000028.1:0-572 GCF_049339445.1 Undibacterium sp. RuTC16W | reverse complement strand
CGTGATCGGTGAGCCGAAGGGAGCGAAACGATCCTGGAACGGTGATCCTGGTAGCGGCCGGCGCAAGTCGGTGGCAATCCAGGGGAGCGAAAGGGTAACGGGCGCTTCTGACGGTAAGCGATGCGGCGGCTTCTACCACTGGCTGCTTTGATCCGGAGGGCTGCAAGGCCTGAAGGGGAGTGACGGTGGCGAGACAGCAGCCGGAACCGGCGTGGGCAGAATCGGATACGGGTCGATTTCGGAGATCGTGCCTAGGCGTGACATGGACGCGGGGCCGGGAGAAATTGGCGGACCGGACCGAGGAAGCAAATGCCGGGGAACGGAAGCTCCAGGGCAGGAACGTTGACCCTGTCGGGGTGAGGCTGGTGACAGTCCCCTCCCGGCGGGCGAGTGAAAGCCCGAAGCGACGATCCCGCTTCAATCGAGTGGTTCAAGGCTGAACAAAGGCCCCTTGAAGCCTGTCAGAGAAATCCTGGCAGGGGGAGGGCTGAGGAAGGCTGAGACGATTCGAGGGACACGCTCAAGCTTGGCATGCGAGCTGGAGAGCAAACCGGGAGCATGGGTCACTTGGA
>NZ_JBMPPE010000027.1:0-578 GCF_049339445.1 Undibacterium sp. RuTC16W | reverse complement strand
TGGTTCCAAGTGACCCTCTGGCTCAGCTTGCTCACCTGCCTGCATGCCGGGCTTGAGCATGGCGCCCGGAATCGCTGCCCTGAGTTCACCAAGCTCCGTCGACCAGGTTTTTCTCCCGGTCGCGATCAACGCTTGGCAACCTCCAGGCTGCCGCATTCCGAACGAAGCCGGATTCCGGAAGCGACCTTTCACTCGCCCACAGCGACCGCCCCATTACTGGGACCGCCACGGCAGGGTCAAAGCTCCTGCTCTACTTCCGGCCTTCCACGTCGCCTCTCCGCCGCCAGCCGTTCGACCCGAGCCTCCCGGAGCGCCACTCTAGATTCAGGCGCATCCGATCTACAACTCGTTGCCCGTTCTGACAACGTCCTTGCAACGCACCCGCGGGATCTATTCAACCGTCACTCCCCTTTGGGACCTTCCCTCAGGATCATCGTGCCCGGCCAAATCCTCCTGCGAGTGGCTTGCCCTCCGGTCCGTCCGATCTCCCTTCGCTCCCCCCAGGCTGGCCGACCTAATCAGCTTCCCCTGCGGATCATCGTTCCAGGTCCGCTTCGTTCCTTCTGGCTCGCTGTTCC
>NZ_JBMPPE010000026.1:0-596 GCF_049339445.1 Undibacterium sp. RuTC16W | reverse complement strand
AAATGTCTGTCCAGATGACCAGATATTAGATTTAGAAAAAGTAAGTATATATAGAAAAAGCAAAGACAAAATACTCAGTTAGTTGTAAAGAGTATCAACCTTAGTTGTTACAGTGTTTCTTCGACATTCACTTTTAAACCTCCTCTAACATGTCATCAAAACAAGATAACAAGGCATCCAACCTTGGAGAAGTACTGAAGAGAGTAAGAATGCGAGGGAATGTCGAAACTCCCCAAGATTTGGAATCATTGAGAAGGATTGCAAATGAACTTCCTGTTTCTCCGAATTTGCTTGTTGAGATGAAAAATCAGGGCAAGGATCTTGCCGATGTGATTGATAGCATTATGGAGGCTGGCGGCATCCCGGGTGTTGACATACGAGAGCCAGTTAACCCTCTGGCGCCCACCGCCTCCCAAACTGGAGAGGTAGCAAGCCTCCCTGGGGCAGATCAACAGCTGGATGATCTATTTTTAGACGCCCAAGAAGAGGTAAGCCAAACCCCAATGGGTTCACGAGCAAGTAGTCTGGAGAGTCTCATTCTTGATCCAGGAGTAGGGGATGAATCTGTTCCCCGACTAAACCCTAAGGCCCCCACA
>NZ_JBMPPE010000025.1:0-596 GCF_049339445.1 Undibacterium sp. RuTC16W | reverse complement strand
CTTAGTTCTATCTTGGAGCGTAACGATTGGGCTGGAATGTGCGAATTCAACCCCAGGTACGACTATGGAATGGAAGCGGTGCACGCTGAGCATGCTCGGCAGTGTGCTGCTTTCTTTCAAAAGTTCGAACCCCTGAACCTTGGTATTGATAAGGAACAGGTTGCCTGGGGGAAGTTCGTCGAGGCTGAGGACCTCTGCCGCGAGACAAACCGCATCTTTCGACTATCGCGAAAGGGACTCTTTCATTTCGAGCCCTTCGTTGACGGTGTCCTTTACACCGCTAAGCGGAAAATCGCGATATTGTTGGGGGATGTGCCGAGACTTGCGCACATGAGGTTCCGCTTCGGACCAGGAGCTACTACAACAACCAAAAAGAAATACGCGAATTGGGCTGTGAAGCTTTCATCGCGTTTGGAGTGTAGCGCAAACCTTGTGCCATTGTTACCAGCGGTGGCACAGCAGGTACCCCATTGGTTTTTCCTGCACGCTCACGCGTGCTCTGTGGAAAAGGCCTTCACCGACGTTTCTATCGGTTATGGGCAACTGCAGTTTGTGCCGAAGTCCGCTAAGACCTACCGATCGATAATCGTCGAGCG
>NZ_JBMPPE010000024.1:0-609 GCF_049339445.1 Undibacterium sp. RuTC16W | reverse complement strand
CCTTGGAATCTGCCTGTCGCCCGGCCCGCTAGCAATTCCCCATCTTTAGAACGGGGCGGCCCTCGACCTGACGCGCTATCACTTGGACGCTTCGTGATTTCGGCTCGCCCCCGGCGGGATTTCCCACACCGGCAACTCAAACGCCTCCATCACCCGCGCCAGTCTAAGCTGATCGCGCGTGCCAGGACTTGTCTCCGGCCTTTCGCTCCACTGCGGGGAAGCAACCGTTACCGGCGCTCCCAAGCAGCCTCAACGCTCCCGGCCTGGATAACTCATCCAGCTCTCGCCGCCCTTCTGCCCGGTCCGTTCCGCTCTTCTCCGTCAGCTCTTCGCGATCAAGCTGCCCGGGATCAACAAATGGAACCCGTTGCCGAAAGTGTCGGCGAAAACTCCGTCAGCCCGATTTCATCGCCGCTCCCCCTTGGGAAGAGTCCCTTGCGAGTCCCTCCCTCAGGCTCAAAGCGCTCGACCAAGCCAGCCTGACTGGTGGTCGTCCATTCCGCACGCCCGATCTCCCTTCGCTCCCCAAAGGAACTCCGCTTTTCGGCGGCTTCCCTCCGGATCATCGTTCCGGGTCCGCTCCGTCCGGTCTGGACTGCAGTTCCTCAA
>NZ_JBMPPE010000023.1:0-658 GCF_049339445.1 Undibacterium sp. RuTC16W | reverse complement strand
CCTCTTGTCCTTTGTAGAGCGGTTTTCTATCAAGGGAGTTTTCAACTTCCCAATGACGTACCTAGAGTCTGTGCGTCGAAGTTATGCCCCAGTTAAACTGCATCGAGGACACCCGGCAACGTGGCAGATCAGTTATTTTACTCCCAAGATCCGCAACGGTTTGATCAGAGATTTCTTTATTGCATATGGAATATCCTTAATGATTGACGACGCCCCAGAGTTCTATTGGCTCCAGTTTGTGGAGTTAATGGCCAAGGTCGAACTGGTCTGCTTCCAAAGCATGGACGGTGGATGGAGCCTTTACCCTCTCGTTCCAGAAACACGGAAATGGTATCGTTTTTCAGCCCTAGTGCGAATTAAGAACGAGGACTTTTCCCTTGCCAGTCGGAAATCTGTCTTGACAATCCTCGGTAGATTTAGACGAGTATTCAAACAGCTTCGTATGATCGAATTCAAGTCTCCTAGAAGTTTCGACTTTCCAAGATGGATCTACCAGGCAATCCCAACACCCATCCCATACTGTGACCAACCTTTCCCGATCAGTGGAGATGCCACGAACACCCTACCGTGGAAATTCAGACCGATCCCCTTGTTTGTGGATGATATGGAGAACACCCGCAATCTTTTAGAGATCTTGTCTAGGTCGAAATTTCCTCTT
>NZ_JBMPPE010000022.1:0-686 GCF_049339445.1 Undibacterium sp. RuTC16W | reverse complement strand
TGCGCCAAAGCCTGAGCCTGCTCTTCCATGCTCTCTGCCGCTGCCGCTGCTTGTTCTACCAAAGCTGCATTTTGTTGCGTCATTTCGTCCATCTGGGTTATGGCGAGATTGACTTGTTCAATCCCGGCACTTTGTTCCTGGCTCGCTGCCGTAATTTCGCTCATGATGTCGGCGACATGCTGGACGCTGGTGACAATTTCGTCCATGGTCTTGCCTGCTTCGTCGACTAGTTTGCCGCCTTGTTCTACTTTGTCGACGGAGTCGTCAATCAGGGCTTTGATTTCTTTGGCGGCACTGGCGCTGCGTTGGGCTAAGTTGCGTACCTCTGAGGCGACAACGGCGAATCCACGTCCTTGTTCGCCAGCTCTGGCTGCTTCGACGGCGGCATTGAGGGCGAGGATGTTGGTCTGGAAGGCGATGCTGTCGATGACGCTGATGATGTCGACTATCTTGCGCGAGCTGTCTTTGATGGAGCCCATGGTGTTGACGACCTGCCCTACGACGGCACCTCCTTTGACTGCGACACTGGAGGCGGAGACGACGAGCTGATTGGCTTGTCTGGCGTTGTCGGCATTTTGACGAACAGTGCTGGTGAGTTCTTCCATGGAGCTGGCCGTCTCTTCGAGCGAGCTGGCTTGTGATTCGGTTCTGCTGGATAGATCGGCATTCCCTGAGGCGATCTCTTT
>NZ_JBMPPE010000021.1:0-723 GCF_049339445.1 Undibacterium sp. RuTC16W | reverse complement strand
CTCAAGTATAATGGAAGCTGAAAGTTGTCAAGGTTTCTTCCTAAGTTGAAGAATCTTTCACTTGTTTTTGCTCCCAAAAAAGCCCCTTTGTGTTGCTCGAGTTGGATGAAGCCGGATTCGGCCAAGTCAGTCAAATCTGAGAGACGAATCTCACATCAGGTTGTCTTGAACTCATAATCTGCAAACCCTGTGGCAGACATGGGGCCGGGGATTATGAAGGATCTTGAAGCCCCTTTAGATAAGGACAAAATTCGATTTGTTTGGATACAAGGAACCTTTGACAATAGTTTGAGTTGGAAGGTTTGTTTTAAGGCACTTCTTGCACCAACAATTTGTTTATTAGGGGAATTCCAGATTGAATCAATCAAAAACGAAGATAAGTATTGTAGAAGAGCTAAAGATGTTTTGGTTGTGAAGAGTATTTCAGCAGCGATTAATGAGCCTATCTTCTTTTGGATTGAGGTGAAGTGTTTTGACGGATGATCAATATGAATGGTCCCGTTTATCACCATGGAAATTCGGGAGTAGGTTTTTCCATTCACTTTAACTCTAATCCCCCTGTTTCTAATATCTTCAAAGTCTTCTAAGTCTTCCCTTTTTTGGACTCCATATCCAATTGGCCCCATCAATCGAGGATCTGAGAGAACTCTAGAAAGAGCTGTTGAGGAGGACTTTGTTTTTGAGGTGGACCTAGACATAGTGGTAGGTTGGTAAGGAAAAGCC
>NZ_JBMPPE010000020.1:0-759 GCF_049339445.1 Undibacterium sp. RuTC16W | reverse complement strand
GCCTTGGACAATAAGGCACATGTCTTATGATGATTAAAAGATGATATTTGATCCAAGGAAAATAGAAAAAGTAAAGACAAAATAATCTAAAAGTATAAAACCATTTCCTCAAACGAGAGTAGTTTTTCCAATCGATCGAATATGAGTCACCGAGGACAGCAACTATCTGCTGCAGAGAAAGAGGCGGCCGATGCCCTCTTGAACTTTGAGGGGAACATCGATAGTGTCTCTGGTACTCCGACTCCGACCCCATGGACGACGGAAATGTACGAAAAACACCTGGATGCGTGTTACAAAAAGCCGAGAACCACATTGGATGAAGGAGTAGGTTATGCAAAGAGATTTCTCAATTGGTACGCCGGACAGATGATCGAAGAAGATGATCTGCTGGATACTTATCATTCTCTCCTCAGCTGCTACAAATATGACCAAAAATATATTCTTTCTAACAAGGTGTGTCTTCCTCGGGCCGAGACTGCTCCAGGAGACGAGTCTCCAATGATCAATCTAGAGGAAGATGATCCAACCAAGCCCCCCAATGCTCTTCAAGCTGTGAAGGTTGCTGGTCAGGCGAAAGGTCAGGTTGCAAAGGCTGTTGACAAGATGAAGCTCCCCAAATGGGACTGGTATGAGCCGAGGGCCACCAATATTATGTCTGTCAGTGTGAAAGTTGGGGCTAACAAAGTTTCCATTTCAAGCCAATCAGCCATCCTCTGGTACGACCTTCTTTTTGATTGGTTGTCCCCGTTGGATCCGGAC
>NZ_JBMPPE010000019.1:0-914 GCF_049339445.1 Undibacterium sp. RuTC16W | reverse complement strand
TCCCATTCATTACTATGCCATTTCCAGTGCCCTGGTATCCAATAATGATTAGGACTTGGCGCTATTGTAATTTGCTCTACAAGCATCGCGGGCATAGGGCGTACGCTGCCTTGATACCAATGTCCTGCTTGCCATTCCCATTCATTGTGATGCCAGAACCAATGACCCGGAACCCACGAATAGCCAGAAGCTGGCTGGACGGTAATCACTTCCTGTACAGGCGCAGGAACTTGCCGGATCACGACTCTTGGTTGCTCCCGCACGATAACTCGCTGACTGGCCGGTGCAGCGCACCCGACTGCTGACAATATAAGGCTTGTCGCAATTAGCCTTTGTATTAGGTGGTTCATTTCTCTCCTTTTGCCTGACTGATTTTATACGCATCCAATAAAAAACACCTGCTGAAGCAGGCGTTTTTGTCTAGACTGGTTTGTATTATCCATGAATCTTCTTACTGATCGCATTTTCTTGCTGATTCAATGTTTTTTGCTCTTGCTTTGTGATGTGCCCACCATTTTGGCTCGCCATATCACGTTCTTCCTGACGCACTTGCTTGTCTTGCTGATGAAGGTGAGCTGCTTTCGCTTTACTCATATCACCTTCTTTTACTTCGTCTTTGATACGAGCATCTTGTTTTGCTAATCGAGTATTCACCTGTTCACGACGCGGGTGATTTTTTTGCCACGTAGTATCTGCTGCAAAAGCGCTACCTGCGGCAGAAGCAATAACACCAAGAATACCTAACAGTGCAAATGTTTTACGAATAGTGATCATGTTGATTCTCCAAATGGTGTAAAAAGGGATGCAATTGTGATGCCCCTATTCAACGTGAAGATATCCGTTTGAGATTACAAAGAATTTGTATCGGAGGTAACAACATGTTTCTTAGATTACTGAGGGCGATATTTTTCTCT
>NZ_JBMPPE010000018.1:0-1562 GCF_049339445.1 Undibacterium sp. RuTC16W | reverse complement strand
ACAAACGCGGTACAGAAACTGTACGTAGCATACTTCAGCCGTCCTGCTGATCCAGCTGGCTTGCAATACTGGGAATCCGTAGTTGCTGCCAATGCTGGCTCTACTACAGCTGTTAGCGCAGCATTCTCCCAATCTGCAGAGTACACAGCAGCATACGCTGGTATGAACAGCACACAGATCGTCAACCAGGTTTACACAAACTTGTTCGGCCGTGCAGCTGAGCCAAGTGGCTTGTTGTACTGGGCACTGTTGCTGGATCAAAAATCCATCTCTATCTCTAACGTTGTTACCCAAATCGCTGCTGGCGCACAAGGTACTGACTTAGTTGCTTACACAAGCAAAGTATCTGCAGCAACTAGCTTCACAGCAGCAGTTGATACAAACCTTGAAATCGTTGGCTACAGCGGCACACCATCATTGACACTGGCTAAAGCATTCATCGCTGGTGTAACTGATGCAGCGACATTGGCAACAGCGATCGTTCCAGCAACTCTGGACGCAACGGTATTGGCTGTTACTTCAGCAGCAGCAGGTCAGACTTTTGCTTTGACTACTGGTATTGACACAATCGTCGGCACATCAGGCAATGACACAATCAGTTCATTGACATCAGGTGTATTGACAGCATTGGACAATATCGATGGTGGCGCCGGTAATGACACAATGAGCTTGACGTCTATCGCCGCAATTGCGATCCCAACAACAGCAACAGTTAAGAACGTTGAAACAGTCAATCTGACCTCTGCTCTTGACGTAAATGGTAATGTTTCTGGCTGGACTGGTTTGACAAAATTGAGCGTAGTTTCAGCAGCAGCAGGTAATGAAACTATTGTTGCTGCAACGACGACAAGTGTTACAGAAGCAAATTCGACTGGACAACGTATTAACGTTGTCGGTGGCGGTAACGCAGGTGTTTTCACAAACGGCGCCGGTGCGACTGTTATTGGTAACGGTGGCGTAGGTGCGGCAAGTGCTTCTGGTGCAATCGCCGGCGGTAATCTTGATAACACTGCTCCTACAGCAATTGATGCCAATGCTTACACTTCTATCACAACTTCTGGTGGTCTTACTGTAGATATCGCGGACAATTCCGGTACTTCTGGCGCGATTGGTTCAACATTGAAAACAGTTAGTATTTCCGGTAATGGTAGCAATGCAAAAATCACGGCCAATGGCCTTACTTCAGTAACTGAAGCTAACACAGCTTCGAATTTGACTATTCTTGCTGCAGCTGCTACCCGTACTCTGGGTGTTACAGTCAATACAGTAACAGCAGGCACGATCACTGACGCTACAGCAACAACAGTCAACGTCACTTCTACTGGCGCAGCCAACGTAGTTGCTGATCTGGCAGTTGCTGCAGCAACTGCAGTGACACTGGGTGGTGACAAGGCTCTGACACTGACAACAACCCATTTTGGCGCAGCAACTGCGTTGACAGTGAATGACAGTGCTTTGGTTACAGTGAGTGGTTACAACACAACTAACAAACTGACAACCGTAACGGTAACTGGCGCTGGCGGTTTTACATCAGATCTGTCCGGTCAAGGTTCGCAACTGAC
>NZ_JBMPPE010000017.1:0-1580 GCF_049339445.1 Undibacterium sp. RuTC16W | reverse complement strand
TGAAACATTGGGTGCTGGTGCTGGTGCAACTGGCGCGTACTCTGCAGCTGGCTTCGCTCATTTGACAGAAGGCGCTGTAGCTGGCGCGATCACTTGGAATACCGTCGCTGCTGGCACGGATCTGACAATCACTGCTTCTCCAACTGCTGCAACAACTTACACATTGGCAACAGATACTGCAACTGACGTGTTGAACCTGACATTGTCATCTGCTGCTGCTATCGCTGGTGGTAGCGTCACAGCAACTGCTGTTGAAACAGTCAATATCACAGTAACCGATACAAACACAACTAAGCATGTTGATACTCTGACATTGGTTGACACTGCATTGGCTACGTTGAAAATCACTGGTAATGCTGGTCTGACTTTGACCAACACTAGCACGACATTGACATCTGTAGATGCAAGTGGCATGACTAATACAGCTGGTACATCTGGTGGCTTTACTTGGATATCAGGTGCCCTGGCAGCTGCTGCAACAATCAAAGGTAGTGCAACTGGTGGTGACACGATCAATGCTGCCGCTGCTACTGCTGCAGTGACTATTACTGAGACTGCTGGTACTAACAGCATCACAGGTAGCTCCACAATCGCCAGTACATTGACTGGCGGTACAGGTGCAGACACAATACTTGGCGGTGCTGGTAAAGACGTGATCGTTGGCGGTGGTGGTGCTGACGTTATCACTGGCGGCGCTGGTGCTGACTTGATCACTGTATCTGGTACTACTGCAACTATCGTTCAGGCAGTTGGCGCATCAGGTACTAACACATCAACAACAATCCAAACTGCTGAATTGACTTCAACATTTGACGTTGTCAAGGGTCTGGTTGCTGGTGAAACAATTAATCTGGGTAATGCAGACATCGTTACCGGCGGGTTGACTTTGGCTGGCATTAACTTGGCTGCTGGCGCCAACAGTACAGCGGTATTTGCATCCGGTACTTATGATGCAGCTGCAGGTACATTCACTTTTGCGGCAAATGGTCTGGACTCAGCACTGACTTATGACTCCACTGCTGGTGGTACTACTACATTTGAAACAATCATTTTGGTTGGATACCACGCTGGTTCAGGTACTACTGCAGCAGCTGGCGTGTTGACACTGGGCTAAGCAGCATTTGGCTTGGATGGCTAGTAAAGTTTTTTGAACTCGGTGCCCTGAAGTTGTCTTTCAATAATAAGACTTCAGGGTAAAGACGACAAAAAATGGCATTTAGCTACAAACTACAAAAAGGCTCCTTCGGGAGCCTTTTTGTTTTCTAGTAAGGCTATGACAGAGCAATTACTTGCCGTAAAGAATTTCGTCAAGATTCTTGTTTTTGTGATGCATGTCACATAAAGTTGTAAGGTTTTCTGCCATGCTTCGCCGAGCTGTTGTGCAGACTGCAAGTGGTAATGTTGCAAATTAACTTAACTCTAAATTTTTTAGGAGCTTTAAATGGGTATTTATACAAACGCGGTACAGAAACTGTACGTAGCATACTTCAGCCGTCCTGCTGATCCAGCTGGCTTGCAATACTGGGAATCCGTAGTTGCTGCCAATGCTGGCTCTACTACAGCTGTTAGCGCAGCATTCT
>NZ_JBMPPE010000016.1:0-2576 GCF_049339445.1 Undibacterium sp. RuTC16W | reverse complement strand
TTCAAGAACTGCTCATTACCAACCATCCCGATCTTAGTGACACCAAGGCGCTGTGCCGTTGCCATCACATGGGCTACCGACTTGTACGCCACCAGCTTGTTGGGCCGCAGATGCACTTCCGGCTGATTCGGCGTCGTCGCCACCGTCAGCAGACGCGACTCGAGATCGGCATTGTTCTGGATCGCAACACCATTCCAGAGAACGGTGCCGTCAAAGTCGACGTCAATGGAGATGACTTCGGGTTTTTCCTGCGTATTGGCCGGCGGTGCATTGACCGGCATGTTCAGGTTCACCGCATGATTTTGAATCGGGATGGTGATGATGAGCATGATGATCAGTACCAGCATGACGTCAATTAAGGGCGTCATGTTCATTTCGATCATGACGTCCGGTTCACCTGAGCTCCCTGAGCCTAGTTGCATTCCCATGGTGTTCCTTTCTTAGCCCTTTGGCGGGGGTTCTGTGACGAAGCCGACCTTGGCGATCCCGGCGCGCTGGGCGGTCAGGATGACTTTGCCGACAAATTCGTAGCGGGTGTTCTGGTCACCACGAATATGCAGTTCCGGTTGCGGTACCTGGACTGCGACGACTTTGAGTTTGTCGAGCAGGATGTCGGTACTGGCGACAGGGGCTTCGTTCCAGAACATGTCGCCGTCTTTGTTGATGGCGATGTTGATGTTTTCTGGTTTGGTTTTGTACGGCTGGTTGGTTTCCGATGGAAGCTTGACCGGGACCGTGTGGGTGACGACGGGGATGGTGATCAGGAAGATGATCAGCAAGACCAGCATGACGTCGACCAATGGGGTGGTGTTGATGGTGCTGTTGACTTCGTCTTCGCCGTCACCATCGTTGCCGATTGCCATTGCCATAATTATTCTCTTTCAGATAAGCGAACTTCTTCAACTGTCTCTCTTTCCCGACGCGCCTGGCGCCGGGTGGGAGTGTGTTTCTTCTGGCCGGCTGACTTAGGCTTTTTTGGACATGACGCCAGACAAGACGACGGAGTGCAGGTCGGCGCTGAAGGCGCGGACGTCTTCCATGGCGCTCTTGTTGCGGCGGACCAGGAAGTTGTAGCCTAATACGGCGGGAACCGCGACTGCCAGACCAATGGCGGTCATGATCAGGGCTTCACCTACCGGACCGGCGACTTTGTCGATGGAGGCTTGGCCGGCGATACCGATCGCTGTCAGGGCGTGGTAGATACCCCAGACGGTACCGAACAGACCAACGAACGGGGCGGTAGAGCCGACTGTGGCGAGGAAGGCTAAGCCATCTTGCAGACGGCTTTGGACTTTTTCTACGGCGCGCTGGATGGACATGGAGATCCAGGAGTTGAGGTCGATCTGTTCTAACAGGGCGCCTTCGTGGTGGTCACTGGCTTTGGTGGCGGATTCGGCGATGAAGCGGAATGGGCTGCCTTCTTTTAAGCTGGTGATGCCGGCATTGACGGAGGTGGCTTTCCAGAATTTGCTCTGGGCATCTTTGGCTTGGCCGGACAGTTTGACCTGGTCGACGATTTTGGTGATGAGGATGTACCAGCTGCCCATGGACATGATGAACATGATGATGAGGGTGCCTTTGGCGACGAAGTCACCGGTTTTCCAGAGGGCGTCGAGTCCGTAGGGGTTGTCGACTTTGTCTTTGGCTTCAGCGGCTGGGGCGGCGCCTTCAGCTGCGGGGGCAGCGGCAGCGGGGGCGGCATCTGCTGGAGCGGCGGCGGCGGGGGCTGCACTGGCAGCGGCGCTGGCGGATTCTTGGGCGATGGCGGCGTGGGCGGTGACGGCGATGATGGCGGCGGCCAATAGGGCTTTCAGGCTGAATTTCATGGGTGTGCTTCCTTCGTAAATTTGAATTTCAAATGCTGTTACTGTGGTTGTGGCTGTTTTTGTTGCTGTTGTTCGGTCTTGCTTAGTCGAGTTTCCAGACGTATTGGACTTTGGTGGTGGTGGCTTGGGGCTTGCCGTCTACGGTACCTGGTTTGTTTTTGCAGGCGCCTGACATGAGCTGGGAGCGCACGGCGTTGTCGAGTCCGCGGAAACCGCTGGATTTTTCAATTTTGACGTCGTTGACGTTGCCGTCCGCGCCGATCGCAACCAAGAGGACGACGGTGCCGGTTTCTTCATTGCGCAGTGAGGCACGCGGGTATTCGGGTTTGCAGCCGGGGACGTTGAAGTCGATCACGCCGGGGATGGTGATGGCGCCGACGGGTTTGGCGTCAACGACCGGGGGCAACGTCGATTTGGGCAACACGTTGCTGTCTGGCCGGACCTGGGAGGTCTGGGAGATGGTGTTGGGGGTGACGACTTGTTGCTGTACCTGGACTTCCGGCGGGGGAATGAACGGGGGGGGCGGTGCCAGCAGCTTTGGCGGCGGCGGTGGCGGTATGTCTGGTGGTGGCGGCGGCGGTTTGATTTCTTCGACGAGTTTGGTCTCCAGGGGCTTTTGGATGAACTCGACTACTTTGACCCCTAATCCGTTGATCAGGGCGTACACGAGTACGACGTGAAATGCAACGACCAGCCCTATCCCTAGCAACTTCTTGCCCGGCTCTTGCTGGCGATTTGAAAAATCCATAC
>NZ_JBMPPE010000015.1:0-6031 GCF_049339445.1 Undibacterium sp. RuTC16W | reverse complement strand
AAAGCAAAAGCCCCGATCAATTTCTTGAACGGGGCTATGCGGAATAAAAGCCTGACGATGACCTACTTTCACACTGGTTGCAGCACTATCATTGGCGCGGAGTCGTTTCACGGTCCTGTTCGGGATGGGAAGGGGTGGTACCGACTTGCTATGGTCATCAGGCATAACTTGTTGATCTGTTGTTGACTACGTTGAGCGGTAGCCGGCAACAAATCCAATTCAGAAGAAGTATCGTAGAGTGTGCGTCAGAGGTGAGTCTTCGCACTAATCAAACATGTTGTTTTTCACAGCAAGCGAGACCATCGCTTACTGTGGTGGTTGTGACTGTTCTCGAACATGTGCCTCCTTCCGGAGTGCACTTTCGCAAACACTTCACAATACTTGTCGTAGCCTATAACCTGCTAAGGTTATAGGGACAAGCCTTACGGGCAATTAGTACTGGTTAGCTTAATGCATTACTGCACTTCCACACCCAGCCTATCAACGTCCTGGTCTCGAACGACCCTTTAAAGAGCTCAAGGCTCTGGGAAGTCTCATCTTAAGGCGAGTTTCCCGCTTAGATGCTTTCAGCGGTTATCTCTTCCGAACATAGCTACTCGGCAATGCCACTGGCGTGACAACCGATACACCAGAGGTTCGTCCACTCCGGTCCTCTCGTACTAGGAGCAGCCCCCTTCAAACTTCCAACGCCCACGGCAGATAGGGACCAAACTGTCTCACGACGTTTTAAACCCAGCTCACGTACCACTTTAAATGGCGAACAGCCATACCCTTGGGACCGGCTACAGCCCCAGGATGTGATGAGCCGACATCGAGGTGCCAAACTCCCCCGTCGATATGAACTCTTGGGAGGAATCAGCCTGTTATCCCCAGAGTACCTTTTATCCGTTGAGCGATGGCCCTTCCATACAGAACCACCGGATCACTATGTCCTACTTTCGTACCTGCTCGACTTGTCAGTCTCGCAGTTAAGCACGCTTATGCCATTGCACTATTAGCACGATGTCCGACCGTACCTAGCGTACCTTCGAACTCCTCCGTTACACTTTGGGAGGAGACCGCCCCAGTCAAACTGCCTACCATGCACTGTCCCCGACCCGGATAACGGGCCAAGGTTAGAACCTCAAACAAACCAGGGTGGTATTTCAAGGTTGGCTCCACGAGAACTGGCGTCCCCGCTTCAAAGCCTCCCACCTATCCTACACAGATTGGTTCAAAGTCCAATGCAAAGCTACAGTAAAGGTTCATGGGGTCTTTCCGTCTAGCCGCGGGTAGATTGCATCATCACAAACATTTCAACTTCGCTGAGTCTCGGGAGGAGACAGTGTGGCCATCATTACTCCATTCGTGCAGGTCGGAACTTACCCGACAAGGAATTTCGCTACCTTAGGACCGTTATAGTTACGGCCGCCGTTTACTGGGACTTCAATCAAGAGCTTGCACCCCATCATTTAATCTTCCAGCACCGGGCAGGAGTCACACCCTATACGTCCACTTTCGTGTTTGCAGAGTGCTGTGTTTTTATTAAACAGTTGCAGCCACCAGTTTATTGCAACCCTTTCATCCTTCCCCCGCAGGGGGGTCAAACTACCAGGGCGTACCTTATCCCGAAGTTACGGTACCAATTTGCCGAGTTCCTTCTCCCGAGTTCTCTCAAGCGCCTTAGAATACTCATCTCGCCCACCTGTGTCGGTTTGCGGTACGGTCTCGTATGACTGAAGCTTAGAGGCTTTTCTTGGAACCACTTCCGATCGCTTCGTGAACAAGTTCACTCGTCTCAACCCCTTGAATTACGCACCCGGATTTGCCTAAGTGCCTTCTACAAGTCAAGAACAGGCTCTTCCAACCGCCTGACGACCTTCTGTGATCCGTCCCCCCATCGCATCATACGACGGTGCAGGAATATTAACCTGCTTCCCATCAGCTACGCATCTCTGCCTCGCCTTAGGGGCCGACTCACCCTGCTCCGATGAACGTTGAACAGGAAACCTTGGGCTTACGGCGTGGGGGCTTTTCACCCCCATTATCGCTACTCATGTCAGCATTCGCACTTCTGATACCTCCAGCATCCTTTACAAGACACCTTCGCAGGCTTACAGAACGCTCTCCTACCATATCCAATAAAGGATATCCGCAGCTTCGGTGTACAGCTTAGCCCCGTTACATCTTCCGCGCAGGACGACTCGATCAGTGAGCTATTACGCTTTCTTTAAAGGGTGGCTGCTTCTAAGCCAACCTCCTGACTGTTTTAGCCTTCCCACTTCGTTTTCCACTTAGCTGTACTTTGGGACCTTAGCTGGCGGTCTGGGTTGTTTCCCTCTTGACGCCGGACGTTAGCACCCGACGTCTGTCTCCCAAGCTCGCACTCATCGGTATTCGGAGTTTGCAATGGGTTGGTAAGTCGCGATGACCCCCTAGCCATAACAGTGCTCTACCCCCGATGGTGATACTTGAGGCACTACCTAAATAGTTTTCGGAGAGAACCAGCTATTTCCAAGTTTGTTTAGCCTTTCACCCCTACCCACAGCTCATCCCCTAATTTTTCAACATTAGTGGGTTCGGTCCTCCAGTGCGTGTTACCGCACCTTCAACCTGGCCATGAGTAGATCACTTGGTTTCGGGTCTACACCCAGCGACTAATTTCGCCCTATTCGGACTCGATTTCTCTACGGCTTCCCTATGCGGTTAACCTTGCCACTGAATGTAAGTCGCTGACCCATTATACAAAAGGTACGCAGTCACGGAACAAGTCCGCTCCTACTGTTTGTATGCACACGGTTTCAGGATCTATTTCACTCCCCTTCCGGGGTTCTTTTCGCCTTTCCCTCACGGTACTGGTTCACTATCGGTCGATATCGAGTATTTAGCCTTGGAGGATGGTCCCCCCATGTTCAGACAGGATTTCACGTGTCCCGCCCTACTTGTCGCAAACTTAGTTCCACACCGATGATTTCGTATAAGGGGCTATCACCCTCTATGGCCGGAGTTTCCAATCCGTTCTACTATCAAAGATGCTAAATCTTGCAGGCTGCTCCCATTTCGCTCGCCACTACTTTGGGAATCTCGGTTGATTTCTTTTCCTGTAGCTACTTAGATGTTTCAGTTCGCCACGTTCGCTTTGCATGCCTATGTATTCAGCATGCAATGACCTTACGGCCGGGTTTCCCCATTCGGAAATCTGCGGATCAATGTGTGTTTGCTCACTCCCCGCAGCTTATCGCAAGCTACTACGTCCTTCATCGCCTGATATCGCCAAGGCATCCACCATGTGCACTTAGTCACTTGTCCCTATAACGTTAGCTTCTAGTGTCTGTTCTTATTGCTAAGTTCAGGTTCATCACTAAAAACCGGTTATAGTTCTTTACTACTATTGAGTATTACTTTAGCGTTTGCCGTATCTCAAGGAATTTGATTTTTCTAAAACTCTGCTTTGCAGCAGTGCTTTTCAAACTCTTTTTAATACTTTGTTTGTTCGATACAATCACAACCCTTCCATAATTTCCATTAACAACTGTCGTTGCTAACTTCTCTTTACAGAAATAATTTTGATTATTTCTACTTTACTTCTTCTAAATTGTTAAAGAACGGTCACTCTGTATTTCTTTAATCTCTGTTGAAAGATCAAACCTAAATCGCTTGCCTTGGCACTTCACAGCGCCGGCTTGACTTAGGTTTGTACTTTTGACAAATCTTGGTGGAGGTTAACGGGATCGAACCGTTCACCCCCTGCTTGCAAAGCAGGTGCTCTACCAGATGAGCTAAACCCCCGAAACTTTGTGTGCCGCTTCAACCACCGCCACCACGTTATATGGTGGGTCTGGTTGGGCTCGAACCAACGACCCCCGCGTTATCAACACGGTGCTCTAACCAACTGAGCTACAGACCCAGGTGCTTGCTTCGAGTCTTACCGGTATCGCTACCGCTAAGTTACACAGCTTGTCACTTCTTCAGTGACTTACCTTGTTCTTTACATTAACAGTCAATAAGTGTGGACACTTAACTTTCAGCGCAACTCTAGAAAGGAGGTGATCCAGCCGCACCTTCCGATACGGCTACCTTGTTACGACTTCACCCCAGTCACGAACCCTGCCGTGGTAAGCGCCCTCCTTACGGTTAAGCTACCTACTTCTGGCAGAACCCGCTCCCATGGTGTGACGGGCGGTGTGTACAAGACCCGGGAACGTATTCACCGCGACATGCTGATCCGCGATTACTAGCGATTCCAACTTCATGTAGTCGAGTTGCAGACTACAATCCGGACTACGATACACTTTCTGGGATTAGCTCCCCCTCGCGGGTTGGCGGCCCTCTGTATGTACCATTGTATGACGTGTGAAGCCCTACCCATAAGGGCCATGAGGACTTGACGTCATCCCCACCTTCCTCCGGTTTGTCACCGGCAGTCTCATTAGAGTGCCCTTTCGTAGCAACTAATGACAAGGGTTGCGCTCGTTGCGGGACTTAACCCAACATCTCACGACACGAGCTGACGACAGCCATGCAGCACCTGTGTTACAGTTCTCTTGCGAGCACCGCCAAATCTCTTCGGCATTCTGTACATGTCAAGGGTAGGTAAGGTTTTTCGCGTTGCATCGAATTAATCCACATCATCCACCGCTTGTGCGGGTCCCCGTCAATTCCTTTGAGTTTTAATCTTGCGACCGTACTCCCCAGGCGGTCTACTTCACGCGTTAGCTGCGTTACCAAGACAATTAAGTCCCGACAACTAGTAGACATCGTTTAGGGCGTGGACTACCAGGGTATCTAATCCTGTTTGCTCCCCACGCTTTCGTGCATGAGCGTCAGTGTTATCCCAGGGGGCTGCCTTCGCCATCGGTATTCCTCCACATATCTACGCATTTCACTGCTACACGTGGAATTCTACCCCCCTCTGACACACTCTAGCCATACAGTCTCAAATGCAGTTCCCAGGTTGAGCCCGGGGATTTCACATCTGACTTATATAACCGCCTGCGCACGCTTTACGCCCAGTAATTCCGATTAACGCTTGCACCCTACGTATTACCGCGGCTGCTGGCACGTAGTTAGCCGGTGCTTATTCTTCAGGTACCGTCATTAGCCGTCCGTATTAGGAACAACCGTTTCTTCCCTGACAAAAGAGCTTTACAACCCGAAGGCCTTCTTCACTCACGCGGCATTGCTGGATCAGGCTTGCGCCCATTGTCCAAAATTCCCCACTGCTGCCTCCCGTAGGAGTCTGGACCGTGTCTCAGTTCCAGTGTGGCTGGTCGTCCTCTCAGACCAGCTACTGATCGTCGCCTTGGTGAGCCTTTACCTCACCAACTAGCTAATCAGATATCGGCCACTCCATGAGCATGAGGTCTTGCGATCCCCCACTTTCAACCTTAGTTCGTATGCGGTATTAGCGTAACTTTCGCTACGTTATCCCCCACTCTAGGGTATGTTCCGATATATTACTCACCCGTTCGCCACTCGTCAGCGGAGCAAGCTCCCTGTTACCGTTCGACTTGCATGTGTAAGGCATGCCGCCAGCGTTCAATCTGAGCCAGGATCAAACTCTTCAGTTTAATCTCTGTTTTTGTTCATTGCTGAACTCCGTTATTGCTAACGGTGTCGCTCACTCAAATAACTGACAGGCTATCTCTTGCGAGATATCCTATTCATTACTTTTGCGAACATTTGATATTTTTTAAGTATCATGACCAAATCAATTTGATCACGGCGCTTTCTATCAAGTGCCCACATTTATTGACTGTTAATTGTTAAAGATCTTGATTCCTGCTTTGGCAAAACCGGGACTCTTGCGAATCAACCTATTTCACCCTTCGCTGCGCTGCAAATCGTTTTGTTTGTCAGCAGCAAAGAAGCGAGATTATGAAGCACTTCCTACTTTTCGTCAACACCTTTTTTAGCCGCTTTCGTTAAACACGCTTACGCGCCCCTAACTCCCACTTCTAACATCCGTATCAACCGCTTCTCTTTCTCTTCCTTACCTTCCCGCCTCTCGACGGGAGCCGAACTATAGCAAATTCCTTCCGCCATTGGCAAG
>NZ_JBMPPE010000014.1:0-80696 GCF_049339445.1 Undibacterium sp. RuTC16W | reverse complement strand
CCGGGATTGAACAAGTCAATCTCGCCATAACCCAGATGGACGAAATGACGCAACAAAATGCAGCTTTGGTAGAACAAGCAGCGGCAGCGGCAGAGAGCATGGAAGAGCAGGCTCAGGCTTTGGCGCAAACAGTCCGGGTTTTCAAAACATCGAATGTGGCATCGGCGGCACCAGCAGTGACGACAAAGCGGGTAGAAAAAAAGCCAGAGAAAAAATCATCACAAGTAACAAAGTTGAAAATCTCAGCAAAACCGGCTCCAACGTCTAATCAGAGTTCCGGCAAATCAAGTCGTAGTGAAAAACCAGATGCTGACTGGGAAGAGTTCTGAGAATTATATTGATGGCAGTATTCAGATACCGCCATCTATTTTCCGCAAACGAGAGCTGCCTTTTCGGTAGCTCTTTTTACTTTTTGGCGGGCTTGTGATTCAGCCTTAGGTTTTGCATTCGCTAAATCTTCTTTTGCCCATTTTATTTTTAATTGCTGTGCATCGCATTGTTGTTTTTTCTTGGCGTTACTAGCGGCAATGGCCTTCATTTCTCTATCGTTTTTTTCTTCTGCTTTGTGGCGTGATTGCGCAAGTTGATTGGCGTCGTTTTTTTCTTTAGCAGCAATTTCTTTTGCAGTTTTTTCAGAATAAGGCGGGATAGTCGCAGGCGTATCCATGACAGATTGTTTTGCATTGGTGATACAAGGTGTCTGGCTATAACTGACGCTGCCGTTTACATCGCATTTAAAGGTTTGGGCTTGTGATGTACTAACGAGTGTCAACATTGTCAGAGACATCAATAGCATTTTTTTCGGCGAACTATGGATCATTTTTTGTCCGTATTAAGTAAAGAAATGAGCAAAATTAGAGGATTTTTCCAGGATTCATTAAATTGTTCGGATCTAATGCCATTTTAATACTGCGCATTAATTGCATTTCTATCGGAGACTTGTAGCGGAGTAGTTCTTCTTTTTTGAGCATACCTATCCCGTGCTCTGCTGAAATCGAACCGCCAAAGCGGTGTACATTGTCATGCACAATTTGGTTAATTGAGGCCTGATACAGGATGAAGGAACTGTCTGGCATGTCCTTCGGCGGGGACACGTTGTAGTGCAAGTTGCCATCACCGAGATGGCCAAATATCACCATCCTGCAACCTGCAAAGGCTTCCTGAAGCAGGATATTTGTTGATGCTACAAAGCGAGCAATTTCCGAAATAGGGAGAGAGACATCGTGCTTGATATTCTTCCCTTCAGCAGCTTGCGCCATCGAGATATGTTCACGCAGATGCCATATGCCTTTTGACTGCTGAATTGATGTAGCAATGACGGCATCTGTGACGATATTTTTTTCTATTGCGCTATTCAGTAAATTTTCCAGGAGAGTATTCGCATGTAGCTCAGACTCATGATCGGAAATTTCCAGTAATACATATTCAGGTGACGGTGCGAGAGCTGGTATGGCAATGTCTGGGAAATGCTGCCGAACCAAGCTAACACACACAGAAGACATTAATTCAAATGCAGTCAATGTCGCGCCAGCATGTTCTTGAGCCAGAGTGAGTAAAGAGAGTGCGGCTTCGGTTGATGCGACGGCTGCCAGCGCTGTAACTTGTGATTTGGGTTCCGGATATAGTTTTAAAACGGCTGCTGTGATAATGCCTAGAGTGCCCTCTGCGCCTATATACAGGTCGCGTAAATCATATCCGGTATTGTCTTTTCTGAGGCCCCGTAAGCCATTCCAGATTTCGCCGTTCGCCGTGACCACTTCCAGACCCAGGCATAATTCGCGAGCATTACCATATCGCAGCACCGCCGTACCGCCAGCGTTTGTAGAGAGATTGCCGCCGATTGTACAGCTACCTTCTGATGCCAGAGACAATGGAAATAGTCGTTGTGTTTGCTGGGCGGCATATTGCGCCTCTGCGAGCAGGCATCCCGCTTCTACTGTCAGCGTATTGTTAACCGGATCAAGCTGGCGTATTTGCTTTAAACGCGTTAATGACATCACAATCTGTTTGCCACTTTGATCAGGTACGCTACCTAACACCAGGCCAGTATTGCCACCTTGCGGCACAATCGCGACCAGATGGGTATTGCAGAGCTTGACCAAGTGCGCGACTTGTTCCGTTGTCCCCGGACGCAGTATCGCCAGTGCTTTACCTTTGAAGCGCTTACGCCAGTCTGTGACATAAGCTTGCCCCTCAGTTTCATTGAGTATGATGTGCTCGTTACCAATAACTTGTTCACACAGGCTCAGGAAATGGTTCATCAGATTTACTCTGCTTTGAGTTGGTCTTGGGCGATTGCTCTGGCTGCTTTAGCTGCTTTTTTATGCGGCTTGAGATAGAAAATACTAGAAAAAAAGAACAAAATAGTTAGGGCGACTTCCAATCCGGCCAGCACGCTGGATAACCACGCTTTATCACTATAGACCCGAACTACACCCTCCGTGAAGTACAGTAGTATCAGCATAGACGACCATTGCATCGTATAAATCTGTTTCTTTAAGATGCCACGTAACGGAATCAGGATGGGAATCACTTTTAACACCATCCAGGAGCCACCGGGTCTTAGCGGTGCTAACATGGTTTCCCACAGGATCAGCAATACAATCAAGGCGATTAAACTGCCACAGGTCAGGTAGTAATAAACAGATTGTCGGGAGGTATTCACACGGGAGCTTTCAATTTTTTTGCTGTCTCTGCCAGGCGTCGACCAAGAGCAATCGCGAGTTTTTTACTGTCATCAGAGATCGCTGTTTTTCCATCGATACCCGCCCAATGGCTTGCGCCGTAAGGACTGCCACCTGTGCTGGTTAACATCAGTTCAGGATGGCTGTATGGAATGCCTAGCAGCACCATGCCGTGGTGCATGAGCGGTAGCATCATTGACAGTAAAGTCGATTCCTGTCCGCCGTGCATGCTGCCAGTTGACGTGAATACACATGCAGGTTTTCCGCTTAATGTCCCTGAAAGCCAATCCGTTGCTGTGCCATCCCAAAAATATTTCATGGCAGCGGCCATATTGCCGAAGCGGGTAGGGGAGCCCAATGCTAGTCCATCGCATTCATTCAGATCAGCTAATTCGACATAGGGGGCGCCATCGTTCGGTATTTCAGGCTCAGTGGCATGCGTTACCGCAGACACTGCGGGCACAGTGCGTAAGCGGGCATCGCAACCGGGGACGCTTTCGATACCTTGGGCGATATATTCCGCCATTTTTCGGGTGCTGCCGTGGCGTGAATAATATAAAACGAGAATGCTTAGTTGTTGAGAGTTCATGCTTGCTATTATATGGGGCTTTTCGTCTGTAACCATGTATGGATATGCTTGCTCATGTACTTGCTGACTTAGCGCGTATTATTTATGAAATTGTTGACGTGACTTTTAATTATATTTTGTTGTGATTGGTTGAGATGGTGATGTTATTGGTAAGTAATGTAGGGACAAAGAATTTTATGCATAAGTTTTCTTGGAGTCTGGTTCGCAATTTATTTTTATTTGCCAACCAGCGTTTGCGTGAAGGGCGTCTGCCACAGGTGGCAGGTAGTCTGACGTTTACGACAGTATTGGCCTTAGTGCCTATCCTGACGATTGCTTTAGCGATTTTTACGGTTTTTCCTTTGTTTAATACATTCAGAACATCACTGGAGGCGTATTTTATAAAGAGCCTGATGCCGAAAGATATCTCCAGCACGATACTTGGCTATCTTACGCAATTCGCTACCAAAGCGACACGTCTGTCTGCTGTTGGCGGCGTCGCCTTGATGGTCACGGCGGTTACTACCATGGCGATGATTGATAAATCGTTTAATCAAATCTGGCAAGTAAAGCGTAGCAGACCATTGACCCAACGAGTCTTGGTGTATTGGGCCATTGTCACACTTGGGCCATTGTTGATTGGTGTGTCCATTACGATTACGTCTTACCTGTTTACGGCAACCAGCGGTGTGGTTGGGGCAGTACCGTTTATAGGTGGTGTTTTTTATACGTTAGTCTCGGTGTTTTTTACTACCGTTGCTTTTAGCCTGCTGTATTTTGCAGTGCCCAACCGCACTGTCGACTGGCATGATGCGGCGTGGGGAGGTTTGTTTGCCGCGATTGCTTTTGAGATCGCAAAACGTATCTTTGCCGTATTTGTGACTAAATTCCCGACCTATACCGTGGTGTACGGCGCTTTGGCTGCGGTACCTATTTTTTTGGTGTGGATCTATTTGTCGTGGCTGATTACACTTATTGGCGCAGTGATTGCGGCAGCTTTGCCGGTTGTTAAATACGAGCGCTGGTGGCATAGCCCGGCACCAGGCAGTGCATTTATCGATGCGATCGATATTCTCAGAGTCTTATATGAAGCGCGCAATACCAGCGAGGGAGCGGCGGTTGATGTTGCAACTATCCGCGTCAAGACGAGATTCGGCTTAGACGAAATTGATGGTTTGCTTGAGCAAATGCTGGAAGTCGGCTGGGTAGCAAAAGTGGCATCCGAATCACCACAAACGACCAGATTGGCATGGTGGAAAAAACTCAATGAAGGGGCAGAACGCTGGGTCATGCTGGCCAACCCTGAGTTACTGAAACTTTCTCACGTGTACCGATTATTTGTATTTAAGACGATTGCTCATAGCTTACTCGCCATGCAGGTCGAGTCAGTGATTGAGAACGGTCTGGATCAAAACTGGGAATCGTATTTTTCCGGCAATCGTAAAGAGTTGAATCAGGTCATCGCCAGATAACACTCATCCACGTCACCGTTAAATTAAGCTGCTCTTGCCGGCTTTAATAAACTTTAATAAGCTTCAATAAGCGTTCTTATCGCCGAATAAAACACCTATGGTTTTCCACAGGATCACGAGATCCAGCCAGACTGACCAGTGCTGAATATAATATAAATCGAGATCCACACGACGCTGCATTTTTTCCAGTGTTTCAGTTTCACCGCGGAAGCCGTTGACTTGCGCCCAACCGGTGATGCCTGGCTTGATTTTATGTCGCAACATATAGCCGTGAACCAGCTTGCGGTATAGCTCGTTATGCTCAACCGCGTGCGGGCGTGGTCCGACCAGACTCATATTTCCAATCAGAACATTGAATAGCTGCGGCAATTCATCAATAGAGGTGCTTCTGATAAAACGCCCAAAACTCGTAACACGATTATCCCTCTGGGTCGCCTGAATAACCGGCCCTTCAGAATTATGATCCTTCATGCTGCGGAATTTGTAGATGTTGATCGGTTTACCGGCAACCCCATAGCGTTTTTGCTTGAAGAAAATTGGGCCGGGTGAACTGAGTTTTACACCGATGGCGACCGTCAGGAGTAACGGAGACAGCAGGATTAATCCTAGACTCGCTCCCATCAAATCTAGGATGCGTTTCGGTAATGCGGCCAAGCCGATAAATGGCGTCTCAGTTGAAGCCAGGACGGGCTTGCCCGCCATTTCTCGTAACTGTATGCCAGGCATACCAAAGATCAGGGACTCAGGTACAAAATAAGTCGATGCTGTACTGTCTTGCAAAATCGCGATGATCTCAGCGAGTTCCGGGGGTTCTTTAGTGTTGAGCCCAATAAAGACCACATCTACCGTTAATCGACCTGTTTTTGGATCGACCAACCATTCCGTTACATCATCAAGATTGCCCAAGCGTGTCAAGCCGCTCGGTGGGCGGGAGTCATTGCGGTTATCAAAAAATCCAACCACGTCGATTGCTGCCAGTGGTGTTCTCCGCAATGAATCAACCAGGTCAGCACATGCCGAATTAGACCAGATTAAAACAGCTTTCCGCCGTCTGGCAGGATTGGAGTAAAAGAAGGCACCAAACAAGCGAATACTGGCAGCGGTCAGCATCAAGGATAAAGGTGTAATCGCCAGCCACGTCAACATCACGACACGGGAGAGGCGTTCGGTGCTTTTGTCGGCGTAGGCACTGACTAAAACTAGAGTAAACACGACTAACCACCGGATAGTCAGGGTAGGGATAAGCGAAAAAAACCGGCGATCCTGTAAGGAATTGAGTAATCTGTGGCTGGAAAACGCGATGATGCTAGCCAGTCCCGCGATGAAAATACGCAGACCGAAGGCATCAAGATCCGTGTTGCCGTAGTAATCAATAATGGCAACTAAGGTCATCGTAACGGCAACGCCAAAAGCGATACCCACCATCGCAGCCATCACTTGCGACGGTTGCGTACCTCTGCCGTAGGAAACCTGACCCATCATAAAGTTGGTCCCTTTGCTGACGAGCTAATGAGCGGAATAATCTTGATCAAGATTTTTGTCCTTTGATGAACAAGGCTTTAATTTGACCTAGCTGCCATTGATGCAGATGACGGCGAAATTCCAGATTGTCGTAGCGCGGTGCGCCTTTCAGTGCTGCACCAAGATAGCCTGCCATAATCAGGATGCCACCGATGACAAACGGTTTTTCTCGCATGCGGAATACGCTTGATGCCAGAGCATAAAGCGGGTGGTAGCCCATGAACCAGATGCCGCGTCCCCAGCGCAGACGGCCACGATACACATTTTTATCCGAAGAACCCATCAGGCGATGATGCATCAGGATGGCATCGGGATGATAAAAGCTCATGGTTGACCAGCCCTTCATCCGTGCTGAATGAACATCAATGCCATCCCACATTACTTCCTCGACAAAACCACCAATTTCTTCAAAGGCATCACGACGATAGAGTTTGAATTGTCCGGCAACATGTTCATCGATAATGAATTCTTCTATTTTTTGACCTTGCTCTTCGCGATACACTTTTCCAGAAACTGCGGCAAGCTTGTTATTTTCTGCAAACTTGCCGAACATGATTTCAAGGTAGCGTGAGCCAAACGACATATCGCCATCGAGTTTTGCTATATATTGATAGTCGCTATGTTGTATCTGGCTAATTCCATACTTAAATGCAGCGACGACGCCGCCGCCGACTTTACGAAATCCGCGGTCTGGTCTTTGTACCAAACGGATGAAACTGTATTTTTCTGCGTAGGCTCTGACGATATCTGGCGTCGCATCACGTGAGCCATCATCAACAATTACCCACTCAACGGGTCTGACTGTTTGTTTCACCATCGAATCCAATGTTAGTTGGATCAGGTCTGCCTCATCACGAACCGGCGCGATAATGACCAGCGGTACAACGCGTACAGGATAGGTCGGAGGATGCGGTACCTGGATGTTTTGTAGGGAAGTAAATTCGGATTGTGTCGGCGAGTGTGTCATGCGGGTACCTTGTATTCTCGAGTGAATAGCTGATCGGTCGGATCTCTTCGTGCAAACGAGAAAGCTTTGCTCATGTTAACTTAGTTTGCATAGAATCAACAATCAATCAAAAGTTAATTATTGTTATCAAATTTGTCTTTTCATTGTGTCATATCTTGTTCGGGAATTGCTTTGTTGCTCAGCTTGTTTTCATGACAAAAATTTGCAACTTCTTTTATTATTGCAAGATAGAATTGAGTTCTTTTAATGTCAGGCACTTATTTAGATGAGTTTTTCACTTTTTCGTCGGACCAACTGCCTTTCACGAGCCCAAACATTCGTTTGTTTGTTGCTGAGTTGTCTGTGTCTGCCCATCTTCGCCCAGACGGCAATCGACGTTCAGCCTAAAGTCCCGTCCAATTCGCCGCTGCAAGCGACGCTACAAGGGCAGCTACAATTGAAGTTAGTTGACCGGATCGCACCAGAAAATGTCACTCTTGCAGTGAAGGATAATCCTCCTGCAGCTAACCTAGACTCAACACAAATTTCCGATAATCCGACTTCTGCACGCGAAGTGATCGGTGAGGGTGATCAGTTGCTGGTCACCGTATTTGGTCAGCCAGATTTGACTTCCGATGTGACCGTCGGAGAAAGCGGTGTGATCACTTTACCTCTGGTAGGCGTCATCGATACCAAGGGGAAAACTCCGGCAGAAGTCGCTGTTCTATTTGCGAACAGGCTGGAGCAAGGGCAATATGTGCGCAGTCCCAAGGTGGCGATTAAGGTCTTGCAGCAACTCAGCAGAACGTTTTCTGTACTGGGTGAGGTGCAAAGACCCGGGCGTTATCCTTTACCGAACCAATTGACGCTTTTAGATGCGCTGAGTCTAGCGGGTGGTTTAAACAATCGGGCCGACAAGGGCATCAGTCTCATGCGCCGCGGTAAAGGGCAAGCCGAGGCTGAGACGGTGGACTACATTCCGTTGAGAATTGATCCGCAGACGACACAGACTCCGGACAAGTTGAACCAGAAAATATTGCCAAATGATGTCTTGTTCGTTTCATCGCAAAAGACTTTTTACGTTTACGGTGAGGTCAGAAAGCCCGGTAACTATCCCATCGAAGAAGAGCTAACTGTCATGCGTGTACTGTCGATCGGTGGCGGAGTCACGGAGCGAGGATCAACCCGCCGCATGACGATTTATCGCAAAACAGAGGATGGCGGAACAAAAGAAATTCCTGCAAAAATAACCGATCAGGTGTTGCCAGGTGATGTGCTGTTTATCAATGAACGATTGTTTTAAAGTGGCTGGATCATGAAGCAAAACTCGACCGGCGATTTATTACTCTCTTTTGCTCAGATTGGTGCGATGTTACGTGCCCGTCGTGTGCTTATTGCTGCTATCGTGATATTGGCCGTGGCAGTAGCCGCGATAGCGAGCATGCTCTTACCAAAAACCTATATTGCATCTGCCGATGTGTATATCGACTACCGTATCAATGATCCTATCGGTGGTCGTCAATTTCATCCTATGCAGGACGAGAGTTATCTGCAAACCCAGTTTGATGTGATCAAGAGCGTTCAGGTCGCGGAGCGTGTTATCGCTTCGCTGAAGCTGGAAGACAGCACTACGGGACAACGGTATATCAAAAAATATGGACAACAGCGTGGATTACGCGCTCTTGCCGAAGATATCGTAAAAAATATTGATGTCACGCCGCATAAAAGTAGCCGGGTTGTCGAGCTTGAATACGCGTCAGGTGATCCACAGCATGCTAAGGACGTCGTTAATGCAGTGGTCAAATCATATATGGATTTGTCGCTGGAAATGATGAATGCACCGGCCCGCGCGAGGAGAGATCAATATAACGCGCAGTTAGAAAATATGAGCCGTCAGATGGATGACCTGCAAAAAAAACTGACGGCCTATCAGCAAGAACATCAGATTATTGATACAGACGAGCGTTCAGACCTGGATTCCAAACAAATGGGTAATCTCAGCGCAAGACTGGTCGATGTTCAACTCGCGAGAATCGAGGCGCAGGCAAAACGCCAATCCTTGGAGCGCTTGATGAGTAATGGTAACCGCGGCGCTGATATTCCAGAGATCGCCGGGATAGGGAACATATCTGGCCTGAAAGCCAGTATCAGTGCATTGGAAATGCAGCTCGCCAATGCCAGAACCTCATTAGGTGCCAGACACCCGCGTTATATCGCGATTGAGGAGGAGATTAAATCGCTCAATGAGCGTTTGCAAAAAGAGTCAGCTACCGCAGTCGATGCGCTCAAATCCAATGAATACCGATTTATGCAGCAAGAGAAAGTCATTGAGGCGGATCTGGCAGGCTACCAAAAGCGCACATTAGAAAATAAACAGCATCGTGACGTCATCAGCTCCTACCAGCGTCAGCTGGATAGCGTCCAAAAAATCTATAATGCTGCCATCCAAAAATTTGACGAATTACTGATGACAAGTAACGTGGTGATCTCTAATGCATCGGTGATGCGCTGGGCAGAGTTACCTGAGCGTCAGTCCAAACCTTTGCTACGTAATAATCTGATTTTTGGCATGATTGCTGGTGTCTTGCTTGGATTCGGCGTCGCATTTTTACTCGAATTATCTCAGCGTAAGATACGCTGCGTCGATGATCTGGAGAGAGAATTTGATGTCCCAGTATTAGCCAAAGTTGGTTTTGCTGAAAAACTATTTGATCAGCAAACTACAACAAAAAATAACGACCAACTAAGAGGCTTTCATGGATAAGTTTCCGTCAGAGCAGCTGGCAATTCCGACCGCGCAAGGAGAGGATGTCGCCATGCCAAAAATCGGCCGTTTAGGTGAACTGTTTCTTGAAAAAGGCTTGCTTACCAAAGCGCAGATCGAACAGATTGCCCGCACTCAGATAGAAAAAAATCTTCGGTTCGGCGATGCTGCATTAATTTTGGGATTGCTGACACAAGGTCAGCTTGATCAGGCGCTCGGTGAACAATTCGGTTATGCGTCAAAGGATTTGTTGATTGGGACGGCGCATCCTTCACTCAATATATTACATTATCCATTTTGTCTTGAAGCGGAAGAAATCCGGCGCTTGCGCAGCGAGCTACTGCTTAAGTTTGAGCATCAGGATAAAATAAAATTAGTCATCGCCAGTCCTGCTCAAGGCGAGGGCAAGAGCTACATGGCGGCTAGTCTTGCCATTGCGCTGTCTCAATCAGGTAAGCGGACTTTATTGGTAGACGCGGACTTACGTCATTCAGCACAGGAAAAATATTTTGGTCTGGATCGTCCTGATGGTTTGTCGTCGGTATTGGCAGGTCGTATTACGCTAGAGAGTGCGCTTATTCAGCTAATGCCGAATCTGCACATCTTGCCAGCAGGCCCAAAACCTCCAAATCCCTTAGAGATATTGCGTGCGCCTAATGTGCAGAATGTATTGGCAAGCTGTTGGGATCAGTTCGATGCCTTTATCGTTGATACGCACGCCGCATCGCTTGCCTCCGATGCGCAGATTGTCGCCTATCAGTTAGGTGCGGCGCTGGTTCTGGCTAGGAAAGATAAGACGCAACTCGATGCGCTCAAGCAAACCATGGCAGATCTTCAGGTTGCTGGTGTCGACATAGTCGGCACTGTTTACAATCAGTCTGAAGATAACCGGGTAACGAATGAGCTTGCAACGAGCTGGTGGAAAAAAATACGCGCAAGCTTATTCTCCTGATGACAGATATGCTTGATATCAGCATCTGTATCTGTACATTTCGCCGTCCCGTATTGCTGCGGGCTTTACTGGACGCGATTCTTCAGCAAGACACTACGCATCTGACTATTCAGGTCGTCGTCGTCGATAATGATCCTGCTCAATCTGCAAGCGGTGTGTTGTCCGAAGCCGCATTGCAATTCGGTGACCGTCTGACACCTGTCACTCTAACTGAGTCAAATATTTCACTGGCAAGAAATGCCGCAGTTCACGCAGCATTGGGTGAATGGATTGTGTTCGTTGATGATGACGAGCGTCCAGAGCCGACCTGGCTTTCTCACCTCATAAAGACTCAGCAACAATATAGCGCCGACCTGGTCTTCGCCCCCGTTCTTGCTGAATACGCTGATGGTGTCGCCAACTGGTTAAAGCAGGGCGGCTATTTTGACCGGCGTCGTCTGGTTACCGGAACGACCGTCACAGAGACTGATGCCCGCAGCGGTAATGTATTGATACGCAGAAGCGCATTGATGCGCTTATGTGATGGCGCTGTAAGCTCTCCACATTGTGGACCGTTTGATGCTGCCTACGGCAAGACGGGGGGTGAAGATTCTATTTTGTTTCGTCAGCTAGGCGCAGGCGGAGCGCGCATGGTGTGGTGTGATGAAGCACCTGTATATGAATGGATACCGCTCGATCGTGCGCAGCCCAAATGGTTAGTACAGCGCTCTTACAGAACCGGACAATTGTTTATGCGGACAGAGCTGGCGATGCAGCAGGGACGCGCACGTAGCTTACGTGCGGCGTATCTGGCGAGCCGGGCATTACTGCAATTAATTATTGCCGCATTGCTGGTGCTCGTTTTGCTGGTGTTTAAACCTCTGTCGTCATTTAAATGGTTGCGCATTCTTGCGTCACAGGCCGGTAAGCTCAGCTATCTTTTCGGTAGCTTATCTCAGGCTTACGGCAGCTCTTCCTGATGCGCGGCAATATAAAAGCTTTATGACGCATCCACATTCCAATCGCTTGCTTGCACTGGATGGCTTGCGCGCGGTCTCTATCTTGCTCGTGGTGATTTCTCATGCATGGCTAGGACATATTGTTCCCGGCGGTTTAGGCGTCACCATTTTTTTCTTTATCAGTGGTTTCATTATCACGCGTCTGATGATCGCCGAATGGGATGCGACTACACGGATTGATATCAAACAGTTTTATCTCAGACGCTTTTTTCGCTTAATGCCAGCGCTGATTGTGTATGTGATGTTGTGTTTGCTCGCGATGCTAGCGATGGGAGAAACGATTAAGTTAATCGAACTCTTGTCGGTGTTTTTTTATTACGCCAACTATTATGCAATTTACTTTGGGTTTGGCGACGATACCTTGCCGGCTCCGCTGTCGATCACCTGGTCTTTGGCGATAGAAGAACATTTTTATCTGGTTTTCCCTTTCCTGTTTGCTGCGTTGGCAGGAAAAACAAAATGGTTCTTGCGTTTGATCGTGGCGTTGATTGTTATCGTATTCCTCTGGCGCTTATACCTGATCACTCAATTCGGGCTTGAGCAATTAGCGCATGACCGCATTTATAAGGGGACCGATACCAGATTGGATTCGATTTTGTACGGCACCGGGTTTTCTATTTTGCTGGCGCGTTATCCCTGGGCAAACAAATTTTTTTCAGATCGTCGTGTATTGGTATCTGGCGCGCTCTTGATGTTGCTTTCGTTGCTGGTACGTAACGAGATTTTTCGCGAATCTTTACGGTATTCAATCCAGGGCATCGCTTTGGCGTGCGTGTTTTGTCATTTGGTTTTTATTGAGAACCCGATTCAGCGTTTGTTATCGTCTGGTCCGATGATTTATATCGGCAGGATCAGTTATTCGCTGTATTTGTACCACTATCTTATTTTTACTTTGATTACGGCATGGATGCCGGATGCAGCGCTTTGGATACGGATCGCCACTTTATTAATTACGTCGTGGATTTGCGCAGACTTATCGTACCGGTATGTGGAACAGTATTTTGCCCGTATAGGGCGACGTTTTTTGCATTAAGTTTGCATTAAGTGTTGACCGGCTTTGTTGAGTCTTCTTTGAGACGGCGCAGTGATGAGGTCACTGTGACCAATGCAAAAATGAAAAAAACATTCTGGAATCCGAATCCGCGAAATAAGCTGCTCTCAGTGAAGTTCGTGATGATCACCACCATCAGGGTGGTGCCCCAGAACGCCGCTTGTAAACGGTCTACATAGGTCATCAGGAACAATTGCTGTAATTGTTTGAGTAATACCAAAATTGCCAGACACAGACCAATCAATCCTTGCTCGTTCAAGATGTCCAGATAGCCGTTATGTGACTGTAGCGGTACCCAAAACAGGGCATCAATCACGTATTGGGACAAACTTCCGGGGCCTAACCAAAAAGCGCCATACCCCAAGCCCATCCACTGATGCCGTGCGATTTCCAGTTCGACTAATTGCCAGATGTCGGTACGTCCGGTTAAATCCGAACCTTTACCAAACAAGCCAGCAATCGGAGACGTGATCTCGCCATAAGTCGGGAGGCGGGACTCAAACATATAGAAGGCAAACGCCATGAGTAAGGCCACAATGCCGATTGACAGACTTGCTCGTGTCATTGAATAGGCGGACTCTATCCTCTGCTTGCGAAATAAATGAAAAAGTGTAGAACTCAGTACGGTAATCGCCAGGCTAGTCGAGCTTTTTGACATGATCAATACAAAAAAGCCAAACAGGATTGCTATCAGCATAGAGCGGCTTGAGGTGCTGCCGTCACAGGCACTGACTTGCCAAAGCAGGATACAGAGTGCGGCGACCTGACCCAACTCATTTTTTTGCGACAAGATACCGCGCCAGGCACGACCCAGTTCTACGTCAACGCCAATACTGGGAATCGCAATCGCAACAAAAAATGAGGCAATCAAAATAGCCGTCAGGGTGTATCTCAGGTCATTAATAAATAAATCCAGAGGACGTGACGACAGTTGTATCGCAAGAGCAATCATGACCAGGCCTACCAGCTGAATCGCCTTTTTAAAAGTCACCGCAGGTAAGGGTGACCAGAACGAGGACGCCAGACACCAGAAGATCAATAGCAATAGAAATGGATTGATGACCCGCAGGTAGCGCAAAGTCAGTGGCAGATGGCGTATCAATAAAATCGTCGAGATGAGAAATAAACTTCCCCATTCCAGTTTGGTATTCAGCGAGCCTTCCATCGTCAGCTCGGATGTGCCTGCGTAATCCCAGGATATCCCATAAGGCAAGAGGGAGAATAAGACGAAACACACAACCATCAAACGGATGGCGGCGATTTCTATCCAGTTCAAAGGATGTTGCTGCTGGTAGTTGGCGGCCGATAGCTCTTGCATGGCGTGCGTGGATTTGTTTGATTTGTATTAATGCACTATTGTGCCTCGAAAGCGTGACTTCGTTGTCAGCGATTGTTAATTTTATGACGGGCTATTCATGCATGCGTAGTTCTGCGTTATTGTGAGTGTCTCTCATTCTGTTTTTGAATTATGTACTTTGCCATTCACCGCCTTTGCGATCGACGCTTGATGTCTAGTTTGCTCCACTATCCGGTGATCATGTTGCTGACAGGATTGTGCTTATTGAATGCGGGATTGGCACAGGCAGAAACAGGCTTTTATCCATTCACTGTCAATGAGGATGCATTGACAGGTGCGCCGGATTTTAGCGGCTTAAATCATAGTTTGACCGAAGCCGACAGGATCTTTACTAAAGGCGCCCATTTTTATCGTGTTGGCGCAGATGGTCGACCTAACACGACAGATGACATCCGGGTTCGTTTTTTTGGCATCAGTCTTAGTAGTGCTGCCAATTTCCCGAACGAAACTGATGCATCGCGTATCGCAAGGCGTTTGCGCAAGCTGGGCTTTAATGCTGTCCGCCTGCATCATCTCGATAGCATACTCAGTGACAGTGAAGACAAGCCAAGAGGTATTTTGACGACCGGGGCATTTCCCACATTCAATGCGACAGCGATCTCCCGTTTGCGCAGTTTTATTGATGCACTGAAAGCAGAAGGTATTTACGTCAACCTGAATCTGCATGTGGGTTACAGCTTTCGCCCTGCTGTGGACGGTGTGACACCATTGGCCCCCGGGGAGCGCATGCCTTATGCCAGTCACCCCTATCACTTGTTTGAGACGCGCATGATCACGCTGCAAAATGAATATGCACGTGAGTTATTACGCCGCCTTGGCTTAAGTAATGATCCGGCGCTGGCGATGATAGAGATCAATAACGAATCTTCCTTATTGGGCGCATGGCAGCGTGGTGATGTCGACGCGATCAAAGGGGAATACGAGCGCTTCTTGCAATTACAGTGGCAGCGCTGGGCGCTCAAACGCTATGGCAGTATGAATGCCGCATGCCAGCAGTGGGATGCCTGCGACTTGCCTAAACAGGGCGGCTTGTTACTTAAATCGACGGAATCCCATGTTGTAGAAGGCGCCTACGGCTGGTCTGGTAAGTTGCGCAAACTTGCGCGCAAGGGAATGGCAAAAATTGGTATCTCGTCTCCCGAAATCTTCGGCCATTCCTTTGAATCCCATACGCAAGGCGCAGGGTTGCGTGTACTCGATTTCACGCTATTTTTAACCGAGATGGATAAGCAATATCTGGAAAGCGTGCGTCGCACGATCCGTGCGGAGGTCGGTAATCTGATTCCGGTGACTGGTACGCAAATGTATTACGGTGGTGTCATGAACGCCGATGCGCAGGAAGATATGGATTATGTGGATGAACATTTTTATGTTGATCATTACGATTTTCCGCATCAGGCATGGGATAGAAACGACTGGCGTATCCGTGATAGTTCGGCACTCAAAGAAGCCTGGCCACAGTTGTTGCAAAGAGCGTATTTTCGCGATGTGAACAAGCCCTTTGTTTTGAGCGAATTCAATCAGGCATATCCAAACAGGCAAGGGGCTGAGATTGTGCCCGTCGTGACTGCTCTCGCCAGTGCACAGGACTGGGATGGGCTGTTTCTTTTTCAGTATATTGATGGCGATACGTGGAATTCTGTTCCCGACAGTTTTAACCTCAGCGGTAACTGGGCACAGTACGCTAATACTGGGACCGCAGCAGCGATGTTCCGTCTTTTTCAGATACGCCCGCTATCCGAAAAAAAAACCGTTCCGCTAAGCCTGGATGCACGGCAAATGATCGCCGCGCTTAGAGATGAATCGGCCTATCCTGCGTATTTATTGAGTCGTTACGGCCTTAGCCCCCGGAATGCATTCTCAACGCGCATCGGCATGCAATATCTTGGACAAAACAAGCCGCCCGCTCAAACTCCGCCGATATCATCAGATCCCAAGCGCGCCATTGGTGCTGTCAATGCCCCCCAAGCTATCATCGACAGCACGGCTCCGTGGCAAGGGCAGGGAAGCGGCATGCAATACATGCCCGACCCGGCGCAACTCCATGTGACGACACCGTACAGCATGATATGGACAGGCTTCAGTGATACTGATGCGTTTAGTCCGGCAGTCTCAGACGCTCAGGGAATCGCCGTGAAATTGAATCAGAGTGGCAGGCGTTTTGCCGTTGTCACCGCAACCAGCCGCGACGGACTCAGTCTGGTTAAATCAAAGAGAGTATTGCTGACAGTCGTTGCCAGTATCGTCGGCAGTCAGCCGAATACGATGCCAGAGCGTCCCAAGCAACTCATTCCTTATTCCGGTAGTAGTGGATGGTGGACTCTGGAGCCTGACGCTCAATCCGGTTCGACTGTGAACAAACCCTCAGGCCCGCGCGACGGGCAAGCGCCCGCATGGCTGGAGCGTGTGCAGGCGACAGTTTTTATACCAACTCACATGCGGAATCTGAAAGTGTTTCCGCTCGATGGTTCCGGGCGACGTGAGACGGCCTTACCCGCATCGCTAATCAAGCAGCATAAAAATGGCATTGAAATTCGATTCAATACGACTGACACTGTGACTGATATTGGTCAATCCAACCGCTTGTCGCCTTGGTATGAGCTAGTGGGGGAATAAGTACATAAGCTCATAAGCACACCAACACATACGTACTTCAGCGGGACTTACGCAAAACGACGAGTTGCTTAGCGCTGTGTACATGAGAACTTCTAAAAATCTACAAATTGAAAAATTACATCTGATTAAGCCTGATTAAGCCAATAAATCAGATGTAAAGAAACGCCAGAAAAACAGTTTTTTGGATGCCCCCACAGGGAATTTCTAAAAACTCTGCAATCCCTGTTTCGTTGAGCCGTTTACTTTTGCCTTTTCTCCGTGCCTCTGTGTCTCTGTAGTAAGAGGTCTTGGTTTTTGTGTCAGTTCTATCGACATAGTTTTTAATTTGGAGATGTTTAGAGGTTCCCCATATCGAACCGCAGGCTGGATGCGGCTTCCAAAGGTTTTTCGTGCCAACAGGCGCATTCCGCTTGCGGATTCGCTTGGGGAGTTTCTAAAACCTCTTTAATCGATATTTCATGGAACCGCTTACGCCTGTTTTTCTCTGCGTCTCCGTGTATTTGTGTCTCTGCAGTGAGAGGCTGTAGTTTCTGCGTCAGCCATAGTCACGACAGAATTGAAGGTCCAGGAACCGCCGGAGTTACCAGATTCGCACAATTGACCCGTCCACCAGCTTATTTGGCAAAATCTGATCGCAAAAATAGCAAATCGCCGCCTACTTTGAAACTAAATTTTCTTAATAAAATACGGATAAACACCAAATTTTATGATGTGAAACTAATTTTTCACAATGTGAAAAATAAATGAAGGTCTGCACAAATTATTTTTCTCATTCTGAGAGATATTATTTCACATCGCAAAAAACAGTATTTAAGTATTTGATTTTAAATGTTTAAATATTTGTTATATGTCTTATATAAGACCTTGTTGCTTCGCAAAAAATGTCCTATTATTTCTCTCAACGGAATTCACTTTTCATTAGTTTTAACAGTTTCATTTATTTTGCCCACAGGAGAGAACCATGACGACACGCGAACAACAGATTGCTGAATTGCAAAAAGACTGGGATACCAATCCACGCTGGATCGGTATCAAACGTAACTACACCGCAGCAGACGTCGTTAATCTGCGTGGCTCGATCAAAGTTGAGCACACGCTGGCGAAAAACGGCTCCATCAAGCTGTGGGATCTGGTCAATAACGAGCCATTCGTCAACGCCCTCGGCGCATTGACTGGCAATCAGGCAATGCAACAAGTTAAAGCTGGTTTGAAAGCCATCTACCTGTCCGGCTGGCAAGTTGCTGGCGACGCCAACGTTGCTGGCGAAATGTATCCAGATCAATCTTTGTATCCTGCAAACTCAGTACCACTGGTTGTGAAGCGTATCAACAACTGCCTGACACGTGCGGATCAAATCCAATGGTCTGAAGGCAAAGGCGATACAGACTTCTTCGCACCAATCGTAGCCGACGCAGAAGCTGGTTTCGGCGGCGTATTGAACGCATTTGAATTGATGAAAGCCATGATCGAAGCTGGCGCATCAGGCGTCCACTTCGAAGATCAATTAGCTTCTGTTAAAAAATGCGGCCACATGGGCGGCAAAGTATTGGTACCAACACGTGAAGCAGTAGAGAAATTGAATGCAGCACGTCTGGCAGCGGACGTCATGGGCACACCAACCGTATTGCTGGCTCGTACCGACGCAGAAGCAGCTGACTTGATCACATCTGATGTTGATGACAATGACAAACCTTTCCTGACTGGCGAGCGCACGGTTGAAGGCTTCTACAAAACTAAACCAGGTCTGCAACAAGCGATCTCCCGTGGCCTGGCTTATGCCGAATACGCCGACATGATATGGTGCGAAACTGGCAAGCCTGATCTGGAATTTGCTCAAGCATTTGCTGATGCAATCCATGCCAAGTTCCCAGGTAAATTGTTGTCCTACAATTGCTCACCATCATTTAACTGGAAGAAAAATCTGGATGACGCAACAATCGCCAAGTTCCAAAAAGAATTGGGCAAAATGGGCTACAAATTCCAATTCATCACCCTGGCTGGTTTCCATGCATTGAACTACGGCATGTTCAACCTGGCACACGGCTATGCACGTAACCAGATGTCCGCTTTCGTCGAATTGCAAGAAGCAGAGTTCGCTGCAGCAGAAAAAGGCTTTACCGCAGTTAAGCATCAGCGCGAAGTCGGTACAGGTTACTTTGATGCAGTGACACAAGTCATTCAACAAGGCCAATCGTCTACGACAGCGCTGCATGGCTCGACAGAAGATGAGCAATTCTTCGATGCTAAAAAAGTCGCTTAAGGTACTAAACTCGCTTGAGTTACTTTAGTTGATCTGAATTTTTAGCCATAAAGAAAAACCGCACGATGCAGATCGTGCGGTTTTTTATTTCTGTAGTGTTATTTCGAATAAGTTCTAAACAAACAAGACCTGAATTATTTACGTGCCCGACTGAAGCATCGCAGCCATTTTCTGATGGATCAGGTTAACTGCCTTCAAAGGACGAAGCATCACTTTAAACTCCGTGATCTTACCGTCCTCATTCCACTTGATCATATCGACACCGTTAATCTTGATGCCATCTAACTCCAGCTCAAACTCAAGAATCGCATCGCGATCGCCAGTGAGTTCCCGCACATAATGAAACGATTCATTGGCAAGCACATGAAGTGCCGCACTGAGATATTGCTTCGTAATGCTTTTTCCAACTTGAGGCGTGTTCACCACCGGTGAGTAGAAAACAGCATCCTCAGCAAGCAACGCATCAAGTCCTCGCGTATTGCGTTCCTTAACGAGTTGATGCCAGATCGCGATTGGGTCAGACGACATAAATTTCTCCGGAGCGTGGATTTAATGATGCCAAGTTTATACATTATCCCCTATAAGATCCTTGGCTTAAAATTTAAAATAGGCAATGTGATCGGCAATCGTCGAGCCCAATCCAAAATCTTTGAAGACGATTAAAACAAATATACCTTATTGTTCTGTTGATATATGAACTCGCGAACATAGTAAGAATACATATGATGGGTATTTATAAAAAACGGTCTGTGGGCTGCAGCCTACGCTTGTTAAGTACCTGATTTGGAATGACTCAGAACAATTCAGAATATCTTCAGATTTTTTTCAGGCTAAATTTGTAGCAACACGATAAATTTCCTCCTGTTTTCCCACCACAACCCAGGAGGTATTATGAGCATCATTCGTTGCAGTATTCTTGTTATTTTTCTATTGGCGATAGTACGGCCTGTGCATGCTGCACCGGTTAGCTACACCTTTGTTTCCAAACTTTCACGCGTCACCTTCAATATTGAACATCAGGGCTTTATCGAATTGGTCGGCACAATGCGCGTCGCGCCGGGGTCATTTGATTTTGATGTTGACGATTGGGGCAGATCAAACGCCGCGGTTGTTTTGCCGACCCGTTCGATCGATTTGGGTGATGCAGTCTGGAACAAGATGATGCGAGCCGATAAAAATTGGGTCAAACTATTTCAATATCCAACTATTTCGTTCAAATCGACCAAAGTAGTTCGCACGGATTCAACCCATGGCAAAATAGTTGGGGACCTGACAATAGCCGGCGTAACCAAGTCTGTGGTTCTGGATCTGAAGGTAAATAAGATAGGTATTAACGAAGTTTCTGAGCTACCGTCGATTGGGTTCACGGCATCCACAACATTGAAACGCTCTGAATTTGGGCTAGATGCCTACGAAGATTTGGTTGGGGATCTGCTCACCCTCAAGATTCAGATAGAAGCAGTGCAGGGCAAAGATACGGATGCGGGACACGATCAGACTGCCATCGGTGTTGATTAGTCTGAACGACATCTGGCTAATTCAGTGATTTTGCTAGCGAACGACTTACTTCGCTGGCGATTTCATCCTGTACGACTAGTTTGTCACTCCAGGATCTATCATAGGTTTCGGACCAGATCACGAAATGATCTGCTGCGCGGGTGAGACGCACCGCAATACGTAAGATCTTTCCAGATTTGCGCACACTGCCTTCCAGAACATAGTCAACATGTAAAGCACGAGCCACCTCCTCGGTGGCAACTTGTTTATCTTTATAGAAGAAAGAGTCAGCTGCTGGCGTGACAGGTAACCTGGTTGCTTTCGTCAATTTATTGATCAACTCCTCTACCATGCCGTCGGCAAAGGGCTCTTCAGTCATGCTATCAGTGAGATCTAAAAAAGGCAAAACGGCGATAGAGTGGACTGGCTGAACCGATATTGCAGTGCCCCTGCTGTTGGACTGCGCAACACCCTCCCAGCCCCGATATGTGACAAATGCTCCTGCTACGACCACGACAAGTGCGATCAGCACGGATATCCGGGCGGTAGGAGATTTGATTGGATAAACGACAGGCATGTTTGTCGACTCAGGAGATAGCAGCGGCGTATCAATTTCAGACTCCTTTCCTGAGCTCATGTTGCGAACGCTTGCGATCAGTTTGTAGCCGCGCCTTGGCACAGTGATGATATAAGATGGATTTTTTTGATCGTCACTCAAGGCTTTACGCAGCGTAGCGATCGCCTGATAAACTGAATCGGGCGAAACTACTACGCCTTCCCAAACTTGATCGAGCAATTCGTCGATGCTGACAACTTCGCCGGGGCGATGCGCCAGATACATCAATAACCTGGCAATGCGCCCATCGAGTTGGGAGGACATACCGTCTTTTTGTATTTCGCCTGAATTGAAGTCAACGGAATAATCGCCTATTTGCAGTCGGGTAGATGAGAGCAGCATGCGCAATAGAATTGGATTTGAATGGGAAGACAAGTTGAGCTTTGTACGACAATTTTGTTATCAGCCTGAGATGCAGTACTAGCTCGCGCAAGATTACTCTGTCTGATCAAGCCATACAAGTCCAACTCCATCGGATTGTGGATCTGCCGCATTCAGGCAACGGCTATGGCAACACGCTAGCGAGCTGACTACTTGACCCGTCAATACGGACATTTTGAATATTTTAAATATATGTATCGGAAGTATTTATAAAAAACGGCGGGTGGAACGCATAACCTACGTTTGCTGACCTGGCGTGGCAGTGATATGAAAGAGCCCCCACCCATGACCATCAGGATCTACGAAGCTGTGCGAATACATGAAGCCTAAATCCTCAGGTTTATCATAGGTTGAACCGCCCGCAGCGAGTGCCTTAGCCACCAGACCATCTACCTCTTCGCGGCTCTCACAGTTAAGATTGATCAGCATTTCTACGGCCTTGCTGGTATCGCAAATATCTTTTGGCGTGAAGTCGCGAAATCTATCCCGGGTACACAACATAGCAAAAATCGTGTCGCTGATGACTATGCACTCACCACTGTCACTGGAGAACTGCGGATTGTTTTCAAAGCCAAGTGCCTTGAAAAAGGCCAGCGATTTGGGTAAATCGGAAACCGGCAGATTAAGGAATATTTGTTTGCTCATGTAATTCACCTTTTTATCGCAGATAAGAATGAAGTTTTTTGCTGCCTAACGCGATTTCATTTTCATGTCGCAAAGATAGCCGACAAAACAAGAATAGACAATTTTTTAAATCGCTTGAGAGCCGGATGGAGGTTGAGGATATTTGTTTGCCCTGATAAATATGCGGCAAAAGTAGGTGGCGTTTCACGAACCGAATTGCGTGCAAAACTAAGGTGTGCACGCACAATAGTGGCGATGCTATTGCATATACTCCCTATGAATGAGTGAAAATATGCCTTCTTGCCCAGATAATTTGACCCCATGTTCTTGATCTCAATTGACGGACGTCCCGTGGAACCGTGCGTTTGGAATCACCTGCGATCGCTCGCTCAGTTCCACGTCGACATCATCACCCGAAAACTTCAGGCGGAACTGGTACATGTTGATGTTGCCTATTTCGTTGTATTCGACGAGAAAGGTACCGTCGGACCTCCACACTCCGCTGACTGCAACTGGCAAGCCAAAATTGCCGCCAGCGGATACGCGTGGAACCCCGTCTAGTCCGATCGGCCTTAATGGATCGCTTCGATGGCCTAGTTCTAGCTGAAGGTGCGCAACCTCAGTTCCTGAAAACGTGAGGACAAAGGACTTCAGGTCGATTGGGTTCGCCGTGAGCGTATACCGCCTGCCCGAAACCGTCCTTAGCGGCTGCGAGAGAGGTGACACTGGGCGAGGCGGCGTTGCCGCATCTTTCACTGCAGCCACTAACCGGGCAGCCGCTGACGGATTTTCAGGCATGGGCTGATCGGACTTGATGGCGCGACCTATGAACGCACCTATATCGCCAGGCTCGAACTCTCCGCCCGTAAACACGACGACAACGTTTTTCTCCGGAGATACGCTGATACGTTGACCGCCCCGACCGAGTGCTTCGAACAGCGGCGGTTGCCTATTCGGATAAATCCAGAATCCATATCCATATTTCGTATCACTGCTCATCGGCAAGGAACGTCCCTGAATGGCAGCCTCCATCAACTTCTCCGGAACGAGTTGTCGGTCTTCCCAGCGACCTTTGTTCAACCACAGATACCCTAATTTCGCCATGTCGCGGGGCTCGAGGTGGAGATCGCCCCAGCCATACGAAACACCGTGGCCATCGGCTGGCCATGCTACGTTGCTGATACCGAGTGGATTAAACAGCTCGTGGCGCGCGAAATCGAATGCGCTCAGGCCCGTTGCCTTTGTGATCGCGCTAGAAAGGATGTGCATTCCGCCGGAGCAATACTCGAAATGGCTTCCGGGCTCATCGCGCATCGGGAGATCCAGCATGAACTGGGTCCAATCGGCACTTTTCCTCATCTGGGACAGTGTGATCTCGCCGATGCTGGCGTGGCAGTCCAACCCGGAGGTCATCGTCAGCAAATGCTCGATGGCCATACGTTTTTTTTGCTCGTCCAGGTTCGCGATCCTTCGTTGATTGAAGACCGAAGTCAACGGCTGGCGAAGCTCCAGCTTATGCTTGCCAATTGCGATCCCGACGAGCGTCGACGTAACGCTCTTCGTCACCGACGCGACATCGTGGAATTGTCCATCCATGAACGGCCAGAAATAGGCATCCAGTACAACATAGCCATTGCGAACGATGGTCAGGCTGTGGATCGGCGTATGGTGGTCGCGAATGTAGTCAAACGCGCCGGCCAGCACCTGGGAATCCATCCCTTGCGCTTCCGGGGAGGAGTAGCGCCATCCGTGCGTGGGCCAGTATGTCTCTTGCGCCCATGCACTACGCACACCTGCGCCGTCGAGAACCGCCGCACACATGACACACACAGTAACGAAGCGTTTGGAAATCTGCACAAAATCTCCTGCATCTGATGTCGCTAACAAATGATTTAATTTTTATTTAAGGATGATACCCGACGTAACATAAATAGGAGGCTTGACCTACATTTCTCAAAATGATCATGAAGGCAACCGTACGTTCCACACACCGCATTAGGTGTAAAAAATTATAATTAAAGCTTAACAATATGAATTGTCGTTACACATATTTTTTCTAGTAATAGCTATAAATACGTCTTCTTGTTCAGGTGATATAAGAACACTGTAGATATGCATTTAGGGAGTATTTTTAAAAGACGGTGCGTGGAACGCACCCTACGCTTGCTAACGTGATTGCTTAGCGGCGCGCGGAAGTGGGCGAAGCCCGCTGTAGCGCGTCCGCTGGAGCTAAAGGTTAGAGATAGTTCCGTCAATACCACTCGCCGTCGTCTCCTTGAACCCGCGCTGAAAGTTTTCTTGCGACTGCCTTCATTTTCGCGATTGCATTTTTGCTAGGATTCTTGACCGTGATTTCGCCGCGAGAATAGTAGAAGTAGTGCTTCTCTTTCGAGGTCGGATCGACCCAAGAGGCCATCAATGGATTTGAAACCTGAATGGTCTCATGCGTCTTAGGATTCTCAGCGGTCGCGGTCGTGTCCATCTGAAACTGGCCATCCGACATGACGGCATTCTTCCACTCATTTTCCGAAATGGGATGTTTAGAACTCAATGCCCATTCATTGGCTCTTGTGATATGCAAGTCATAGCCCGCCAAAGCAATGCCTGGAAGGCTGAACAGCGACAACACAAAAATTCGGACAAGGAAGCGGATCATTCAAAGAGCTCTAACGTCGAGCTGAACGGGACTGCGCGGAACGCACAGCTACCGTAGAGCTGATGGTTGAAAAAGTGCTGAACGTAGAAATGCCACCATGCGCAGTTTCCGTGTCGAGCGTCGTGTTATGCGTCGGTTTCATCAATGAATTCATAAAGTTGTGAAGGTAGTTCTTGACGTAGCAATTCAAGTCCTTTTCTAGCTGCTAATCTAAATCTTTGCAATTCATCATCCGACCAGTAAGTATCGGAGTCCGATGGAGCATCCCAATCAAGTGATGTATCAAACCACGCAACTAAATATTGCAACGCACGCTTTGTATTTTCAGGAAGAGGTAATGTCCAGTGATCGATAGGATAGCCAAATTTTTCTCGAGTAGCTTCGTTCTTCGCCCACAGACAGATTCCACTACCTGGATCAAAAAAATATCGAACTACGTAAGTCATCGGATAGTACTCATAGACGTATAACGCAAAGTTGAGGTGAGCCAAAAAATGCAGCCAATCTGTACGGAAAATACTTTCACGGCGTCACCCTCGAACGTTAAGTTAAACCTCTGGTCGCGGAAAGACACTGAATTCAACATCAGACGCTTCAATGACCCATCGAGATTCTATACCTGGCCTACCAGCCCATTCGATTTCATGTAGAAGATGCCCTTTCGTTGAAAGACGAAATTCGTCGTACCTCCAATCGCAATGACCATTATCGCTGACATCGTTGCTTAAGGTGTATGCAAAGACCTTTGGGTAGAAGAACTCAAGATAGTTATCATGGTATGCGCCAAGCAATCGAATTCGCAAACTAAGGTGACGAATTTCGCTTCGTTCGCCGGACGCCGGTTCTTCAAACCTAGCCCACTCAAGCCAAGCGTCATGCGGGGCACGATGGTCATCAAAACCGTAGTACCAATCTGATGTTGCCAACGTGTAGGCACTTGCAGGAAAGTTGGACTTATTTAGCGATAGATATTGCTGGTATTCATACCACAGGTCTTGTGCTTGCTCTGAATCGCGCTCTGCTGAAAGAATGTACGTCATGTTGGGGAAGATGTTTAACGTTCAATTGTGCGGCGCGCGCACTGATTAATAAAATACAGCGAAACAATCTTTCGCGCGTCCGCTACGGATGTCATGTTAAAGCACATATACGCCTACCTTTGCCGCTTCTGCTCTAAGTACCTCTAACGAAGCGCTATCTCTTAAATAGACATGATGCGTATAGTCCCAACTTTCTGTGTAAATGAGTTGCAAAGCTGGAACAACAAAAATGAATCTATGCCGATGGCTCGCGAAGTAATTTAAAGGCACCAATGTTCTTCTTGCATCATCAGATTTAAAAGCTCTAAAAGTAACGCGCTCCTTGTGCCTTCCGACGCATTTAATTAAATATGATTCAAATGTCGATGTAAGACCACACACAAATGAATGTAATTTCGCGTCGTAAATTTTTTGTTTTTCGATTGGCACATCGTTTAGCTCTTTGACCGCCTCATCTTCAGTTAGCCAATGATCGAATACCGTAATAGCTACTTGTTGATAGTCGTGTTTATTTTCATTGTTTATGATCGCGGATAATTTAGGAAAAGAATCCATCAGTTTGGACTGATAATTTTTGTCTAGAGTTTGAAAACGGCGATTGTTCATTCGTTGAAATCTTGTGCTTTAACGTTTGAGATGAGAGGCGGCGCCCGGCTCGCCGGGTGACGTCCTCTCGATTGAAGGGTTAGGCGCCAACACGGCCGCTAGCCCATTTGCATTTGAAGAACAAACGGAACGAATGGTGGAGCTTTTGTCTTTACGCCGCCGTACGACTTCTTGAAGCACTGCGCCTTGGCGTTCTCTACGTCCGAGAGCACACGTTCGATGACCGCATACTCGCTCTTTGCCGGCCGGGTTATTACCAGCATTAGGTTCACTGGACCTGGTGCCAGCGAGTAGCAACCGTCTTTCTCGTCGAGGTGGAAATGGTTGTTGAACTGAGCGAACTCTGCTGCATAGGCTTGGTACTTGGTGTCGTCCTTCGTTCTCTCCCATGTGGCTTTCGCGGACAGGTATGAATTGGGTGCGTCTGCCGCGAAGGCTATCGTGGTTCCGACCACGGCGAGAATTGCAGCTACTCGATTCAGCACAGCCTCTCCTTGTTGGCGCCTAGCGCAGAGCTACCCGGAACTGCGTATTACAACCGCAAACCGGAGAGAAAATAATTGAAAAAATGCCGAACGTCGAAACGCCAAAATGCGCAGTTTCCGAGTTCAGCGCCATGTTATGTTCAGGCATTGAAGCCCTCTTGATACGCTGAAAGTGCATTTTCAAGTTCACTTCGACACCCTTCTACCGATCCATATGTGCCACTCTGTGCCAATGAAAGCGAATCATCGATGGAATCGAAGACGTAATACTCATCATCTCCCAATGCGGTCGATAGGGTTACTTGCATTGCTTGTTTAGTGATTCGTTCAACATTTAACGGGTTAGAGCTAAATTCTTTATTCAAAGCATTGAGAAGCCATTTTCCGGCGAGCTGAATATCGCGTTCGCCTGTTACAGCATTTAATTTCTCATTGATCTCGGGCAGTCCACTGCTCAAAGCGACATCGATAATATCAGTTGATGAACTATCCACAGATTCAACAACTGAGGATGCCCAATCCTTTGCTTGCTGAAGAGTCACGATACCTGCCTCAAGGCCGTAAAGGTAATATGCGGCGATCGTAGCATTAGTTGGATTCGGCATTGTTCGAAGAATCATGAAACATAACGTTTGACATGAGAGGCGGCGCCCGGCTTGCCGGGTGACGTCCTCTCGATGGAAGGGTTAGGCGTCTGTTGGAAAGCGGCTTGGTTGCGCATGATTTCAGAGCTTCCCGCCGAGGCTGGCATACGAAGCATCTGACCAATAGTGATCTCTCGTACGAAAGACGATTGCTCCGTGCGACTGCAGCAGCTCCAGTGCTTCGGATGTGAAGTTGTGCGCTACGGCGACTATTGGATCACCTTGCGGCTGCGCTTTCGCTAACGCCTTAGAAGCGGACTTCGAGTTAACGATGGACGAAGACTCGCCTTGCATTCCGGGATAGGAAAGAACCGTGTACGAAGGCTGCGTGAGGCGCGATGCATCAATGACGCTTCGATACTCATTGGCCACACGATTCGCTACTGACTCGGCTGCGACCTTGTGATGAATGATCGGTTTCAGTGGCATTGAGACGTCTAACGTGATTTAATTTTCATTTTGCAATGATAACCGATGGAGCAAAAAAAGTAGCTTGCTCTACATCTCTTGAAATGCTCATGGGCATGAGCTACATTTGGTTATGCTGATTAAACATACAGTATAACCAAATGGACAAAAATGTCATTCCCGTAAAACCTCGATTACTTGACCAGATGCGTGAACGCTTGCGTTAGAAGCATTACAGCTTGTCAACAGAAAAGGTCTGTGTATATTGGATACGTTTCTTTATACGCTGGTCTGGACTTCGTCATCCTGTTGAAATGGGGGCGTCCGAGATAGAGGCATTTTTGACGATGCTGGCAACCGAGCGGCAAGTATCCGCATCTACCCATAAACAAGCTTTAAGCGCTATTTTATTTTTGTATAGAGAAGTGATTCAAGTTGATTTGCCTTGGATGCAGCAAATTGGTCGGCCAAAAACATCGCAACGTTTGCCGGTGGTGTTGACGGCTCTGGAGGTGAAGGCGATATTCATTGTTTTGAATGCCAGTCATCCAGAATTTGCCTTATTTACCAAACTACTTTTTGGCACTGGGATGCGGGTTATGGAAGCGGCGCGTTTAAGGACTAAGGATATTTTATTTGAGCGAGGCGCGATTATTATTCGCGAGGCCAAAGGCGGGAAAGACCGCGTTGTGATGTTGCCAATCAGTTTGCAACGTGATTTGCAGGACCAATTGCAGCAAAGCAAGTTACTTTGGCAAATGGACGTTGATATGCAAAAAAGTGGCGTTGAAATGCCCTTTGCATTGGCTAAAAAATATCCGCGAGCCGGGCATAGTCTGGCGTGGTTTTGGGTGTTTCCTCAAAAAAATCTCGCGACTGATCCAATATCTGGCGTAGTGCGCCGGCATCATCTTTTTGTTCAAACATTTCGCCGTGCTTTTACTGCTGCGTTAAGGCATACAGGCAACCATAAGCCGGCAAGTCCGCATACGTTGCGTCATTGTTTTGCGCCCCATCTATTGCAAAGTGGTTGCGATATTCGTACTGTGCAAGATTTGCTGGGGCATGCTGATGTCAGCACTACGATGACCTACACTCATGTGTTAAAAGTAGCTGGTGGCGTACGCAGCCCGCTGGATACCATGGCGTAATTTTTTAATATCGGATAGTACAAATTGTCATCAAGCTGCATGTCCTTCCTATCTCTGCGAATTGATTGCAACAGATGGAAATGTCAGTTTATTTTGAATGGCGTTTCGCTCGTTGAGATTGGCGTTCACGCTGAAGCACGCCAATAAATTTCATCCCCTGCGTCGTATAACGTTGCCACAGACGACGTGGTTCGCTGGCTAGGCGCCAGAACCATTCCATGCCGATTTTTTGCATCCACAATGGAGCGCGTTTTTTTTGTCCTAAGGCGAATTCCATGGCGGCACCGACGCAGAGTAGTAATGGTGCATTGTTCTCGGTAAATTCTTTGCGGTAGCGCAGGCACCAGCGTTCTTGTTTGGGCATGCCCAGGCAGACAAAGACGATGTTAGGTTGCGCTTGCTGGACTAGACGCATGGCTTCTGCGCCTTCTTCGCCGTCTGCGGAGAATTGCATCGATGGGCAAAAAATACTGACGTTTAAGCCGGGGTAAGTTTGTGCGAACGATGCTAACAGTGCGGCTTCTTGTCCCGGTTGTCCGCCGATTACAAAAATCGATAGTTGTCTTTGTATCGCACCTTGGCACAGCGAGACGAATAAATCGGCACCGGTGACGCGTTCTGGTAAGGGCGTTGCTACCATTTTACTGGCCCAGATAATTGGCATGCCGTCGGCAAAAATATAATCGGCTTCGGCATATTGCGCTTTAAAAATCGGGTCACTATCTAGCTTGACGACGTGATCGACGTTGGGTGTGACGACGATGCGGCTGGTGTGATTGCGCTGGCTGGCGACCTTTAGCAGATGTGCCGTTGCCTGGTCAAATGTACAGGCACGAATATCGAGTCCGAATAAATGGCTGATCTGTAGTGCTGGGTCGCTTGGCAAATGGTCGTTGGCTGAGGGCATGGGGTAATATTCGCAGAGGGTTGCACATAAAGAATTTTGATTATCTCAGCTATCGTGGTGTTTCTGTATTCGAAAGTATCAACATGTTTCATAAAAACTGTAAAACCAGAATAAAAATTTGCGGCTTGACGCAGGCAGACGATGTGCGGCGTGTGGTTGCTGCTGGTGCGGATGCGTTAGGCTTTGTGTTTTATCCACCTAGTCCGCGGTATGTCACGCCCGCAGTGGCGGCGAATCTGGTGAGGGAGATTTCGCCATTTGTGATGTCGGTCGGTTTGTTTGTGAATGCGACGATGGAGGAGTTGCGGGCGACGGTGGCTGTGGTGCCGCTGCAGTTATTGCAGTTCCACGGTGATGAGACCGCTGCGCAATGTCACGCCCTTGCCAGCGCCGTGAACCGGCCATTTATTAAAGCTTTTCGGGTCAAGCCCACCACAAGCGCGGCTGATTTGCTAGAATATGAGTCAGAATATCGTGCGGCAAGTCCTTTGTTTGCCGGATTATTGCTTGATACCTTCGTCGATGCGTACGGAGGTAGTGGAAAGGTTTTTGATTGGTCTCTCATCCCAAAAGAACTCGCGCCTCGGGTCGTTTTAAGTGGTGGCTTGAGCGTGCAAAACGCGACTGACGCGGTGCGTCAGGTTCGTCCGTTTGCGGTCGATATCAGTAGTGGTGTCGAACTGAGCAAAGGGATTAAGGATGATGTCAAGGTACGGGCTTTTATTGAGGCCGTGCACTTGGCAGACAATGAAAACTAGCTAATCAGCGTTGTTAATGAGTTTTGTCATTATGCTCTCTTAATGCGCTTAGCTAATCGCCACTGAAAGTAAAATCATGAGCACGATTAATCCTCTGTCGCCAACCCAACCGGGTTTGCAGTCTGCGTCTCAAACTAATCCGCAGGCAATTTTCCATGCGGCTGAATACAATTTCCCCGATGCGCGCGGTCATTTCGGCCAATATGGCGGTACCTTTGTGTCAGAAACCCTGACCCATGCGCTCAACGAGTTAAAAGAAAACTATGCACGTTATCAAAACGATCCGGAGTTCTTAGCTGAATTCCGCGATGAGTTGCATCATTTTGTTGGTCGCCCGTCTCCTGTGTATCACGCCAAGCGCATGTCGGAAATCAATGGCGGTGCGCAAATCTATTTCAAACGTGAAGACTTAAACCATACCGGCGCGCACAAAATCAACAACGTCATCGGCCAGGCTTTACTCGCCAGACGCATGGGCAAGCCGCGTGTGATCGCCGAAACCGGCGCAGGGCAGCATGGTGTAGCAACTGCCACGATCTGCGCACGTTTTGGCCTGGAATGCGTCGTCTACATGGGGTCAGAAGACGTCAAGCGCCAGGCGCAAAACGTGTACCGCATGAAGCTGCTCGGCGCCACCGTAGTGCCGGTCGAGTCAGGTTCCAAGACTTTAAAAGACGCGCTGAACGAGGCGATGCGCGACTGGGTCGCCAATGTGGACAATACGTTTTACATCATCGGTACCGTCGCTGGCCCGCACCCCTATCCGATGATGGTGCGTGATTTTCAGTCGGTGATCGGTGAGGAATGCTTATGGCAGATGCCGGAAATGACTGGTCGTCAGCCGGACGCTGTGCTGGCTTGCGTCGGCGGCGGCTCAAATGCAATCGGGATTTTCTATCCCTACATCGACCAAAAAAATGTGCAGTTAATCGGTGTGGAAGCGGCAGGCGAGGGCATGGAAACAGGTAAGCACTCGGCGTCGCTGACGGCGGGCTCACCTGGTGTGCTGCACGGCAATCGTACTTATTTGCTGCAAGACGTCAATGGCCAGGTCATCGAGACACACTCGGTATCCGCTGGCCTGGATTATCCGGGGGTAGGGCCAGAGCACGCCTGGTTGAAGGATATTGGCCGTGCCCAGTACGTGACGATTACTGACGTTGAGGCGCTGCAAGCCTTCCATGATTGCTGTCGGATCGAAGGCATTATCCCGGCCTTGGAGTCTAGCCACGCACTCGCGTACGCCGCCAAACTCGCTGCGACTCTCCCTAAAGATAAAATCATTTTGGTGAACTTGTCTGGTCGCGGTGATAAGGACATGCATACCGTGGCCGAAAAGGCCGGGCTGAAGTTCTATTAACTGAGTCGCTGACTTTACTCTCCGATGAGTCCTTTGTTTGGTAGTTAACTTGGGAATTAGTTTGAAAATTAGCTTAAGAATCAACTTAGGTGAATAAAATCGGTTGAGTAAAGTTAGTAGTGCATATACTCCCCCTTTAACTTAATAAAATACTGCCTTATCCGCTTATTTTTATTAGGGATTGAAAATATACAGAGTGGGAGTATATGTTTTTAATAAGGTCAGGCTATCTAAGTCACTTAAGTCATTCACGCGAAAAATTACCATGTCAAGAATACAAACTACATTAGCCGCATTGGCTGCCAACCATAAAAAAGGCCTGATTCCCTTCATCACTGCCGGTGACCCCGCACCTGCGCTGACGGTGCCTTTGATGCATGCTCTGGTAGAGGGTGGTGCCGATATCATTGAGCTGGGCGTGCCATTTTCTGATCCGATGGCGGATGGCCCTGTGATTCAGCGGGCGTCTGAGCGGGCTTTGCTGCATGGTGTCGGCTTGCGCGATGTATTACAATTCGTACGCGAATTTCGCACCGGCAATCAGACAACGCCCGTCGTGCTGATGGGGTATGCCAATCCTATAGAGCGTATGGGAATAGATGCTTTTATCGTACAAGCCTCCGGCGCCGGCGTGGATGGCGTGCTGGTCGTCGATTATCCGCCCGAAGAATGTGAAGAGTTCGCTGGCAAAATGCATGAGCAGGGCATGGACACGATTTTTCTGCTGGCACCGACATCAACCGATGAACGTATTGAGCAAGTTGGTAAAATTGCTACGGGTTACGTGTATTACGTATCACTCAAGGGAGTAACAGGGTCTGGAAGTCTGGATCTGGATGCTGTGGCGGAGATGATTCCACGTATCAAAAAACACGTGAAAGTCCCGGTGGGCGTCGGTTTTGGGATTCGTGACGGTGCCACGGCACGTGCGATTTCGACGCTGGCGGATGCAGTTGTGATAGGCTCTCGCATTATTCAAGAACTGGAAAGTACGCCCCACGAAAATGCGGCGGCAGCTGTAAAAAGCTTTATTTCTGGTGTCAGACAGGCTTTAGACGAGTAAAATACGCTCCGAAACTGTTTGACCGTCTAGGAAGAACATGATGCTTGCGTGCAAAATTTGTACGCAAGCCGAATTCAGGAGAAATTATGAGTTGGCTAGAAAAATTGCTACCACCGCGCATACAGCGCTCAGAATCTGCAAACCGCAAGTCCATCCCCGAAGGTCTATGGGTCAAGTGCCCGTCCTGTGAAGCGGTTCTCTACCGCTCTGATCTAGAAGCAAATATCCATGTATGCCCTAAGTGCAGTCACCACATGCGCATCAGTGCGCGTGAACGTCTGGATGCCTTGCTGGATGCTGGCGGCCGCTATGAAATCGGTCAAGAGATTCTGCCTATCGATACGCTGAAATTCAAAGACAGCAAAAAATACACAGATCGCCTGAAAGACGCGCTCGAAGCGACGGGCGAGACCGATTCGATGGTGGTCATGGGCGGTTCTATTATGTCCGTGCCGGTCGTTGTATCTTGCTTCGCTTTTGAATTCATGGCCGGTACGATGGGCTCTGTATTGGGCGAGCGTTTTGTGCGTGGCGCGCAAGCGGCGATAGACCAAAAAGTACCATTCATCTGTATCACTGCCAGTGGCGGCGCTCGTATGCAAGAGGGCTTGTTGTCCTTAATGCAGATGGCAAAAACGACTTCGATGCTGACCAAGCTGTCAGAGAAGAAATTGCCTTTTATTTCAGTATTGACGGATCCTACGACCGGTGGCGTGTCTGCTTCTTTCGCGTTTCTGGGTGACGTTGTCATGGCGGAACCAAAAGCCTTGATCGGTTTTGCCGGACCGCGTGTGATCGAAAATACCGTGCGTGAAAAACTGCCGGAAGGCTTCCAGCGTTCTGAGTTCTTGCTGCAAAAAGGCGCTATCGACATGATCGTCGACCGCCGCAAAATGCGTGAAGAAATCGCTCGTTTATTGGCTCTCTTGCAAAATCAATCTGCTGAAGCCGTCGCTTAATCATCTTCATTATTAAAGAGAAGCCCGAGACATTGTCCTTCGGGCTTTTTTTATCTTATGCAAACTACTCCTACTAGCCCAATTAATCTCAACGACTGGCTCGCGCTATTAGAAACACGTCATTCCAAAGAAATTGACATGGGGCTGGAACGCGTTGCTGCGGTGAAAGAGTGTCTGGATATCCGTTATGATTGCCCCGTGATTGTGGTCGGCGGGACCAACGGCAAAGGCTCTACCTGCGCGATGCTGGAAGCGATTTTGCTGCAAGCCGGTTATCGCGTCGGGCTGTATAGCAAGCCGCATTTTTTAGATTTCAATGAACGTGCCCGTATCAATGGCGAATCAGTCAAGGATCAGGTTTTTGTCGACGTATTTACCGAGGTAGAGAAAGCGCGGATTGAAAGTCAAAGCGGTAAGGAAATTTCATTAACGTATTTTGAATTTACTACACTGGCGATCTGTAAATTACTGGCCGACGCCAGACTGGATGTCGTGATTCTTGAGGTTGGACTTGGCGGTCGTCTGGATGCGGTCAATGTCATCGATGCGGATGTCGCGATTGTGACCAGTATCGATATCGATCACGTTGATTACCTCGGCGATACCCGCGAAAAAATCGGTTTCGAAAAGGCCGGCATTTTTCGTGCAGGCAGAACCGCGATCTGTGGCGACCCGATCCCACCCCAAAGTCTGATCGAGCACGCCACTAAGATTGGCGCGGATCTCTGGCTGTTTGGACGCGATTTTAATTACTCCGGTGATAAGCAGCAGTGGAACTTTGGCGGTCGCGAGCAACGTCGCAATTCTCTTGGCTATCCTAGCCTGCGCGGCGCGAATCAATTGTTGAATGCCTCTGCCGTGTTAGCGGCTCTGGAGGCCTTGCGCCATCGCTTGCCAGTCGGTGCGCAGGAAGTGCGTAACGGGCTGGGTATGGTCGATCTGCCAGGCCGCTTTCAGGTCATGCCAGGACGTCCGACTGTGGTGCTGGATGTCGCTCACAACCCGCATGCCGCCGCAACTTTATCGCAAAATTTTGACAACATGGGTTTCCATGCCTACACCTATGCGGTGTTTGGTTCGATGCTGGACAAAGATATCGATGGCGTGATCGCACAGATTAAAGGCAAGATTGATCACTGGTGCGTGACAGATCTGCCACTGCCGCGTGCTGCCAGCGCTGAGCATATTAAAACCAGGTTGATTGCGGCTGGCGTGCTTAGTGATCCGGAACATAGTATTCAATGTTTTGAAAATCCTGAGGCGGCGTATCGTCACGCACTCAGTAAAGCGGGCGAAAATGATAGAATAGCGGTCTTCGGATCTTTTCTCACAGTAGCCGGTGTGATGAGAGCCCGTCAACGTACGACTCACTAACCAAAGAAGTTTGCACATGGGCTTGTTCTCGTTGTTTAAACAAAAGCAAGATGCATCACACGATCAGGACGATGGCGAATTCCGTGCTCGCACTGAAGACGAGACCAAGCCGACGCGTGGTAGCGGCAAACGTGCTGAAAATGCACGTAAAAACAAAGCAGCAGATCCGGTATTGCCAGAAAAAAAACGCGCCCGTCGCCGCCTGATCGGCGCCGTTGCGCTGGTTCTCGCTGCTGTGATTGGTTTGCCTTTACTACTTGATTCAGAGCCAAAACCTTTGGCAGATGACATCGCTGTTCAAATACCGTCTAAAGATAAACTGCCTTCCGTTGAGCAAACCGTTGCACCAAAAAGTGCAAATAAGCGAACAGAGCTGCCGGAAGAAATCATCGAGCCTTCTCAATTACCTGCGCTTGCGAAAAATGCTGCCACCCAGCCAGTCGCAGGACTCACCGATAGCAAATCAGCGACTAAGCCGGACGCCAGATCAGATGCCAAAGGTGATGCGAAATCAGAGAAAACACCAGAAAAAACACCCGAGCTCAAGCCTGAACCAAAAGTCCAGACTGATGCTAAAACCATATCCAGGGTTGACGCAAAGAGTGACGCAAAGCCAGAAGGCAAATCTGACGCCAAATCTGAAATGAAGCCTGACACCAAGTCAGACTCTAAGCCCGAATTAAAAGCGGATACTAAAGCATCCGCAAAAACCACGGCAAAATCAAACAATCAGGATGATGATGCTGCACGTGCCTTAGCCATTCTGGAAGGTAAAACCGTTAAACCCGCAGTTGCCACAGAGGCTCCGTCCAAAGAGCACGGATATGTGGTTCAGGCAGGTGCGTTTGCCACTCAGGAAAAAATCAACGAAGTACAGGACAAGCTCAAAGCTGCCGGTATCAAATCGTACACACAAAAAGTAGCGACCACGCCTGCAGGCGACAAATCGGTGACGCGTATCCGGGTTGGCCCGTTTGATTCCAAGGACGAGGCAGACAAGACGGCAGCCAAGCTGACCAAGCTTGGACTGACACCGAAGTTGATTCCCAACTGATGGCCCCCATATCCACTGTAACGGAATGATGCTGTGACGCTATTTGATTACGTGGTGCTGTTTATTCTGATTTGTTCCATCGTGATCAGTACCATGCGTGGACTTGTTAAAGAAATGTTGTCGCTGGTAAGCTGGATCGTCGCCTTTGTCGTGGCAAACGCCTTTAGCGCGACGTTGGCAGGTTATTTGCCGGATTTGTTTCCGGGACAAATGTTGCGTCTGATCGTGGCATTTTTAGCCTTGTTTATTGGCGTTCGTTTGCTAATGTCCTTATTGATGATGGCCGTTGACGCTGTGCTTAAAGCCAGCGGACTGAAATTGGCCGACAGGGGATTGGGCGGTTTGTTTGGTTTAGCGCGTGGCTGCGTCCTGGTACTGGCTGCTGTGATGATTTGTGGCATGACTGCCATTCCGCAGCAGGCGTTCTGGAAGGATGCCTTACTGAGCCCGGTGGTTGTGACCTCCGCACAAACTGTGATGCCGTTTTTGCCTGCGTCGATTACGCGGCACGTCCATTTTTGAAGCCTATCTGTATCGTTTTTAATTTGTTTTTTTAGGAGTCCACCATGTGTGGCATCGTTGGCGTAGTTTCAAATAATCCCGTCAATCAACTGTTGTATGACGCGTTGCTGTTGTTGCAGCATCGTGGTCAGGATGCAGCAGGTATCGCGACGGGTCATGGCAACAAGTTTGCCATGCATAAGGCAAATGGTCTGGTGCGAGATGTATTTCGTACTCGCAATATGCGCTCTCTGCCGGGTAATATCGGTATCGGTCAGGTGCGCTATCCGACGGCTGGTTCTACCAGTGAAGAGGAAGCGCAACCGTTTTACGTCAATGCACCGTTTGGTATTGTATTGGCGCATAACGGTAATTTGACTAATGCAGATGAATTGAAGATTGAGCTGTTTAAGAATGACATGCGTCATCTGAACACTGATTCCGATTCTGAGGTATTGCTGAATATTCTTGCGCACCAGATCCAGGAAGTCACCAGTGGCTATTCGCTGGATCCTCAGTCGATGTTCCGTGCAGTTTCAATGCTGCACCGGCGTGTACGCGGCTCCTACGCAGTAGTTGCACAGATCGCCGGTTATGGTTTGCTGGCATTTCGCGATCCCTTTGGTATCCGTCCTCTGTGTATCGGTTTATCGCATACCGAAAGCGGTGTTGAATACATGATCGCCAGTGAGTCTGTGGCACTGGAAGGTCTGGGTTTTAAATTCTTGCGTGACGTAGAACCTGGTGAAGCTATCTTTATCGATCTCGACGGTAAGATGTATAACGAACAGTGCGCAGAGAATCCAACGCTGAATCCTTGTGCGTTTGAGTATGTTTATCTGGCCCGTCCTGATTCGATTATCGACGGCGCATCCGTGTATCTGACTCGCCTGAAAATGGGTGAGTACCTGGCAGACAAAGTTCGCAATCAATTCCGCGATGGTGAAATTGATGTGGTCATGCCGATTCCGGATTCTTCCCGTCCATCCGCGATGGAGCTGGCGATGAAACTGAATCTGGATTACCGCGAAGGCTTTATCAAGAATCGTTATATCGGACGTACCTTCATGATGCCGGGTCAGGCAATCCGCAGAAAATCCGTGCGTCAAAAACTCAATGCGATCAAGCAGGAATTTGCTGGCAAGAGTGTTTTGTTAGTTGATGATTCCATCGTGCGTGGTACAACTAGCCGCGAAATCGTGCAGATGGCACGTGAGTCGGGTGCCAAGCGCGTTATTTTTGCATCGGCAGCACCGCCAGTTCAATTCCCTAACGTTTATGGTATCGACATGCCTACCCGTAGCGAATTGATTGCATATGGTCGCAGCGAAGAAGAGGTTTGCCGTGAAATTACTGCAGATGCTCTGGTGTATCAAGATGTGGCCGCGATGAAGCGTTCTATCTCGGATGTGAACCCGATGTTGCGTAATATCGAAGCCTCTTGCTTTGACGGACATTACATTACCGGTGACGTATCTTCTGCGTATTTAGATCATTTGGAGATGGCTAGAAATAAGCCTCGCCCAGATACTGAAGATATGATGCGCTCTCAGTTGAATTTAAATCTGGCAGAGCGCGGGGATTAATCACCGCCAGCGCAGGTTAGCGTTAGTATAAAAAAATCCCGATATCACTTGGTATCGGGATTTTTCTTTTTTACTCTGCTTCGCTTTACGGTTCAAAAACTTAGACTTAACTTCGCCGTTCAGTCCTCAACCTTGTCTTGACGTTTGAAACGATATTCGAGCAAATTCAAGACAATCATTATCCCCGCACCCAGCGGCGCTAACAGCGCCAGTATCCAGAAAATCGCATTGAAATAGATATTGTCGCGCAACACGCTTTTACGCGGCTCTTGCGCTGCCATTGCCGCAGCTTCTGAGGCCAGAGAGGCTGCAGCTACCTGATCCTGAATAGAGACCATCAGCGCCGCCGGTGCTGCAGGTGCTGAGCTGGTGGGCTGTGGGGCAGATTTACAAGGCTGACTATTTCCGGTTCCACTGCAAGGATTATCCGCAGCCAGCGTAGGGTACGAGCAAAGCGTCGTCAGCAAAACGATGAGCAAAAGAATAAGACGTTTCATGATAGCAAAAGAGTGAAATCAGGTCGCGATCTTAACAGTTCTGAGGCGATTCGTGATGCTGAATTAATCGCTGACGGCTATTGCGGGTAATTGCGTCGCTCGTTTCTTTGAGGCGTTCATTTTTTGAATTGTCAATTTGAGCTGTCAATATCAGTCATCAAGTGAGATTTTAAAATTCATATCAAAACGACCAAAAAAATCTTGCTATCAGGTATAGTCCTCGTGTTTCGTTCACAGGCAGACAACATGACATCCTTACTATTAGACGTAAAAACTCTTAGCAAGTCTTTCGGTCAGCGCAAGGTTGTTGACTCGGCTTCTTTCTCTCTCAAGCATGGACAGACCCTGGGGTTGTTAGGCCCAAACGGGGCTGGCAAGTCCACGACAGTGAGTATGATCTGCGGCCTGTTGCGTCAGGATCAGGGGGAAGTTCGTATCGATGGGCAACTGGTCGGCGAGGGGAATAATGCGGTCAAACATAAGATCGGTTTTGTACCGCAGGATCTGGCGCTCTACGATGATTTGTCTGCCATAGAAAACCTTAAATTGTTCGGTGCTTTATATGGCCTTACGGGTGGTGTGCTCAAGGCCCGATGTGATGCAGTACTAGAGCTGGTGAATTTACGTGATAGAGCGGCAGATAAGCCGGCGACTTTTTCTGGTGGCATGAAACGCCGTTTAAACATTGCGGCTGCTTTGCTGCATGATCCGCAACTGTTGATACTGGACGAACCTACGGTCGGCGTTGATCCGCAAAGCCGGAATGCCATTTTTGACAGCCTTGAAATACTCAAGAAACAGGGCAGGGCTTTAATCTATACCAGCCACTACATGGAAGAAGTCGAGCGCCTGGCTGATCATATTGTGATTATTGATCACGGCAAAGTTATCGCTAATGAGAGCCCGCAAGAACTGTATCAGCGCTTGCCTGCACAGGCTGCGCTGGAGCTTGATCTGGATCGCACTCCTGATGCTGAAACACTCTCAGCATTAGCACAGCAAGCGGGCGTCACTCAGATACAAACTGCTGGTGCACATCTAGATGTGGCATTACTTAATTCTGGTTACGCTTTGCCAGTGCTGCAATGGGTCAATTCTCAAGGGTATACGCTGCAACATTTTTCTACTGCAAAAACTAAATTGGAAGATATTTTCCTGACTTTGACTGGTCGTAGTCTGCGCGATTAATTTCTACTTTAATTGAAGAAATTACGTTTGCCATCGTCTGGAATCTGCTCACAATTACCTGCTTTGAAAGAATAATCATGACTGCTCTTATTGCATTGATTCGTAAGGATTTGATTTTGTTTTTTTCTGATCGCCGGGCGATGTTGCTGACTCTGGTCATGCCCATCATTCTTGGTGGTTTTTTTGGTTTTATCACCGGTGGTTCCGGTAGCAAAGATACCTCAAAAATTCTTGTTGCTCTGGTCATGCAGGACACGCACGTGATCAGTCAAAAAATCGCCAGCGGCCTGAGGTCAGAATCGAGTTTGAAGATTTCAGAGTTACCCTTAGAACAAGCGCAGGAGCAAGTGCGCAAAGGCAAGCTGAATGTGGCAATCGTGATCCCTGCGGGTTTTGGCGAGTCAGCGGGAGCGGCTTTATTTGGCGGTCGGACAAAACCAGAACTGCCAATTTATTACGATCCATCCCAATCAGCGGTTCTTGCGATGGTAAAAGGCATACTCACACAGTATGTGATGCAGAGCGTCAGTGCCGAAATGTTCAGCGGTAAGAGTGGGCTGAACATGGTGGATAAGAACATAAGTGATTTTGAGGCGCACCCGGAACTTGCAGCGGCTCAGCCTGAATTGAAAGACTTTTTAGGTAGTTTAAAAAAATTTCAAAGCTCAAATCTCATGAAAAGTACTGAAAAGGCGAATTCTCCTGCAAGTGCCGGGAAAGATGCATCAGCTGTCGGTGGATTGTCGATGCCCTTCGTGACCAAAGATCAGGCAATGGTGGCCGGAGACCCTGTTACGGCACGCTATAACGGTTATGCCCATTCTTTTGCGGGTATGACAGTGCAATTTATTTTATTCATGGCAATTGATGCCGGCATCAGTATTTTGATGGCGCGACGACTCGGTTTATGGAATCGTTTACTTGCGGCACCAGTCAGTCTGAACACCGTACTGATTGCGCGTGCCTTATCGTGTGCGCTGATTGCGTTTGCCTTAACAGGCATTATTTTTTCAATTGCCGGCGTGATTTTTAAAGTCAAAATCGCTGGTAGCTTGGTGGGATTTGTGGGCGTCGCTTTCAGTTTTTCTCTAATGACAGCGAGCTTTGGATTGTTGATTGCGGCTTTTGGTAAAACGCCAGAGGCTGCACGCGGCATATCGGTGTTCGCGACCTTGATTATGGTGATGCTGGGCGGCGCCTGGATGCCGTCTTTTTTATTCCCCCAATGGTTGCAAAACCTGACCTTGATTGTACCTACTCGCTGGGCGGTCGACGGTTTTGATGCGATGACCTGGCGTGGATTAGGATTGGATGCGGCTTTGCCTGCCATTGCTGTCCAGCTGGGGTTTTGCCTGTTGTTTGTGAGCCTCGCTTTATGGCGCTTCCGTAAGCAGCAAAACAGTATTTGATACCTGTCACTCCTGATGTGACAGCCTGTCGGGATACGTTGTTATGGACATCAACGTATCCTTAAGTAACAGCTTCGATCCGGGCTGTTTCAATATCATACAAAACAGCGCGGCAAACCGCTGGCTTGTTATCTGTGTTTGAAAATACAATGCGGCTACCTCTCCGGCAGTTTCGAACGAGCTGCACTGATGCATCGCGCAATTGTGCAGGAGTCAAAAAATTCAACACGCTTCTATCATGTCCAAAAATGTCTCCGTCGGTTTTTCTTTGAAGTTAATGCATCTCGCACTGGCTGGTGTGTTTTCTGCCAGCGTCGCTACTCCGGAATTAGCTCTGGCGCAAACTGAGTCGCTTAGTCCTCTCGAAGACAAAACAAAAGAGGCGAGTCCGGTAAAGCCAGCGATACCAGAAAAAAAAGCCAGCACTCAAAATAACGACACAAACCTCAAGCCCAGTGTTCCGGTGATCAACCAGAATGCAACTCAAAAGGTGACGATTACTGGCGGTCGCCAATCTGATCTTGATGAGCGACGTCAGTCTACGGCAGCAAAAATTATTTTTGGTCGTGAAGAACTGGATCGTAATGGCGATTCAAATTTAGGTGAAGTATTGAAGCGTTTGCCAGGTGTGACTATCGGCGGGCGTCCCGGACGTGGCGGTGATATCCGTATGCGTGGCATGGGGAGTGGCTATACGCAGATTTTACTTAACGGAGAAAGGCCGCCGCGCGGTTTTTCGATGGATTCGTTGTCACCGGATCAGGTGGAACGTATTGAAATTATTCGCGGGCCAGTCGCAGAATTTAGTACGCAGGCGATCGCCGGTACCATCAATATCGTATTGCGTGAAGATTACAAACAAAAAGATACTGAGATCAAATTTTCAGAAAGTCTGGAGCAGGGACGTTCTGCGCCGAATCTATCAGTTAGTTATCCCGGGCAGATCGGTAATTTATCCTATGCATTAAGCGGCTCTATTTTTCAGAATCGTCAGCATGATGAAAATCTGACGACGACCTTGGAAAAAAATACGCAAGGTCAACCAAGCCTGATGCAGACACAGGAGGATGAAACCAATCGCCGTACCCGCGGTATTCATCTGACGCCGAGATTGAATGTGCGGTTTGATAATGGCGACACCCTGATGTTGCAACCTTTCCTGATGAATTCGCGTAGTGATTCGACGACATCCAGCGTGGTTGATCAGACGCTGGCTGATGCCAATCATCTTGCCGAATATGCCATGGCAAATACGTCCAGCACGTCAGAAAATTCCTTTTTACGTGGCTTTGGTAACTGGCAGCATAAGTTTGCCGATAATACTAAATTGAATGTGAAATTTGGCGGTGGTATCGGGAAAATGAATAGCTCATCGCTACGTACGGATTACGATGTCAGCGGCAAGGTCATTACTGCCATTAGCGATGTTAATGACACGCGAGATAGCAGTATCAATATCGGCGGAAAATATACTCAGCCCTGGGGGGAGAAACATACGCTGGCGGCAGGATGGGATCTGGAGACCAGTCAGCGTGAGCAGATTCGTACATCGGTAGATAGTCAGGGTCATCCGCAGTTCGCTGAATCTGGCGACAATGTGAATGCAAACACACGACGTGTCGCGGTCTTTGTGCAAGATGAGTTTGATATTAATTCCCAGCTATCTGCCTATGCCGGTCTGCGCTGGGAAGGTATTCGTACCAGCAGTACCAGTCTCAGCAATGCGGTCAACAATACAAGTAGTGTCTGGAGTCCGGTACTGCATGGTGTCTGGCGTATTCCGGGGGAGAGCAAGGATCAGATACGCGTAAGTTTGACCAATGCTTACAGGGCGCCTGGTTTGAATGATTTGATTGCACTACCATCGATTTCGCCTATCAATAGTCCGACCAGACCTGATCGGACTGGCAATCCTAATCTGAAGCCGGAATTGTCCAAAGGTATTGATATCGCGTTTGAGCATTATCTGAGCCGCGCGGGAATCATGAGCGCCAATATTTTTGCCCGTGATATTAAGGACCTGATACGCCGTCGTACCTTATTGGTTAATACTCTGACGGGACCACGCTGGGTGTCGTCCCCGATTAATATCGGCCATGCAACGACCAAGGGTATAGAGCTGGAGGCAAAATTTCAGTTACAGGAATTTTTCCCGGAGGGGCCCGCAATCGATTTGCGTAGCAATTACAGCCGCTTCTGGTCTAACGTCGACGATATTCAGGGGCCTAATAACCGCCTGGATCAGCAGCCTAAGCAAACTGCGAATTTTGGAATCGACTACCGTATGGCGAAGTTGCCGCTGACTTTTGGCGGGAATGTCAACTGGACGCCAGCCTATGAGATCCAGACCAGTGAGACGCAAATGAATACGACGGGAATTAAGCGCCAACTCGATTTTTATAGTCTCTGGAAAATCAACCCGACCACCCAATTACGCTTGTCAGCGAATAATCTGTCCGCCAGTGATTATTTGAGTTCCAGCATCGTTACAACCGGTGGTATTAATCACATGGATAGCAGCGTTGCTAAAACGTACACGACCTGGTCCCTGCGCTTTGAAATTAAGATCTGAAACGCATATCTCACAAGGATCTGGTCGATACCATCGCCAGTAAACTGGCATTAGCAGATTGTTGAGTGTGCAGTGCAGCAGAGTCTGATTTGACGGAGTACAATCAAGTTATCTGTAATTTGCCTTGCATAACCATGTCCACCGAATTATTGAATGTTGATCTTCACTGCCACTCCACGATTTCAGATGGTGTACTGACACCCGCTGAGGTTGCTGCCCGAGCTAAGGCAAACGGTGTTGATGTTTGGGCATTGACCGATCATGATGAGATCCGCGGCATTCCACCAGCACGTTCTGCCGCACTGGATCTGGGTTTGCAGTATGTGACCGGTGTTGAGATATCGATTACCTGGGCGGGCAAAACTATTCATATCGTCGGGTTGAATATCGACGAGAAGAATGAAAATTTGATACGCGGTCTGGCCGAAACCCGCTCCGGTCGTGAGCGTCGCGCTCTCGAGATGGCAGCAGGTCTGGCAAAGGCAGGTATTCCCAATGCCTTTCAGGGTGCGCTGACTTATGTGGGTAATCCTGATTTGATCTCGCGTTCGCATTTTGCGCGCTACCTGGTTGAAATCGGTGTTTGCGATACCGTGAATGAGGTGTTCAAGCGTTATCTGATTGAAGGTAAGCCCGGCTATGTGCCACACCGGTGGGCGACCCTGGCGGAGGCGGTGAAGTGGATACAAGGTGCCGGTGGTGAGGCCGTGGTTGCCCATCCGGGGCGCTATGAGCTTAGTCCTGTTGCATTTGATGCCTTTTTTAATGAATTTAAATCTTATGGCGGTTCTGCTATTGAGGTGGTCACTGGTAGTCACACGGTTGATCAGTATGCGGAATATACAAAAATTGCCAGCCGCTACGGGTTCCTGGGATCGCGCGGTTCGGATTTTCATGGTCCAGACGACGCCGTCGTGGATTTAGGCCAATTGCCGCCACTTTCATCTACACTCACGCCAGTCTGGTCGAAGTGGATGTAAATCATCTTGAAATTTCCTTATTTCGCCCAATTTATGCGGCGGGTCTAACTTTTTAGGGATGTCCGAATGAAACGTATAGTGTTATTTTTGGCGACGAATCTCGCTGTAATGCTGGTCATGTCGCTAGTCTTGTCGATGCTTGGCGTCAATCGTTATCTGACTGCGAACGGTTTGAATATGGGCACCTTGATGGTGTTTTCGCTGGTGGTCGGTTTCACGGGCGCTATTTTTTCCTTATTGATTAGCAAGCCGATGGCCAAATGGTCTACCGGCGCACGTGTGATCGATGCCCCGTCTTCGTCTACCGAGCTATGGCTGGTGAATACCGTCAAAGCCTTGGCTGAACGCGCTGGTATCGGCATGCCCGAAGTTGCCGTCTATGACGGTGAAGCAAATGCATTTGCGACAGGCGCGTTTAAGAATTCTGCGCTGGTTGCCGTCTCTACCGGCTTGCTGGAGAGCATGACCAAGGAAGAGGTCGAAGCTGTCTTGGGTCATGAGGTTGCTCATATCGCGAATGGCGATATGGTAACAATGGCGCTGATTCAAGGTGTAGTGAATACCTTTGTCGTATTCCTGGCGCGGGTTGTCGGTTATGCGATTGATAAAGCGGTGTTCCGCAATGGTGACGACGACCGGCCAGGCATTGGCTACATGATTACGGTATTCGTTTGCGAGATTGTATTTGGTATTGCTGCTTCAGTGATCGTTGCCTGGTTCTCGCGTCAGCGAGAGTTCCGTGCCGATGCCGGATCAGCAAAATTACTGGGCAATCAGTTGCCGATGATTCACGCACTGGCTCGTTTAGGCGGCATGCAGCCGGGTGAGTTGCCAAAGTCGATGGCAGCAGCCGGTATCAGTGATAAAGCCGGCTGGAGCGCCTTGTTTTCTACGCATCCACCGATGGAACAACGGATTGCGGCTCTGCAAAATCTTAAATAAATATATTCTTTTATAAAATGGCGGTAGCAGGGATGTCCCGCTACCGCCTTTCTACTTTTATCGTCATTACTGATCGCTGATGAGCCAATTTTTTCAACTGCATCCTGATAACCCGCAACTCAGGTTGATCAAGCAAGCTGCCCAGATTATTCATCAGGGCGGTATCGTGGCGTTGCCCACAGATTCTTGCTATGCACTGGTATGTCACCTTGATGACAAGGATGCTGTCACGCGTTTGCGGCGCATCCGTGCGGTGGATGAGAAACATCACCTGACTTTGTTGTGTCGGGATTTGTCAGAAATTGCTTTGTATGCCAAGGTCGACAATCGTCAATACCGCATGCTGAAAGCAGCGACGCCAGGTGCATTTACCATGATTCTGGAAGCGACGAAAGAAGTTCCGCGTCGCCTGAGTCATCCTTCACGTAAGACCATAGGTTTGCGGGTTCCGGAAAATCGCATTACTCACGCATTGTTAGAGGAATTGGGACAGGCTTTGCTAGGCACTACTTTAATCTTGCCGAACGAAGATGAACCTCTGACAGATCCTGAAGTCATTCGTGAAAAACTGGAAAAGCAAGTTGACCTGATCATAGACGGCGGTGCTTGCAGCCTGATCCCTACCACGGTCATCGATATGACCGATGATGCGCCTGTGCTGATCAGACAGGGCAGGGGTGACGCAGCTTTATTCGGTTTGTAATCCGGTGCTTTTTGAATTTTAGATAATGAAAAACTAATATGAATGAATTAATTCAAACCGTTGCTGTGTATGCCCTGCCGGTGATTTTTGCGATCACTTTGCATGAGGCTGCGCATGCTTTTGCGGCTAAATTTTTTGGTGATACGACGGCTTATAGCCAGGGGCGAATGACGCTGAATCCAATTAGTCATATCGATCCTTTTGGCACCATTATTATTCCTGCGGTTTTATATGTTGCGACGGGCGGTGCATTTTTGTTTGGTTATGCCAAACCGGTTCCTGTGAATTTTGCTAATTTACGAAAACCAAAACAAGATATGGCATGGGTTGCTTTGGCTGGGCCTGCCGCAAATTTCGCAATGGCATTCTTGTGGATGTTATTAGCAATTTTTTTACAGGTTTCTGGTGTGGACGAGGATTTTTTTGTTCGCATGGCCAATGCCGGTATTTTGACGAACCTGGTGATGTTTGCCTTTAATCTTTTTCCTATTCCACCTCTGGATGGTGGTCGAATTCTGGTGAGTTTATTACCTTATAAGCTGGCATATAAATTCGCACAGATCGAGCAATACGGGTTTTTCATCGTGATGGCTTTGGTGATGTTGCACGTGCTACAGTTTTGGATGGTTCCTGTCATGTGGTTAGCAGAAACGCTGCTTTATCTCATGATGTCGCCAATCCGGCTTTTACTTGGCTGATATTTGATCAATATGTCTGCGACCATTAGTGCGCCGCATCCCGGATCCGATGCCTCTGTCTGGGTGCATCGCTTCGCATCCCTGATACCCAAAAATGCTGGCCCTGTATTAGATCTGGCCTGCGGCGGCGGTCGGCATACTCGACTGATGCTTGCCGCCGGGTATGAGGTCTGGGCCGTGGATAGAGAGGCACATTTGCTTTTGCCTCTTGCCGGGATTGGCGCACGGACTTTTCAGCTTGATCTGGAGGCTGATGATCAGGTTAAGGACCAGGTCGATGCAACAGTCTGGCCATTTGAACGACATCAGTTCGCAGGCGTCATTGTGACTAACTATCTGCATCGGCCACTTTTTTCGCATCTGAAAATGGCTTTGGCAGAAGGGGGCATATTGATTTATGAAACCTTTGCCGACGGTAATGCGAGTTTTGGCCGGCCGAGTAATCCAGATTTTTTGTTACGACCCGGTGAACTTTTACAGCAATTCGGGTCTGACATAAGCGTTGGTCAACAAAATCAGGTGATCGCGTATGAACATGGCTATGTTGAATACCCGCATCCGGCAATAGTGCAGAGAATCTGTGTGCGCAATATGTCGGGGATATCGCAGATGTCCGATGTGTCGGGCACTATGATGAATAATGTACCTGATCTTTGAATAGGATTTGACGTCAATTTCAAGCGATTCCTGCCCATAGTGATGCCCTATCCGCTACAATCAAGGTTTTACTTTTTCACGCATTAACATGACAACGATACAGGGTAGTCTGGTTGCAATTGTGACCCCCATGCACGCCGACGGCAGTCTCGATCTGCCATGTCTGCGCAAACTGATTGACTGGCATATTGCCGAAGGCACTGATGGTATCGTGATCGTCGGTACCACGGGTGAGTCGCCTACAGTGTCGGTAGAAGAGCATTGCGAATTGATTCGCGTCGCCGTCGAACATACTAATAAACGTATTCCTATCATCGCAGGATCTGGTGGTAATTCAACAGCAGAAGCGATTGCGCTGACCAAATTCGCTAAAGAAATTGGCGCAGATGCATCTTTGCAGGTGGTGCCTTACTACAACCGTCCAACGCAAGAGGGCATGTATCAGCACTTTAAGAAAATTGCTGAATCGGTTGATATCCCTGTAATTCTGTATAACGTGCCAGGCCGTACCGTTGCTGATATGAGCAATGAGACAATTCTGCGTCTGGCGCAAGTCCCCGGCATCATTGGCGTTAAAGAGGCCTCAGGTAATATCGCTCGCGATACGGATTTGATTCGTCTGGCGCCGGCATCCTTTGCTGTGTACTCAGGTGATGACGCGACCGCAATCGCGTTGATGTTCTGCGGTGGTAAGGGCAATATTTCTGTAACAGCCAACGTGGCTCCCCGTGCAATGCATGAGTTGTGCGTTGCCGCGATGCGCGGCGATATTGCAACGGCAGTGGCAATCAATAATCGTATGCTGCCCTTGCACAATAAATTGTTTATCGAGCCAAATCCTCTGCCTGTGAAATGGGCAATGCAGGAGATGGGTCTGATACCAAGTGGTATTCGCTTGCCTTTGGTGCCTATGTCAGAGCAGTATCATGATGTAGTTCGCACTGCTTTACGCGAGTCAGGTGTATTACAATAGCGTCGCTTGGGCGGGTATCTGATTCCCGCCTATGTTTTTATGTACATTTAATTGATTACAAATCGTAGGGACTTTCACATGGCAAAAAGCTTTGTTGCTAAAAATGGGATCATCAGTGCATTAGCACTGGCTGGTGTAATCAGCTTAAGTGCTTGTACGTCAATTGGTAATATTCTTGAGCCAAATAAGATCGACTATAAAAGTGCGAGCAAAGCTGCCACAGTATCTCTGGAAGTTCCGCCTGATCTGACGCAAATTCGTCGTGATAATCGTTTTGCTGTCCCTAACAGTAATCAAGGTAGCGCCACTGCCTCAAGCTATAACCTGCAAAAAGGGAATGTTGCCACCACTTCTGGCGCCTCTGCTATTGCCCCTTTGCAAGTGAAATCCATGCGCATTGAACGTGACGGTTCTCAGCGCTGGTTGCTGGTAAATCAAACGCCAGAGGTTCTGTGGCCGCAAATCAAGGATTTCTGGCAAGAGCTGGGTTTCCTGATCAATATTGAGTCTCAAGAATCCGGAGTGATGGAAACGGACTGGGCTGAAAACCGCGCCAAAATTCCACAAGATATCATCCGTAATACTTTAGGCAAAGTGCTCGATTCGCTGTATTCGACTGGTGAGCGCGATAAGTTCCGCACTCGCCTTGAACGCAATGCCAAAGGCGAAGTAGAAATTTATATCAGTCATCGTGGCGCACAAGAGGTGCTAGTCGGTAACCAGAAAGAGGGTACTGTCTGGACGCCGCGTGCGAACGATAGTGGCCTTGAAGCAGAATTTTTGTCTCGTTTGATGGTGCGCCTGGGTGCGGATGCTGAGCAGGCTAAAGTTGCGGCCGCGTCGCCAACGCAATTGAAGATTCGCGCCAAGCTGTTGAAGGCCGATAATGTGTCTTATGTTGAAACAGATGAAGGTTTTGACCGCTCATGGCGTCGCGTAGGTCTGGCATTGGATCGTATCGGGTTCACTGTGGAAGACCGTGATCGTTCACAAGGTCTCTACTATGTTCGTTACATCGATCAGGACATCGATGCGAAAACTAAAGGTGCGAGCGAAGGCTTCTTCTCGAAATTATTCTCGTTTGGCTCTAGCGATCCAAAGAATGCACAAAAGTATCGTATTCTGGTTTCTGGTAAGGGCGAAGTCAGTCATGTCAGTATCTATGGCACGGATGGCAAGGTTGAGACTTCAGCGACTGCTGACAAGATCCTTCAATTGCTGAATGAACAATTGAAGTAAGGTATTTCACATTAAAAAATGCGACTCAATGAGTCGCATTTTTTTTGCCTGTTATGTTTTAAAAGATAAGCTGTAAGGTGATCTGGACAGCAATCTAAACACTTGTTTTTATCTGGATAAATGATATTGCTATGATGTAAATTTATTAAAGTAACTGGCAAAAAAAGGGCGAAAAAAAGCCGACTCGAAAGTCGGCTTTTTTCAAGCAATAAAAAAATTACTTGGAAGCAGATGCGGAAGCTGCTGCTGGAGCGGAAGCTGCTGGAGCTGCGCCAGATGCTGCTGCATCAGCTGCTGGAGCTGGTGCTGCTGCTGGAGCTTCAGCAGGAGCAGAAGCTGCTGCTGGAGCTGGTGCAGCTACGGAAGCTGCTGCAGAAGCTGCTGGAGCTTCTTCTTTTTTACCGCAAGCTGCCAAAGCAACTGCCAACAGGGAAACAAGCAAGAGTGATTTTTTCATGTTTATACTTTCAATAAATAGATCAAAAAAATAAGATCAAAATTTTGCGATGAATAATTACCGGTAATTATCGCTCTATAGGTTTATTCGAGGGCTTATTACCCAAATAGGCAGGTCGGCCCCTACGAAAGTTTCCTAACCCAGAATTATAATGATTTTTCCATTAATGGAATAGGGAAAGAGTCATTTTTATACGGATTTTCCGTAATATTTACCAACAAAAACAATTTTTTATTGGCAATACTCATGTAATAGTTAAATTACAGTGAGTTTTTTTAAAAAATCATGCAATTTAACTAATTTTATGTAATTTATTTTTGCAAATAGTTATGACAATCTAGTGCAAGAAAATCGCTTTATGAGTTCAGGTTCAACCAGCCATCTTCGTACCACAGGCACAAGGCTTCCATAACGTCATCTGAAACTTGTGCGACATCGGCGCCGTCCAGTTTTCTTTGATTCGCCAGTTTTAGTAAGCTTACTTTGTCATCTTTGCCGATCGCAAAAGATTCTCCGTTAACGAAGACATGCTTGCCTTTGTAAAGCATCTGGGTCTTTAGTGATAAAGACACACCGTTTTTTTGTGCGGCTTGGGTAAAGCGTTTCGGCGTCAACGGCTTTTCTGGCGAATTAAAGAATACGCTGGATTTTGGCGTGCTCAGATACTCACCGATAAAAATGGTAATGTCTTCCTCGGTAAAACGAATTTTTGCCAATTGCTCGGCAATCGTATCGACCATTGCCGTGCTGATTTCTGCAGGACGCAAGCTTGCCTTGAGATCTGGATCAGCATAGCGGCCAGGTAAATCAATCGAATCAGACATGAATTGCAGAAACGACTCACCGAATTCCTGATAAGACGGTGCGCGGAAGCCAATAGAGTAAGTCATGCACTCACCGATCGCGACGCCGTCATGCGCGTATTGTGGCGGCAGGTACAGCATATCGCCAGGTTCCAGTACAAATTCTTGTTCCGGCTTGAAATTACGCAAGATTTTGAGTGGCATTCCCTCGATCAGCGATAAATCTTTTTGTGCGCCGATTTTCCAGCGACGCTGCCCGTGCGCCTGTAGCAGGAATACGTCATACGAATCGAAGTGCGGGCCAACGCCACCGCCGTCTTCTGCGTAACTGATCATCAGATCATCAAGTCGGGTATCGGCGATGAAGTTGAACTGGCGCAGCAACTCATCGGCGACCGGATTGTGTAAGTTCACGCCTTGTACCAGCAGCGTCCAGTCTTTTTTTTCCTTTATTGGCAATTGCTGGAAAGGGCCATTTTTCATTTCCCAGTGTTTGTCGAAAAAGCAGATCAGGCGGGACTCGACATCCTCCCGTGCTGCCATGTCGAACAAGGCATCTTTCTTGATTGGCGCGCTGAAGCCGGGAATTGCCTGGCGTATCAGCAGAGGTTTCTTGTGCCAGTACTCGCTAAGGAACTGGTCGGCAGTGATGTTGCCCAAGAGAGGCAGTTTTGTAGATAAATTTTTCATGTCGGCATTATAGGCGTGGCGTACTCAACTAGCCAGACGGGTATAATTCGTCTGCACATTATTTTTAAGGAATATCATGAAGATTGTCAAAAATACAGTTGTTACTGTTAACTATAAACTGTCGGATGCGCAAGACAATCTGATCGAAGAAGGTCAACAGCCAATGGTGTATTTGCACGGTGGCTACGAAAATACCTTGCCTAAGATCGAAGAAGCATTAGATGGCAAAGAAGTTGGCTACAAAACGATTTTGCAGGTTGAGCCAGACGATGCGTTTGGTGAATACGACGCAGAGCTGGTGAAAGTTGAGCCACGTAATCGCCTGCCAAATCCACTGGAAGTTGGTATGCAGTTCGAAGGCATGCAGGACGGTGAAGATGAAGACGACGCACTGATCTTTACAGTGACGGATATCACGGACGACAAAGTCGTTTTGGATGGTAATCACCCGTTGGCAGGTATGGCATTGCGTTTTGATTTAACCGTGGTAGAAGTCCGCGCTGCAAGCGACGAAGAGATCGAACACGGTCACGTGCATGGCGCACACGGCCACCATCATGGCGAAGACGACGAAGATGATGCTGGTGATGAATATCGCAGTCATCCGATTCACTAATCATGCCGGGCAGGTAGAGTATCTGCTGCCTAGCTCAGGTAGCGATAAATCCTGTTCAGGTAAGATGAAATAAAAAACCGCAAAGATGATCTTTGCGGTTTTTTTATGCGGATTTGTCATCTTGTCTGGAATTTCTATGGCTTCCTGAGCGGATTGACTGGTGGTAAATTCTCATGAGTTATCTGGTTGTTTTAATTGCTTGCCCTTATTGTGTAGGGATTAAATTTGAAGACATTCATCTATGTCAGTGAATGAAAGAAATGAACAAATAAACGAACAAATAAGCGGACAAACAAATCATACATAGAGGGAGTATATTTAAAGTCGCGCTTTAAAATAAGCGGGGGCAAGTATGTTTTGTAGATATTTTGAGGGAGTATGTGATTTTTAGTTGGTTGTAATAGCTCGTCTATGAAAAACGATTCTGAGTAAATTGATTGCTAAAGCCATTGTGAGGTACGCGTTCGTGGCAGTCAGTTATCTCGTTTGAATTTGTTTTATGAAAATATATGATGCCAGGTAGAGACTCAATAAAAGATTTTTGGTGATTAAAAAATAGTTGTACTACATCACATCTTGGCGTGATTCGCCGTACTATTCAATTAATGATAAAAACGCTGCACCACAAAAAAATCTGACGCAGCCACTTGCGTCAAGCAAGAAACCTCATTCGCCTGGAGATAGCATGCTGAAAAAAATCCCAGTCACCCAACTAAAGACTGGTATGTATTTGCAGTCGCTTTGTGGTTCATGGATTGATCATCCGTTTTGGCGCTCCAAATTTGTCATCAAGGAACAAAATGATATTCGCCTGATTATCGACAGTGGTATTTCTGAGGTATGGATTAATCTCGATAAAGGTGATGATGTCATTTCGTCAGACGATAACAAGCGGGTCATATCGACCCGGAATGCAGAACTCGAGTCACAGGATCCCTCAACGAATATTGATCGTGTCAGCATTGTCCTAGCGGAGCGTCCGAAACCCGCATCGATTACTGATGAGATTCAGCGAGCTGAGAAAATCTGCGATCGCTCAAAAAATGCCGTGATGTCCATGTTTCAGGAAGTGCGCATGGGTAAAGCGATATCCGTTGATCTCGCAGGCGAAGTGGTGCAGGAGATATCACTTTCAGTGATGCGTAATCCTGGCGCGCTGATTAGCCTGGCTCGCCTGAAAACAGCCGATGATTACACGTACATGCATTCCGTCGCTGTATGCGCCTTAATGGTTGCAGTTTCGCAGCAACTGAATCTGGATGAAGATCAGACTCGTGAAGCCGGCATGGCGGGTTTGTTGCACGATTTAGGTAAGGCACTGATGCCAACCGAGGTGCTGAATAAGCCTGGCAGGTTGACGGTTGAAGAGTTCGACATTATGAAGAGTCATCCCGAAGAGGGGCATCGACTCTTGTTGGAGAGTGGTTCTGTCGGGCATATTCCGCTTGATGTATGCCTGCATCACCATGAGAGAGTTGACGGTAGTGGTTATCCTCACGGGCTCAAGGGAAGTGAGATTTCTATTTTTGCAAAGATGGGAGCGGTTTGCGATGTCTATGATGCGATTACATCAAATCGCCCTTACAAGGCTGGATGGGAGCCGATTGCATCGATCAAAAAAATGAGTGAATGGAGTACCGCTCAGTATGAGAAGGATATCTTTCACGCGTTTGTGAACAGTGTTGGTATCTATCCGGTCGGATCATTAGTGCGCTTGTCCTCCGGTCGTCTGGGTGTTGTCCTGGAACAGTCGGCAACGTCTTTGTTAACGCCTAAGGTTAAAATCTTTTTTTCGACAAAGTCGAACGTCTATATTTCTCCTGAAATTCTCGACCTGTCACACCCGATGAAAGACCTCAATGCTGAGCAGATCGTTGGTCACGAAGATCCCGCAAAATGGGCTTTTAAGAATTTTGATCAGATGTGGGCAGGCTAGGATCCGTTAATCATGCGACCGGAGGTGAAGAATTTATCTCAAAATGGGATAAAACCATTCTCCCCGAAAATGCTACACCCTAAACGCCAAACACCTCTCCGATTGGACTATCAACAGACCTTAACTGTATCGAACAGTCAGTAACAGGCCTTCGATACGATAAGCCCTGTCCTCATTAATTAGTGATGCGATTTATAAAGCTGCTTCAATACATACAATGCGTCTAAGGCTTCCCTTGGGCTCATGGCATCAGGATCGAGTTCACTGATCGCATTGAATAATTCGCTTGGCGGTTCGGTACTGCTGTCTGATTCGAGTTCATCAGTTAGCTCCGCTGGTGCATTCGCGCTGAACAGGTCAAATTGTGGTGAGGCTTGCAGGGAATGCGCCTCCAGTTCCGCCAGGTGTTTGCGCGCAGCCTTAATAACACCTTGCGGAATACCGGCGAGTTGAGCAACTTGCAGGCCATAACTTTGTGATGCCGGACCAGCCTGGACGGCATGCAGGAATACGATATTTTCTTTGTGCTCAATCGCGGACAGGTGTACGTTTTCTGCACTTGAATGAATGTCGGGTAACTGTGTCAATTCAAAGTAATGCGTCGCAAACAAGGTGTAACTTTTCGAAATGAGAATTAAGTGTCGTGCAATGGCCCAAGCCAATGCCAGTCCGTCGAATGTCGAGGTGCCACGCCCGACTTCGTCCATTAATACCAATGAATTTTCTGTTGCACCGTTCAGAATTGCCGCAGATTCAGTCATCTCGACCATGAAGGTGGAGCGCCCGCCTGCCAGATCATCGGCGGCACCGATCCTGGTAAAGATGCGGTCAATGGGGCCAATCATGGCCTCGCTTGCCGGTACATAGCTACCGACATAGGCTAGTAAGGTAATCAGTGCCACCTGACGCATAAACGTCGATTTACCACCCATGTTCGGACCGGTGATCAGGAGTAATTTACGTTCGCTGGAGAGCTGACAGTCGTTCGCGATAAAGCGTTCAATCTGGTTCTCCACCACGGGATGGCGTCCCTGGGTAATATGCAGCATAGGTTCATCTACCAGCTCGGGCGCGCACCAGTTATTTTTAGTCGCGTGATTCGCCAGACTGACCAGAGTGTCGAGCTGCGCAATGGCATGGGCGATCGCTTGTAAAGTCGTGATATGCGGCAGCAGATCTTGCAACAGTTTTTCATACAAGACTTTTTCTCTGACCAGGGCACGTTCCTGTGCTGACAGCGCTTTATCTTCAAAGGCTTTGAGTTCTGGCGTGATGTAGCGCTCCGCATTTTTCAGCGTCTGGCGGCGGCGATAATTGTCCGGTACTTTATCGGTCTGTCCGTTCGTCACTTCAATATAGAAGCCATGTACTTTGTTGTATTCGACACGTAAATTGGCGATGCCGGTGCGTGCGCGCTCTGAGGTTTCCAGATCGATTAAAAATTGCCCGGCGTTTTCTGACAGTGCGCGCAGCTCATCAAGTTCAGCGTCAAAGCCAGTCGCAATCACGCCGCCATCGCGCACCATTGTTGCGGGTTGCAGCATCAGGCTGCGCTCGAGCAAATCCAGGCATTCTGTCGGCGTCGCCAGATCCGTCAGCACTTTGGTCAGCAGATTGGTATGGTTATCGGCAATACACATCGCGACATACGAGCGTACCGTTGGCAGATGCTGCAGCCCATCGCGCAGACCGGCCAGATCGCGAGGTCGCGCTGATTGCAGTGCGATACGTGTTGTAATCCTCTCGATATCCGGAACGGAAGTCAATGTAGTGGAAAGTCCTGCCGTAGAGTCGGCTTGTATCAGCGCCTTGATCGCGTCATGACGTGATCGCGCAACCAATTGATCCCGTCGCGCATGATGCAGCCAGTGTCGCAGCAAGCGTGAGCCCATCGCAGTGCGGCAGTGATCGAGTAAGGAAAAGAGTGTCGGAGACTCTTGTCCGCGTAAAGTCTCGGTCAATTCCAGATTGCGTCGTGTCGCCGTATCGAGGCCGATGAATTCGTTTTCGTTTTCAACTGTCAGCGTGTTGATGTGCTTCAGGCCGCGACCTTGTGTTGCTTCGGCATAGCGCAATAAAGCACCGGAGGCACCAATTGCCGCGGTCAGATGTTCTGCGCCAAAACCTGTCAGCGAAGCGATCGCTAATTGATCTTGTAAGGATTTCTGACCTTGTTTCAAATCGAAGTGCCAATCAGGTACTTCTGAAAATTTACCCGGTAAGCTGGCTTGACACGATTCCAGTAACAAGCTGCCAGCAGACACCAAGACTTCGGCAGGCGAGATGCGTTCCAGCTCTTGTTGCAGGCGCTGCGGCAAGGTTTTTTCATCGCAGCTGAATTCCATCAGCTTGAGTGCGCCGCTCGCTAAAGACAACCAGGACAGTCCTGCCGTAATGGTCTTGCGTTGCTGTAAAAGGCATAGCGCTAGAAGAGGGCGTTCAGATTTTTCTGGCAGCAGATCGGTATCGGTCAGGGTGCCTGGCGTAATCACACGCATGACCTTGCGCTCTACCGGACCTTTGCTGGTTGCAGGGTCACCAATTTGTTCGCAAATCGCAGCGGACTCCCCCAGTTTTACCAGTTTTGCCAAGTAAGGTTCTAATGAATGAAATGGCACACCCGCCATTTTGATCGGCGCTCCATTCGAGGTGCCGCGTTGAGTTAAGGTAATCCCCAGCAGGCGTGTGACTTTTTCCGCATCCTCAAAAAACAGTTCGTAAAAATCCCCCATCCTGTAAAAAACCAATGTGGTCGGATGATCGGCTTTGATGCGTAGGTATTGCTGCATCATTGGGGTGTGATTACTTTTTTCTGTCGTCATAACTCTTTGATTTTTCTTGTTTTGTTTGTTAAGTGTTTGAATGATTGGTGATTATTTCTAATTGGCTCGTTTCACTAGATACCGCCAACACCTACCAAAAACCAACAACACTTCTAATTTAGCGTAGCTTTTTACAACCACTATTTTTAAAAGTTACGCTAGTATTCGCCGGTGAATTTTTTCTTTAAAAAGCTACGCCGGATAAATTATGTAATTTGATGCCAGACAAGCCAAGCTATTAACACCCGGAGCGCACCTTATCATAGACGATTGCCCGGGTCTACGGTTTGAAGCGAGTAGTACAGGACGGGCGTGGATCTATCGTTTTAAAAGCCCCATTGATGGCAAGATGCGTCAGGTGAAAATAGGGCAGTGGCCAGCCCTGTCTTATCTGCTGCTGTTGAAGCGTGGGAGCAGCTGCGTGATGTTCGTTCGCTTGGCCGAGATCCGGCGCTTGAGAAGAAAACAGTCAGGCAAGAAGAAAAACAATTGGTGGTGCAAGCCAAAATAGAAAAGAAGCTGGCAACCTATACGGTGCGAAAGCTCTGTGAAGATTGTTACCTAGGTCACATCGTCCGCAATCGTGCGGAGAAGGGGGCGAACGAAATCAAGCGCATGTTTTCAACGATGCTTGATGACATCACGGACTTATCAATGGCGACCTCGTCAATCTTTACCGCGTCGTCAAAAATCACCTTGAGGAATTTGTCCGGCAATTTAAATATGCGTTGTCGAGTAGAGATGTTTTAAATGGCTGCAAGAGACGCCGCCACATACCCTTACAGACATCCAGCGTGCAGCTAGGTTCTTCTACCGGCAGCAGCACGCGTTCAGCGGCAAGGTTGATGGACATAGCTGGGGTACTGCGACTACCGCGCCACCAGTTAATTTATTACGTATTGAAGAGAATCTGTCTGCAGCGCATTTGCGGCTGGCCAGCGCGTTCATTGAGAACTTGGACTGTTACAAACTGATGGAAAAATATGACCGGCCACATACGTTCTTTTATCTTGATCCGCCGTATTGTGAGACCGAAGGTTATGGCGTGGACTTTGGCATCGAGCAGTATGAAAAGATGGCGTCGATGCTTCGGACTATTAAGGGAAAGGCAATCGTCAGCCTGAACGACCATCCGGATGTACGTCGTATCTTTGCTGGATTTGAGATTGATACGGTACCGATTAAATACAGTGTGGGTGGTGGCGCAAAAACCGTGGATCGGTCATAAGTGATTATCTATAGTTGGGATCGATCACAAGATCCTGTGGGGCTTTTTTAGCCAAGCGAATTTAAAAAAAGCCCTGATTTTAACTCAGGGCTTTTTAATAATTATTAAGCTGCTTCTAGTATCTTATGCGATGGACGTATAAGTAACTCGAACGGAATCCCTAGAGCTTCATTTAATTTCCAAATCATCGGCAAAGTTAATTGACGCGTACCTGCCAATATCTCATAGACACGATTTGTCCGGCCTATCATTGGCTCTAAATCTTTTGGAGTTAATCCCTTCTGTTCCATACTGAATTTGATTGCATCAATGGGGTCAGGTAGGTTTATGGGAAAGTTTTTAGCCTCATAAGCATCAACAAGTGTTGCTAGAATATCTAAGCGATCACCTTCAGGAGTCCCTAATTTAGCTGTCATTAGAGATTCTATTTCCTCCAATGCAACATGATAGTCATTTTCAGTTCGAATTGGTTTGATATCCATGATTACCTCTTCAGATGGTTTGCGCATCAATTGCGTCGTACTGCTTATGTGTCCCGATAAACTTGATATAGATAATTCCAAAGTCGTAGTTTATCCAAGTGACAAGTCTGTATTTATTTCCGGCGATGTTGAAGACTACGCGACCTTCTCTCAATATGCTTGCTGACCCGAAGTCAATTTTAACGTCGGCCGGTTCTTGCCACGAGGCCTTTAAAGCATGTCCATGCCAAGACAGTAAAGGTGCTTTTGAGTCGGAATAATCAGGTTGTTCAAAAAAATTGATAAGTGTCGGTTTGGAAAGTATGCGCATGAATAAATCATAGTCCCAATTTGGGACTAGATCAAGTTTTTTTTGAATTAATATGGGGGGTAGCTGGATAGAATTCCTGCTGCTTCAGAATATCGATGTGGCGTATCTTTTAGCGTAACTTTTTCTAGCTAGTAATAGTCTTTATAGGGGAAACACGCCGCTGCATCATTGGGGGTGTGGCTGTTTTCTGCTGCTTTCATAAAACCTTAATTTTCTTGATTCGGTAGTTTTGGTAGTGGTGCGATGCTGGGCTGCGCTTTATTTCAGTCTGCCGCGCATTGATCTGCCCCTTTGTAACGGTAGATACATTATTTACGAGATCAGAATCTGCGCTGCCAGAAAAAATATTCACGTGGGTGACATCACATATCAGCCATGCAGCGATGCAGCCATAGTCAGTACGCGGGGTCAGAACATTATCATAGACGAATATCGCAGTCTATGGCACAGAGATGGGGATCGTTATCTGGACTGAGGGGGACTATGTGTCCGGAGTGATTTCTGGTGCGAAAGCCAGATGAACTATTGCTGCACGCGCTGCTGTTTTTAAACCCGTCAATTCTTTGTGCTGAGGTCGTGAGGTCGCAAGATATAAGGTCAGTCCTTGCAGTTGCGCGACCATCAGTGCGCCGCGCAGCTCGCATTGTTCTGGCGCTAGAGTGGGCATGCGGCTGCGAATCAGATTGCGAAATACTTTGCGTGAGCGGGTCAGCATCTGATCAAGGATGTCTGCGGCGAAGGTGTGCCGGTAGGCCAACGCCCATAATTCTGACAGCATGCCACTCGATTCTGGTGTGCTGATGTCATCCAGAAAATAATCAATTAAGGCTTCAAACTGATGTTGATCAAGATTGCTTGACTGACTGCCCGAGGGGGCGAACAGATCAACTGCGGCCTGATAGTCTTGCAGTGTCTGTGATAGCAGCGCTTCGATTAAGTTGTCTTTGCTGGGATAGTAGTGCTGCACCGTCGACAGGTTGACGCCAACTCTGGTGGCGACGGCGCGCATCGACAGGCCCGCATATCCGTCATTCGCAAAAATTGTCCGTGTCGCTTCCAGAATCGCACGGGCACGTTCGTAACCCTTCCCTGTGGTTTCTGATTCCTTGTTGCGTAGCGGGCTGGTGCGGCTGGAGCTCATCCGGTTTTTTCTGGAGTTATGGTGGTTTGGTCAGTTAGGTCGGCGGATTATGGCATTCATTGACAAATGGGTCAATTGACCTATAGACTCGATTCATGTAGCCGATCATCAAAATAAAAACTAATTCCAGGAGCAAAACATGATTCCACGTACGCTTTTTGGCGACGATCACCACTTATTTCGGGATACCGTCCGGCGCTTTATGGAGACCGAGGTCGCGCCGCATCACGCACGCTGGGATGAGCAGGGTTTTGTCGACCGGGATCTGTGGCGTAAAGCAGGTGCTGCCGGATTGCTGTGTCCCAGCATGCCTGAGCAATATGGTGGCTCAGGCGTCGATATTCTGTTCAGCGTGATTTTGATGGAAGAGCAATTCAGGATAGGCGCCTTGGGTCCGGGTTTTGGTTTGCACTCGGAAATTGTGGCGCCTTATCTATTGCATCAGGGGAGTGAGTATCTGAAATCGACGTATCTGCCGAAGCTCGCAACTGGCGAAATGATCGGTGCGATTGCGATGACTGAACCTGGTGCCGGTTCGGATTTACAAGGAATTAAAACGAGTGCGCTGCGAGAGGGAGAGCACTATATTTTGAACGGGTCAAAAACTTTCATCACAAATGGCTGGCATTGCGATCTGGTGATCGTCGTTGCCAGGACCGATCCTGACGCAGGCTCCAGAGGTATCAGTTTGTTTGTAGTTGATACGTCAATGCCTGGTTTTACTAAAGGCAAGCGATTGCACAAAATGGGTATGAGCGCACAAGATACCTCTGAACTGTTCTTCGATCAGGTTCGTGTGCCTGCACAGAATCTGTTGGGTGAGGAGGGACGTGGCTTCGCTTATTTGATGCAGGAACTTCCCTGGGAGCGTTTACAAATCGCCTTGACCGGCGTCGCCGCTGCTCAGGCTGCTCTGGAGTGGACCATCCAGTACACCCGCGACCGTAAAGCGTTTGGCAAATCGGTGATCGACTTTCAGACGGTATCGCATAAGCTGGCGGAAATGAAAACCGAGATCGCCGTAGGTCAGGTGTTCATCGATCGCTGTATAGAATTAAAACTAGCCAACCGGCTCGATGCCGAGACTGCGTCTATGGCGAAATACTGGGCAACGGAAATGCAATTTAAAGTCATGGATCAATGTGTCCAGTTGCATGGCGGGTATGGCTATATGCATGAATATCCCATCGCGCGGGCTTGGGCAGATGCACGGGTGCAGCGGATCTATGGTGGCACTAATGAGATCATGAAAGAATTAATCAGCCGCACACTTTGATAGGACAGCATATGGATGCATTTATTTATGATGCCTTGCGGACGCCGCGTGGCAAAGGGAAAAAGGATGGTGCTTTGCATGGTGTTACGCCGCTCGAATTGGCTGCAACACCCTTACGCGCTTTGCGTGAGCGTCATCATCTTGATACCGGATTGATTGACGATGTAGTGCTCGGTTGTGTTACGCCAGTAGGGGAGCAAGGAGCATGCATTGCCCGCCTGGCCGTTCTCGCGGCGGATTATCACGAGAGCGTATCGGGTGTGCAGGTCAACCGCTTTTGCGCTTCTGGCCTGGAGGCAGTGAACATGGCAGCGGCGCAGGTAATGTCAGGTCAGAGTGCATTGTCTATCGGTGGTGGTATCGAGTCGATGTCACGTGTTGCCATGGGGAGTGATGGTGGCGCCTGGCCAGTCGATCCGCAAGCGGCGATAAAAAATTATTTTGTACCGCAGGGTGTTTCTGCTGATGCGATAGCGACGCAATCAGGGTATTCGCGCAAGGATGTTGACGCCTATGCGGTCGAAAGTCACCGCCGTGCTGCGATTGCCGTGCAAGCGGGTTGGTTTGGTCGGTCGATTGTGCCGGTCACGGATATCAATGGTCTGATCATGTTAGATAAAGATGAAACGATACGTCCGCAAACCACGCTGGAGTCGCTTGCCGCTTTGCGTCCATCATTTGCTGATATGGGGGAGCGATGGGGTTTTGATGCGGTGATAGGTCAGCGCTATCCTGATCTGGATAAGGTGCAGCATGTGCATCATGCCGGTAACAGTTCTGGCATTGTCGATGGTGCAGCCGCCGTGTTGATCGGCAACCGTGCTATTGCTGAACGTACCGGCATGACACCAAGAGCACGTATCCGCTCGTTCGCCACTATCGGGTCTGAGCCATCGATCATGCTGACGGGACCAAGCTATGCTGCAGAAAAAGCACTAAAGCGCGCCGGCATGAGTGCAAAGGATATTGACTTGTTTGAGCTCAATGAGGCCTTTGCTGCGGTAGTTTTGCGTTTCATGGAAGTCATGTCAGTGCCGCACGATAAGATGAATGTGAATGGCGGTGCGATTGCGATGGGGCACCCGCTCGGTGCAACGGGGGCGATGATACTGGGTTCCTTGCTGGATGAACTCGAGAGACGCGATCTCTCGACCGGGCTGGCCACCTTATGTGTCGGTGCCGGGATGGGCATTGCTACGATTATTGAGCGGGTGTGAGGAGATGACGATGATATTGAGTCTCGATGCGCAAGGTATCGCCACCATGAATTTTGACCAGACATCTCTACCTCAGATGGATGATCTGCTTCTGGTTTTAGACGAAGCGATCAATGACGATAATGTGAAAGGGTTTTTGCTGTTAGCGTCTGGCAGTAATTTTATTGCAGATGAAAAAAATGCCGATGAAGGCGACGTAGCAAAACTATTTGCAAGAATGCTTGAGCGCCACCGCGTGTTGCGCCGGTTAGAAACTTGCGGTAAGCCGGTTGCCATTGCCTTGTCCGGCGGTGCTGCTGGCGTTTCTCTGGAGCTGGCTGTGGTTGCGCATTATCGCGTTGCCTCTGATGTAGTAACGGCTCAGTTTGGTATCAGCCCAAATTCTTCGGGTCGCATGCCGGGATCTGGCGGGACGCAACGTTTGCCGCGCCTGGTCGGTATACAAAATGCCTTATCCATGCTTCTCGACAACAAAAAAATAAGCGCAGCCGAAGCCCTGGCGCAACAACTCGTACATGCTCTGGCACCGGCAGGCAGTGAGTCCAATGAGGCGCGCCTATGGCTGCTCAGCAGGCTGGTGCAGACAAGCGCCGTACAACAAAGCTGGGATGTCAAAGGATATAAAGTACCGGGTGGTGCCGTGTCCAGCCCGGCGATACAGCAATTATTGATGATCAGTAATGCGATGCTGCGGGCAAGAAGTCATGCGCACAATCATGTTTTGGATAGAGCCTCCGTGAATACCTTATCGAGTGTATACGAGGGATTGATCACCGATATCGACACAGGTTTAAAAACAGAAGCACGTTACTTTGTGAATACGATAAGGTAAATTCATTTGAGTTTTGAAGCGATATCAATTATCTGAAAAACTATCTGAAGAATCATCTGAGATTTTTATAAAGGGATAAGGATGGCAGTTCTTTCTGGTGTGCGGGTGATCGAGATTGCGGGCATTGGCCCCGCTCCTTTTTGCGGTATGTTGCTGGCAGATATGGGCGCTGAGGTCATTCTCATCGAGCGCAAGACGAGCAGATTTGGCGATCCGCTTGATCTCGCTGAAAATGCCATCGTGAACCGCGGCAAACGCTCGCTGGCACTGGATCTGAAAGATCCGCAGGCGCTACAGGCGTTGCTGCACCTGATCACCAGTGCTGACGCTTTAATTGAGGGTATGCGCCCTGGTGTCATGGAGCGTCTTGGACTTGGCCCGGAGGTCTGTCATGCAGTGAACCCCAAACTCGTATACGGACGGATGACGGGCTGGGGGCAAGATGGACCGCTGGCACAAGCGGCGGGACATGACCTCAACTACATCGCCTTGTCCGGCGCTCTCTGGTACGCCGGTGCTGCCGGAACTCCACCTGTAGCGCCACCCACTTTGGTCGGAGACATCGGCGGAGGTGCTTTGTATCTGGCGATGGGCGTATTGGCAGGCTTGTTAAGTGCACGTACCACCGGGCGCGGTCAGGTTGTGGATGCGGCGATTGTCGATGGCAGTGCCAATATGATGAATCTGCTGTTGTCCCTGCATGCTGCGGGACAGCAGCCATATGAGCGTGGTCAGGGTTTGCTGGATGGACCGCACTGGTATGGTAGTTACATATGTGCTGATGGCGGATGGATTACGATCGGCGCACTGGAGCCACAGTTTTATCAGATACTGATAAGCCGACTTGGACTGGGTGAGGTGCCTGAATTTAAAAACCCTTATGACCGGCAACAATGGCCGTCATTGCGTGCTCGCTTAACGACGATCTTTGTGAGTCAGCCGCGGCAACATTGGATCGACTTGCTGGAGGGCAGTGACGCTTGTTTCGCACCCGTGCTGACACCGGCGGAGGCGATGGCTCATCCCCATATCGCGGCACGGGGTATCTATGCCCGACATGAGGGAGTACTTCAGGCAGCTCCCGCACCACGATTTTCTGTTTCTGCAAATGTTGTTCCCGGTAAGGTGGCAAAGCGCGGAGCCGATAGTGCCGCAGTATTGCGTGAAGCGGGATTGAGTGCGGATGAGATTGCCCAGTTATTGAAATGAATCCGCGTGGTGGGTTACACGTCTGAGAAAGTAAAGCTCATGAATGAATTTGACTGCTATGGTGCAGTGTCTAGATGTCTTGCGTGCGATCAGCAAAACGCCGGAGGTATTGCTCGTATTTTTCGCCGAATTGGATAAAGCGAAAACGCAGCACATCGTTTTTGACCGGTATGTGGAGCAACTTAAGACGGTGTTAGGTGATACCGCTGATCTTGAGTACCGTGCGCGTGACCTGATCGACAGGATGGCACTGGCTTTGCAGGTAGCACAACTGTTAATGTCAGCACCGGTCTTTGTGTCAGACGCGTTTTGCCGTTCAAGATTGGATAGTCAAGGACATCATCAATATGGCGCGTTGCCGCGACATATTGATGTGAAAAGCATTATTGAGAGAGCGATGCCTGGATAAGGCCTACATCATGCCTTGACGTTCCCAGTTGATAATAGAGCACATCTTATTCATCGCTAAGAGATGAATTCTTTGGATGCTTTGGATTAATTGGGGCGGACATCATTCTCTCTGAAAATACATCAGAACGGCTTACGCGCCGCCGCGACCGCCTGAGCGACGCGGTGTGGATTGCTTGACGACCGGGCGTGACGGGTGACGTGCATCGCCGCTACGTTGAGCGGGTTTGCCTGCTGCACCTGCACTACTGCTATTACCCCCACCACCACCGCTACGTGCCGGAGCGTTTTGACGTGGTCGGTTGCCACCACCATTGCCGCCACTGTTACCACGCGGTTGACCTTGAAAGCTACGCAACTGGATTGGCTGCGCTTTCGCATGCGGATCAGGAATGAAACCGTCAATGATCTCTTGCGGTAATTGACGCTTGATCAGTTTTTCGATGTCAGCCAGAAGCTTGAATTCATCCACGCAAACCAGCGATACGGCTTCACCAGTTGCGCCAGCACGGCCGGTACGGCCGATACGATGCACATAGTCTTCCGGTACGTTTGGTAAATCATAGTTGACGACGTGCGGCAATTGATCAATGTCGATCCCGCGCGCAGCGATATCGGTTGCGACTAAGACAGTCAGACTACCGTCTTTAAATTCGCTCAGGGCTTTGGTACGCGCCGACTGGCTCTTATTGCCATGAATCGCCATGCCATTGATGCCGTCTTTGGCGAGTTGCTCAACCAGCTTGTTGGCACCATGTTTGGTACGCGTAAAGACCAGTACCTGAGTCCATTGATGCGTTTTGATCAGGTGAGCGAGCAGGGGATGTTTTTTATCGCGGTCGACCGGATGCACTTTTTGTGCAATCACTTCTACCGTTGAATTGCGGCGCGCCACCTCGATCATCGCCGGATTATTTAACAGGCGATCTGCGAGTGTTTTGATCTCATCTGAAAAAGTCGCTGAGAACAGCAGGTTTTGACGTTTTGGCGGCAAAATCGCGAGGACTTTTTTGATGTCGTGAATGAAGCCCATATCCAGCATGCGGTCGGCTTCATCAAGTACCAGGATTTCAATATGACGTAAATCGATCGTGCCTTGCTGATGATGGTCGAGTAAACGGCCTGGTGTCGCGACCAGAATATCAACTCCGTTTTTGAGCAGCTTGATTTGCGGATTAATGCCGACGCCGCCGAAAATGACGCCTGAATTCAGATTCGTATATTTGCCATAAGTGCTGACACTTTCTTCGACCTGTGCAGCCAGTTCACGTGTTGGTGTCAGCACCAGTGTACGAATAGGGCGACGGTCGGTTTTGTTTTGTGGTGTTGTTGCAGAGGTCGATAAACGCTGCAAAATCGGCAGCGTGAAACCCGCAGTTTTGCCAGTGCCTGTCTGCGCACCAGCCAGCAAGTCGCCGCCGCTGATGACGGCAGGAATCGCTTGCTTTTGAATTGGGGTAGGGGTGGTATAGCCTTGCTCGGTCACAGCACGAACAATATTCTCGGACAAACCGAGTTCTGAAAATGACATAATTTATTTCTACTTAACTTCTACTTGATGACCACGCAGTGCAGATTTTTTCTGTATTGCATGTTAAATACTCGGGTAGAGTATTATTTAAAGGCCTAATAAAACAGTGCGGAATCAGGAGTATTTTTAACTATACTCCCCCATTCAGCCTGCATTCTTCAGGCGGGCGATACGGTACGATACATTATAAATACGATACGTCGATAAGCTGACGTGGTGCGCTATATAAACTAAGCGCTGTATGAACTAAGAGTTCACAGTTTATATGGAGCTTCTTGGTTCTTTTGCAAACTGTATGGACTGATTGCATATTTATTTGCCAGCAAAGGCTTGCAGAGCGCCGACCATTTGGGCAAATACCTTTGGTGTGCCGGCCAGAACGTCGCCTTTGTGCAGGTAGTTGCCATCGCCGGAAAAATTACCGACGATGCCGCCAGCTTCGGTGATCAGCAATGAACCCGCTGCGATATCCCAGGGTGCCAGACCTTTTTCAAAGAAACCGTCGAGGCGACCCATTGCGACGTAGGCGAGATCCAGAGCGGCGGCGCCTGGTCTTCTCAGACCCTGACATTTGGTCGTCATGATTTTGAACATTTCCATGTATTCATCCAGACCGGATAAGTCACGTGCAGGGAAACCTGTGCCGATCAGTGCATCAGCGATTTTGTCGCAACGGGTAACGCGGATGCGTTTGTCGTTCAGGAAGGCACCGGCGCCTTTGCTGGCCGTGAACATTTCATTGCGGGTAGGATCGTAGACTACGGCTTGCGTAATCACGCCGCGCTGTTGCAAGGCAATAGACACGCAGTATTGTGGAAAGCCGTGGATAAAATTCGTTGTACCGTCAAGTGGATCGATGATCCAGACATTGTCGTTGTCGTCGTGAAGATTGGCGGAAGCCCCGGACTCTTCTGCCAGAATCGCGTGATCCGGATAGGCAGTTGTCAGCACCTCAATGATCGCTGCTTCGGCAGCGCGGTCGACTTCAGTCACAAAATCATTGTATTGTTTTTCCGTGACCTGGACGCGGTCGAGGTCAAAAGATGCGCGGTTAATGATAGTCGCGCCACGACGAGCGGCCTTGATAGCCGTATTGAGCATTGGGTGCATAAGGGTTTCCGTTAAAATGGCGGCATTATTGGTGCGGACATCGAAACCGATATCTGCAAAAAAAGATGCCACACAAAAATGAATTAAAGAGCGTCGCGTTACATCGCGGCACGATTAACATGCCTTGGATAAACGCGTAATTGCGCTATTTTAAATGAACTTGACCCAAACTGACACATCTCTTTTCAAACGCCTGCGCTTCGTTTTGGTAGAAACTAGCCATCCTGGCAATATTGGTGCCGTTGCCAGGGCGATGAAAACGATGGGGTTCTCCGAACTGATTCTGGTGAATCCCCGTTTTCCTGATGCGTTAAGCAATCCTGATGCGATCGCTTTTGCCAGCGGAGCACTAGATGTGCTGGAGTCTGCCAGAATTGTCGATTCTATTGACGCCGCCCTTGATGGCTGCCAATTGGTTGCGGCAGTCAGTGCAAGATTGCGGGAGTATTCTCCACCGGTCTGTACGCCACGCGAGCTTGCACTCCGTGCAGGGCAAACTGGCGCGTCGTCCAGCAATGCGCCCATTGCTCTGGTTTTTGGCAACGAGCGATTTGGCCTGCCGAATGACATCGTCGTCAACTGTAATACTTTGATCAATATTCCGGCGAATCCTGATTATTCTTCGCTTAATCTGGCGCAGGCGGTGCAAGTGCTGGCTTATGAGTGTCGTCTGGCTGCTCTTGGCGATAAATTGCCTGTCACTGATATCGGTTTTCATGGCGAGGCGGCATCTGCCAACGATATTGATGGCATGTATGCGCATCTGGAACAGGCGTTGATTGCGATTGATTTCCTTGATCCTGCCAGTCCCAAAAAGCTGATGCCGAGATTGAAACGGATGTTTTCACGAGCTCAACTAGAAACTGAAGAAGTGAATATACTGCGCGGAATTGCAAAGAAAATTTTGCATTTCAAAAGTGTGAAGTAGCGTCTGTTTTAGTCTGGCTTGAGATATAAAACACCGACATTCAGGGACGGCTTGTCCCAAGTTGGCACAATATAATTTCTTATTGGAAATGAATTGTTGTGGCAAATGATAAATAAGTTGAAATCCTCATACTTGACGGTCTTTTTTAAAGGCAATTGCTTTTGCCTTTGTTATAAAGCAAGTAAGATTGGCAATATTAGTTTAGTCAATTAGGTATCTTTTTTTGCGGTTTGCGAAAATTATTCTTGCTAAGTGTTTTTTGAGGAACTGATTATTTTTTATCGCACCCGTCGATTCGTTGTCACTTTGCTTTTTATCGCCGCTCAGATGTTGATCGCTGCGATGCCTGCTTACGCCTTAGGTCTCGGCGAGATTCGTCTGCAATCAGGATTGGGCCAGCCTCTGAAATCGTCTATTGTCTTGTTAGGTAATGACGCAAGTGATGTGAGTCAGATTTGCATTAAGGCGAAGGTAGAGACCTCTGAAAGCGGTTTTTTAGCAACCGGTAATGTTGCTTTGGTTCAGTCCGGCGGTTCCAAGACGATTTACATCACAACTCGTCAAGGCTTGTCTGAACCTGCGGTCAAAGTCACGATTGATATCGCTTGTGAAGTGCAATTGCATCGCGAATACATGCTCTTGTTAGACCCGCCGCAATTTAATCAAAATGAGAAGGCTATTTCTTTGCCGCTCATACAAGGCACTCAAAGTTCATCAGCAAGTCAAATATCTTCGTTACCTCAAGCTTCTTCCGCCTCTGCTCAGGACGAGCCAGCGCTCACCAGGGTAAAAAAAAGTTCTAAAAAAGTGAGGGCTTCTGCAAACAGTGCAGAATTAGCAGGAGAAGCGGCATTTTCAGAAAAAGCCAATACGCCAAAATCCCCGGATAAGTCGAAGAGTCATAAAAAAAATTCCACAGAACATAAAGATGTTTTAAAGCTCTCGGATGAAACGATGGTCTTGCCGCAAGGCTTGCGCATGAGTGACAGCCTGACTATGGGAGGCGAGGCGCAGAGCGCAAGTAATATGGCCGAGCTTCGCGCAGCACAGGCACATCTGGCAGCGTTGTTGCGTGGTGACAGCGGCCAGCCGGAAACACAATCAACCCAATTAAAAGCCGACCAGCAAAAACTATCCAGCCTGCAAATGGAGGCGGCGCAACTCAAAAAACAAAGCCAGATTGACAGAGCTGCGCTGGATGAGGTTAAGGAAAATAGTTTTTCCCGCAATTGGGTGATCGGTTTGTCCGCCTTCATTGTGACGGGATTGCTGGTTATTGTGATGTTGCTGGTTTATATCAATCGCATACACAAACGTACCGAGAGCTCCTGGTGGGCGCAACATGCGGACAAACCAGTTGAAAGAAAAAATATAGAAGATATCGTCAACAACATACAGGCCTCGTATGAGCCAACGACGACCAGCGGACGTTTTCAGTCGTTTGAGGATAGTCAGCCCATGTCGTTTGGCGGGGTGGATACGATGTCAAAAGCAGGTTCTCCCGATATAGATGCGATGGATACAGATTCGCCGGCAAGAGGTGGGCGGGGGCGCACGCCGACGCTGGAAGAAAGTAATAGCAGCACCTTTAATTTCTTCTCCACGAGAGGCAGTTCAGTCAAGGTTGAAGAGATCTCTGACGTCACTCAGGAAGCCGAATTCTGGATCTCGGTCAATGATCCTCAACGAGCGATTGAGATTCTGGAGCCGCAAAGTCTGGTCGAACATCCGGATTCGCCCGTGCCCTGGTTGTATCTGCTGGATCTGTATCATGCGACAAATAATCGCGTGAAATACGATGCCTTACGCGACCGTTTCATCTTGTTTTTTAATGCCAATATTCCTGAGTTTGATGTGGATCACACGACAATTGTGAGTCGTCATCTTGAGGAGTTTCCGCACCTGATAGAGCGTATTTGCAGTATGTGGAATGGCGGTGATATCGTACCGTTTCTGCAAAGCTTATTAGTCGATGACCGTGATGGTACGCGGATAGGATTTGATTTGCCGGTGTATCGCGATATTTTGTTATTGATTGCCATCGCAAATGAGTTGGAACGTAATGCCAGCGCAGGTCCTGCAGGTAGTGGCTGGGCACATGCGCCGGATGTTGTCAGTCATATTGAGCCTGGCGCCGACGATGCCATCATTATCCAGTCAGACCCACATAGCATTGATTTTGAAGCGATTGATTTTCATAAAAAAACCTGAACTATGCACTAAGGTCTGTAATTCACAATCAGGTGTATTCGTCAGATAATGAGTCTGACGCACAAAATAACAAAACCGGAGACAAACGATGCTTAAATTATGTGGCTTTGCCGTCAGTAATTACCACAACAAAGTGAAGCTGGCTTTGCTGGAAAAACAAATCCCATTTGAAGAAGTTCTGGTGTGGGCTGATCGTTCCCCTGAACTACTGGCCAGATCTCCACTGGGTAAAGTTCCTTTTATCGAAACTGAGCAAGGTGCTTTGTGTGAATCCCAGGCGATTATTGATTATCTGGAGAGTGCTTATCCGGCGCATCCCCTGTTGCCTGCCGATCCTTTTGCTGCGGCAAAAGTACGGGAGTTGATTGTGTTCCTGGAATTGCATCTGGAGCTGGTGGCACGCGAGCTGTATGCAGAGGCTTTTTTTGGCGGTAAAGTCAGCGATGAAGTAAAGATGCGAGTCGAGAAGCAACTCACGAGAAATATCAAAGCATTGACGCCGATGCTTAAGTTTGCCCCGTTTGTTGCGGGCAGTGAATTTACGATGGCTGACTGTGTCGCAGTCGTACATTTTCCTTTGGTTTCAATGGCGACGAAGGCGATTTATGATCGCGATTTTTTGGCGGATTTGCCTACGCGTGATTACGTGAAAATGATGTCAGAACGCCCAGCTATGCAGCAAATCAACGCCGATCGTAAGGCGAATCAACTAGTGCTAGCAGAGCGCTCAAAAAAGTAAATTCTGTTCCGCGTTCGGTGATGTGGAATAAAAAACGGCGTCCTTTAATCAGGACGCCGTTTTTATTTTAACTACTATTGGCAATGCTATTGGCACTGCATGTTAAGTCATGTCGCCTACACTGCTAAAGCGCTAAAGCCGATGCTTAAACTGCTCTGCGCATTTTTTGGACGACGTAATTTTTTACCTCTTCTGGCGGCTCAACCAGTTTAACAATCGCAAAGGTGCAATTGTCGCCATGCCCTTCGGCTCGTTCGCGGGCTTTTCTGATCAGTAACTCAGATGCCTGACGCGGAGAGTTTGCGGCAACAGCGGCAGATAATTCTGCATCGGTAAAGTAATGCCAGAGTCCGTCAGAGCAGATCAAAAACGAATCGCCGACCTTTAATTCACTGCGTTGTCCATAAGTGATATAAGGCGGTGTCGTGCTAGAGCCGAGTACGTTCACCAGAATATTCGACATCCTGTGAGTCTTGGCTTCTTCCGCAGTAATTTTGCCTTCGTCCACCAGACGCTCTACATAGGAGTGATCTTTTGTGCGTTCGGCGAAATTCGGTCCGCTGAAACGATACAGTCGAGAATCGCCTGCATATGCCCAGATCGCCTCTTTATTTGGCGTGATCACCAAGGCGACAAAGGTGCTATGAGGTTCTTTTTCAGCAGAGACGCCGCTGAGCTTGATGACGGTATGTGCTTCGTTGACGATATGTTCCAGCAATTTTTTTACATCACCGGTCGGATAGAAATCATCAAATAATAATTTTGCAGTACGTACGACTTGTTCTGCAGCCAGTGCTCCACCGCTCTTGCCACCCATGCCATCGGCCACTACAGCCATCATATAGCCAGGGGCGTGCGGAGCCGCAAACAGGGCTGCCCTGTCTTGTTGTTCTTTCCTGTCACCAATGTGTTGTCCGGTGCCAGCTTCGATCTTATATTGGCTCATACGTCTTGGTAGATTAAACTAGCGGGTATCCTATAAAAGGTCCCAAGCAAAAACTGTTGTTCAAATTAAACTTCATTTTACTCGCAACCAGACGACTATGAGCCATCCGGAACAAATACAACAACGCATTATCGAGTTGGAAGTCGAACATCGCGATCTTGACATCGTGATTGAAACCCTGGTGAAAGACCAAAATCACGATGAATTGCAGCTACGCCGCCTTAAAAAGCGCAAATTGCAATTAAAAGACCATATTACTCTACTCAAAATGCAAATGATGCCAGATGTGCCGGCGTAAGCTGATGATCTGTTTTATTTTGTTACACTTTGCTGACTGATCCATTTATTTTGACTGAATCCACACTAGTACCGGGTGCCAAGGGCACTCATGATGACGAAGTTGAACATATTTTTGGTTTGACCGGTGCGTTAAGCGCTTCAATTAACGGATATCGTCCCCGTCAGGCGCAGACCGAGATGGCAAAAGCGATTGCTGATGCGATCTCTGGCCAAAAAACCCTGCTGGCAGAAGCCGGTACCGGCACAGGTAAGACCTATGCCTATCTGACGCCTGCATTGCTCTGGGGCGGGAAGGTGATCATTTCCACCGGCACCAAGAACTTGCAGGATCAGTTGTTCTTACGCGATATTCCAACTATCAAAAAAGTCTTGAAAGCGCCAGTATCGGTTGCTTTGCTGAAAGGGCGAGCGAACTATCTCTGCCATTTTCATCTGGAGCGTACCTTACAAAATGGCCGCCTGACTTCCCGTGAAGACGTCGGATATTTGCGTGATATTTCCCGTTTCATGAAGACCACCAGCAGCGGTGATAAAGCGGAGCTGGCACGTGTGCCAGAAACGGCCTCGGTCTGGAATCTGGTGACGTCTACCAAAGATACCTGCATGGGATCTGAGTGTCAGTATTACCAGGATTGTTTCGTCATGAAGGCGCGCAAGGAGGCGCAGCAAGCCGATGTGGTGGTGGTCAATCACCATTTATTCTTTGCTGACGTGGCTTTGAAAGATACTGGTATCGCCGAATTGCTGCCCTCGGCGAATACCGTGATTTTTGATGAGGCGCATCAATTGCCGGACACCGCTACCTTGTTCTTTGGGGAGACGATTTCGACTTCTCAAATATTGGAATTGTGCCGTGATGTGCTGGCAGAGGGGCTGTCGCATGCCCGCGACGGTGCCGAATGGGCAAAGCTTGTGGCGCCTGTCGAGCGTGCCGCGCGTGATTTGCGACTGGCATTTCCACAAGATGTTGTCCGTCTGTCCTTATCGCAAATCGCGCCGTCGAGCGAGTTTTTTCCTTCACTCGACAAACTCAAAGACACGATGGATGATCTGATCGCGGTACTGGAAAAACAGGCTGAACGGGCCGAAACCATTGAGCAATGCCGTGTCAGGGCGATTGATCTGCAAACCAAAATCGATGACTGGAAAGAGCCAGAACCGAATGCCAAGGCGGGTGCCGTGCCCAAAGCCGATTATGTACTTTGGGTCGAGGCATTTTCAACCTCCTTGCAATTGCACCGCACCCCACTGTCGATTGCGCCGATTTTTAATAAGCAGCGTGAGGGCGTGCCGCGTACCTGGATTTTTACGTCGGCTACGATGGCGGTGAAGAATGATTTTGCGCATTTTGTGTCGCAGATGGGTTTATGGAATGAGCCCGCCAGAACCTGGCCTAGCCCGTTTAATTATGCCGAGCAGGGCATCTTGTATGTACCGGAGGGAATGCCGCAGCCTAATTCTCGTGAATACACTGACGCCGTCGTAGATGCGGCATTGCCAGTGATTGAGGCGGCTGGTGGGCGCACCTTTATGCTATGCACGACGATCAAAGCGGTCAAGCATTGCGCAGAGCGGCTGAGAGAAGAATTTGAAAAGCGTCATCTGAATTTCCCTTTGTTTGTGCAGGGAGATGCAGGGCGCACGGAATTACTTGATCGCTTTCGTGCCGCCGGTAATGGGGTGCTGATTGGCAGTCAGAGTTTTTGGGAGGGAGTGGACGTGCGCGGTGATGCGTTGTCGCTGGTAGTGATTGATAAGCTGCCGTTCTCGCCGCCCGATGACCCGGTGCTCGCAGCCCGCATCGAAGCCATGGAAAAAAAAGGCTTGAATGGATTTGTCCATCATCAGTTGCCAGAGGCGATCATCAATCTGAAGCAGGGAGCCGGACGTTTGATTCGTGATGAATTGGATAAAGGCGTGTTGATGCTGTGTGATCCCCGCCTGATTTCTAAGCCTTATGGCAAACGGATATGGCAAAGCTTACCGGCATTTACCCGCACCAGAGAGCTGACGGTTGTGCAGGATTTCTTTAAAAATCTCGCCGTCGTAAAATTACAAGAAAAGTAAGTCGCTTATAGCACTCGCTACCATACTCCACTAGAGTATTTTTTAAAGTCGCAATACAGATGAGCGGGAATAAGATGATTTTAAAAGGAAATTAGGGGAGTATCTGTAAGTGAGTGAAAAAGGGCGCTTCAGTATTATAAACTGAAGCGCCCTTTTTATTGATGCGGTTAAGCTGATTGATGCCTGATTACCAGATGGATACGCGTTCAGCAGGCGGCAAATACATTTTGTCGCCTTCTTTCAGATTGTAGGCTTTGTAGTACTCGCCCATGTTGCGCAATGTGCCGTTAGCACGGATTTCGCCAGGAGAGTGCGGATCAGTTTTCAGGCGAACGATCATTGAAGCTTCGCGCATTTTCCCGCGCCATACCTGAGCAAAGCCCATGAAAAAGCGTTGGTCGCCAGTCAATCCTGCAATTACTGGCGCAGGCTTGCCGCCAAGTGATAATTTGTAGGCTTTGTACGCAATGGCCAGACCAGAGTTATCCGCAATGTTTTCGCCAAGGGTCAGTTCGCCGTTCACGAAGTAACCCGGAAGCGGGCTGAAGCTGCTGTACTGTTTGACCAGTGTCGCTGTTTTGGCTGCGAACTTCTCGTGATCTTCTTTGGTCCACCAGTCACGCAAATTACCTAAGCCGTCGTATTGCGCACCTTGATCATCGAAACCGTGGCTGATTTCATGACCAATCACTGCGCCGATGCCACCATAGTTCACTGCATCATCGGCTTTCGCATCAAAGAATGGCGGTTGCAAGATCGCTGCCGGGAAGACGATTTCGTTCATCTCCGGGTTGTAGTAGGCGTTGACGGTTTGTGGTGTCATGCCCCATTCTTCGCGATCAATCGGTTGCCCCAGTTTATTTAACTCAACCTGAGAGGCAAATGAGCGCGTATTGCGTAAGTTGGCGACGGCATCACCTTTGACTATTTGCAGTGCGGAGTAGTCGCGCCATTTGTTTGGGTAGCCGATTTTAGGCATGAAAGTCGCCAATTTTGCCTGTGCTTCTTTCTTCGTTTCTGGACTCATCCAGTCAAGCGTGTCGATACTTTGCTTGTACGCCAGCAGCAAATTGCTGACCAGTTTTTCCATCTTTACTTTATGGCCAGCGGGGAAATATTTTTCTACATACAGCTTGCCCAGACTTTCACCCAGACCGGCATCTGCCAGACGCACACCACGTTTCCAGCGCTCTTCTTGCTTAGGTACACCCATCAGCGTGGTGCTCTTAAATGCAAAATTTTCATCGGCAAATGCTTTCGGCAATTGGCTTGCCGCAGAGCTTAATAACTGCCATTTGAAATACGCTTTCCAGGTATCAAGCGGGGTATTGGCAATAACGGTATTAAAGCCTGTCAGATAGCTTGGCTGGCTGATGATCAGATAATTGATTTTGCTTTGCACGCCAAGTGTCGTGAGGTAGCCGGTCCAGTCGTAGCCTGGCGTCAATGTATCTAGTTTGCTGAGCTCAATTTTGTTGTAAGCCTTGATTGGATCGCGTAACTCCACTTTGCTCCACTGGATTTTTGCCAGTTCTGTTTCCAGCGAGAGAATGTCGGCTGCCGTTTTTGCGGCCGCTTTGTCACCTGCCAGAGCGAGCATCGTCTCAATATGTTTCAGGTATTTGGCACGAGCGTCCTTGAGCTTGGCATCGCCATCGTTCAGATAATAATCGCGGTCTGGCAAGCCGAGGCCTGACTGGCCGACGTCCAGTACGTATTTGGTGGAGTCTTTATTATCTTGATGAACAGAGATATCAAGCGGTGCATTGACGCTGACTTTATTTAACCAGGCAATGAAAGCCGGAATCTGTTTTTTGTCAGACAGGGCGGCGACTTTGGCAAAATCGGCATCGAGTGGCTTCAGGCCCAGAGACTCGATGTGTTTTGTATCCATGAAAGTGGCATACAGATCACTGATTTTTTGCGCTTCTGAACCAGCTTGTGGTTTTTGTTTGTTCAGGCCTTCAATAATGCTATGCAGGCGCGGCACTACGGCTTCACGCAAGTCCATGAAGGCGCCAATAGATGATTTGTCGCCAGGGATTTCTGCTTTAGTTAGCCAGGTGCCGTTCACATGACGATAAAAATCGTCTTGCGCGCGTACAGTTTTGTCGTTGTGTTTGGTGTCAATGCCCGCTAATAGAACAGCTGAAGCGGATGCAGTCGTATTAACTGCTTCAGCTGCGTAGGCGCTGGTGGCGCCGGCAAACATGAGCGCGATCGCGCTGAGAACTTGTGCTTTCACTAATAATCTCCCTGGTAGTGAGGTAAGGCTTGTTGTTTTAACTAAATGAATCACTGGCAATATCGCTTAGCAGCGCGGGCTTAATTCAAAGTGCCGCCTTGAGCCTTGCATCACGTAGACCAGCATTGTTGTTGCGAGTTCGCCCGACGCCGCAAATTCTAATCAATTTTTTTCAAATTAATTAATGTGAATGAAAATAAACAGAGCAAAGTTGATAAAAACCACGAAATGCCGAATTCAATCCGGTGCTGAGTCAAATTGTATGAAGGTTAGTCAGGATGTCTCCAATGATGGTATCTATCGATTTCTAAGAACCGTGAAGATCCTGATTACCAGTAAGCTGCGGTCTATCGATTACAATGCGGCATTCTTTCTCATTTTTTCGTATAAAACATGCCTGACTTGCAATCATTGAGTCAACTATTGGTGGAATTCAGGGATAAGCGCGACTGGAAACAGTTCCATAGCTTAAAAAATCTGATTATTTCTCTGCATCTTGAAACTGGCGAATTGCTCGAACTGATGCAGTGGAAAACGGATGAAGAAGTGATCGCATTGCAAGCCGATCCCGGGTTTCAGCGTGATCTGTCTGGCGAGTGTGCTGATGTATTGCATTATTTGCTGCTAATCGCCGAACAAAATGGAATCGATCTGATCGCGGCCGCAGAAGAGAAAATCCGTATCAATGAGAAACGCTATCCTGTAGGACTGATCTACGGCAGTGCGAAAAAATATACTTCGCTCGATTAGAAGAGCTTAGAAGTAATCACGGATCTTACTTGCGAGGTCGGGCAAATTACCTATTGCGCCACTTTTGCAAGATTAAAAATAAATAAGGAAAACTATGAACGACAATTTGACCATCGATGAATTTAACGCGCTGGAGCTAATTAGCAAATTACGCAAGGGCGATACGCCGAATGCCTGTATAGGCAGAAACTCTAAGCGTTTGAATGGCCTGAAATTTATCAAGTATCATAAAGATGGCATTTTCGAAATGACAGAAAAAGGCTTGCAGACCTTGTTCGTTAAACGATGTATAGAAGGTTTGCGATTGGTATCTCAAGATGCAACAACGACATTGGCCAAGGATGTGGCGACCTTTTTAAGTAAAAAAGGTCACATTATTGAATCGACTGAGGGCGGCTTTGCGATTACGGATAAAGGCCGCGACTCTTTAGTTGATATTGATAGTGCACCGGCAGTACGTGTCTAAAACATCTAGCTTAACTACCATTAACTAAAGTCAGATGCGATGACGCATCTGTCGAATATGCATATCAAACGCATATCAAGTATTTTTCAGTAAGGTCAGTCTTTGAATTAAAAAACTGACCATCAATTACTTTGCGGAATGGGACGCCGGTGGTAGTGAAGCCGGGACCATTCTCCTCTGCCCAGAGTTTTGCCTGCAGGTCAAAATCGACTACATTCATTCCTAGCATTTCCGCTGAGACGACAAATTTGGCACCGGGTTTTTGGCGCGCTACGATAGCTGCTAACGCTTCTTTGTTCATGCTTGTCATATTTGTGTTTGTTTAAGTGTCGGTTTCGACCATATCCCAGTTATCTTCCTCGTTATAACGGGTCAGCCAATTTACAGCGTGATGCCATTCGGGAATGATGTCGCAACGAATATTGCCGACGGTCGTCTTCCCAATCAAGTTGGCATGCCTCACCGCCCAATGAACACGGTATAGCAGATCGGCCCAATCTAAAATTTTTGATTTAGAACGCATTTGTATCGCTTGTTGCAAGACGCTGGCGTTTTCCATACCTTGTGGAAAATAGCGTAACAGTTTATCTAAACTAGATACTTGTAAACTGAGCTCGATATCCGGCTGGATGCCAGCGCACCATCCCAAAAAAAACAAGCGTTCTTTTTGTGCAGAGAAGTAAGCGCGTTCATTTTCAGTCCAGTGATCAGTTAGCAAGAAGCTTTTCTCTCTCTCTGATAAATAACCAGTCATTTGGTTGGCGGTAAGGTATTCGCGAAAGTAGTGCGCCTCCCCAGATTGCGCAGCACTAGTTACTGCCCACAAGGCGATCAGCCTTTCGAAAAGAGATGTTGTATCACGTAGGGTGACTTCTTCATCCGATTCAATCAGCGGGAGTTGTAGATTGATGCGGATGCCGCGCTTATGCAGCATCGTCTCGGATAAAAATTTGCGATTTTCTGGATTCATACTTTAGTGCTCATAAAAATACTTTAACAATTATTTGCCATTTAATAATATTGATGGAAAGTGTTTTATCACATGTTTACATCTGATTGTTGTTTCGTATTCAGAAGCTTGATTCGCCTTGAGAGATGCAACTTCACTATACTTTGCTACTAAACCAAACTATTTATAAAATATTGGTCGAATAAGCTTGCCAATGGCGGAAGGAATTTGCTATAGTTCGGCTCCCGTCGAGAGGCGGGAAGGTAAGGAAGAGAAAGAGAAGCGGTTGATACGGATGTTAGAAGTGGGA
>NZ_JBMPPE010000013.1:0-89262 GCF_049339445.1 Undibacterium sp. RuTC16W | reverse complement strand
TGCCCCGGATTATCGCGGACAAAATCGCCGAGCGCGATGCCTCAATTGTGATACAGGTGAAGAAAACGACGACCGAAATCGATGCGGACGATCCGTATGCCGCCTTCCAGATCCCCGATGACTTTACGTGGTAGCTCCCGACTTAGCTTCTCGTGAAATTTAGAAATTCATCAGACAGCCATATCATTAGATAGCTTAAATTTATGCCTAAATTTCACATGATTGCATGACGTATATATCGGGCTTAAAAGTATTGCGATGCTGTCCCTATTTAGTGACTTAACTTTCCTTCTACAAGCCAGTAACCAGCAATCGGTAGGGTGCGCCATGCGCACCGAATGGCTAAAATTGCTCAATCTTGTTGATCGAAATGGATTGGAGTTACTGGCTTAATAATTCAGCTGAGCCGTAAAACCCTAAAATACGGCTTAAACTCCGCATTGCATCTCTTCATACATTTGGCAATACACCACATGGCCACGCTGCCATTACGATATGCAAGTACTTCCCCTCACCATTGGTCGAGGCGCTGCAGTTTTGTAGAGCGGGTGAGTTTTTTAGTTCACATCAATTTTGGCGGAATACCATAGCGGTTTTACGCCATGCGAACTTCTTCCAGCAAATCAGGATGACGATCCAGCACTTTGAGTAATTTCACCAAAGCCAAAGGCGGCTTGGTTTTGCCATTCTCGTAGCGAGAAAAGGCATTGACACCACCACCGAAAATTTCGGCAGCCTCACGTTGATCGAGAGCTAGCTTTTTTCGCACCGTGGCAATAAAGTCAGGGTCAACAATGGCCGCATTCACTTGCTTATTAAACGCCAACATTAAATTCATCGTGCGTCGGGATTCTGCCGCATCGAGGATAGACTCATCGCAAGCAGAGCAAAAATCGCCCGTCACTTGAGCCAGGATAGTGCTCTCACCTTTGTAGGTATAAGTCTGGTCGCGGGTGTCATGCACCAATTTTGCCGCGCCACAATTTGGACATTGCATGATCACATCTCCTTGAAAGACACGATGAGCACATCATCGATCACTGTTAATTTTAGATACACTTCACCGGCAACCGTCGTCGCCCTATACACATCTTGCCAAACGCGATGATCGTTATGCGTCGTCATGCTTTTGTAGAAATCAGACGCCGATAAGCCTAGGATCACAGCAAGCATTCCATCGAAATCAAATCCTAACGCGGTAGCCCCTTCACGAGCGCCCCTGGTCGAGCGAACTCGGCCAGCCTGAATCATGGCTTTGACGATGGGCAGCTTGCAATGTGGTGAGTTTTTCTCCATAAATATACTTTAACCTATTTGGTTATTTTTGGCAAATTGGTTAATTGATGCTGGAGGAGGCCGCATAGTTATTTTTCACTGATGCTGACCTCTATAGTTGAGTTGCCGTCTTATAAGCCAGTAATCAGAAATCGGTAGAATGCGCCATACGCACCGAATAGCAAAGATCAAAAGTGGTAACAACAGGTATTGGTTTGAGTGGCGCGCATGGCGCACGCTATCCTTGCTGACCCCTTTTGATTTTATTTTCGCCATCAATATCCGTTGTTTGTAAGGCCTCGACCCACTTGCGGTTCATAGTGATTTGTATGATGGTAAGGCGACTTAACCATCGATTTTTCTGCTAGTTGTGCAGTGGGCTAGGGTGGGCACTGTTTCATCGTGCCCACGCGTTACGGTTACTTAAGGTGAAAAAATTGAGTGTGTAAAAGTTTTTTGCGATGATAATTACTTGATCCGCGTGGGCGGAAAAAGCTTGTCCATCCTACATGGCTCTATGGTGTAATTGTTAGACGGAAATCTAACATTGGATCATTCTTGCTGAATTCGCGAGCATTTTGACCATTGACAAATGAACAGTATGTACCTTCAAAATTTAGCGCAGTAAGAATGAATCGGACCACGAGTTCACGCACAACTAGTACATGGTCGTGAAGATCTCCAGTCACCTCAGGACTTGGTTCATAGTGCCCTTGATGTACGACTTGATCACGAGCTGCTTTTGCCTCATTAATTCTTTTTACCTCTATGTCTTCCAATCGCACACCCCAGCGCTTGGCTAATAAATTCAACTTTTCAAGAAGTGACCGCCTCTTCAAATCAGAAAATCTATTGTTCAGTTCAGCTATGACTTTCCTCTGTTCTTCCTCATTTTCAGTCCACGTTTTTACCTCTTCCTTTACAACTTTACTTAGTTTTCTTCGGAGCATTTCATATGTCCTAGCGCCCAATAGAAAACTGTCTTGGTCGGAAAGATTTGAGTCTATAAGGTTTTCAAGCACAGTCATCGAACTAATTAGGTTCGCTTCTCGATACGAGCCATGCATGTTAAACCATTGTATTGCGAAGAACAGATTCTTAACTTCGAACACTGGCTGAAAGTAATTTCGTACTGCACATTGAAAAATACCCTGCAAGCTCAGCCAATTGAAAGGTGGCCAAACGGATTTTTTTTGCTCGCCACGTGAATATAGCTCGATTTCGACTCGCTCTTTATTTGAAAATTCGATAACCGGATACTCCAAATCTGCGTTTGCTGCAAATGACATTACATGCCGTATGTGATCGCAAAGCTTTGTTGATGACGCGCGCCAAACATCTAAATCTTCTGGAATATGTGATGCTACTACTTTAATATATCCGGAAACTTCATTTTTTCCATCTGCATCTTTCAACCCCAGCATCTCTACTCGACCAAGATCAGTATCAGCAACAAGGGAACGCAAACACTGAAAGCCTTTAATCCTCCAAGACAACACTGGAGACGTCATACACTCACTAACCAATTTCATCCTGGCAAAGGAGTAATGCGCGCTCGGGCAGATGGTGTTAGTACCATCTAGCAAGAGATTCCCCAAGCTCGTAAAGATCAAGTCATCACATTTAAATGTTGTTCCGTCTGTCGAAATACCATCTAGGGAAAACTCTTTAAAATGAGTTCCGCCATTTTCAAAATTTTCTAAAACAAATTTGGTCGATTCGTTTAAAGGAAATCGATCAATGGAAATTGATGCCTCTCCAGAAATTTCCACACAGACCGAAAAATCTAATTCAATCTTATGATTATCTTTAGATAGTGTCCCAAAAAACGACGTCGATTCCTTTAGTAATTTGACTTCCACGCGATTCTCCTTTTTCAGTTCGTAGCAATTACGTAGTCCGAATGCGATACTCATGGATTTTGAGCCACTTGGCCGTAGCCTGCAATCGGTAGGGCGCAATGGGCTTCATCGATTGCGCCGCATGTCGTCGGTGAATGATTCCAAGCGGTGCAATGCGTCTGCGGCTATTGGCATCCTAGCTATTGCGGTTTACTGCCTTGCAGCAGAGCTGGAGCAGGGATAACTTTTCCGCCATTTTTCACTACATCGTCAATTTGTACCATGAGATCAAAAATCTCTTTGACGATTGCCTTATCAAATTCTTCGGCCTTGTCTTCTTCGTGAGCGCCTTTGTTTAGTTGGCTCCACTCGACAGCGTGAGTTTTGTCCTTTGCGATCATCGTGTCCAGTATCGGGACCACGTTTTTATAAATTGAAACTTCGGGTTTGGACAGGAAGGCATACAACCCGTTTGCGACGCTGCGTAAATCAGGGGCGCCTTTTGGGCTGCGCATTCCAACACTGATGAGTACATTAAAGTTCTTGTCGCCGAGTTTTTTCCAGATGCGGTGAAGTATTTCTTCGAACGATTTCCTTAGGTATCCAAGGCATTCATGCATTTTTCCATCTTTGTAGCTCTGTTCGGCAATAACCAAGTAGTGACGCGTCAGCTCCAACTTCACGACAATCTTCTTGGATTCCTCCGGAGGAAGAAAGTCGATCCGTGTGATCTTGGACTTGTATTCACTCTTAGGGATGGCATTCTCCAGACGCTTCATGAAATCTTCGCCATGTGTCGTGATGATAAGTTGCCTCTTCTTTATCTCCTCATCTCCCAGAACTAGCGCTACAATTCCGCCTCGGTGCTCATCGTCGATGGAATTCACAACGTCGTCGAAAATGAGAAACGGCAAGTCGTCTCGCACAATCTTGGCAAGCAGAATCGCGAGTCCAAGGCAACGAATGTGTCCCTCGCTGAGTATCTGCAAAGCGTCGTACTTTTGCCCTATCTCAAACTCTATCTCGATTTTCTTGCCAATGGTCGTCGGCAGTGTGAGCGATTTCAATCGATCCGAAATGTGATCGTCCTTGTTGATCGCATTGTAGAAATTGAGTGTCTTTTCGTTGAGGTCGGCAGCAAGGGTGAGAGGAAGATTCGCATTGTACTTCAGCAGTTTTTCGCGAAAACTTTCGTATGCGACAAGGTACTTCATATTGCGAGCGACAACGGGCTTTTCTTTTTCGACTTGCTTAATGAGTTCTTCGTTCTCCGATTTGAATTTCTCAATGGCGAGATTTGCGGTGACAACGCTTGTGATGTTGGCTTTGATGGTCGTATTTATCGCCACAATTTCTTCAAGGTGCTTGGACAGAATTCTGTTTGCATCTTCAAGCTTGTTTATCTCAGCTTTCGATGTTGTGATTTTCTGATTGAACGCGGTGATCGCGAGTCTGAAGGAGTTTAGTATCGCGGTCTGACCAATGCAAATATTCATTGCAGGCTCCAGCGTTTTAGAATTTTCAACGGTCAAAGCGGTATCTGTGAGAACTCCGATTTCCTGCGTCTGCGCGAAGCCTATTGCGACTGCGACGGGCGACAGGTTAACGATCTTAAGGTTGAGCGAGTTCCAGCGGGTCTTGAGCAATTCTGTTATTTCAGCTATGCGTGCTTCTTTTTTTATCGCAACTTCAAATTGCTTCAGTTTTTCCGTTGCGTTTTGGTAAGGATTTTTCGGAACGATCAGCAGATCGCCGTCATACAGAGAGGATTCGCACGCAGGGCACTTGTTTTTGTATTTGTCGCGATTGTCCAAAATGGCTGTGTACAGACTACCCAATGACAATTGGTCTTTATAGGCCGCTAGGAACTGCTTGGCGGTTCTCCGTTCCTCTACGAACGCGACCAAATTCGCTGCTTCCTTCAGGATTGCATCGACACCTGGATCGATCGTGGTTTTAAGATTGGTCAGTCGCCCGATCTCTGTATTGTTCTTCTTCATAAGGCCACCATTGCCTTCGGAGCCGGAAATGTGCGCCTTCACCTCTTCTAGTGTTTTGCAATTCTCGTACTTTAGCAGAAGCGCATCCGCTTTCGCCTTGGCGTTCTTCTCCTTTTCGGGAATTTGGGAAAGGATTATCCTGTGCCCGCCTATCTGTTTTTCCTTATCCGCTAGTTCTTTCGTTTTTTTTCCGGTACAGTCAAGATAATTTTCAAAATTATCATTAAACTGCGTGGAAAAAGCGTTGAACTCTTCAAGACCAAAAAGCGATGCCAATCTGACTTGTTGCGCGGCTGCGGCGTTGGCGGCCACGCGAGCAAATCCATCAATCCGATTTTTTTCGATGAAACAGAACTCATAGTTTTTTGGGTCTGCCTTGACAGGAATGTCTTTCTTTCCATCGGCGCTAACTCCAAGCAATATTGGCAGGTTCGTTTTTTTTGTAATTGAATTTTTTATGTACGAGGCAATATCGATGCGTTTTGAATCTGCCTCGTTGATCGACCCCAGCAACCCGTACTCTAACGCTTCACATAGACTGGATTTTCCAGTACCGTTCGGGCCATAGACAAACGTGTATGGATTCTTGAATTCGAGAAGATGCTCAGTGGAGAATCCACGGAAGTTTTGAACTTTAATGCTGGAAAGTCGAACGATTTTTCCCTGATCGTCGGCAGAAGTTTCTATTTCAATATTCAGTTCGCTTGAGGCTGAGTCTCCGACTTCCTCGATTAATTTCGCGATCTGTTTGCCTCGCTTTCCTCCGGCAGTTCCAAGAGACTCCACCTTAGTAAAATTGTCCAAAATTAGCCGGCACAGCTTCTTTTCGTATTCGGAAAACCCCGTTTGCGATTTTCCAAGAAATCTCTTAAATTCTGATAACGATTTAGACATAGAAATCCGATCAGTAGCAAATAATAGGTTGGGTTTGAAAATTTCTTGCGGCTTATGGCATTTCTTGAATCGATAGGAGGCGACCAAACAAAGGAGCCGGGTTCACTTTATAAATCAAATCAATGCAAAAAAGGGAGCTAACATTCCATCATTTCGATAGTCAGTATGGTTTTTGTGCTAAGAACTATACATGTCACGATAGTAATTGAGTTGCCTATACGGAAATATATTTCTACCCCCCTCACCAAACTCGGCCCCCAGCCGTCCTCTGCACCAAAATCCTGGTAGCAATTCGTTCCGTCATTTCGTACACATGGAAGATCATGCCTACCTTGCGGCTCATCACCTGCAAGCCATCCAGTGCATCCATCGCTACGCGCAGGGTGTCTGTATCTAGGCTGCCTAAACCTTCGTCGATGAATCGCCGCCGCAGAGGGAATGGGCTGAGCGTAGTTCGTCGCCCATGTCTTGGTCTATCACCATCAGCGCTAGCGTGTCGTTGATGCGTTTCAGGCGGTATTGGCGTGCCCGGTCTTGTACGATGCTGGCGTATAGTTGGCTGGCTGCTGCCTGAATTTTTACGAGCATCCAAGATTAATACTTTTGGATAGGCGCCAAAGGTAAGTCGCGTATTCTTGCAATCAGGTTGGTGATAGCTCATACGCTAAATTCTTTATCTGGTTGGTGCCACCTCAAGATACATGCCATCACCTTCGGCAAATGGGTAAGTTTTGTCCTTTGGCTTAGCGTTCTTGATCTGTGTGTCAGTAAGAGGTTTGGCGAGTTTTGGTATTTTGCATCCAAGCGTTTTATGGTTAAGCAACTATGTGCTCAAATATGGATGCAAAAACGCCTGATATAAACGGACGCCCAAAGCCCCAGCAAACAAAAAACCCGCTTCAGCATAAAGCTAAAAGCGGGTTTTTCGTACGTATTAGGTATTCCCTAAAACGAAATTCTGGTGGTGATAGGTGGACTTGAACCACCGACCCCAGCATTATGAGTGCGAATAAGTTTGTTTTTTGGAATCCATGGAAGTATTTTTGCTCTTTATAGATCAATGACTTAGGATTTAATTGTCGTTACAAGTCCATGCTGGTACACTGCGGATCCGGTCCATAATAGGTCCACGTGTAGAGAAGGTATGAAAGCAGATATAACCCGAGAACTATTGCGCGGCATCGCGCCCCGCGTCAATGCCTTTGATATCAATGATACCAAGCTCCCAGGATTTTTAGTTAGGGTGATGCCTAGTGGGGCGATTACCTTCAACATTCGCTTTACCAATAGTAAAGGCGTCCGGGATAGGCATTCCCTTAAGCTAAGCTACCCTTCCACCACAATTAGCATCGCAAGAGAAAAGGCTGTGATCGCGCTTGGAAAAATCCAGGCAGGCGAAGATCCAGCGGGTTCCCGCAAAGCTATTCGAGACGCTCAGGTCACGCTGTTTGGGTTTATTGATGGTGACTACGGTAATCATTTAAAGATAAAGACAAAATCACATACGGCGACGGTTGACCGACTAAAACAATGCTTCGAGAAATTCAAAGATAGGCCACTTTCAATGATTGATGCGCTCACTATTGAACAGTGGCGCGCAGCAAAGATTGCCAAAGGTTGGACCGCTTCTACAGTGAATAGGGACATTGGAGCCTTAAAACCGCTGTTCTCAAGAGCTGTTGAGTGGAAACTTATAGCTGACAATCCTCTTAAATCTGTAAAGCCTTTAAAGTGCGATTCGGATCCAATCGTTCGTTACCTGACAGAGGACGAAGAGTATAGGTTGAGAATAGCATTAGATCGCAGAGAGGCCTCGTACAGGGCTGATCGTATATCGGCTAATATCTGGCGGGCTAAACGTCGCTGTGAACTACTGCCTGAGATCCGTGAGTTCGAGTTTAAAGATTACCTGCAACCAGCAGTACTGTTATCGCTCAATACGGGTATTCGCCAGGGGGAATTGATTCAGTTACGCTGGATTGACGTTGATCTTGATAAGCAAAGCCTTTCTATCAGAGGAGAAACGGCTAAGAGTGGCAAGATCCGTCACGTTCCCCTAAATGATGAGGCATTGCATGTTCTGAGAAAATGGCAGAGTCAATTGAAAGGAACCAATGACTTAGTCTTTCCAGGGCGTGATGGCAAGCCCATTGCAGAGGTTAAGACTGCTTGGCGCAACTTGCTTGTGGATGCCGGTATCATTGAATTCCGATGGCACGATATGAGACATCACTTTGCAAGCATGCTGGTAATGAACCAGGTTGATCTGAACTCAGTACGAGAGCTGTTGGGGCATGCAGATCTTAAAATGACTTTGCGCTATGCTCATTTGGCGCCGGAGCATAAGATGGCGGCTGTTCAAAAGCTTATGAATAGACGTAAAAATTAGCGTAGGCCCATCTAGCATAAGTAATTCAAGACGGATATATTTTGAGATTCGCAGCAAGCTTTATAAAAGTGGTCACTCACAAATTAAGAAAACAGCCACAAATTTTTTTGATCTGTAAGATATTTTTAGCCACTTTTACGAGCGGGCTATTTAGGTGGTCTATTAGTGTGGCACCGTTAAAAAGATTTAACTAGGTTTGCAAGCATCTAAAGATTCCATATTTTACGTTGGAAAAAAGTCTTAAAGCGTGCTTTAGAATCTACGTTTGATTCGATCAATTTTTATAGCTTCCTACAAAGAAAAATCTGATGTACGGAGACAAAAAGTTATCGATATATTTTCGGCTGAGATGGTTTGTACGACAAAGATCTTTACATTTACTCGGTGAACGTCGCCTGAGTTTGGCGAATTAAGAACCTAATAAGTGAGTACTTCCAATAGTTTTCTTTATTTTTTGGTTTGCATGTTACACCTCGACATACAGCGGCATACTGTGTCGCCAAGATCATTAGTGTGTCCTCACCATTGAGTTATGGCACACGCTGAAATACTCATTTAAAGCATGGGTGAAAGCAACATATAAATCTAAAATAATAGACGGTTGTTAAGATTTCATCCTTAAAAAATCAATCTCTTTGCTTATTTTTTTCAACATTATCAACGTGTTGATCTAAGTGTGTATGCAAAGAAATATCGTACTGTGTGAGTATTTGCATCAAAACAGCCAGTGATTTTTAATTCAAAAATGCCATACTTTTTCAAGCAAAAGTGCCATCAATTTGAATTTCAAACCTGCCATTAAATTGCATTCAAAAAGATCGCAAGTTCTTAAGAACACTTTAAGCATCACTCAATGCCTAAACGTAAAGGTCAGATACTTCATAAATGCCTATCCTGAAAATTAGCGATCACAGCGGCACAGCGGTACGTAAGATCGCAAGCGACTCAAAGCGGTGGTCAACAGACTGTTCATTTTGCCGATCATAACGTGGCTGAGAATCTTGACATACTCTTTGCTCAGTTTTGGCGAGAATTCTAATCGACTTATTGACATGATAAATCCTAGTTAATATTTAAAAAGAATCTAAATTAAAAACTCTCGAGTCATCATCCTAGGAAGTTCATCTGCTGGAACAGGACGTGAAATAAGATACCCTTGAACTTCATCACAGGATAAATCGCGAAGGAGATTCAACTGCTCCTTTGTTTCTACCCCCTCGGCAACAACCGTCATGTTTAACGCATGGGCCATAGAAACTATCGCTTTGAAAAAAATTCCGCCCTCTTGAGATCGTGTTAATTCGTTAGTAAATACCCGATCAATTTTCAGAACGTCCATGTCTAATCGCTGTAGTTGGGACAATGAAGAATATCCTGTACCGAAATCATCAACTAGTAATTGAATACCCAGGGAACGAATCGCTGACAATTCCGCCATGATATTGCTGTCCTCGCCCATCATCGCTGATTCAGTAATTTCTACTTCAATTAGCTGCGCTGATAGATTATGCTTTTCTAAGAAATATACGAGTTTTTTTTGCAACCCGCCCGCATGAAATTGTTTTGCAGATACATTGATAGAGAGCGGAAACGGGGGTAGCCCCATCCGTTGCCAATCACTAATTTGCTGACAGGCTTTATCCATTACCATTTCACCCAGCTTCAAAATAAGACCTGTTTCTTCGGCAATTGAGATGAATTCGACTGGAGGAATCACGCCTCTTTCAGGGTGAATCCAGCGAATTAAGGCCTCCATACTTGTGAGTTTGCCAGAGATCACATTCACTCTTGGTTGATAGTACAAAACAAATTGATCTAACTCAACGGCCTGAATGAGTGACTGTTCCATTTCAAATCTTGACTTGATCTTGGCATACAGTTCCGGTTTATAAAAGTTGTAATGTCCCTTACCAGACGCTTTTACCGAATACATAGCTATATCAGCATTTTTTAATAATGTTTCTGTGTCCTCGCCATCGTCGGGATATACGCTAATCCCAATTGATGCACCTACAACATGCTTTTGCCCTCCTAACCACAAAGGTTGCTGAAACGCCTCTATAATTCTTTCAGCCACTCTTCCGGGCTTATTTTCACGGACAACTGGTTCTAATGCGACAACAAATTCGTCGCCTCCTAACCTCACAACATTATCGGTGGGTCTCAAAACGGACTGCAGTCTCGAGGCCACTATTTTTAAGAGACGATCTCCGGCAGCATGTCCTTGTGTATCGTTGACATTTTTGAAGCCATCTAAATCAAGAAATAAAAGTGCTAGTTTGGTTTGATCGGTTTTTGCCCGCTGAATTGCTTGGGGAAGGTAGTAGAGAAACCAGTTTCGATTGTACAAACCAGTCAAACTGTCTTTATTCGCCAGCGCTGATAACTGTTCCTCTGCTTCTTTTTTAGCGCTAACATCTTGAATTGTTACAGCAAGACCAGAACCTGATCGAGCTAACCTACGGCGTGCCCATACCATGTTAAGTGGGCTTTCTTCTGGAAGCTTATATTCATCTTCGTAAAACCCAGTTTCCATCGCTTTGGAATAAATTTCCAGCAAGGTATTGAAGTAGTTTTCGCCTTGTAAGGAGGACATATTCACTCCGATTAGCTCCTCTCGATTCAGCCCGAAAAAATTTGCACCGCGAGCATTACAGTCGGCAAACTGAAAATCGATAATTTTTCCTTTTATATCTCTTGTGGCATTTAATATATAAAATCCCTCGTCAGTCCCCTCTGTCGCTAGCCGATAAGTGTCGCTCACTCCTCGAGCCTCATGTTTACGCCATGCAAGCCGCGTTGCCATCGTCGTAGAAATTATGCCAAACAACAGAATAAAAATGGTTCCTTGAATCGCCGATACTCGATGTCGCTTTAACAGATCAAAATGCGAGCGCATCAGCTCACTTTCAGACAAGCCGACAACTGCATAGAAAGGATACGATTCTAATTTCTGCCAACCTAAAAAACGTGGCTCATGATCAATAAACAATTTTTCATCACTGATCAATTTTGTGCCTTCAAACGTTCTTAAAGGAATGTCCTGACTGACGGCCTGAGTTAACCCAAAAGGAATTCTATCCCCAATACGAGAGGCCCCAATCCTTCCATCCGTACTGAGAACCGCCAGTAATCCGTTGATTCCTAAACTTTGAAAATCATAAAAGGAGGAGAGATAATCAGGAGAAATTGATATAACAACCATTCCTGCAAATGAATCGTCAATATTATCTAGTCGGCGAGTGAAGTGAATTACAGGTTTGCCAGAACTGTTCACGACAACGGGAAGGCTAATTTGCATCTCACTAGAGATGTTATTTTTATGAAAATAAAATTGACCTCTAAGTGTTGTATCTTGCCATTTTTCAATTGGCGTCGTTGAAGTTACGGGCTCTGCTAAATCATTTAAAATCGCAAGTACGGCAAATTGGGAAGCGGTAAATAAGCCCTGTTTTTTTAACTTTTCCAGACTAAAACTCTTATTTGAGTTTTCCCAATCATATTTAACATGCATGCTAATCTGGTCAATTTGCTCAAATGATCGATTAAGATATTGAGCATAAGCGCGCGATAGCGAAGCGACATCTTTTAGCGCATCCGATTGCACTTGTTTTTTATCATGAGCAATCTGAGTGTTAGTAATTGCCCATATGATAACAATTGTGACAATGCAAATGCATGGCCAGATAAATATGAACGGGTAGCTTTTCTTCAAAAGCAAAAACTCTGTTACCCACTTAGAAAATACTGATGTAAATTTTGTTTGCTTCACAATGACATTTACAATTCTTTGAAAGAGATGTCTTAATGGAAGAGGATCGTTTTGGTGTACCTAGCTCTAATATACACGCTGCGGAAAAATGGATAAAACGGACAAAAAACAATGACTTTACATGTTATGTCCCCACGAGAAATGAAGTGCTTCATCTTAACTCAGACAAGCTCGTCAAAATTTTAATCGACTGGATGTGTAAAAGCCCAACCGAAATCATTCCTAGTAAAAGCCAAATTAGTGAAGTCAAAAATTTATTACTTCAGCGAGAGGATGTTCATCAACTCCATGGCATCATTACCATGTGTAACCACTATATTTCGGGTGACTAACTTACTGTAGCTCATGTAGCACTTACTACTCCTGCACGGCAATGTTGATGAAGAAATTAAATTTGTTAATTATTTACATCGGTTTAGTTTGATTAGTTTCTCTCAGAATGCAGCGCATAAATTTGTTTTCCCCGTCAAATGTATGTGTTATCAACATATTAATGTCGTCATCCGCATATGAATTAAAAGTAAATCCACATTTTGTGTAGGTGCTACCAACTTCGCTACTCCATACCAACTCAATAATACCTGGAGGTAATCGAGCCTCATCGCCGCCTATCTGATTGATCAAAGACATTTCAAATTGTTGTCCTTCAACAAGCGAATTTTTTTGCATGAGAATTTGAAGACCCCCTTGACTAACATCGACTAAAACACCAAGCATGCCGCTTGGGTTATCTTCAGGCTTAAATACCCAGATGGGTAAAAAGTCCCTATCTTTCTGTACCAGAAAAAATTGGGAACGCTCGAATCTCCGATTCTCGATATCATTATTCATCATTTTCTTCAATCCGGTTATACCGCGTCTACAATTAGTTTAACTGGTGGTAGTTAGTGTGACTAGTTCCTTACCATATTAAAGAATTATGACTTGCCAATTACGTTAAAAGATTTGGAAGATCGACATCGTCCTTGACCGCTTGGTTCATAGTTATCACGCACTTCGATTTGAGTGGGAACCAGTATGCGGAAAGCTAAGAAAACCGACTGTTCGTTTGCTTGCTGCATTGACCATGTCAGGTTGACCCGCCCGCCTTACCCTTGCGAATGCCGCAATCCGGTCGGGAGACCCCTCAAAGCCCAATCCCTTTAGATCCTTGTGAAGCGGCTTCAAAGTGCGCCGCTGCTTGCATGATTTGGCCGCCTCGGACTTCAGCAACGCCGATAGTTGGAAGGCATACTTGCCGATCGCGCTGGGTGTACGCCGGTCCGGTTAGGATGGCTCTATAGTTTCCGAGCGCAGGTAGCGCCGGACGGTATTTCTTGAGATGCCAAGGCGTTTGGCGATTTCTCTCGGTGGGACCTAGTCGCGAATGTGCCAACGGCGAATAATGCCTAGTAGTGCCACGTCAATTACTCCAATTCCCCACTCAATATCGTGAGTAGGATTGTGTCTTAAACGTGGGTCACGTTTAGATGCAAATCAACAGCAGAATACAATCGAGCTAAATACAGGGTGGCAGACTTGCCATGCAAATGGTAGCGGGTTTGAAATGCAATCAAGAGACCGGTTTGATGGAAAAGGAGTGGCAGGTTTGACTTGCAAAAAGGTGGCCGGAGCGATGCAAATACTCAACTGTGCGGCAGCACACAGTCAAAATGAAAAATATGAGGCATTACCTATCATTTAATATATCAATCCTTTAAGGTATTTATGTCTCATACAGAGCCAATTACAATAGAAACAGATGCGCAATCTTTGGCAAAGGTTCTTGACCAAAGCGAACGAATTAAAGATGTGATGGTTGAATGCGCTGATGATCTTTCGTCAGTCAATACAGCGTTGAAACAGAAACTGGCAAATGATATAAATTCTTTAGGTGTAGAAAGTGCGTTACAAACTAGTCAATCAGTGGAAGAAAAAGTTCAGGGTGCGGCGACTCAGCTATCTGCCGTAAATCAGGCTTTAGGGAACGAAGTAATTGAACGCCAAATACTTGAGCAACAACTAGAAGTAGCTCAAAATCAGGCCGCCGAATCAAAACATGCATCGCTCCATGACCCCCTTACAGGCTTGCCAAATCGCTTGTTATTTTATGACCGCTTGGAACATGGAATAGCGCAAGCAAACCGACACGGATGGACCTTAGCAGTCTTCTTCGTTGATCTAGATAATTTTAAGATGATTAATGACACGTTTGGACATACCACCGGTGACCACGTTTTGAGAACCATAGCGCAGCGACTAAAAGAAACAACTCGCAACGACGATACCTTCTGCAGACATGGAGGGGATGAGTTTCTTTACTTGTTGCTTGAGGTCGGAGATGAAGATGACATCACAATTATTGCTAATAAACTTATGGAGGCTATAGAAATACCGATTGAAGGAACCGGAGAGCCGTCGACCTGCTCCCCTGAAATTCCAATGGTAAGCGCAAGTATTGGAATAGCAGTATTTCCAAAAAATGGTTTGACTGCTGATGCGTTGATCAAAAGTGCAGATGAAGCAATGTATAAAGCCAAAACAACAAAAGGCCGTTACTCTTTTGCCACATGAATCAAATATAAAACTTCAACAATAAAATTTAATTTGACTGAAAATCGCGGCGAACATTTATTGCTAGTTTGCAGCCCGCAAGGAACGAATATATCTCAAAATTTTTGTAAATCAACGGAGAAAGCTAAGTGTTAAAGTAGGGCGTTCACTTTGGAGCAGATGCTTCAGAGGTTGACTTAATATCTTCAGCCCCAGCATTTTGAAAAATCTCTTTCACGGTTTTGACTTGATCAGAGTTTTCAGTATGGACTGAAATCAATACATTACCATTTCTGATTTTTCCGTCATAAAGTTTTGCCTCGTATTCAGGAATTCCCATCCCAACCAAAGCACCGATGAGACCGCCCGCAGCGCCCCCAACTGCTGCACCACCTAGAGCCGCCATAATTGGGCCAGCTGCAATAAACGGACCCACGCCCGGTATAGCTAATGTTCCGATACCTGCTAACCAACCTAAGATAGCGCCAACTCCCATGCCAGCGACACCACCTGTGGCTGTGCCTTCAGGTACTTTCGTGTTTTGCTCATGGGCGAAGTCACGAGTACCACTTTGATCCGGAAGAAGAACAGAAATCTCTGCACTACTAAAATGTGCCGATTTAAGAGTTTCAACAATGGATTCTGCTTGCGCTTTAGTTTGAGCGATACAATAAACTGCGTTTTTCATACCTTTTCTCCTGAAAACAGTGAATGAATTAGTTGGTCTTAACATCTAATTGGTTATCGATAGATTTGACACCAGGAGTGTCGTGAACCATTTTTTCTATCGTCATTTTTTCTTCATTACTTTTGACGGGCCCCCGCAAAATAACAACGCCACCTGAGCTCATAATTTTGATGTTGTGTGCTGATGTAGACAACGACTTATCATGAACAATATTGCGTCTTAGCATTGCTAGAAATTTTCTGTCTTCCGCGTTATTGGATTGATCTTGGGGCGTTTCAGTAGTATTCGATCTATCTCTTAAATTCATTTTGGAGTTATCGACATTTGATGTGCTTTTAGATGCTGGCTGTGCAGGTGAAGTAGGCTTATCTTCAGCAGATGAAAACAATGGAGTTGATACAAAAAAAAGTAATGCGACGGATGTTAAACCTCTAGATACAGATTTCATTTCTATCTCCTGTTCAATGCCTAAGAGTGGGCAATGAAGCGAGATTAATCAATCTCATGAGATCTCTCTGTGCGGTATCTAACGCGATCCAAACAATATTTTTGTTTATTGAAATATTTCTTAGAATATAGTCGAGATTTTTTCCAATGAGGAGATCATTACATTATATTTATCGACGTTTTAATCCATTAAATTTTAAATCGTGCGACTACATAACCCCCTCAAAAAATATTGCTGCAACTTAGTATTCAGAGTTTGTCTTTAAGGCAGAGGATGCAAGTAACTTTTATATAAAAAATTCTGTGCGCTGACTTTATAGAATTAACTTTTTTCAAGAAAAGCAATGACTGCTCACATCCCGTAGATCGTATATTTCATACAAATTATTCTAGTGAACTTTGTAAATCTGTACTTCCACGATAGGTACGCTTGAGCGGTTCCTTACGTAATTTTCTAAATGTCTGATCGCTTCGGCTTGAGATACATAACGTTACATACTCACTAAGCCCATTGTTAGATATCGCACAGTAGTGGCTAATTATTCAATTCATAGTGCTCCTCACCGTTTGATAACCATTTAAAGAGAGATGATTGCTATGGCGAAAAAATCAACTGACGTTTTGTCGACTGATGCTGCATTGGATCTGAAAAAAAGCGGGACTTCGCAGCCGATCGAAGGGAAGTCAGCATCCCAAGTAGAAGTAAAAAGTGACTCTAAAAAAATCAAGTTGAAGCTAACTTAGAAAAACCGTCAGACGCAGATCAGCTGTTAAAAGAAGACCATCGTAAGGTAGTGACGATGAAAGTTCTCGATCATCTAGCAAGCGCAATAATCAAAGTGATGATGAGCAACATGGTGGCTGGTTTGGCGATTCCCAAGGGCATGCAGAGGCAGCACGTCGTGGTTGGGAAAATCGTTCGTAAAAATTGTTGTTTCAATTAGCCAAAATAATCTCGATTTTTATCAGGATTATTTGGATATTAATTCTGTTCAACAAGTTGAACATGCCCTTTATATGTCTGTAGATGCGAGCTTGGAAGAACTGCGTGTAGTTTGCTCGCACCACTCAAACAGGCATTGTCAAGATCTGGAGACGCAGTGCCGTACTTGCGTGCGCACATATTTTTCTTATCGATGTTATTAAGGCTCGCACCATGAATAAAAAAGATTCTCTCTCCTCAACTGATGGTGCAGGCTCCGTATTGAGCACCGTTTCAGGTCCTTCCGCGAATGAACTTCCCAAGTCTTTGGGTGCCATGGATGTTACCTCCCCCTATTTGATCGAAAAAATTGGAAGCGCTTTAAAACTTGCTGCTGCTATTCCCGAAAATATAACCAAAGCTAGCGAGTATGGAGATTTTGCTCGTGACCCCCTTCCTGGTGTTACGGCAAAACCTTCTTCTCCAAGTGCTACCGCAAGTACTGCAATGGAATCAGTCGCGTCAGACAAGCTTGGAGACGGCAAGCCAGCGTTAGGAGTTAATTCAACCATTGGACCATTGGATCGTGTTCGAGTCGATGCATCTGGTCAGCGCCTTACCACCAATCAAGGCGTGCCAATTGCAGACAACCAAAATTCTTTGAAGATCGGTCTACGTGGACCTACTGCATTGGAAGATTTCATTCTGCGTGAAAAGATTACACATTTCGATCACGAACGAATTCCTGAGCGAGTCGTACATGCTCGGGGTTCCGCAGCTCATGGCTATTTTGAGTGTTACGAAAATTTTAGTGGCCTTACTCGTGCATCCTTGTTCGCTGAGCCAGGTAAACGAACTCCCGTATTTGTTCGTTTTTCAACTGTTGCGGGCGAGCGAGGTTCTGCTGATACTGTTCGCGATGTTCGAGGCTTTGCCGTAAAGTTTTATACTGACGAAGGTAATTGGGATCTAGTGGGTAATAACATTCCTGTGTTTTTTATTCAGGATGCTATGAAATTTCCAGACCTCGTGCATGCTGTAAAACCGGAGCCTCATAACGCCATGCCGCAGGCATCCAGTGCACATGACACCTTCTGGGATTTTGTTTCCCTGACACCTGAATCAACTCACATGCTGCTGTGGCAAATGTCTGACAGAGCTATTCCGCGTAGCTATCGGATGATGCAGGGCTTTGGTGTACACACCTTCCGTCTTATCAATGAACAAGGCGAATCCGTTTTTTGTAAGTTTCACTGGTCGCCTATTGCGGGCACACACTCACTTGTCTGGGATGAAGCAGTCAAGCTTACAGGTGCTGATCCAGACTTTCACCGCCGGGATTTATGGGAGGCGATTGAGGCAGGTGTATTTCCAGAATATGAGCTCGGTATTCAAGTATTTTCAGAAAAGCAGGCGGATGCATTTGAATTCGACGTGCTTGACCCTACCAAACTTATTCCAGAAGAAATAATTCCCATCACGCCTCTCGGTAAGATGACACTCAACCGTAATCCTGATAATTTTTTTGCAGAGACTGAACAAGTCGCTTTTTGCATAGCTCACATCGTTCCGGGCATTGATTTTTCTAACGACCCTTTACTGCAAGGAAGAATTCATTCTTATTTAGATACGCAAATCAGTCGTCTGGGTGGACCGAATTTCCACGAAATTCCCGTAAATTCGTCTGTAGCTCAGGTTCACAATAATCAACGAGATGGAATGCATCGCCAAGCGATTCATCGGGGCAGGGTCTCATATGAGCCAAATTCTCTCGCAGGTGGTTGCCCTTTTCAAGCGGGGCGTTCGGGCTTTACGAGTTTTCCTCAAACAATTGCTGACGATAAGGTGCGTGGCAAACCAGAAAAATTTGCCGAACATTTTGCACAAGCTAAACTGTTCTGGATTAGTCAGACGCCAATTGAGCAGGCTCACATTGTTAACGCATTCCGCTTTGAACTGACCCGTGTACAAACCCCGGCAGTACGACACCGGGTTGTATCTCTCTTAGCTAATGTCGACATTATTCTGTGTGCAGGAGTTGCTGATGGTCTTGGCATAGAAATACCTGCACCTATGCAACCTGCAACCGATACACCTGTGCATGACTATGAACCTTCACCTGCCTTATCCTTGAAGGCTCGTCCAGGAAAAATGGGGATCAAGACCAGGCGAATTGCTCTTCTAGCAGAGCATGGTGTTAATGCGTTAACAGCACGGGCAATTTATACCTCATTGCTTGATGATGGAGCAGTTCCACGCATCGTAAGCAATTCATTAGGAAAATTGCGTTCGGCGGCAGGAGATCCTCTAAACGTAGAAATTACTTTTGAAACTGGCCCATCTGTTTTGTATGATGCGGTAATTATTTTGCCAGGTGAAGATGTCACAGATAGTCTTGCATCGAATGCACAAGCCCTCGAGTTCCTTCGTCTGCAGCATCGCCACTGTAAGCTGATTCTTGCCTTTGGGGCACCTGGCATGCTTCTCGACGCAGCGGGCATACCAGATACGCTGGTTGATGGATCCCCGGACTATTCGGTTATGAAAGTCGATGATGATTTTAACGTGGACTCCCTTGAGGTGTTTAAGACGATGGTGGGTGAACATCGCTATTTTCGTCGTGAGACAGACCCACCTGTGACTTGAATTATGTTTGTAGTACATTTCCGTTGCCAGTGGATCTGGTAACGGAAATGAACCTCACGGATCGTTTATATCAGCATGCAAAAAATAATCTGATCTGCGGTGAACAATAAGTCGGTGGAGTTGAAAATAAAAATCTAGTATCTTTTTCAACATAAGCAAGATCGGAAATATTCGGTTGTTATGAATCCGCCGCTACATATGTCTCATTAAATATTTTCAGTATTTTTAAAAATGGGTCAAGGAGCTGGTTATTATAAAACTAGATTAAATTCAACGAATTTGGAATCACACCATACGACCTAATAGTTTTTTTGGTGAAAAAAACCGCATTTCTAATATTTTATTTAGTCTTTTTACCAGTAGACCCAGACCTTATGTCCGTCTTTGCCTTCTAAGAAAATACAGTCGCTAATTACGGTTTTAATTGCCCTCGAATCTCTCCGTCTTTATTTTCTGCACTATGTACGTTAATGTAAAGATTTCCTGCTTTGTAGCTCGCGTATTGGTCGTCTGTGAGGATTGATCTTGGTGGCACGACCCAACCACTATCACCCGATTTTACCAAAGTAATAATGGGAGGCCCTTTCTTTCCTTCTGCGCCTAAATGTATGTGAGCTAGGGTTCCGGCTAATCCTGTGGTAGTCACCATGCCAGTCACAGATTTATCCTTGTTGACGGAAATGCTGCCGATGCCTTTGGCTGAAGTTTTAACTGGTGGAGTCTCTTCTGCTCCGGTTAAACTTACCTTCGTCTCATTCGCAAAAGCAGTAATAGGGCCGAGCGTGACGCTACAACCAAGCATGATTATGCTCAAGATTTTAGGGAGGTAATTCTTAGAAAATTGATTTTTCATAATCAGCTCCGGGGAGTGTCATAAAAGGTTCGTACTGTTTCGGCCCAATTACTATCTGCCATGTCCGGCCATTGATCAGAATTAAATCCTGGGGCATTTTCAAACCGTTCCTTCTTTATATTAAGTACAAAGCGTTTATTCGCTGTGTCCAGTTTTAGAGCGCTCCAAGGAACCGCAAACAGCTTTTCTCCAATGCTGAAGAGTCCTCCGCTAGCGAGTACAGCATAGGCAATTTGGCCTGTCCGCATATTGAGCATGATTTCTTTTATCTCGCCTAAATGTTCTTCCTGTGGATTGTGTACATGGTTACCAATCAATGTATTTGCGCCCATTAATTCTGGACCTGGTCCCTTGTTGTTACCTGATTCACTGGTAGCGTACATTCCATAAGTGTCGTTTTTTACATAACTCATATTAATTCTCCTCTGGTGAACTTATAGATTGAATTGGATTAATACTCTTGTCCGTTCGATAGCACACAAATACAAAATCAAGTTCATCTAAGCAGAAATTTCCTCAGAGAATGCCAATCTTTTTTAGCTAAAAAGAAATCCCAATTTAATGTGAGACGCCGTACATACACCGCATTGAGTCGCGAATATTCTCAGCACGTTCTTGTATTTTCTTTCCCATAACCCAGGATCATTTATGAACTCAAAGAGCATTGACGCAATCGGAATTCTTATTACAGATCATCGCGCAGTTAAAGCAATGTTTGCGGAGTTTGATGAGCTTAGTGACCGATCAACGGTAAGTAAAAAAAGACTTGTAGATACAATTTGTAATGCACTGCTCATTCATACTCAAATCGAAGAAGAAATTTTTTATCCTGCAGTCAAAGAAGTAATCGGTAACGACGATTTAATGGATGAGGCAGTGGTTGAACACGCCAGTGCTAAAGACCTTATAGAACAGATTCAGGAAATGGACCCAAGCGATGATTTATACGATGCTAAGGTAAAAGTGTTATCAGAGCAAATTGAACATCATGTGTTGGAAGAAGAACGGGAAATGTTTCCGCTAGTCCGAAAAACGAGGTTGGATTTGATAGCTCTTGGTGAGGAAATGAGTGAACGTAAAGAGCAATTTTAAGAATGCTCCTGCCCCAGCTTTGATCCATGTAAAACGAGTAAAACTAATAACGAGATATGGGAGGCAATATGCAAAATCATCCTACCGATGCAAATATGCTTGAAATCAGTAATGAAAACTCATCCTGTGTAAGTAGTTCAGGAGTCTCTTGGGCGGCCGTACTGGCAGGTGCAGTGGCAGCGGCATCGCTCTCATTAATCTTATTGATGTTGGGCGTCGGTTTAGGTCTATCTAACGTCTCACCATGGTCCTATAACGCCACTGTCATGGGAGTATCAGCAATTGCTTGGGTCACGTTTACACAACTTGCTGCATCTGGGGTTGGTGGATATTTAGCAGGTAGATTGCGCATCAAATGGAGTAATTTACATAATAACGAAGTCTATTTTAGAGACACAGCCCATGGTTTTCTTGCATGGGCTGTTGCCTCACTAATGACTGTTGGGATATTGGCCAGTGCGGCTCAAAGTATCCTTAACGAAGCATCAAACATTGGTACTAAAGTAGTAACTGCATCAGCTGCAATAGCAAGCGATATGAAAACTAATCCAGTCGATTATTTTTCAGAGATGTTGCTACGGTCTGATGATGGTTCTTTGGATGCAAACACCGCGGCACGTGCTGAGGTGGGAAAAATTTTATCCAAAGATATTCTTAGTGGAGCCTTGAGCCACACTGACCGTGATTACCTTTCTAAAGTCATTACTAAACGCACGGGATTGACTCCAATCGATGCTGAGAAGCGTGTTGACATGATCTACTCTCAATGGAGTAAGTCGGTGTCAGACACCAGCAATGCCTTAAAAGAATCGGCTGATAAGGCACGCAAGGCGGCTGCCAATTCTGCTTTATGGATGTTTATCAATCTACTTATCGGTGCATTTGTCGCCAGCCTTTCTGCGACCATAGGCGGAAGTCAACGAGATAGAGCACATTTGCCCGAGTAAGTACTCTTCGGAGTAAAAAATTCTGATTTCAATCATTCATTTATTTTATTGGAGACTATGATGCGCTCAATTTTGCTATTACTACTTGGCATTCCCATCCCTATCGTAATTCTGATTGCTTTATTTGTTCATTAACTTGTTCATTATATTTAGACCCGGTTTATCTTACTTTGAGCACTCATTTGAATGAAACCGAAATGTCGAACCTAAAAACTTTACCATCGGCTCAAAATCAATTTAGCCGGAATAATTTATTGAAACTCATTGATCAATTAAGTTTAAAAACGATGCCGATCTATGTAAAAAGTAAGAAATAGTTCCTTCTGTGATTAGTAATATTCGGCCTCTGAAAATTATCGATCGGTGCCTCAATTACTATCTACATTCATGAAGTTAGCTATATCACTATTAATGAACACCGAGCTTTGATACCGAATAACAGAGATAAATTCTTTTACTTCTTACCTTATAGATACAGCAATGTCACAAGGCTGGAAAATGGCATGTAAATCATTTTTAAATAAATTAACTAAAGAGGTATCGCTATGCAAATAGAGAATATAAAAATACAAGGAATGACTGATGACCACTGCGCCAGTATTGTGGAACAAGCACTAAAAGCAGTACCAGGCGTTAATAACGTCACAGTTTCACTTGTTGATAATGACGCGAACGTACAGTACGACGAAAATAGGAGTTCAGCAGACCAGTTAAAATCTGTCATTAAAGAAGCTGGCTATAGAGTCGATCCGACTAACCTTACTGCTGGCTTATCGCTCAAAAACGATTCCTAAAATGTATAACCCGTAGACTCGTTTCAACCAAAAATGTCAAAGTGGATTATCAGATTTGAATGTGGCTTAAATGGATCCAGTCACATAAAAAGCTCTTCAAAGCAGGCGCCATTTGTCTGCTTTGTAGTCTGCAAAAAATATGTATAAATTTCATGCTCTATTAACTTCAACCTAGAAATTTACCAAAATATATTGTACTAGGAAGAGAAAAACTAAAGCCGTTGGACAAAGAATTTGACAGGAATATTCAGTAAGAAGCTAACATCAATATGCTTCTAGTGAGTTAGTCAAGCGCATTGCACAAACGGCTTTAAACGTTGAATTACGATATTTTAAACTTGGGCGTTTCATCAATACGAGACAGATTAACCAGATAGGATTAGCTATTAATTAATTCCGTTTCTAAATAGTTAGTGGAGTTTTTTTAAGCTTGTACCATATCAAATCAAAGTCGCGCCATCTCGTAGCATTCACCGGCGCGTAGCTCCAGATCCTTCCTATTCAATATGGTGATGCATCCACGTGTACATCGAACTAGACCCGCATCTTGTAACTTACGGGAAGCCTCCGTAACGCTTTCTCGCCGCACGCCTAAATTATTGGCGATCACTTCTTGGGTAATTTTTATTTCTTTTATGCTTGAGCGATCAAACCTTTCTAAAAGCCACCGAGAAAGTTGTTGTTCTATTGTATAGTGCCTTCCACATACACAATTCTGTGTCATTTGAGAAAGCAAACTATGTATGTAAAGCATCGTGGACTTTTGAAAATCCCCCCCCCGGTCGTACATTTGTCTGGCTGCGCGCGGTTTTATTCGGAACGCACGGCCTGCAGACTGCACTACAGCATCACCCAGCGCAGTCTTATCCATGAGCGCGGAAATACCTACCATACCTTCGCTGCCTGCGACTGAAATCTCCGTAGAACTGCCGTTCTCTAAGACATATAACAGGGAAACGATTGCAGAGGTCGGGAAATACACGTAAGGCACGTAGGATCCGAATTCAAAGAGACGTTGACCGACTGAAAGTTCAATAAGTTCGAGAGGAGATATAAGTAAATTCTCGTCTTCGAGACTGTTCAAAATTTTGTTCTGCCGAAATTCTTTGGATTGATATATCGGCAAATAACTATGTGAAATATATCGCTTCACATCGAAAATATTTGGGGTGTTGATGGAATTTTCGTCGCTGATAGCATTTTTCATTTCCAACCTCTCTTCGTCATAATAAGAACCAGAATGAAGCTGTCTTTTTGTAAAAGGGGACAACGTATTACGCAGCCCCCTTTTAATTAATGGCGTAACACCCATTAACGGCTTTTAGAGGCACTATCCGATTTAGAATGAGAGCCAGAGCTTGAGTGAGAATTACCGCTGCCTGAGGAGCCTGCTGATTTATCAGAGGATTTACTATTGCCCTCGTGATCGTCATTTTTGTGACTTTGCTGACCTGCCTTCACCTGTTGATCTGGTGTTCCACCTTGAGCACCGGAATGAGAGCCTGAAGATGGCGCTCCTTTTAAACCTGAAGTAAAGCCAGATTTCGAGTCAGAAGAATTACCCTGTTTTGAATTACTGCCGCTCGAATCACTGCCGGATTTATTAGTGTTAGAACCTTTGTCATCGTTTTTGCTGGTTGAGTTTGTAGCCATTTTATTTCTCCTAGAGTGCACGAAAGTTACTCTGTTATTGGGGTTTAACAACTTGCTATTTAGTGTAAAGACTCTCTTGCCTGAACTCGAGAGCCCTCGTAACGATCACCGTTTATGTGAGCAAAACAGTACCGAGGATAAATTAACCAGTATGGAAACTTCTAAACGACTTTGGAAATTAAAGAACGATCCACTTCGTTTTTTTGTTGCCTTGGTTATCACGGGTAGGTGCACTATGTGTTAGATCAATGTCAACTTCTGTTCGATATCCAACATAGGATCGGCAAAGATGTAACATCCTGTATCAGGAAGTAAAGCGGTCACCTGAGTAGAAAATAGTAGGACTAGTGTATAAAAAGTTAAGCCGCTATAAATAGCCAAGCTTCAAAAGTCACTTGTATTATTTGTGTTGTGAAAGCGATTTTGGGGATTGTGCAATGATTGCTTGTGTTTGGCGAAAGGCTGCCCATGCAATCATTTTGATCTTCGAACACAGAACTAAAAGCCCTTTTCTATGTTGAATGCTTCTATGTCGAATGTTTGTCGTTTTAGAGAAAACAATAGCATTAGGGACCGGTGGTGTAATACTCGATTATCAACAATATTATCTAGTTGTATGGCACCGCTCTTTGAGATTCTATCTGCGCTGAATAATCCAAATGCCTACCGGCCTATTGATGGATAGCGTGTGAAACGACTTACAGGAGAGGAGTTGGAGCAATTTACGGTATGTTTGGATGAACTGTGCCATGCAGCCCGTGAAACAGACAAGGAGCACTATAGGTTCCTTCTATAGAGGCCATTGGCATCCAATTCAGGTTGACACCTTTTAACGAGGATCACAAAGGTCTGCTGCACTTACCGTCCTAGACTCCATTTCCGCTAGCCACTCTGCAGCAGCGACCGCGCTTATGATTGTGCGTCCACCCAGTTTAATCAAACGTGGACCTATCCCCTTGCTTACGAGTTTATAGAAAAAGCTTCTTGAAATACCTCCGTGAGTTTCACAAAATTCAGATACAGTAAAGGTTAGTTTTTGCATGGTAATGTATTTTATTTTCTTAACTAGTGAATGGTAATAATATTTTTGATAGGCAAAGATCGCAGTTAATTTCTGAATCTCATAGATAACAGTGACAGCGCTTACAATAGTGCAAATGTTTCTTCAGTCAATGATCACCAGGTTAACTGAATTGACACTCCCAGCGATACGTTTGGGGATCGGAACGGCGAGGTTTTGTTGCGTACCTTGGTGCGTACCAAGTTATTGCGTACCAATAATTGCGTAATAATCAAAGTAAGCGTCAGACTAGATAGTTCCCAGCATGGAAATGCTAGGATGTTTTACCATTTCGACTTTACCGTGTTTAAATACGGCTTTAAATGGAGCTAGCAGAATCTCTCCTGTCACTTTTAAGGTAATGCCTCCACCTTTTGGCTTGTAGTATTCCTCTGATCTAGAAACAAGGCCCCTGGCCCATGGCGGCAATTTGCTCCAATTTGATTCAATCTTAGCTGCTCCGCTCAGCCCACCACTGCCATAAAGTCTCGCTCCTTTTGGCAGTGGGTACCTGGGATTACATTTGCTGGCATATTTTGTGATGTAGCTTACCGAGTATGTTGCCCAAGTAGAGTGCGTCATTCCCCATGGCCACCAGCCCCTTAGGTCTGGCATGGGAAATTCGAGGCTGGGTGGCAGCCATACCAGCACGTGATAGTGTGGACAGCCTTGCTTTGTCTGTTCTAGAACCCACAGATATCTAAGCTCAGCACCTTTGCGCTTTAAATACTTTCTAATTGCACTTAATATCTTTGGTAGATGACCAGATTCCCATTGCCGCTCTGGCGCGTAAGTAAGTGTGAGCATCGCACATCGCCAACCCGGACGTTGTCGAATATGCAGCTTGGCATCAGCGGCAATTGTCCGACGCATTTTGCGTAATCTTCCGCGCTGTTGCTTTAGCCAGGAGTAAAGAAACGGCCTAGTTGTTGCAGTCTTTATTGATAAACCCAATAGCTCGTTAAAAAGTCGTGGGACTTCACTGCTTGATTCTTCATTCAATAGTTCATTGCTGCTTGTGGCGAGCTGACCGTAAATATTGTTTAGTGATGACATTCAAGTAATAAGTAGAAATAAAAAAACCGCCATATAGGCGGTTAACGTTGAAGAGAGGCGGTAAGGGTTAGCGGGTTAGGCTTTCATTGAGAAAGTTCTCAATATCTTATTTGCGATATCTGATAATGCTGTTCATACATAGATAAGGGATGAGCCTACGATATTCTCTCGATACCTAGGGAATGTCTCTCGATCCGCGTAAGATTTCGGATGCTTCATTGATTGTTAGTAGTTGAATTTCCATAGTTTTTTAAAAAAAGCCACCGCAAGTGTGGTGCGTGTTGGTTGTAAGTAAATGCAATGTTGAATGGAGAAGCTCCATAGGACCGCCTCAAGGCATTTAAGCTGAGCGAGTTGCATGAAAAAAACACTTTTCTCCAACTCTGCTACAAGGGCTCAATTATTTGAGTTGAATTGTGGCAGGAAGCCTCCTTGTATCAAGAGAATCAAAATTTGGCTGATGGTTGCCCCCATTAGAAATCATGTGATGATTCCTAATTGAATCACAAACAGATCCATGACTGCTCATAACTGACTCAATCTAGTTCACCGTGTGTCTACGCTTGGTAGGTGCACTTCTGAGGATGCCAAAGATAGTTAGGCAAAAAAAAATCGCCGTAAGGCGATTCGGATAACTTGATTTTAATTGTGGCAGCGGGCTTTTTTCTGGACGCAACTCTGCGGGACGAATAATAATAAAGAAAAATTCATTCGTCAACTTATACTTTCTGTTGGATGAATTGGTAGAGATTTTCGTTCTCTACCAATAGAGGGCCGCAAAGGTCGATTACCTATATTTTTGCTGCGGCCATCAACTCTTCAATCTTGACGCTAAGTGCCTTAGCTATCCGGGCAAGATGCAGCAGCCCGGGATTTTGCTCACCTCGCTCGATTGCTCCCATGTATGAGCGGTCTATCTCACATTTTAGCGCCAGCTCTTCTTGCGATATGCCTTGCGCTTTTCTGGTTCGCCGCACGGCGAAACCAAACGCTACTAAGACTTTTTCTCGGGCATGAGGTGAGGATGTTGGCATCCCTCTATGTTGTGGGTATGATGGTGATCAGACCACGGGTAATCTTCCTCTATTCGCGATACGAGACTGAGTATTGGGAAGATTTTTTAAATCAAAATCTTTAGGAAAGTAATGAGAGTTAAGTTAGAGGGCGAAGTTACATTTGAATTGTTGGCGCAAGCTCTGATCGCGGCCAAGGCTGCTCAAGGGCCTGATTTCTCCGGATTTATAGGCGGTAGTTTGTATATTAATGTATCCGGGAAAGGTGGAAAGCGTTACTCGGACCATTCACCTGAGCAAAGTCTTGTGATGACAGTCCCATTTAATAAAAATGAGTATAACCCTTTGGTGATGGGGTTGGCAGCAAGGCAGGACATTGAGGAGTACTACCTGGACATTGAGTCGCAATTTATATGTGATATTGCTGAAAGGGAGAAAGAAAAAGCACGGCAAGCTGAAGATAGAAAATTTCGCGATGCCATGCGCCGTAAGCAGCACCGACGGGAGCTTACTTTTTTAGCGCTGTTCAAGAAATATGGGAATGATCTCATTGAATCACTTAACGCGGCTATTAGGGAAACTTGGCAGGAGAGCTGTCCGGCGTACACGTCAAATATACAGGGCAGACATACGAAGGGTGATCTACGTCCTGTGCCTTATCTTGAGCATGACGGATATCAGCTTTATTTACATCGAGATCAGACGGGTAAGCATTACTTAAAAATAGGAACTCCGATTTCCAAGTACAACCAAGAAGCATCGGAAAAGGGTTATCTAGTACCCCACGGTGTTTGCCCTGAGTGGGCGGCTTTTGTAGTCCCTAGGATGAATTCCATTATTGAATCTTATATTGCGAAGTCGAAGGTAAATCCAGATGGAATATAGCCTGGCCATTAAAAGTGAAGGGGTCTAAAGATTAGGCAAATAGGACGTGTTGGCCAATGCCTGCGGTATCTTCAAAACGTTCAAGGGTGAGTGAGATAAATCCCGCACGATCGGTCCACAAACGGTCCACAAACAAAAACGCCGACTTTGAGGAGTCGGCGTTATGTTTTGTAAGTCATTGATTGAAATGACTAAATTCTGGTGGTGATAGGTGGACTTGAACCACCGACCCCAGCATTATGAGTGCTGTGCTCTAACCAACTGAGCTATATCACCAAGAAGCCCGAAATTATGCCATTTTGACTTATTGGTGTCAATATCAAATGATGATTTTCAATATCAATTGATATTGTTTGCTTTTTTTATTAGGAATTTTGATAAGAGATGGCGTGCTGGAGCAGGGTTTCTGTCGGGTTTTGACCGAGGCAATCAATGACTGTGCGCTCTGGGATGGAGCGTAGCCAGGTGAGCTGGCGCTTGGCTAGCTGGCGGGTGGCGATGATGCCGCGTTCGCGCATGTCGTTCAGGTCGCAGGTGCCGTCCAGATATTCCCATGCCTGACGATAGCCGACACAGCGCATCGATGGTAGGTCGGGATGCAGGTCGCCGCGTGCGCGCAGGTGGCGTACTTCGTCCAGAAAACCTTGTTCCAGCATGATGTCAAAGCGTCTGGCAATACGCTGGTGCAGGACGGCGCGGTCTGATGGTTCGAGTGACAGCGAGAGCATCTCGAATGGCATTTCGGCTTTTGGTTGTTGTGCCAGCAGTTCGGACATCGGCTGGCCTGTCAGAGCGATGATCTCCAGTGCGCGCTGGATGCGTTGCGAGTCGTTTGGCTTTAATCGTGCGGCCGTTACTGGGTCCAGCGTGGCTAGTCGGGCATGCAGCGCGGGTGTGCCGTCGCGTGCGGCTTCGGCGTCGAGTTCGGCGCGCAGTGCCTGATCGGCTGCGGGCAGGTCGTCGAGGCCGTTGATCAGGGCTTTGAAATACATCATCGTGCCGCCGACCAGTAGGGGGAGTTTGCCACGCGCAGTGATCTCGTCCACGAGTCGCCTGGTGTCAATGAGGAACTGGGCAACGGAGTAGGCATCGGCCGGGTCGATAATGTCGATCAGGTGATGTGGTGCTGATGCAAGTTCTGCTGCGCTGGGTTTGGCGGTGCCGATGTCCATCTCGCGATATACCAGTGCCGAATCAACGGAGATGATTTCGGTTGGAATGTGGCGGGCGATTTCGAGCGCGGCAGCCGTTTTGCCCGAGGCGGTCGGGCCCATGATGGCGATGACCTTGTGACGTATGCTCATACTGCCTGTTTGGTTAATTTGGTTAAGGTTGATAACATCGGTGTTGATAAAAATAGGTCAGGATTTACCAGCGGGACTTACGCAAAATCAAGACCTCTCACCACCGAGACACGGAGACACAGAGAAAAGGCGAGAGTGGTAGAAGTAAGGGGGCCATAACGTATCTGTTAAAAGGTTTTTAGAAGTTCCTGATAATGAATCCGCACTGTTGACGCGGCTTGCAGAGGCTTTTCGTGCCAGGAGGCGCATTCCGCTTAGGGATTCATTTTTAAAATTCCCTTGATATCGATATCCTAGGCAGCCGTTTTACTCCTGCTTCTTTCTGTGTCTCCGCGTTTCTGTGGTGTGCGGTTTTAATTTTTGCTGATGTCTTATAGGTGCATCTTATTGACCACGCAAAAACATTTTATCGAGGTCGTTTAATCCCAGTTGCACCCAAGTCGGCCGGCCGTGATTGCATTGATCGGCACGCTCGGTCTGCTCCATCTGGCGGAGCAGGGCGTTCATTTCGATGACGGTCAGGCTGCGATTGGCGCGCACGGCGGTATGGCAGGCCAGCGTGCCTAATAATTCATTGCGGCGGTCAATCAGCACGCGCGAACCGCCGAACTCTCTGACCTCACGCAGCACATCACGCGCCAGTGACTGGGCATCGGCATTTTTGAGTAAGGCTGGTACAGAACGCACCGCCAGCGTGGTCGGGGAGATGGCGGCAATATCGAAACCCAAGGCCTGCAAGGTAGCCTGATGCTCTTCTGCCGTGCCGACTTCGACGCCATCGGCATAAAACGTCACCGGGATCAGCATCGGCTGAACCGGCATACTATTGGCGTCGAGCGCATTTTTTAATTGCTCATACAAGATGCGTTCATGCGCTGCATGCATGTCAACCAGCACCAGTCCTTTGCTGTTTTGTGCCAAGACATATACGCCATGCAACTGCGCCAGTGCAAAGCCAAGCGGATGTTCATCTGCCGGTAATTCAGCGCTACCTGTAGTAATTGAATTGCCGGTTCTGGTATCGCTATTCTGGTCACGGGCGAACAAGGCACCGTAATTTTGCAAGCTCTGGGCGACCCCGGCTTGGGCAGTGTGTTGCGGTGCGTAGTCGTAGCCACTCTGACCCAGGGGTTGCGGTGAAAATTGTGCGCCGAAGGTGGTTTGTTCGCCGCTTAGCCAGGGCATTCTGCCGTTTGATGTTGTGTTCGTTGTGCTTGTTGCGTTGGTTGTACCGTTGAGTTGCGGCGCCATCGCTGTCGCAGGTGCCGGTACGGTACCAAACGCCGTGGTCGACGTTTGTGCCAGAGCGCGGTTCACTGCATGAAATACAAACTGATGCACTGCACGGCTATCGCGAAAACGGACTTCAATTTTTGACGGGTGGACATTGACATCGACCAGCGCCGGATCAAGGTCGAGCGCCAGCACGTAAGATGGATAACGGTCGCCGTGCAATACATCCTGATAGGCGGCGCGGACAGCATGGGTCAGCAGTTTATCCCGGACAAAGCGGCCATTAACATAAAAAAATTGGGCGTCGGCGCGACCTTTCGATGCGGTTGGCAAGCCGATAAAACCATGCAGACGCAATGGCCCTGCGCTCTCGTCCAGAGGCAGGCGGGCATTGGCAAAGGCCTCACCCAGAATGTGGGCGCTGCGCTTATCAATCGCACTGACATTCCAGTGATCGACCGCTTTACCGTTGTGCGATAACGAAAACGTCACATCGGGACGCGCCAGCGCAATGCGGCGCACGACCTCGGCACAGTGACCGAACTCGGTTTGTTCGGATTTTAAAAATTTGCGACGCGCCGGGGTGTTGTAGTACAGGTCCTGGACATCCACGGTTGTCCCTTGCGCGCCAGAGGCGGGGGAGATTTTGCCATTCTCAATTTGCCACGCATGCGGCGCTTCTGCCGTGCGGGTAGTCAGCGTCAGTAAGGCAACGGAGGCAATCGATGCCAGCGCCTCACCGCGGAAACCCAGCGTGGCCACGTTCTCTAATTCTGTCAGCGAGGCGATCTTAGATGTTGCATGCCGTGCGACCGCCAGAGGTAATTGATCTGCCGGGATGCCACGTCCGTTGTCGCTGATGGCAATACGTTTGACGCCACCTTCTTCAAGCCGGATCTGGATGCTGCCGGAGCCTGCATCCAGAGCGTTTTCCAGCAATTCTTTCACGACGGCAGATGGCCGCTCGACTACCTCACCTGCGGCGATTTGGGAGATCAGTTGATCAGACAGGGCCTGGATAGGGCGGTAGGGAGTAGATGTGTCGTTCATCCCAGGATTATACCTGTGCTCGTCATCAAATTTGGATGGGCGTTAGTGTATGATTGCGCCGCTACCGAGGAGAATTATGGATTTCATGCAGTTACTGGACATGCTTTTACATGTCGATAAATCATTGGGATTGGTTATTCAGCAATATGGGACATTGGTCTATGTCGTCTTATTTGCGATTATTTTTTCTGAAACCGCATTTGTGATTTTGCCGTTTTTACCGGGTGATTCACTGCTGTTTATTGCAGGCACTTTCTGCGCCCGTGGTGACATGGATCTCTGGTTGCTCATGACACTGCTGATCGTTGCATCGATTACCGGTAATTCGCTGAATTATTGGATAGGCAGCATGATCGGTCATAAAGTGCTGGAACGCGAGCATAAATGGATAGACCGTAATGCGATCAAAAAGACCCATGAATTTTATGAAAAACATGGCGGCAAGACCGTTGTACTGGCGCGGTTTGTGCCGCTGGTACGCACCTTTGCGCCATTCGTTGCCGGTTTGTCGGATATGACGCATAAGACATTTCAGATATACAACATACTCGGCGCCTTGTTCTGGGTGTTTTCTGTCGTTTTAGCGGGCTATTTTTTCGGTAATATTCCGTTTGTCCGCGAGCATCTGAATGCGATTGTACTGGTCGGTGTCGGTGCGGCAGTATTCCCGATTGTGCTCGGTGCGTTGTGGAAAGTCGGCCGGAGAATGTTGAAAAAATAAATCATGAAAACGCAGCTGCAAACCATCTGGCTACATCCCGCTGCACCGGCAAAACCGGCGTCGGGACAAGCCTGCAACGGTTGCGGCGTGTGTTGTGCGGCAGAGCCTTGTCCTGTCGCCCGGATCTGGCTGAGGCAGCGACACGGCGCGTGCCGTGCCTTGCAGTGGAGTGACGATCATCAGTTGTATCGTTGCGGCCTGCTGGCGTCGCCTGCGACGTATTTGCGCTGGATGACTTACTTGCCGTCTTTTTTGCCGTCCTTCGTCCGTTCAGGTGCCGAGAGAGTCGTACAGCCGTTTTTGCAGCGACTTTTACAACGCTTGTTTCGCCGCTGGATTGCTGCGGGTATTGGTTGTGATTCGGATGTTGAAGTCCAGATCCAGAATGTAGACCTGAACCCTTAGATCAACTCCCCCAGATTTAGCCTCCGCCGAATTGCCGCCGGTAAGCGCGTCAGCGTTCAGGTCAGCCGATTCTTCGCCAGTGGCGGATTCTTGGAAAAATACTTTTTAATCCCTTTGACTACTGCATCGGCCATCTGATCCTGATAGGTATCGTCCGTGAGTTTGGCTTCTTCTTCCGGATTCGAGATGAAGGCGCTTTCGATCAGGATGCTTGGAATATCCGGTGCTTTGAGTACGGCAAAACCGGCTTGCTCGACCGCGCCTTTATGCAGGCGGTTGATGCTGCTGATTTCACTGAGTACAACCTTGCCGAGTTTCAGGCTGTCGTTGATTTGTGCCGTGGTGGACAGATCGAGCAAGACGCTGGCGAGTTGTTTGTCATGGGTTTTGATGTTGACGCCGCCAATCAGATCGGCGGCGTTTTCTTTATCCGCCAGCCAGCGTGCTGCACTGGAACTCGCTCCTTTTTCAGACAAGACAAAGACCGACGAGCCACGGGCACTTGAGTTGACGAAGGCATCGGCATGCACCGACATAAACAGGTCTGCCTGTACGGCGCGGGCTTTTTGAACGCGGACGTTCAGCGGTACAAAATAATCGCCGTCACGCGTCAGCATCACGCGCATATTCGGGATTTGTTCTATCTTGGCTTTGAGACGTTTAGCAATCGACAAGACGACATCTTTTTCGCGGCTGCCACCGCGACCAATGGCACCCGGATCTTCACCACCGTGACCGGGGTCAATGGCAATCGTAATCATGCGTGTCAAAACCGGCGTTTTGACGGCGTTTTTATCCGACTCTGTTGCCGGATCTGTTTTGTGCTCAGACTTGTTATCGGGCTTATCTGTTTTATCTGCCTTATCAGCTTTAGGATCGGGTTTGAGTTCTGGCTTCAGCTCGGGTTTGCTCTCGGATTTGCTGTCGATTCTTGGTGGTGTCAAATCTTTAGGCAGATCTTTATGCCAGTCGCCTTTTTCTATCATCGCTGCAATGGGATCCGGCGGATTGGCGGGATAGAGATCGAACACCAGGCGATGCTGATAATTGCCGACAGGTTGCAGGGTGAAAACTTGCGGATTGACTTCTTCTTTCAGGTCGAATACCAGCCGCACGACATTTGGCCGATTTTGTCCCACGCGTACTTGTTTGATGTAAGGGTCATTCGACTGGATCTTGGCGACCAGCTCTTTGAGCGTAGGATTGAGTTCAATGCCTTCGATGTCGACTACCAGACGTTCAGGATTTTTGACTGTGAAGTGACTGGTTTTAAGATCGCTGTTATTTTCCAGGGTGACGCGGGTGTAGTCCTCGGCAGGCCAGACACGTACGGCCAGTATCTGGGCTGCCATCGCTGCCAGGGCGACATCGGGTGCCATGATGGAAATGAGTAGCGTGCTCCCCGCCTTGAGGATGGTGCGGCGTTTTTTTGCGACTGGCGACGTGCTTACAGATTGGGAGCGAAATTCAGTTTTGCTAAACATTCATTACCTTTGTCAGACAAGGCTTGCAATTCTACCTCACGGCCATGACCGGCGATGTGTAAAAAGATATTGAGATCGGCGGGAGGCAAGATGCCTTCGGCTTTTTCTGGCCATTCGATAATACAGACGGTATGCTCATTGAATTCTTCGCGGAAGCCCGCCTCCAAAAATTCTTCTGGGCTAGTCATGCGATACAGATCAAAATGCATGATCTTGACGTCTTGTCCTTGTAACTGGATCTGATAAATTTCGACCAGATTATAGGTGGGGCTTTTGACATGGCCCTGATGACCGGCTGCGCGCAGCAGGGCGCGGGTCAGGGCGGTTTTGCCTGCACCCAGATCGCCATGCAGATAAATGCTGAAACCGGGGCGCAGGTGTAAGGCGAGGCGCTTGCCCAGCGCTTTTGTGGCGGCTTCATCCGCCAGTGTCGTTTTATAATGTGACATTTGCCGTAATACATTCCAGATGAAATTTCATTGCACATCATACCGCGTCGGAAGTCTTTAATGCACGAAGAAGCGCACGAAGAAACACACGAAGAAAGATACCTGGCCGCAGACCAACGATCCCGGGATCAGGTCGATCTGGCAGCGCTGGCGCTGGAGATCAAGACCTGGGGCAGGGAACTCGGTTTTGCTGATCTAGGTATTGCCGACATTGATCTGAGTCACGCCGAGCCGGGTTTGCAGGCCTGGCTTGATGCCGGACATCATGGCGAGATGGCGTACATGGCTGCCCATGGAATGAAGCGGGCACGTCCGGCGGAGCTGTTGCCGGGTACGGTGCGGGTGATCTCTGCCCGTATGAATTATTTGCCTAAAAGCGGGCAAGACGATTGGCGCATCAACGCGCGCGCGCAGATGCAGTCGGCGGATACGGCGGTGATCTCAGTGTATGCACGCGGTCGCGATTATCACAAGGTAGTGCGGAACCGCTTGCAGCAACTCGCCGATAAAATTGAAGCCCGAATCGGTACGCTGGGTTATCGGGTTTTCACCGATTCGGCACCGGTGATGGAGGTTGCTCTGGCTGCCAAAGCAGGTATAGGCTGGCGCGGCAAACATACTTTGCTCCTGAACCGTGATGCCGGATCGATGTTTTTTCTGGGCGAGATCCTGGTCGATATTCCTTTACCAGTTGATGCGCCTGTCAGTGAGCATTGCGGTCAATGCCAGTCGTGTATCGATGTGTGTCCTACCCGTGCGATTATTGCGCCGTACGAGCTTGATGCCCGACGCTGTATTTCTTACCTCACGATAGAACTGCATGGCAGTATTCCTGTTGAGCTGCGACCCTTGATCGGCAACCGTGTCTATGGCTGCGATGACTGTCAGTTATTTTGTCCCTGGAATAAATTTGCCCAGCAAGCGAGTGTGGATGATTTTGATGTGCGGAATGGTCTTGATCATGCCAGCATGGTGAGTTTGTTCGCCTGGAGTGAGGCGCAGTTTATGCGGTATCTGGAAGGTAGCCCGATACGCCGCATCGGACATGAGCGCTGGCTGCGCAACCTCGCAGTCGGACTGGGTAATGCGGCGAGCAGCATGCGTGGCGATGCAGCTATTGTCCAGGCTTTGCAGGCACAGTTGCAACATCCGTCGGACATGGTGCGCGAGCATGTGATCTGGGCCTTGCAGCAGCATGGCGTCGAGTTGTAGTCACTGATCTGACTACTGATTTTGCAGTGAATCCAGCAGCGGAATTAACCATCCATCGGCTCAATGCACCAGCGATAACCAGAACGGTAGCGTGATCGCCGATAGTACGGTACTGGCCGAGATCAGGAAAGCGACAAACGGTGCATTGCCACCCATGCGTGCTGCGAGGACAAAGGCGCTCGATGCCGTAGGCAGGGCACAAAAAATCACGACGATTTGTAATTGCAGTAAAGGTAATTGCATCCATTGGCCAAGTAAGAGCGCGATCAGTGGCAGTACCAATAATTTAATCGTCAGAAAATAACTCGCCATTGCTTTGGCTTCGTGTAAGGCAGACAAGCGAATGCCAGCGCCAACCGCGAGCAGACCGAGTGCGATCGAGGCATTGCCCAGACGCGATAACGTCGCATTGATCGCTTCATGAACCGGGATCTGGCAAAGATTGACGATGACGCCGGATGCGGTACCTACGACGAGCGGATTTTTAGCGATTTCGATGAGAAGTTTGCCGCTATTGTGTGCCAGCGCATATACCGCCGCCATATTGCACAAAGGCACCAGAAAACCGATCAGCAAAGCCATCAATGCCGTGCCCTGATCGCCCGCAAGGCGCGAGGCCAGCGCCAGGGCGATGTAAGAATTAAAGCGAAACGCGGTTTGTACTCCGGACTCAAATACTCTCGGTGCGCTGGTAAAAAAATATTTGGCGAGATAACCTAAGCCATGCCACAAGCAGTCGCGATAAACGCGATTTGCAGAAAATGTCCTGTGGTCGTGAAGTTGAACGGTGTACGTGACGTGGTGTAGAACAGCAGCGCCGGGAACATCAGGTAATAGACGATTTTTTCGACACCAGCCCAAAAATGTCCTCCCCAGTTTGCAAACCGGGCAAGCAAAAAGCCCAGTACGATAAGCGCAAAATCAGGGACGAGGAGGGTGGCAACAGACATGAGCAGGTTATCTTACTGGGTAGGAGTATATTTTAAGTGCGCGGTATAGTCAGCGCAATTGGTGCTAAATTTGACTATACTCCCCTAAAAACCAAAAGAATATGCGTACATATGCGTACTATTGCGAATGGCGCTGAGATGGATGGAGTAAATCGGCTAACTCGGCCAAACTGGATCAATGAGCATCAGCAAGCTTGTTTGCTGGCGCTACTTCAATAATCCGGCTAATTCGACGGCAGTTTTTACCTGCATTTTGTCAAAGATATGCGCTCGGTGTACTTCGACCGTGCGCATGCTGATGCCTAACTGATCGGCGATGACTTTGTTCATTTTTCCCAGCAGGATCAGATCGAGCACTTCACGCTCGCGTGCAGACAAGGTCGCCAGACGTTCATGAATCACCGCCGACGCACCTGCCTCGCGCGACTGTGCCAGTGCTTCTTGCACCCTGTCCATGAGCTTGTTGTCGTTAAACGGTTTTTCAAAAAAATCAAAGGCACCACGTTTCAAGGTGTCGACTGCCATCGGCACATCACCGTGACCTGTCAAGAAGATGACAGGCAAGCGCCGTATGATCTGGCGGTGTGTCAGCATATCGAACAAGGCAGTGCCGCTGATGCCCGGCATCCTCACATCGAGTAACAGGCAGTCACCCTTAGGATCGAACTGAAGGGGATGATCGAGTGCGGACAAGAATTTTTCGGCGGAATCATAACTGGTTGCGACAATATTTCGCGAGCGGGCCAGCCAGGACAGGGCATCTCTGACAGCATCTTCATCATCCACAATGTGCAGCATAAACTTAGTCTCCGAAGGAATTTTTGACGGGAGCGTGACGGCTCTCTTTTATTTTTTTATATATGGAAATGCCAATTAAACCGGCAGCGAAAACCTGAAGATAGTACCACCGGCGGGATTATCCTGATGACTGAGCTGTCCGCCGTGGAACTCAATTGCGGTACGGCAGATGTTTAGTCCCATGCCCATTCCGCTCGATTTGGTTGAGAAAAATGGCGAGAACAATCGTGCAGCAACCTCTGCTGAAATGCCGTGACCGCGGTCAATTACCTCAACGACGATGCAATTGCTGACTGTCTGCGGCGTGCCAGCCTGATCGGCTGTACAGCCAGACTCTTGTCTGATCACGATGCGTAACAGGCAGTGCTCAGGTGGATTTTGCTGCATGGATTCGATCGCGTTACGAGTCAGGTTCAGGATCACTTGCTCGAGTAGCACGCGGTCCGCGTGCACCAGCGGCAGATGCTCGGCAATCATGTATTGAATGTTGACGTAAGAGGTTTGTGCCTGTAATTCAACCAGTGGCATGACGCTTTGGATCAAGGTAGCCATGTCAACAGGCTCGCGGCTCGCTTCCCTTTTTTTAACAAACTCATGCACGCTGCGAATGATCTGTCCGGCACGCTGCGCCTGAGTATTGGCCTTGCCCAGAGCGCTCAGCAATAATTGTTTATCGTCAGGATTGGTCTGATCTGATTGCAGCAGATTGATTGCGCCGGTGGTGTAGCTGGAGATCGCTGCCAGTGGCTGATTCAGTTCGTGCGCGAGTATCGACGCCATCTCGCCCATGGTCGCAAGGCGTGCACTGGCGTGCAGCATCTCTTGCTGGTGACGGGTGAGTTCCTGTGCGCGTTTTAATTCCGAGATGTCTAGAATCGAGCTCATCCAGCCGGTCTGTACACCTTGATCATTCACCAGAGGTGACTCGTAAATCAGTACCGGAAAACGCTCTCCGCTGGCACGCTGATAAATCGTTTCAAAACCTTCGGATGGAACAGTACCGGCAAGTAATTGTGTAAAACGCTGGCGATATTCTTCAAACGCCTCGGGTGCCCAATACGGCATGGGTGGTAACCTGCCGACGATATTTTCTGCCGGGTGCTCGACCATCTTGCAAAAAGCCGGATTCACATAGGTGAGACGGCCCTCCATATCCCGTGCGCGCAGACCGGTGATCAGGGAGTTTTCCATCGCCGTTCTGAATGAGACCTGCTGGCGCAATGCACCTTCTGCAGCCAGACGGCGGTTGATATCGCGCCATAGTGCGAGCAGGCTCCAGATCAGGCCGATTGATAGCAGGATGACTGACAGTACCAGCAGGTTCGAGAGTAGTTTGGGCTCGCTCTTGTTGCTATTGGTGCGCAGGATCAGCGAAATGTTTGGCAAATCCAGGGCACGGTTATGGGTGTAGACATTTTTCCCCGGGCCGCCAGCGGATCGCTTGGCATAGATTTTTTCGTCGAGATCAATAATCGAAATTTCGTTTTCCTGTGCGAACCACCAGGGCACCATCTCTTCGAGTATGCCCGATAAGTAGTAGGTTACGACGATGCTGCCGATACGACGATTTGCACTGATCAAGGGGATCTGACAGCTCATCAGATAAGTTTTTTTATTCGCCTCATCGGCTGTCGGCGCCAGGCAGCGCAACTTGCGGTCAACCTCGGTAGTGTTGAATTCTGCTGCGTTGGATTCTACTAAGCCAGGAGCGCTCTGAGTTTGGTTAAAGTTGGCTGAGGTATCGGCAGTCGATGTGATGACAACATCGTGATGGTCGAACCAGACGATGCGCTGGATCTCGCGATTGCTTTTCAACAGCGTCTTGAAACGTTCGTGTACTTGAGCCGGAGATATTTTGCCTGCGTTGATTTCCGTGCCGATCTGGCGCAGCATTTCTTCATCGCGTCCTAGCTGGAACTGGATCGCTTGTTCTACCCACAGAGTGTCGGCGATCAATTGCTCCTGACGCTCATTGGCCTCCATCCTTTGCGCTTGCCACGGTAGCCAGATCAGCGTGGTGACAAACAGGCTGACCAGCAGAATAGGCAGCAGCCAGCGCCATTTCTGGTTCGGCCATGAGCGGGATTTTGCGGAAATTTTCATTATCTTGTTAGTGTAACGCTGTCAAACAGCCTCAGTCACCTGTTGAGTGCATGTTGTATTGCAATCCGATTGTGGTTATCCACAGTTGTGGCAACTGCCGGTGCAAAGAATAATCGGGACATAAAAGTAAGATCCCTATAATTTTCCGGAGACATCAATGAAACTCACAGCCCTATTGTGTTCTATGCTGGTTGCATCCGTCGTGAGCGGCGCGGCCTTTGCACAGGCGCCTATCGTCATCAAATTCAGTCATGTTGTCGCAAGCGATACACCAAAAGGTAAAGCGGCAGAACGTTTTAAAGAACTTGCTGAAAAAAATACCAAAGGCCGCGTCAAAGTTGAACTGTATCCAAATAGTACCTTGTACAAGGATAAGGAAGAACTCGAAGCCTTGCAATTAGGTGCGGTACAGATGCTGGCGCCGTCACTGGCAAAATTTGGTCCTCTCGGTGTGAAAGAATTTGAAGTATTTGATTTACCTTACATCTTCCCGTTCAAAGACACACTGCATCAGGTGACAGAAGGTCCTATTGGTAAGGGGCTTTTGCAAAAACTTGAATCTAAAGGCATTACAGGATTAGCGTTCTGGGACAATGGATTCAAAGTGATGTCTGCGAATAAGCCCTTGCGCGCACCCGCCGATTTCAAAGGCTTGAAAATGCGGATTCAGTCGTCCAAAGTGCTGGATGCGCAGATGCGTGCTCTGGGAGCCAATCCACAAGTACTGGCGTTTTCCGAGGTGTATCAGGCTCTGCAAACAGGGGTAGTTGATGGTACAGAGAATCCGCCATCCAATATGTACACGCAAAAAATGCATGAGGTGCAGAAGCATGTGACCGTATCGAACCATGGTTACCTTGGTTATGCCGTCATCGTGAATAAAAAATTCTGGGACAGCCTGCCAGCCGATATCCGCACCGAGCTGGATTCAGCGATGAAAAATGCGACGACCTATGCCAACGCGATTGCCGATCAGGAAAACGGTCGTGCACTGGATGCGATTCGTAAGGCCGGTAAAACCACGATCTATGAGCTGACTCCGGCTGAGAAGAATGAATGGCGCAAAGCCTTGTTGCCAGTGCAGACCGATATGGAAGGTCGTATCGGTAAAGATCTGATCGCATCGATCCGTAAATTATCCGCCTCTTCTGGCGAAAAATAAATTGTATAAAACAGGGAGTAACCCTCCCTGTAAACGATTTTATTTGGTTTTCCGAAAACAAAGGCTTGCAGTCTTTGTTCCGGACGCTGACACTCAATCAAACTTACCCGAAGAGGGCTTATGAAATTCCTTGACCATCTTGAAGAATGGATTATTGCCATTCTTATGGGCGGCGCTACGCTCATTATTTTCGTCTCAGTACTTCATCGCTACGGCACGGGTTTTCGAATTCCTGTCGTGCAAGACTGGCTGCTTTCCTTGCATTTTAGCTGGGCACAAGAGCTATGCATCATCATGTTCGTCTGGATGGCGAAATTTGGTGCCGCTTATGGTGTGCGTGCCGGCGTTCACGTGGGTGTTGACGTATTGGTTACCCGGCTGCCTGCCGAGTGGCGTAATGCAACTGTGTACACTGCGTTGGCTTGTGGTGCGATTTTCACTAGCATCATCGGTACCTTGGGCTTAACTTTTGTGTGGGAAAACGGAATGCACTATGCGTTATTTCATGCGCTTGGCATCAATACCGGGGACTTGTCCGACGGGCCGACGACGCCAGATTTGGAGTGGCCTACCTGGGTTGTGTATTCGGCAGTATGGATGGGATCATTTTTGATGTGTTTCCGTTTTTTACAAGTGGCTTACACTTTTTATCGTACCGGAGAATTGCCGCAGCATGATCATGCCCACGTTGATGGGTTGAGTGATGAGGAAAGTGCTGTTCAGCTGCCTTCTTCAACTGCGATGAAGGGAGGTGTGTAATGAGCGCTACGATGGATACACTTGGTATCAAGCAGATGTCAAAGCAGCGGGCAACTATTGTTTTGATTGGCATTGCTCTTGCACTGGGTTCTTTATGTTTGGTTGGTAAAGTCGGGATTGTATTTGCCTTGTTGATAGCGTTGATGTTGACGGGTATACCTGTGTCGATTGCGCTAGGCCTGACTGTATTGATGTTCATGTACTTGCTAACGGAGGTGCCGATTGAAGCCGTTGCGCTGAAGCTTTTTACGGGAATAGAAAAATTTGAGATCATGGCGATCCCATTTTTTATCCTTGCCGGTAATTTTCTTACGCATGGCGGTGTGGCAAAGCGAATGATTAATTTTGCTACTAGCATGGTTGGTCACTGGCATGGTGGCCTGGCGTTAGCAGGAATTATTTCTTGCGCAATGTTTGCTCTGGTGTGCGGATCTAGTGTCGCAACGGTGGTTGCAATTGGTTCTATTATCTTGCCAGCGATGGTGAAGCAAGGCTATCCAAAGCAATTTGGCGCAGGGGTCATTATTACAGCCGGATCACTCGGCATTCTGATGCTTCCTTCGATTCCAAAAGTGATTTATGCGATTTCTACCAACACTTCTATTGGAGCATTGTTTGTTGCCGGTCTATTCCCCGGCATGTTATTAACGGCAATGCTGTGTGGAACAACCTGGTTCCTGGCGAAGAAAAATGGCTACCCCAGGATGAAGAGGTCAACTTGGGCTGAGCGTTGGAAAGCATTTCGCGAAAGCATTTGGGGATTGTTATTGGTGGTAATTATTATTGGGGGTATTTACAGCGGCATTTTTACTGCGACCGAAGCAGCTGCGATGAGTGCGGTATATGCCTTCCTGATTTCTGTTTTTGTCTACAAAGATATGAAAATCGCGAATACACCTAAGGTCTTGGTCAATTCGGCTGCATTGTCAGCGATGCTGCTATATATCATTACCAATGCAGTATTGTTTTCGTTCCTGATGGCACATGAAAATATCCCGCAATTGATGGCTGACTGGATTCTAGGAAAAGAATTGGGTCGTGCCGGGTTCTTATTCTTTACGAATATCCTGCTTTTGCTAGCTGGTAATGTGATGGAACCATCCTCGATTATCTTGGTAATGGCGCCGATTTTGCATCCCACTGCTATCCGTCTTGGTATCGATTCGGTTCATTTCGGTATCTTGATTGATGCAAATATGGAGGTTGGTTTATGCCATCCGCCAGTAGGACTGAATCTTTACGTCGCCAGTGGCATTTCCAAGATGAGTATCACTGAACTGACTGTTGCCGTCATGCCGTGGCTTTGCACAATGCTGGTCTTCTTGGTAATTGTGACGTATTGGCCGGGACTGTCATTATGGTTACCACGAGCAATGGGCATGATGTAAAGCTTAAGCAATCCCCACTCTCACCAAAATAGGGATTGCTGAGCTGGTTGTCGCTGTGATGTCACGGTTATTACGCATGATGAGCTTCTTGCTCTGACTATTTACGAGCCACAAATTTCCACTTGGTTACTCTCGGTGGTTTTCAAATAAAAATCGGATAAAGCCGCCGTTACCTTGAGTAAATGCGGCTTTATTGATTTTGGTAATAAAGAAATTTGTCTTGTCCAGCACAATTTTCAGCAAAACCACGTATTTGTACTTATATGCAACAGCGCCCTTTTTTTGTGCGCAATCAGTTTGGAGTGCACAAAATTGCATGCTATATTCTCGGCAGATTGAAATTTAGCAGTAAGCTTCTAAAATTAAATGAAGCGCAAAGAGCGGTGCAAGTTTATAAGGCGGTAGTGCATAAAAACGGTATCGATACCGTAGGACACTGAGGAGACGCGCGTTTTAATACAAGCTGAGTGCTAAAAGAGTAATACAGCGCTAAACAGCCCGAAACGCGAAAGAAGTTTTAAAGGCGCATCGCTTGATGCGCCTTTTTTCTTTCTGGTTTTGCTATATTCAATTATTCGCCATTCCGTCATTTCCTTATTTCCTCTCAGGCCACTATGCAAGACAGAGAAACCGGCATCTTTTCCGCTATTGTTCATGCGCCCTTTGGTGCCATCGGCATCCGTACAGAATCGCAGTTAGTGACCGAGCTGGTATATCTGCCGCCACGTTTTCCTGACAAAGCGCCACTAGATAAAGTGGCAGAGAAGGCCTCCAGGCAAATTGAACGCTACTTGGCAGAGCCTGATTATCGCTTTGACTTGCCTCTCAAACAGGTCGGTAGCATATTTCAGACCAAAGTCTGGCAAGCGATTTCTTCGATTCCGCGTGGTGAAGTTCTGACCTATGGACAGATCGCCAAGCATATAAAATCGGCACCGCGTGCGGTAGGGCAGGCATGTGGCGCGAACTGGTTTCCCTTAGTGATCCCATGCCATAGAGTGACCGCGGCTGGTGGCCTTGGCGGTTTTGCGCATCATGACGATGAGACCGGGTTTCACCTTGGCGTAAAGCGCTGGTTGCTTACTCATGAGGGCGTTGCTGGTTATACCCAGGAGTCTTTGTGGAAGTCAAAGTAGTCAACTCAGATGCTCAAGGAACTTCCGCAATCCCGGTAGTGTTACCTTCACCTATCCTGGAGCAGATTGACCAGTTTTGTGACACGCTCTGGCTGGAGGATGGCTTAGCAAAAAACTCATTAGAAGCGTATCGACGCGATCTGCGTTTTTTTGCGGAATGGCTATATTTACAGCGACAAAAGCATTTATATCAAGCCGATGAGGTTGATGTCGCAAGCTACATCGCGCAAAAGCACACCATGTCAAAAGCGACCTCTGCAAATCGTAGAATGACCGTCCTCAAACGATTTTACCGTCTGGCATTTCGTCAGAATCTGATGACGGCAAATCCTTGTACCAAACTACGATCGGCAAAGCAGGCCAGTCGCTTACCTCACACGCTGAGTGAAGCGCAAGTTGAGGCCTTATTGCAAGCGCCAGACGAGAGCACGCCGCACGGCTTGCGTGACCGTACGATGTTAGAGGTTTTATATGCATGCGGTTTACGGGTCACTGAACTGGTAACGTTGCGCTCGATCGAAGTCAGTCTCAATGACGGTGTTTTGCGAATTACCGGCAAAGGCAGCAAAACCCGCCTGGTCCCCTTCGGTGAAGTCGCCAGGATGTGGATGGAGCGTTATTTGCGAGAAGCGCGCTCACAAATTTTGAACGGTCAAATCGATGACGCTCTGTTTGTCACGGCCCGTGGCGGTGCGATGACGAGGCAAATGTTTTGGATTCTGATTAAAAAATATGCAGAGATGGCAGGCATTCATGCACCACTGTCACCCCACACCTTGCGCCACGCGTTCGCAACACATTTATTGAATCACGGTGCCGATTTGCGTGTTGTGCAGCTTTTGCTTGGGCATTCAGATATTTCAACTACACAGATATATACCCACGTCGCAAAAGAGCGCTTGAAGAAGCTGCATTCTTTGCATCATCCTAGGGGGTAAAAATATAGACAAATGGCAATGAAGTGCCTGTCTAGCGATATAATTTATTCTCACGACATGAAATGTGATAGTGAGACTATTTTGGCAAAAAAAGAACACGTATCTGTCACACAAGCGACACAATTTTTACGTAAACATAAAGCGGTGTTCTCTGAGCATCCTTATGCCTACGAAGAGCATGGCGGAACGGCAGTTTCTGCCCGTGAGCTGGCGGTTGACGAGCATGCTGTGGTTAAAACTCTAGTGATGCAAGATGATGCTGCTAAACCTTTGATTGTTTTGATGCATGGTGATCGTAAAGTATCGACCAAGAATCTGGCGCGGCAAATCGGATGTAAATCGGTGGAGCCGTGCAAACCTGAAATCGCACAGAAACATTCTGGCTATCTGATTGGTGGTACTTCGCCGTTTGGTACACGGAAACAGATGCCGGTTTATGTTGAGAGCAGCATTCTGAATCTGGGCAAAATTTATATTAATGGTGGTCAGCGGGGTTATCTGGTTGGTGTCGCTCCAGAGTTGCTGACTTCTTTGCTGCAAGCGCAGCCGGTGCAATGTGCACTTGATGAGTAAATTTTTTGCCAAGTTGATGAAATTATTCATGCCATTATGAAATTCACATAAACTGCCGAACAGACTCACATACTCTTACATTATTAGAAGGAATCGAATGACTACTTTGCTCGCAGTACTTGCCGCTTATTTGATCGGGTCAATCTCATTTGCGGTAGTGGTCAGTAAAATTTTTGGTCTGGCAGATCCGCGTACTTATGGCTCTAAAAATCCAGGTGCGACGAACGTTCTGCGTAGCGGGAACAAAGTCGCAGCGGTGCTGACTTTGCTGGGCGATGGATTTAAAGGCTGGTTAGCTGTCTGGCTGGCGATCACTTATGGCCCGCAGTTTGACTTGAGTGAAAATGCCGTTGGTCTGGTGGCGATTGCTGTGTTTCTCGGGCATTTATGGCCGGTATTTTTTAAATTCATTGGTGGCAAGGGCGTCGCTACTGCTTTGGGGGTATTGCTGGGATTGAATCCCTGGCTGGGACTTGCGACCTTGGCGACGTGGCTGATCATTGCATTTGCATTCCGCTATTCTTCTCTGGCGGCTTTGATTGCGGCAATTTTTGCGCCTTTTTACTATGGTTTTTTGTTCGGGCCGGATATCAAGTTGCTGGCAATTTTTGTGATGAGTGGTTTATTGATTTATCGTCACGGCCAAAATATTACGAATCTGATGAAGGGCAAAGAGAGTAAGCTCGGTAGCAAAAAGAAGTAGGTTTTATGGCTAGGAATATGTTTGTTTGCCATCTAAGATGAAATTCTTGTTGTGCTGAAAATTTCTATGGAGATTTATCATGTTCAAAAAAGTAGCTACTGCAATTTGCGCGCTTTCTTTTTTCTGGTGTATGCCCGTATCGTCGGCAGAGCATGGCACCGCCAGCGAGGCGAAAGCAATGGTGCAAAAAACCATTGAGGCGATGAAAAAATCTGGGGTGCAGGCTACGATTGCCGAGATCAATAAACGTGATGGGCACTACTCAGATAAAGATTTATACGTTGTTGTGTATGACTTCAATGGCAAAAATCTGGCACATCTTAATCCGCGCATGGTCGGCAAAGACATGATTGAGCTTAAAGACGAAGACGGTAAATTTTTTATTAAAGAACGTCTTGAGATGGCGAAGAAAAAAGGCAGCGGCTGGCAGGATTATAAATTTCTGAATCCGCTGACGAAGCAAATCGAACCTAAATCAATGTATATAGAAAAGTATGAGGACGTCATTGTTGGTTGTGGTGTCTACAAGTGACCCATCGCCGCTGAGCTCCTGCATCACTAAGCCTGGGTATCGTAATCAAAGATAGTTGAAGCAAAAGCTGACATGCCGGTGCTGAATTTAAGCAGCTTCCAATTCGTGCAAAGGCCAGCGAGGCCTTACGTTAAAACCATAGTCCCGCTTGGCTAAAGCGGGATTTTTTTTGAGTCGCATCGCACCTGCAAATGCAATCATTGCGCCATTATCAGTACAAAATTCCAGCTCAGGATAAAACACCTGAAAACGTCGTTTAGTGGCGGCCGTAGTTAACGCAGCTCGCAGTTGACTGTTCGCTCCCACGCCACCTGCAATGACTAAGCGTTTCATGCCATGTTCTTTCATCGCGGTCACACATTTTGCGACCAGGACATCTACCAGTGCATCCACAAAGCCGCGCGCAATATTCGCTTTATCTTGTTCGCAGATATTTGCCGTATGAGTTTTGACAACGGTAAGCACGGCCGTTTTTAAACCGGAAAAACTGAAGTTCAGATCCTTGGAGTGCAACATAGGACGAGGAAACTTATAAGCCAGCGGATCACCGAATTCTGCCAGACGTGAGATTGCAGGCCCTCCAGGATATGACAGACCTAAGAGTTTGGCGGATTTGTCAAATGCTTCGCCCGCAGCGTCGTCGAGAGTTTCACCCAACAATTGATATTGACCTACGCCATCGACGCGCATGAGTTGCGTATGACCGCCGGACACCAATAAGGCGATGAATGGGAATGCCGGTGGTTTGCTGGCTAATAAAGGAGAAAGCAAATGACCTTCCAGATGATGAATGCCCAACACCGGCTTATCTAGCGCCAGACCTAACCCGCAGGCTACAGACGCGCCAACCAGTAACGCGCCCGCCAGGCCTGGTCCTTGTGTATAAGCAATTGCATCAATCGCAGTGCGCGGTAATTGTGCTTTGATTAGCACTTCTTCCAATAGAGGAATTGCCCGTCGTATGTGGTCGCGTGAAGCCAGTTCCGGTACTACGCCACCGTATTCCTGATGCATGGCGATTTGTGAGTGCAGCGCATGTGCCAACAGACCCTGTTCAGTGTCATATAAGGCAAGACCAGTTTCGTCGCAGGAAGATTCAAGACCAAGAACTATCATTGTGTTTTCTAGTGGCAGATGCCAGAGTGGAGCGATTCTTGCATGTGAATGTAACATGCAAGCACGTAAAAGCAGGATTATAGCGATAACAAGTGGAAATTGATGAATAAGCCGAATTTTCCAGAATCAGTGCTGCCACCGCCGAGTTTAAAGATCGTGGTGGTCAACACCGTGATTTTGTATGAAGACGAACAAGACCCACATGCGCAGGCACAGCTTGCCCGTTCACGTGCGCTCCGGATTGGCTTGCTGCAAGCGGGTTACAACATTATTGCTGTGATTCCCGGTGATCTGTATATGAGCGAACGCATCGCTCAGCTGCAGCCGGATATGATCATTATCGATGCTGAGTCGGATTCGCGTGATGTGCTTGAGCATATGGTGATGGCTACTCGTGATGCGCCGAGGCCTATCGTGTTGTTCACCGAAGACAGTAATCAGTCAAACATGGCGGCAGCAATGGAGGCTGGTGTGTCTGCCTATGTCGTTGCCGGATTGCATAGCGAGCGTATCAAGCCAGTATTGGATGTTGCAATGGCGCGCTTTAATGCTGATCAGAAGCTACGTTCTGAGTTGTCTGATACCAAAGCCAAGCTGGCGGAACGCAAGACCATCGAGCGCGCTAAGGGCTTGCTGATGGAGCGTCATCAGTTGTCTGAGAATGAGGCTTACCAAAAATTACGCAGACAGGCGATGGAAAAAAATCTCAAACTAGTTGATCTGGCGCAAAGAGTATTAGACGTTGCAGATTTGCTGGGGTGACCAGAATGCTATTGCCAATATCGTAAAGTGAACAAGTGTGGTGCGGCGCACAAAAACAGTGCGAATTTTTTATACATTTTTCATATTAAGCGCCACATTAGCTCGAGTTATTCAGTCGAGATTCGATTTTTAAGCGCAAATATTTTTGCTTACCTCTTTCAAGTCGGAACTCAGGTCAGAGTGTTTCATCTCAGTGAATACCCAGGCGTATCGTCGCATCTGCTAATGGGATATTGATCGCCGTTTTGAATTTAAATCTGATGTAAAGGCAATCTGGCACAGCAATTGCATAAGAACAGATAAGCGCCAACGATGGCGCACTTGTGAATCAGACCAACGGCGGTCGATTCGCATCAGACAAAGGTGTCTTCCCACACAAACAAATCGTTTGGTGGCAAGGCGCCTTTTTTTTGTCCACAAATTATATAGCTGGAGTGCAGACATGTTGAAGCAAGAGACATCCACCAAACCTGAAGGCGGTCAAGATGAGAAATCAGTTAATCATAAACGTCGCAGTATCGTACAAAGCGCCAGCTTATTTGCAGGAGCAAGTGCAATGGGATTAGCGACCGGTGGTGTGTGGGCAGCAGGCTCAGATAAGCCAGAGAAGGAGGAGGTTCGCATTGGCTTCATCCCGTTGACAGATTGCGCGTCTGTCGTGATGGCCTCCGTGCTTGGCTTCGACAAAAAATACGGCATCAAAATTGTACCGACCAAAGAATCGTCCTGGGCAAGCGTACGCGATAAGTTGGTCAACGGCGAACTCGACGCTGCACATTGCTTATACGGCTTGCTGTATGGCGTGCAAATGGGTGTCAGCGGATCCAAGAAGGATATGAATATTTTGATGACGCTGAATAACAATGGACAAGCAATTACCTTATCCAAAAAGCTGGCAGAAAAAGGGGCGGTAGACGGCGCCGGTCTCGCCAAGCTCATGCAAACCGACAAACGCGAATACACTTTTGCACAGACTTTCCCTACCGGTACACATGCCATGTGGCTGTATTACTGGATGGCAGCATACGGAATCAATCCGATGAAAGACGCTAAAGTCATTACCGTCCCGCCACCGCAAATGGTCGCGAATATGCGTGTGGGTAATATGGATGGCTACTGCGTCGGTGAGCCCTGGAATCATCGTGCGATTGCCGACGGCATTGGCATTACTGCCGCCACAACACAAGATATCTGGAAAGATCATCCGGAAAAAGTATTGGGTACAACTGCCGAGTTTGCACAGAAATATCCGAATACAGCCAGAGCAATGACAGCGGCGATTCTTGAAGCCAGTCGCTGGATTGATGCATCGCTATTGAACAAAAATAAAATGGCTGAAACGATTGCCGATAAATCCTATGTCAATACCTCGGTTGATGTCATTAATCAGCGGATTCTCGGTCGTTATCAAAATGGATTGGGTAAGACTTGGGATGACCCTAACTATATGAAATTCTTCAACGATGGCGCAGTGAATTTCCCTTATTTGTCTGATGGTATGTGGTTCCTCACTCAGCACAAACGCTGGGGTTTGCTGAAAGCCGATCCGGATTATCTGGCCGTCGCAAAATCTGTAAATCGTATTGATATCTACAAAGATGCTGCAGCAATGGCAAAAGTCAGCGTCCCCAAAGACCCGATGCGTAGCAGTAAATTGATGGATGGTACCGTATGGGATGGTAAGAATCCCGCTGCGTACGCAGCATCCTTCAAGATCAAAGCCTAAGGAGTTGCGATGAATACCATGGTGCAAGGTGTCATTAGAGAGCCGATAAGAGAGTCATCAACATCGGTGGCTGACAGCGCAACAGAAAGAGCCACTTCATCTGCTATGTCAGAGCTAACAGCGGCCGCAGTGACGACAACAACATCGACAACAGTAGCGATAAAAAATAAGGAGGTAAAAGTGAAGCGTTCCATACGACCGTTTTTGTTGAGTGTTTTACCGCCGATATTTGGTATTGGCTTGCTGGTGCTGATCTGGGAAATTATTGCATTCAAAAATTCATCCTTTCCGTCTCCCTGGGTGACTTTGCAAGAGGCGATCAATGTATTTTCTGATCCTTTCTATCAAAAAGGACCGAACGATCAAGGCATAGGCTGGAATATTTACGCATCGCTGAAACGGGTGGCAGTTGGTTTTGGACTGGCTGCCGCAGTAGGGATTCCGCTAGGGTTCATGATAGGCCGGTTTCGCTTTTTGTCCGGCATGTTTAATCCTATTATCAGCTTGCTGAAACCGGTCTCGCCATTAGCTTGGTTGCCGATTGGCTTGCTGGTATTTAAGTCTGCCCATCCTGCCGCGATCTGGTCCATCTTCATTTGTTCTATCTGGCCGATGGTGATTAACACGGCGATCGGTGTGCAGCGTGTGCCGCAGGATTATATGAACGTGGCGCGGGTATTGAATTTATCTGAATGGAAAATTGTCACGAAGATTTTATTCCCTTCGGTCTTGCCTTACATGCTGACGGGAGTACGTCTGGCGATCGGTACCGCATGGTTAGTGATCGTCGCAGCCGAGATGCTGACAGGCGGTGTCGGGATTGGATTCTGGGTATGGGATGAATGGAATAATTTAAACGTTCCTCACATCATCATTGCCATTATCGTCATTGGCTTAGTCGGTTTGATTCTGGAACAAATTCTGGTCGCGATTGCCCGCGCCTTCACTTATGAAGAGGTATCGTCATGAAGCCATCTGAGACTGTGATTGACTCATTGTCCAAAGATCCTGCAGGAGATCAAAAGTATATCGAGATCAATCAGGTCGAGATGATGTTCAACACCAAGAAAGGTAGCTTCCACGCACTGCGCGACATCAACCTCAAGGTGCGTAAAGGCGAATTCATTACTCTGATTGGTCACTCCGGTTGCGGCAAGTCCACTTTGCTGAATCTGATCGCAGGTCTTACCGAAGCGACGTCAGGCACTTTGTTGTGTGCGCATCGCGAAATCTCCGGCCCGTCTCCAGAGCGTGGTGTGGTGTTTCAAAACCATTCTTTATTGCCATGGCTGACTTGTTACGAAAACATTTACCTTGCAGTGGAACGGGTTTTTGGCGCAGCTGAAAATAAGACTAAATTACAAAAACGTACCTTACAAGCTTTGTCGTTAGTTGGTTTGATGCATGCAGAAAAAAAACGTCCTAATGAAATTTCCGGAGGTATGAAACAGCGTGTCGGCATAGCCCGTGCGTTAGCGATAGAACCAAAAGTCTTATTGATGGATGAGCCGTTCGGCGCACTTGATGCACTGACCCGCGCGCATTTGCAAGATGAATTACTGAAGATCGTTGCCAAGACTCAATCTACCGTAGTGATGGTGACGCATGATGTGGATGAGGCGGTATTGTTGTCCGATCGCATTGTGATGATGACTAACGGTCCTGCAGCGACTATCGGTGAGATCCTCAGCGTCAATCTGGATCGTCCGCGTGATCGTGTTGCGTTGTCGCAAAATCCTCAATACGCGGAATACCGTAGTGCCGTGCTGGAGTTCCTATACCATCGGCAGTCGCATCCCGCCAAGGATGCGGCCTGATTAAAGCGGAGCTAGGGGATACGGCATGGTTCCCTTGTATGGGGGGAGTGGGCAACGGATGAATGGGTGTCTTGAAGGAATCCGTGGCGATCAGATTTGTCGCGTCAATTATCCAAACTGTTGTGCCTTTAATGTAGGGGCACAACAGAGTTCGTCATATCAGCGGATCATCAGAACATAGACTAAGAGCAAATTTAGGATGATCGATGTTGCGGCAATGGCGCGCCAGACGCCAGCCGGATCACGCTTGGCCAGCGGTTGTGCTGCAGGTGCCGCCAGCGGTCTGGTTGCCCCGCGCTCTAAAGCGAGCAAAAATTCTTCGGCGGTTTCAAAACGATCAGGACAATCGCGCGCGACGGCTTTCAGCAAGACATTTTCCAGCCACAGTGGCAGATCCGGCCGATAGCGGGTCGGCGGGGTAGGCTGTGCAAACTTAGGTCGCTGAAATGGCTCGACTTCGCCATACGGATAATGCCGGGTGAGCAGGTAATACAGGGTGACGCCAGTCGCATACAGATCCGTCTGACGCGATGCCGGTTCGCCCTGAAATTGTTCCGGAGCCAGGAACGACGGCGTCCCTGCCATACTGGTACTGGCACTCAGGTTTTTATCTTCAGCATCTAGCCCGGATTGGGCGACACCTAAATCCAGAATACGGACTTCATCATCTTCACCGAGATGCACATTGTCCGGCTTGATGTCTCGATGCAGGATGCTGCGACGATGCAATGCACCGATGGCGCGCACTAATTTGCTGCCGTAGGTAATGACTTCAGGAATCGTGAAATGCTGACCCGCGTCCATGCGACGCTGCAGAGAGTCTCCCGCGTGCCAGGTTGTTAGGTAATACAAAAAATTTTTATGCTCGGGACTGATGACTTGTGGAAAAAAACGCGCCACCACTTTTTTTGCCAGCCACGCTTCATGCGCAAATGCGGAGATTTCCATCGCATCGTTAGCGCGATCAGGATGCAGGGTTTTGAGCACCAGCGTCCGGTGCTGCACCGGATCGGCTACCCGATATAACAGTGTAGCTGCTGAGGTATGGATAATGTCTTCAATCAGATAACCATCGATGCTTTGTCCCGGCTTCATTTTTGGCGGAACCGGCAGGGTGCGTAACTGTGATAAGGCATCGCGCAGATCCCCTTCCGGCAGGCTGCTGACTTTGATAAACATCGCGCTGGCATTATCTTGCGAACCTGATTTGATGGCTGCTTCTGTCAAACTCTGTGCCGCTTGTTCTGAGCTTAGTTCTGCGTTGGCAAGCTGTTTCATAACATCGGTCAAGTCGTACTCAGTCATTGCTGCCCAGACGCCATCGCTGGCAAGCAGAAAGACGTCGTTGAGTTTGAGTTCTCCCATGCCATGATCGAGCGCCAGGCGGCTATCGAGGCCAATAGCGCGCGTCAGCACATGCTGCATTTCCGGCCTGTCCCAGACATGATCCTGCGTTAATTTTTGCAGCTGTCCGTCCCGGTATAAATAGCACCGGGTGTCGCCGACATGCGCGGTGTAGTACATGCGGCCACGCAGCACGAGCGTGGTCAGCGTACTCGCCATACCCGCGAGTTCTTTACGCACTGTGCCTTGTTGCTGTACCCAGCTATTGATGGCGACTAATACGCGCTCCAGGGCGGTGGTGATTTCCCAGGTATCTGGCGTCGCATAATAATCGGTCAGCAAACCACGCACGGCATATTCTGACGCTTCGCGTCCGCCTTCGTTGCCGGATACACCGTCGGCAATAGCAGCAATCACGCCTTTGGTGGACAGCTCAGGTCCCTCAGGGGTCACCATGCCGACAAAATCCTCATTGCGGGGACGTATGCCGGCAATTGAGGAGTAGCCGGCAGTGACGATTAAGGGCATGTGATTACGTGGTGGTGTGATGATGTCATTCTGTGGTTTATCGTGAAAGTCTTATCTTATTGCTGTGCTCAGATTTTTGCCGTGGTCATTGCGGCAGAACCCCAGGTAGTACGCCAGCGCTTTTTCACCAATGATAAACCGATCAGCGCGACAATCGCCAGGCTGGCAAAAATCATCAGACCAAGTTGATAGCTACCGGTGATCTGACGCGAGTATCCCATACTCGCAGCAAGATAAAAGCCACCAACACCACCCGCCATACCAACCAGTCCGGTCATGACTCCCATCTCTTTGCGGAAGCGTTGTGGCACCAGTTGAAATACCGCGCCATTGCCAGTGCCAAGTGCCAGCATCGCGATGACAAATACAATCACGGCACTCATTGCTGATTGCAAGCCTGTACTGGCGATAAACAAGAAACTTGAGGCAATCACATACATCACGGATAGGGTCTTAATGCCGCCGATACGATCAGCGATTCTTCCTCCCATAGGACGTACTAAGGATCCTGCGAACACGCAAGCCGCTGTGAAATAACCGGCGGTCACCGGTGATACGCCATATTGTGTGTTGAAATAAATCGTCAGCGTTGATGCCAGACCAGAGAAGCCACCAAATGTGACACTATAAAAAAACATAAACCACCAGGCGTCCTTATCTTTTAAGACAGCCAGATATTCGCCTAGTGATTTGGTCGGCGTATCACCAGGCGCATCTTTGGCAAACACCAGATAGACCACCAGAGCGATCAGTAATGGAATCAAGGCCAGACCGAATACATTTTGCCAGCCAAAAGCAATCGCCAGTGCAGGTGCAAACAACGCGGCGAACGCGGTCCCCGAGTTACCAGCCCCGGCAATCCCCAGCGCCGTACCCTGATGCTCAGGCGGATACCAGCGCGAGGCAAGCGGCAGCGCAACGGCAAATGCGGCACCCGCGACGCCAAGGATAATGCCGAGGAATAGTAGCTGTTCATAACTATGTAAATTGCCCAACCACGCCCAGCACAGGCCAACCAGGACGACAAACTGACCGATGAGTCCGGCTTTTTTGGGCTTCAGATGATCGACCAGCATCCCCATCACGATACGTAACAGTGCACCGGCGAGCAGCGGTGTGGCGACCATTAAACCTTTCTGTGCAGCGCTAAGTCCCAAGTCTTTAGATATCTGTATACCAAGTGGTCCTAACAGTACCCAGACCATAAAACTCAAATCGAAATAAAAGAAGGCGGCGAGTAACGTGGGAGTATGTCCCGCTTTCCAGAAAGAGGTTTTCTGCATGATTGCTCCAAAAGTGAATGCTAATGCCCCTTGCAAGTGCCATGCCACCTAATCGTGCAAACTCAGGCAAACGATTGCGCGCAAAATTGAGGCAAATCTCATAGAGCAAACGACACGCGAAGATCGCAATGCTCATGATTTGTGCGATGCACCAGTAGTGGTGCCTGGTTGCATCTTTTGGGTGCGATATTTTGCATCGGAGCATTGAATTGGTGAAGCGTACAAAAAAGCGAATGATCAAGTTTGATGCAATACGATGGTCGGATTGAACCGCTAATTGAGCAGGAATATCTTATACGTACGTACAAAAATAGCGGCTCACGGAGTCGGACTTCATCACGGTGATGGATCCTGTATTTGCATAAAAACCAACTGGCATTGCTCTTGCTTAGTCAGTAGCAGAGACAAGTAAAGGAGTTAGCCATGAAGAAATTGAAGTTAGTGATGGTGGGTAATGGTATGGCAGGCGTGCGTACCTTGGAAGAGTTGCTGAAAATTGCCCCCGACCTGTACGACATTACGGTATTTGGTGCTGAGCCACATGCTAATTACAACCGTATTTTGCTCTCACCTGTTTTGTCCGGTGAGCAGAATTTTAAAGACATCATGCTCAACGATGTCGACTGGTATGAAGAAAATAATATCACCCTGCATCTCGGTAAAAAAATCGTCAAGATCGACCGCGTCAAGCGTCTGGTCATCGCCGAAGATGGTACGCAGACAGACTATGATCGCCTTCTGATTGCTACAGGCTCTGTCCCGTTTATGTTGCCAGTGCCAGGCAAGGATGCCAAAGGCGTCATCGCGTATCGCGATATTTACGATACCAATACTATGATCGAAGCGGCAGAAAAACATACGCATGCCGTGGTCATCGGCGGTGGCTTGCTGGGACTGGAAGCGGCGAATGGTCTGATGATGCGCGGCATGAAAGTCTCAGTGGTCCATTTGCCGGGCTGGCTGATGGAGCGTCAGCTTGATCAGGTTGCTGCCAGGATGCTGCAAAAATCGCTGGAGGATCGCGGCCTCTCCTTCTTGCTGGAAAAAAATACAGAAGCGATTCTGAGTGATGACAATGGCCACGTAAAGGGCATTCGCTTCACTGACGGTCTGGAGATTCCCGCGCAGTTAATCGTCATGGCAGTTGGTATTCGTCCGAACACCGCACTGGCAGAGTCTGCAGGGCTGTATTGCAATCGTGGCATCGTCGTCAACGACACCATGCAGACTTACGATCCACGTATTTATTCTGTCGGCGAATGTGTGAATCATCGAGGCACTGTGTACGGTCTGGTGGCGCCATTATTTGAAATGGGCAAGGTCTGCGCGAATCATCTGGCGAATTTTGGGATTGGCCGTTACCAGGGTTCAGTCACATCGACGAAGCTGAAAGTCACGGGCATTGATCTGTTCTCCGCCGGTGAATTCATGGGCGGCAAAGATACCGAAGAGATCATCCTGTCTGATCCGATAGGTGGCGTGTACAAGAAGCTGGTGCTCAAGGATGACAAGCTCATCGGTGCTTGTTTGTATGGCGACACTGCTGACGGAAGCTGGTATTTCAAGCTGCTGCGCGAAGGCAAAAACATTGCAGAGATCCGCGACACCTTGATGTTTGGTGAATCCAATACCGGTGACGTAGGTCACGAAGGTTTTACTAAAGCTGCCGCGATGCCGGATACCGCAGAAGTCTGTGGTTGTAATGGCGTCTGTAAAGGCAAGATCGTCAGTACGATTAAAGAAAAAGGTTTGCTGACTCTCGATGAAGTGCGCAAACATACCAAAGCGTCGGCATCGTGCGGCTCCTGTACCGGATTGGTGGAACAGGTTCTGATGTTCACGGTCGGCAGTGATTACAGCGATAGCGCAAAAGTCAAAGCCATGTGCAGCTGTACCGATCATTCGCATCAGGCAGTGCGCGATGCGATTAAAGAACATAAATTGCTGACCGTCGCAACGACCCAGAAATTCATGGAATGGCGCACACCGGATGGCTGTTCAAGCTGTCGTCCTGCGATCAATTATTACCTGATTTCGACCTGGCCGCGTGAGGCAAAGGATGATCCGCAATCACGTTTTATCAACGAACGCTCGCATGCAAATATCCAGAAGGATGGCACTTACTCCGTGATTCCGCGGATGTGGGGCGGTGAGACGAATGCCTCTGAATTGCGTCGTATCGCTGATGTTGTCGATAAATTTAAAATTCCTACTGTGAAGGTCACTGGCGGTCAGCGTATCGATTTGCTGGGTGTGAAAAAAGAAGATCTGCGCGAAGTCTGGCATGACCTCGGCATGCCGTCAGGTCTGGCGTATGCCAAGGGTTTGCGTACTGTCAAAACTTGTGTAGGTAGTGAATGGTGTCGCATGGGCACGCAAAACTCGACCTTGATGGGGCAGCAGTTAGAACGCGAACTGGCTCGTATGTATTCGCCGCACAAGGTTAAGCTGGCAGTGTCCGGTTGTCCGCGTAATTGTGCGGAAGCGGGTATTAAAGACGTAGGCGTGATCGGCGTCGATTCTGGTTGGGAAGTCTATGTCGGTGGTAACGGCGGGATCAAAACCGAGGTTGCACAATTCTTCGTCAAGCTCAAAACGCATGAGGAGGTCATGGAGTACACCGGTGCCTTCTTGCAGTTGTATCGCGAAGAAGGCTGGTACCTCGAGCGCACCGTGCATTATCTCGAACGTGTTGGTCTTGATCATGTGAAGAAAATCGTACTCGAGGATGAAGAGCGTCGTAAAGAGTTGTATCAGCGCTTGCTGTTCGCTCTCGAAGGCGAGAGTGATCCTTGGCATGAACCGGAGAAGGCGCAAGTCGACACGCGTCAGTTTGAGATGCTGTCAGCATCCTGATAAATCGTCGAGAAAATTCGCCCAGAGAACTCAGCCTGATAAACAAGGTGTGCTTGCGCACCAGAACGCCACATGGATGCGTGAGTCGCATCCATGTGTGAGAGATAAAAAAGGAAACACCATGTCCGAACAATGGAAACCTATTTGCAACGTTGATGATATTCCGGTACTCGGTGCGCGTGTAGTAACTCGCAGCGCCAAACCCGATGTCGCGATTTTTCGTAACAGTGAAAATAAAGTTTTCGCCCTCCTCGATAAATGTCCGCACAAGGGCGGTCCGCTGTCTCAGGGAATCGTCTTTGGTGAAAAAGTGGCATGTCCGCTGCATAACTGGAATATTGAATTGCCGACGGGGTGCGCGGTATCGCCAGACGAAGGCTGTACGCAAAAATTTGCACTGAAAATCGATAATGGTCAGGTTTTTCTGGATGCTGAAGAACTGAAAAATCTCGCCCTGGATCCTGCGAGTGCGTGATTGGGCGGTGATGCATGCCTGCGCAGGCATCGCGCTGATTCACATTCGCCAAGATACCGTCATCAAGTACGAAAATTAATATACTCCCCTTTACTTATATTAAAACTATGCTGTTTCCGCAAGTTTTAATTGGTGCTTTAAATAATACTGGTATGGAGTATAGTATTTTTGCATTCTCAAAAAGGTAAGCACATGACCGAAACACTAGCCACCTGTTGTTACTGCGGGGTAGGTTGCGGTGTCATTATTCAGACCGAAGGCCAGCAGGTAACCGGGGTTCGCGGCGATCCTGATCACCCGGCGAACTTTGGCCGTTTATGCAGCAAGGGCAGCACGCTGCATCTGTCGGCACAACCCGCGATCAAGATGCAAACGCGTGCCTTATATCCAGAGATGCGTGTTACGCGTGAGCAGCCGCGCAGCAAGGTAAATTGGGACGTCGCCTTAGATAATATGGCGCAACAGTTCGTCGATACGATTGCAGCGCACGGGCCCGACAGTGTGGCGTTTTATATTTCCGGTCAGTTGCTGACTGAGGATTACTACGTTTTTAATAAGCTCGCCAAAGGTCTGATCGGTACCAATAACATCGACAGCAATTCCCGGCTCTGTATGTCGAGCGCGGTCGCTGGCTACAAACAGACGTTGGGCGCAGATGCGCCGCCAGCGTGCTATGAAGATCTGGATCTCGCAGAAGTCATTTTTATCGTCGGCTCGAATACAGCGTACGCCCATCCGATTTTGTATCGTCGTATCGAAGACGCTCGAAAAAAAAATCCTGGGCTCAAAATTATCGTTGCCGATCCGCGTCGTACGGATACGGCGCGTGAAGCCGATTTGTTTTTACCGATTTTGCCGGGTACCGATGTCGCTTTATTCAATGGCATGTTGCATCTGTGTTTGTGGGAAGACCTGATCGACAATGAGTACATCGCGGCACACACCGAAGGTTTTGCTGAACTCAAGCAAACCGTACGCGATTACACCCCCAAATTCGTCGCACAGACCTGCGGTATTACCGAAGCCGATTTAGTCCAGGCCGCTCGCTGGTTTGGACAATCCAAAGCCACACTGTCCCTGTATTGCCAGGGCTTGAATCAGTCGTCATCCGGCACGGCAAAAAATGCCGCACTGATTAATCTCCACCTCGCCACGCATCAGATTGGCAAACCTGGCGCCGGTCCGTTTTCATTGACCGGACAGCCCAACGCGATGGGCGGTCGTGAAGTCGGTGGCATGGCGAATCTGATGTCGGCACATCGCGATTTAGCGAATCCAGTACACCGAGCCGAAATCGCTAAGCTGTGGGGTGTGGATGATGTACCCGCGATGCCAGGCAAAACGGCAGTCGACATGTTTGAGGCCGTGCGTGCCGGTGAGATCAAAATTATCTGGATCGTCTGCACGAATCCTGCGCAGTCCATGCCAGAGCAAAACCTGATACGAGCAGCGCTCAATAAAGCAGAACTGGTGATTGTGCAGGAAGCCTATAGCACCACTGCGACTGTGCCCTATGCCGACATCTTGTTGCCAGCGACGACCTGGTCGGAGAAGTCCGGTACGGTGACTAATTCTGAACGACGTATCACTCGCGTCAATCCGGCGCTGGATAAGCCCGGTGAGACCAGACACGATTGGGAAATCGCCACCGAGTTTGCACGCAAGCTGGAAATCTTACTAGGTAAAACCCATTCGATTTTTCCGTATGAAACACCAGAGCAGGTCTGGAACGAGCATCGTGAAAGTACCCGTGGACGTGACCTCGATATCACCGGTTTGTCCTATGCGATTCTTGAGCAGGCGGGCGCGCAGCAATGGCCCTATCCGGAAGGTGCGAGTAAGGGACAGCAACGTTTGTATGAGGACGGAATTTTCCCGACAGCGACAGGGCGTGCCCGTTTCGTCAATACCGTGTATCAACCGGTCAAAGACGCGATTGATGCGCGCCATCCTTTCCAGCTCAATACCGGACGTTTGCGTGACCAATGGCACGGTATGAGCCGTACCGGCACGGTTGCACAATTGTTTTCGCACGCTGCTGAGCCTGGGATTGCGATGTCTAAGCAAGATATGGACAGACGGTTTTTGCAGCAGGGCGACTTGGTGCATGTGACCAGCCGGCGCGGATCGCAGATTTTCGCTGTGCAAGAGAGCGACGAGATGCGTGCCGGTCAGGTGTTTGTTGCCATGCATTGGGGTGAAGAGTATGTGTCCGGCCGTGGCCATGGCGAGCATGCTGGCTACGGTGTGAATGCGCTGACATCGCCTGCGATCGATCCCAGCTCTAAGCAGCCGGAGCTGAAGGCCGCGGCCGTCAAAATTCTTAAAGCAGAATTGCCGTGGCGTTTCCTGGTATTTGCCTGGATCGATCAGGAGCAAGCCTTGATCCTGCAAAAGGCATTACGTCCTTACATGCGTGAGTTTGCTTATGCTAGTTGCACCCCGTTTGGTCGCGACAAAACAGGTATCTTGTTTCGTGCCGCTGACGACTACGCCGCAGCGCCGGAGTTGACGCAACAGATCGAGCAGTTATTCGGCATCACCGGTGCTGAAGTTTTGCGCTATGACGATAGCAAGCGCGGTAATGCCAGGCATATCATGGTCAAGGATGGCAAGCTGTCGGCAGTCTCCTTAGCGGGTGACGTGTCGGCAGAAAGCTGGCTGAAAGCCTATCTGGTCGATGAAGAACCCGTCGCCAAGCTCGGTCGCTTATTGTTGATGCCGAGTACCACTGCGCCACAAGGTTTTACGGCAAGAGGCAAGGTCGTATGCAGTTGTCTGAACGTCGCCGATACTGAAATCAATAGTGCCCTGGGCACAATGACTGGCAGTCAGGATGAGCTGCTTGCAGGACTGCAAACGCGTCTTAAATGCGGCACGAATTGTGGTTCTTGTGTGCCGGAGCTGAAGAAGATGATTGTGATCAGGAGTGAGCCAATTTCAACTGTTATCACCGTTTGATAACCAATTGAATAGTTCTTGGCACTATGATTTATATTGTAATGCTCGACAAGAGAAGAACGTGATTCTTCATATATGGGATTGATGGGAGAGAGTGCTCATTTTTAGAAGCAGCATTGTTGACTTAAAAAAACATATCTCTTAGGATAAATTAGAAGTGACATATTGTCCTTCATAATCAGAGAGGTAAATCTATGTTGCAACATGTGCTAAAACCTGTTTCAGTAAAATCTCGTCAAGTGAATAAAGAGTTGGCGATTAATTCAAAAAAATCTTCAATTACTGCTAAAGAACGTAAGCCTAAATCAAATTTATTTGGTAATAAAATCAAGTAAACTTTTTGCGATCATCATATTGAGTATTTTGATCGCATTTTTATTTTATCTACTGATGTATAAAATGCTCATTCAGTTGACTTGTCTCGTATTTTTTATCAGACATTTATTCTTCAGCGCTAGTCCTTATATAAATTCTTAATCAAATCATTCTGTAATTGATTTTGATGAGCGGTTATCATTTATGAATACTTGAAAATGAAATAGCTTTCATGCCAATTTATATTCACTGCCCTATGACTTTTTTGAGTCGTTTAATTAAATGAAAAAGATCGATACTTCATCTACCTCTCTCTTTCCCGCAGCCCGCTTCATCAAAGAAATCGGACGCGGAAAAGAAGGTGCCCGTAGCATGTCGCAAGAGGATGCGCAGTTATTGTATGGCGCCATGCTGGAGGCGCGGGTATCTGATCTGGAGATGGGCGGGATCTTGCTGGCGATGCGCATTAAAGGTGAATCGGTGCAGGAGATTGCAGGCTTTATGGCCGCGGCGCAGACCCAGATTCTTGCCTTACATGCGCCAACAGATAGATTGCATGTTCCTGTGGTGATCCCAAGTTACAACGGTGCCCGTAAGAAGGCAAATCTGACACCCTTGCTCGCTTTGCTGTTAGCGCGCAGAGGTGTGCCTGTGCTGGTGCATGGCGTGCTGAAAGATGCCGGACGGGTGACAACAGCGGAAATTTTTGAGGCGCTTGGTAAGCCGTTTGCGCATTCTGCCGCGGAGGCAGAAGCGCTAATGGCACAGCATGAACCGGCTTTCATGTCGATAGATACCTTGTCTCCGGCGATGACACGTATTCTGGCGATGCGCAAAATCTTGGGGGTTCGCAATTCTACTCATACGCTGGTAAAAATCCTTCAGCCTTTTACCAGTCCGGCTTTGAGGCTGACTTCCTATACGCACCCTGAATATCAGATTATGTTGCATCAGTATTTCTCTGATATTGCACCGCATGAACGTGGTGATGCTTTTTTGATGCGTGGTACCGAGGGGGAGACAGTGGCGAGTACCGGACGTGCGCAACAGATTGACTGGTTTCATGAGGGGCAATGTACGACCTTGGTACAGACGCATCAGAGCCTGTCCGGCGATTTGCCAGATATACCTGAAACTTGTGATGCGGCGACTACGGCGCGCTGGATTGAGTCCGTGCTGGCGGGCGATGTGGCAGTACCGGCAAATATTGCAGATCAGGTGGAGCATTGTGTTATGGTCACAAAATTACTCAAAGAGCGATTTGCCGGGGCTTAAGCTTACATGTCAATTGAAGCGTTATGAGGAGACTTGGAACGGATGTATCCCTAATACAGGGAGCGAGAGGTCAGATTTGACGAAAGAGATATAAAAAAAGCGCCGGATGAACCGGCGCTTTTTTGTTGAGCATGACTTATCGTGATTAATTAATGCGTCTTCTTCAATTAGAAGTTCGTCAGAAATTCGTCAAAATTTCATCAGAAGTTCGCTTTGAACTGCACGCCGTAGCTGCGTGGTTCGTTCAGGATACCTGTCAGATTGTTGAAGTCGATCGCTGCGATGACTTGTTGCTTGTTGGTGATGTTACGACCATAAGCAGCCAGTTCATACTTGCCATCCGCCCATTTGTAGCCAACACGCAAGCCGCCTTCCAGCAGGGATTTGGCTTTGTATTCTTTGGCTTCATACAAGAACATGTTGTAGGTGTCTTTGTATGCCCAGTCGGTGAATACATACAGATCGCCATCAGCAATCGGCGTGCTGTATTTGAGCGTGAAGTTGCCTATCCACTTCGGTGCGCGTGGCAATGGATTGCCGCCGATCAGTACAGTACCTGCAACAGGTCCTGCCGGATTCGTGACAGTACAGCCGTTACCGCAAGGAGAGACAAACAATTTGGCATCTTTGATTTCGGTGTCGTTATAGCTGACGCCGACCGTTGATTTCCAGTTACGGCTCAGGTTTGCTTGCAGATCAACTTCAAAACCCTGACCGGTTGCTTTGTCTGCATTGACCAGTTTGTTTTGATTGACTGCGCCACTACCTGCAGTCAGTTGCAAGTCTTTGACGGTGTACTGGAATACGGTTGCTGTTACGCGAGCAGTATTGTCTAGAATGTCTTTCTTGATACCGGCTTCAAAAGACAGAGCTTTTTCGGAATTTGCAACAGAGATGCCGTCACCAAATAAAACACGACCCTGGACACTTGGCGCGCGGTAACCGGTTGCTATACGACCAAAGAAATTGGTCGTTGAGTCTGCTGCATAATTGGCACCTAAATCCCAGCTGATGTTGGTAGAGCTAGGGCTTGCGGTGTAGACAGTAGGGTTGTTGCTAGGGGCAGAGCCGGGTGTCCATGGACGACGTGCATCAAAGTCTTTCTTGTCGCTGGTATAACGCACACCGCCGCGCAATTTCAGTTGATCGCTGACCGCATAATTCAGAGAACCAAATGTTGCCCATGATTTCGCATGCTGGTGCTGTACTGCGTAACCATCTTGTACATTACCGCCCAATGAATTGAAATCGAAACTATCAACTTGTAAATCTTCTTTGAAGTAATACACGCCAGCGATCCATTGCAGAGCATCTTTGGTATTGGATTGCAGACGAATCTCTTGTGTCACCTGTTTCAGGTCTGGCACGCCGTCTGCGGTTTCCGCTGGGAATGGAATAAAACCAGGACCCATCGGTTGCGCAAAGGAGGCACCATAACCACCATCGACGTCAGCGCGGCTATATAACTTTGCTTTGTCGTAGGCAGTGATCGAATACAGTGTCATGCCATCAAAATCCCAGCGCAGGCGCGCGCTGACACCGGATGAACTCAGGGTCTGAGTATTGATACCGTCAGTCGGATAGCTGCTGTAGTTGAAGCCAGGCACCAGTTCGTTCGTGCCTTTTTGAATGATATTGGCACGGAACAGTGTGGCGTTGCCTGACAAGTCGCGACCATGCGCATTGAACAGGGCGCTGAAGCCGCCGTTCTTATACGCCAGTTGAATACGTGCTGCTTTGTCGTGGTAGCCTTCGAGTTCTTTGGTGCCGGTGCTACGCGGGTTGGTGACGCGGTCATCACGTGATTGTGACTGACCGGATAAACGCATTGCCCAGTCGCTATTCAGCGGTACGTTGACTGCACCTTCAAAATTGACTGCTTTATCGTTACCCAGGCCTAGGTTTGCATAACCTTCAAAGACGTTGGTCGGCTTAGCTGACTCAAATTTGATGACACCTGCTGGCGAATTACGGCCAAACAAGGTACCCTGCGGGCCGCGCAGAACTTCTACCTGATCGACGTCAAAAATCGGGAAACCTTTCAAAATCGGGTTTTCCTGCACGACGTCGTCATAGATCAGGCCAACTGGCTGAGATGCATTCAGATCAAAATCGGTATTGCCCAGACCGCGGATATAGAAGCGTGGAAAGACACGACCAAAATCGGATTCAATGTTCAGGCTGGGTACGCGTGAAGCAAGTGCGCGAATGTCTTGACCGCTGGTGTTATACGTATCCAGAGCCTCGCCTTTGATGGCAGAGATGGACATCGGGACTTCTTTGATGTTTTCTGAGCGGCGGTTGGCCGTGACGATCACGGTTTCTAATTGGGTGGAATCTTTGGTATCGCCAGACTTCGTCTGGGCGAAGGCAGCATGCATAGGGAAGGCAGTTGCTACCGCAAGTGCCAGCAAGCTGAGCTTGGTAGTTGGTTGTTGCATCTGATTCATCCTCTCGGTTAATTGAAACGACATACAGTCAGGAAAACGGGTACTTCTTATTACGGCTTCATATTGCCGTTGACCTGACCAAAAACAGTGCGTGCAGCGTTTGATGCACGACGACAGAGCTCAAAGCTTCGGTGCTCAATGATTGCGCAATCGTTTGCGCTATCAATAGCTCTGTTATCTCTTCTTGCAACAACCAAGTCAAGAATTAGTTTATATGACATGCAATTTTGAGAAATGTGACATCTTTTCGTTGCAAAATTAAAACAGACTATTGATATGCAGAAATTTTATAAATGATTTTAGCGAATACCAGTTGGGAGATTGCCGCCATATAAGAGGGCATTTATCTACTAATTTGTATTATTTTGGTGCAATTAATGCGCAATGCCACTAAAAACGAGATGGTTTTCATGGAACGTGACTTGCATAACAGGTGTATCTGAAAGACGTTCTGGACATCATTTATGCATATCTATGGCAAAGTATTTCTCGTCGGCGCAGGCCCCGGCGATCCTGACTTATTGACGATTAAAGCGGTTAAAGCGATTGCGCAGGCGGATGTCGTCCTGCTTGACGATCTCGTGAATCCTGAGGTGTTACAGCATGCCTCGTCCTCCGCTCGGATCGTGCAAGTCGGCAAACGCGGTGGTTGTCAGTCAACGCCTCAGGCTTTTATTGAAAAACTGATGCTGGCAGAAGCGCGGGCAGGTCAATGCGTTGTTCGTTTGAAAGGTGGGGATCCTTTTATCTTTGGTCGCGGTGGCGAAGAGCGTCAGCATCTGATGCAGCATGGAATCGCCGTTGATGTAATCAATGGCATCAGTAGCGGGCTGGCCGCACCAGCCAGTCTGGGCATTCCGCTGACGCATAGGGACTGGTCGCAGGGAGCAATTTTTGTTACTGGACATGGTAAAACACCGGATCATCGTCCTGACTGGGCTGCCTTAGCTAAAACCAGATTAACGCTGGTGATTTATATGGGCGTCGCGCACTGCCAGCAGATTCAGGATGAATTGATTGCCGGTGGTTTGTCTGGGACAACGCCAGTTGCCGTCATTCAATCAGCGACCCGGGATCATCAGAATCAACTGGTCACGACCTTGCAGCATCTCGCCAGCGATTTGTCTGCATCGTCGCTAGGGAGCCCAAGCGTCATTGTGATTGGCGATGTGGTGCGCTGTGCTGATGTGCAATATCAATTAACTAATTTACCATCGGTGGTCGCAGCACTGGGTGCGTAGGTTTCGTCCGGCGACAATCCTATTGGATGCGTATTTTTTTTGTATCTGGCTTCGGTTGCTCAGCATTAAATTGAGGGATGTTTTTACCTGTTTAATTGTTGGCAGTCCGCAAATCGCATGGATTACATCGGCTACAATCACGCCTCAATCTTGCCTGGCGAAAGTCCGGCGGAGTTTATCAGAGCCGAAAAAATACGAAAGTCAGGAAATGAGTCAACACTACGATGCAATCGTCATTGGCGCGGGCGCTGCTGGCATGATGTGCGCCAGCATTGCAGGTCAGCGCGGCAAGAGCGTCTTGCTCATTGACCATGCCGTGAAGCTGGCGGAAAAAATCCGTATCTCTGGCGGTGGTCGCTGTAACTTCACTAATTTACAAGCTGGCCCAGCAAATTTCTTGTCTGAAAATCCGCATTTTTGTAAAAGTGCTTTATCGCGTTACACCGCGCAGGATTTTTTAAATCTGATCAAAAAATACCGGATCGCGTATCACGAAAAGCATAAAGGCCAGCTATTTTGTGACGACAGCGCGGAGGATATCATTCGTATGCTGAAGGCGGAATGCGATCTGGGTAAAGTCCAGTGGCGCATGCCTTGTCAGGTTAAGGAAGTTCAGCGTACAGACGCTGGATATCAGGTTCTTACGGAGCAGGGGGCATTCTCGGCCACACAACTCGTGATTGCGACGGGAGGATTGTCCATTCCAAAAATCGGTGCTACGGATTTTTCTTATCAAATTGCACGTCAATTCGACCTGAAGATTGTTGAGCCAAGACCGGCGCTGGTGCCCCTGACTTTTGATTCCAATGCATGGGAGCCTTTTGTGCCGATGGCGGGAATTTCGCTTCAGGTTGATATCGCGATCGGTGATAAAAAGAATAAAACGATTTTTCGCGAAGACTTGTTATTTACCCATCGTGGATTATCTGGTCCGGCAGTATTGCAAATTTCTAGTTTTTGGCAGCCAGGTGAGGCGATTACGGTCAATTTGCTACCCGAAGTCGATTTGGCGGAAGAGTTGATTGCTGGTAAGGGGACGATTAAAAAGAATCTGGCGAATCATCTTGCTACTTATATGCCTGCCCGTCTGGCAGAGGGGGTGCTCACGGCGAATGGGTTTGCCGGAGATGCCAAAGTCGCCGATTTGACTGACAAGCGCTTACGTCAGTTGGGTGACAACATGAATCGCTGGCAACTGATCCCGAATGGGTCTGAGGGGTATCGTAAAGCCGAAGTGACGCGCGGCGGTGTTGATACGCGTGAGCTTTCGCAGCAAAGCATGATGGTGAAGAATTGTCCGGGGCTTTACTTTATTGGTGAGTCCGTCGACGTGACGGGGTGGCTAGGCGGATACAATTTTCAATGGGCTTGGTCGTCGGGATTTGCAGCAGGCAGTGCCATCTAATTTTGATTGAATTCTGATTGGCAGATTTGTTTACCGTTTTATTAGGGTGATGTTGTTTTTTATTTAGTCTTTATACTACCCTGGTGTATTTTCAATTGCCCTTATATACAGTGCGCATCCAGGTATAAAAAATAGCATACTCCCTATATTTGATCATTCTCACAATGAACTTAGGACTTGTAAATTATAGGGAATAGAATGTGCACTGAAGTTTTGCGTAAGATTTAATCAGTTCAGCTTCCAATCTCATCAAAGTTCTGCTATTATCTCGTTCTTCCTATAAATTTTTCATTGGTTCCGAACTTAAATGACCACAATTCGCCTTAAAGAAAACGAGCCGTTCGAAGTCGCTATGCGTCGCTTCAAGCGCACCATCGAAAAGACCGGTCTGTTGACCGAATTGCGCGCACGCGAGTTTTACGAGAAGCCAACTGCAGAGCGCAAGCGCAAGCTGGCTGCCGCAGTAAAGCGCCACTACAAACGCATTCGTAGTCAGCAATTGCCTAAGAAAATGTATTAATTCTGGACTGATGCTGCTACGCAGTATCGTTCATCATTGTTGCATTTGATGGCTAGCATGCCCGCTCCGGTAGTCCGCAGCGGGCTTTGTGTTTTTAATAAATTACATTGCCAGGAAAATCCATGAGCTTAAAAGATCAAATTACCGAAGACATGAAATCAGCGATGCGTGCAAAAGAAACGGCAAAGCTGGGTACGATTCGCCTGATCACTGCGGCGATGAAGCAAAAAGAAGTGGATGAACGCGTTGAATTGACGGATGCAATGGTGCAGACCATTATCGATAAGATGATCAAGCAGCGCAAAGATTCGATCAGTCAGTTCGAAGCAGGCGGTCGCCAGGACTTGGCGGATATTGAAAAAGCTGAACTGGCGATTTTGTCCGCCTATATGCCGGCTGGCATGTCGGATGCCGAAGTGCAGGCTGAGGTGATTGCCGCAGTCGCAGAGTCTGGCGCCGCCGGCCCGCAGGATATGGGTAAAGTCATGGCGATTTTGAAACCGAAACTCGCGGGTCGCGCTGATATGACGGCAGTGTCTGCATTGGTAAAGGCTGCATTGACGTCACGCTAATTGCTGTAATTTTGAGCTGACGATTTTGATTCCACAAACCTTTATCCAGGATTTGCTCGCCCGCGTCGATATCGTCGATGTGGTGGGTAAGTATGTCCAGCTCAAAAAAGGTGGTGCAAACTACATGGGTTTGTGCCCCTTTCATAACGAAAAATCCCCAAGTTTTACAGTAAGTCCGACCAAACAGTTTTACCACTGTTTTGGTTGTGGTGCGCATGGTACATCCATCGGTTTTTTGATGGAATATTCCGGCATGAGCTTTGTTGATGCAGTAAAGGATCTGGCGCAAAACAACGGCATGATTGTGCCTGAGGATGACAAGCTACTTCCCGCTCAGCGAGCCGAAGTTCAGGCAAAAAGTCTGGCGCTGACGGATGTCATGACCAAGGCTTGTGATCATTATCGCTTGCAATTGCGAGGGGCTGAAGCGGCAATTGCCTACTTGAAAAAACGCGGGTTAACGGGCGAAGTGGCTGCCAGATTCGGGCTTGGTTATGCGCCTGACGGATGGGACGGATTGCGTGCGGTTTTTCCGGATTATGCGGCACCAGCTTTGGTTGAGGCGGGTCTGGTTATTGACAAAAGTGAAGAGGACGGCGGCGGGCGTAAGCGTTACGATCGTTTTCGTGAGCGCATCATGTTCCCCATTCGCAATACTAAAGGTCAGGTCATCGGTTTTGGTGGGCGAATATTGGAGCAGGGTGAGCCCAAATACTTGAATTCGCCCGAAACGCCGCTATTTCAAAAAGGCTTTGAGTTATACGGTCTGTTTGAGGCGCGTCAGTCTATCCGTGAAGCTGGTTATGTGCTGGTAACCGAGGGCTATATGGATGTGGTCGCGCTGGCGCAAATGGGTTTTCCGCAAGCGGTGGCAACCTTGGGTACGGCATGTACGCCAACACATGTGCAAAAATTGCTGCGTCAGACGGACCACGTGATTTTTAGCTTTGACGGCGATAGTGCTGGACGCCGCGCGGCAAGGCGTGCTTTGGATGCCTGCCTGCCTCATGCAAATGATAATAAAGTCATTAAATTTCTGTTTTTACCGACTGAACATGATCCGGATAGTTATATCCGTGCGCTCGGTAACGAGGCTTTTGCTCAGCAAGTGCAGGATGCTATGCCCTTATCGCAATTTTTCATGAAAGAAGTTGTTGGCGACAGTGATTTGTCGACGGCGGAGGGGCGCGCCAAAGTGCAATTTGATGCTAAACCCTTGCTGCAGCAAATGCCTGCCTCGGGTTTGCGGTTACAGATGGTACGTAGTCTTGCTCAGGTGACCAAGACAACACCGGCGGAAATCGAAGCATTGTTTGAATTAAGTCAGCCCGTTGCCCGGGTCAAAATTGCATCGCCTAAAAGCAGGCGTAGCGCTCCCGTGGGTTTGGAGCGGCAAATTATGCGCATCTTGGTCGCGCATCCTTCGCTGTCGGTTGCTTTGGACCGGAGTGCTCTGGCGGATGCGGCGAATCTGGCGCCGGACGGGGCGGAAATGCTGATGTATCTGGTGTCTTCTGCGCAAGCGATGGGTGAGCAGGCAAATTTCGCCGCACTTGCCGAGCATTTGCGGGCATCTGGCTCCGATTACGATACCTTGATCGCAGAAATCGCTGAGCAGACCGAGACTGATATTGATGTTGTGCGCGTGGAATTGACTGGCGCAATCCGGCAAATGCGTTTTCAAGTCCTGAAGTCTGAAATGGAGATGCTGGCGGCATCAGGTTTGCGCGAGCCTGCGGATATCGCTCGTTATCGGGAGATTATGCAAATGCAGGAGAGTCTGCGTCGGCAAGCGGAGGCAGAAGTAGTGGCAAGATAGTAATTAAGCATGATGAGATGCATCAGGGTTAATAGGGGCTTGCCTATTTTTTGCTCACTAAAAGCCATGTGTGTGCTCGTGAGGGCTAGAGTTAAGTCTGTGCTCGTGGTATAATTAAAGGCTTTCGATTCAAGGTCTTAGGTTGTTTCATTCTGAGAGAAGCGTTTTTTTGCCGATCCAGAATGTGTTGTTTAGGTGAGCGTAATGCTCCTCCGAGTAACCCAAAACACCGGCGCTGAGACTCGGGTAGTCTGACATAGAAAAGGACATTACTCGTCGCGGCGAATCATATGATTCGCTGCTTAAGTATTGTCTTTTTGTATGAGACAGGCTGCCATCTCTGTTCCGGTAGGTTTGATTCAATGGCTAAAGCAATGAAGAAACCCGCGAAAACTCCGACATCCTCAGCAGCAAAAAAAGTGGTCGCCAAAGTGGCGCCAGCGAAACCTATTGCTAAAGCCTCGTCAAAAAAAGATGTCGCCAGTGCGAGTAAAGCTAAGGTGTCTGTAAGCAAAGTACTAGCTAAACCTGCCGCCAAAAAAGAGGTTGCGAAAGACACTAAAGCGCCTAAAGTGATAAAGCCCGTAGCAAAACAGAGTGCAGTGAAAGCCGCTGCCGACAAGCCTAAAACTAAAGGTGTTGTAAAAGACGAGGCCAGGTCAAACGTGAAAGCGTCTGGCAAGGAAGTAATAACCAGCAAGAATGCAACGCCGGTAGCCGCGGCTGATCGCAAGTCCAAAGAAGTTGCCAAACACGCCCCTGAGGGTGCAGGCAAAAAAACGGACAAGCCACAATCTGCACCATTGAAAGCTTCTGTGACAATTAACAAAACCGATTCAAAGACAGTGATAAAGCCAACCAAGAATTCAGCCAAGTCTGACAAAGCGCCAGAGATTCAGGAAATTAAATCCGGATCCGCGCCTGCCGTTAGCCAAACCACTGATGCTGCCGTGCTGGCAGCAATTGATACATCTGGTTATATTTTGCCAGGTGTAAAAGTTCCTGGTCGTCGCGGTCGCAAACCAAAAGAGTATCAGCCGGAAAACGAAGAAATTGCCGCTTTGAATGCCGTCGAACGCGCTGAAATGAAGGCCATCGACAAAGCCAAAGCCAAGGACCGTAAAGCAAAAGAAAAAGCTTTGTTGAAAGATGCATTTTCTGCTGATCCAGAAGCTACGGCGGAGGAGCTGGAGCGTCGTCGCCAAAAGCTGAAAACCCTGATTAAACTGGGTAAGGATCGTGGCTATCTGACATTTGCCGAGATCAATGATCACTTGCCAGAAAACGTCGTTGATCCCGAAGCCATTGAAGGCATTATCGGTACCTTCAATGATATGGGTGTCGCGGTCTATGAGCGCGCACCAGATGCCGAAACTTTGCTTCTGTCAGATAACGTCGTCACCGTTACCAATGATGATGATGAAGTCGAAGCGGCAGCCGAGGCAGCGCTGTCTACAGTCGATTCCGATTTTGGTCGCACGACTGATCCCGTCCGCATGTATATGCGCGAAATGGGGTCGGTTGAGTTGCTGACGCGCGAAGGCGAAATCGTCATCGCGAAGAAAATCGAAGAAGGTCTGAAGGACATGATTCAGGCGATTTCTGCTTGTCCTACCACGATTGCAGAAATTCTCGTTGCCGCTGAGCGTATCCGTAATGATGAAATCAAGATCGATGAATTAGTCGACGGACTGGTCGATCCTAACGCCGCCGAAGAAGAAGAAAAACCGGTTCCTGTAGTCGTAGCCGAAGAGGAAGACGACGAAGAAGAGGAGGAGGAAGAGGAGGAAGAGGAGGATGAAGAAGCAAGTGCCGCTGGCGCCGCTGCCATCTCCGCTGAGCAACTCGAGCAACTCAAACGTGATTCTCTGGCGAAGTTCGATATCATTTCCAGTAACTTTGACAAAATGCGTAAAGCATTTGAAAAAGAAGGCTACAACTCCAAATCGTATGTGAAAGCACAAGAGGCGATTTCTAACGAATTGCTGGGTATGCGCTTTACTGCAAAAGTCGTTGAAAAATTGTGCGATACCCTGCGTGGTCAGGTCGATGAAGTCCGTCATGTGGAAAAGCAGATTCTGGAAGTCGTGGTTAATCGCTGCAATATGCCGCGCAGCCATTTCATCAAAGTTTTCCCGGGCAATGAAATTAATTTGAAATGGGTTGAAGGCGAAGTGAATGCTGGACATTCTTACAGCGCCGTGTTGGGCCGTAATATTCCAGCTGTCCAGCAACTTCAGCAAAAATTGATCGACTTGCAGGCGCGTGTCGTATTGCCTTTGCCAGATCTGCGCGGCATCAATAAAAAGATGTCGGCAGGTGAAATGAAAGCGCGTAAAGCAAAGCGCGAAATGACCGAGGCGAACTTGCGTCTGGTAATTTCTATCGCGAAAAAATATACGAATCGCGGCTTGCAATTCCTTGATCTTATCCAGGAAGGCAATATCGGCTTGATGAAGGCCGTCGATAAATTCGAATACCGCCGTGGGTATAAATTTTCGACCTACGCAACTTGGTGGATTCGCCAGGCGATTACCCGCTCGATTGCTGATCAGGCGCGCACGATCCGTATTCCTGTGCATATGATCGAGACCATCAACAAGATGAATCGTATCTCGCGTCAGATTTTGCAGGAAACTGGCGTAGAGCCAGATCCGGCAACGCTCGCAATCAAAATGGAAATGCCGGAAGATAAGATCCGCAAGATCATGAAGATTGCTAAAGAACCGATTTCGATGGAAACGCCGATCGGTGATGATGATGATTCGCATCTGGGTGATTTCATTGAAGATAATCATACATTGGCACCGGCAGATGCAGCCTTACATGCATCAATGCGCAATGTCGTCAAAGATGTATTGGATTCACTGACGCCGCGCGAAGCTAAAGTGTTGCGCATGCGTTTTGGTGTTGAAATGTCGACTGACCACACTTTGGAAGAAGTTGGTAAACAGTTTGACGTGACACGTGAGCGTATTCGTCAGATAGAAGCTAAAGCACTGCGCAAATTGCGTCATCCATCGCGATCAGACAAGCTGAAAAGCTTCCTAGAAGGTAATTAATGTAATACAATTGGCGTCGGTTTTTTCGACGCCTGTTTTTCGTTTGCATTTAAAATTTTGAATGCAACAATTTGCAGGTGACAGCATTGAGCGATGCCTGCATAACCCTGATGAGTTTATCTCGTCAGATTAAAGCAGCTTAGCTTGCAGAAAGAATTGGGCCTCTAGCTCATGTTGGTTAGAGCAGCGGACTCATAATCCGTTGGTACCGTGTTCGACTCACGGGAGGCCCACCATCCCTACCATGACTGATACTAAGTCTCAAGATCTACCTCCCTCAGACCTGCGTTTCGCTGATTTTGGACTATGTCCAGAAATTCTGCGTGCACTGACTGATCAGGGTTATATTCATCCTACGCCGATTCAGGCTCAGGCCATTCCTGTCGTATTGCAAGGTCGCGATGTGATGGGGGCTGCGCAGACGGGTACTGGCAAGACGGCTGGTTTTTCATTGCCGATTATTCAGTTGCTGATGGCGCATGCGAGTAGCAGTGCATCACCTGCTCGACATCCGGTGCGAGCTTTGATTTTGACGCCAACTCGTGAGCTGGCGGATCAGGTCGCAGAAAATGTTCAGGCGTATTCTCGTCACACACCATTGCGTTCTACGGTGGTGTTTGGTGGTATGGATATGGCGCCTCAGACCGCTGCTTTGCGCTCCGGTGTCGAGATTGTGATTGCAACACCAGGTCGTTTGCTGGATCACATTCAGCAAAAAACGATTAATTTATCGCAGACTCAGATCCTGATTATGGATGAGGCTGATCGTATGCTGGACATGGGCTTTTTGCCCGATCTGCAACGTATCATCAACTTATTGCCTAAGCAGCGCCAGAACCTGATGTTCTCCGCTACGTTTTCTCCTGAAATCAAAAAACTGGCAGCGAGTTTTCTGACCAATCCGGTCACTATCGAAGTTGCCCGCAGTAATGCGACCTCAGACAATGTGACTCAGATTCTGTACAAAGTCGCAGAGGAAGAGAAGCGAGATGCTGTCTCCTTCATTATCCGTGAGCGCGGTTTGAAGCAGGTCATCGTGTTCTCCAATACGAAAATTGGTGCTTCACGTCTGGCGGTCCATCTGGTCAAGCAAGGTGTTAAAGCATCGGCAATTCATGGCGATAAATCGCAAAATGAACGTATGGCGGCGCTCGAAGCATTCAAGCGTGGTGAAGTTGAAGTACTGGTCGCGACCGATGTAGCCGCGCGCGGTCTCGACATTGCTGAATTGCCTTGTGTGATCAACTTCGATCTTCCCTACAATGCTGAGGACTATGTGCATCGTATCGGTCGTACCGGTCGTGCCGGTGCTACAGGTGATGCGATCTCTTTGCATACCGATAAAGATGAGCGCTTGCTGATCGATATTGAAAAACTGATCAAGCAAAAAATCGTCAAGTTGCAGCTCGCAGGTTTTGTGGCACAAACGCCAGTTCATGCCGAGCGGAAGCCACGTTCTTTTGATGCTGAAAAACCAGCGGCAAATACATTTGAACGGCCTGCACGCACGTTTAATCAGCCTAGGGAAAAAGTCGATCCGTGGTTTTTAAAACCTTACGAACCGAGCGCTTCGGCGATACCAGCTGCCTCAACATCGGCGGCGTCACTGCCAACGTCGACATCACCTGCATCGGCAGCGAAACCGCAAAAAAGAGCCGCCTTGCTCGGTGGATTTTCTAAATCCTGATAGGTTGATTGCAGATACGTATTGCAAGATATCGGTAGAGATTCAATAGCTTTTCTAGCTGGTAGCCACATTGGCATGTTGTTCCAATCGTCGCTGCCAGGCCAGAATGGCTTGCTGCCAGAATAACGCAATATCGGTATGTGCTCCTGACACCATGTCAGTCAATCCCAAAAAGCGCGCCGCAGGCAATAAAGCATTTGCAAGAATATCTTGTTCCGATCCGCTGACATCGATTGCCAGTGCTCCGGTTTGCTTCGACAGTTTCTCGCCACTGGCATTTGCCACTACAGGAATGTGCAGATAACGCGGATGCGGCAATCCCAGTATCTCTTGCAGATAAATTTGTCGCGCGGTCGAATCCAGTAAATCCGCACCTCGCACCACATCAGTTACTCCCTGTGCTGCATCATCAACAACGACAGCGAGTTGATAAGCCCAAAATCCATCGGCGCGTTTTAAAACGAAATCGCCTACCTCACTCTTCAGGTCTTGGCTCAGTTGTCCTAGCCAGCGGTCGTGGAAATTAATCTTGCTGCGTATTCCAGTTGGTACTTTAAGCCGCCACGAGCGTGCTTGCCTGTCTGTCGCGAGGCCAGTCCGGCAGGTACCCGGATACACGGCAAGCAATGATGTATGGTTATTCAGTCGTGAATCGGCAATCTCTTTACGCGAGCAGCCGCAGGGATACACTGCGTCACCTAATTGCTGAAGAGCCGTCTCGTATAGCGATGTTCGCTGGCTTTGCCATTCGACAGAGCCATTCCATTGCAGTTGGCAGCGTTGCAGTGTGTCAATGATTGATTGCCCGGCGCCTTTGACATTGCGGTCAAAGTCGAGGTCTTCGATTCTTAACAGCCATTGTCCGTGATGAACTTTGGCATCCAGATAACTCGCCATTGCCGCTACCAATGATCCCATATGCAGAGGCCCGGTTGGTGAGGGGGCGAAACGACCGATATAGCCGGGGCAATTAGTCAGCATCATGCAACGCTTCCTAACAGGATGCGCTGCACCACTGGATCGGCGAGCCTTTGCAAAAACCAATGTAGGGCCTTGCCTTTATTGTTGCTGCGCCAAGCGATCCGGTTATTGCCTGACAGTCGGTTTTCTTCCAGAGTTTTTTCTATGAGCGCACCGGATTGTAAATACGGTTGAGCTAATGCGCGCGGCAGGTTACCGCAACCAAGCCCGGCAATCTGTGCCAATAGCTTGGCGTGCAAGGAGGGCACAGTCAGCGTATCTTGTCCGGTCAGGATGCCTGCCGTAATCGACGGTAATTGCCGGCCGGTATCGCCGACCACAATAGCCCGATAATTTTGTATCACGCTCGCTGTCAGAGGTTCCGTTGATTGCGCCAGAGGATGTCTGGCGGCGACCGCAAAAACCCAATCGATGTTACCCATCAGACGCGTCTGGTAGTCGCCATGCATGCGCAGAGTATCAGGGCCATCATAGGCGGCACCGATCGCCAGGTCGGCACGACCGTCTAATAGCGTCTCCCAGACGCCTGACAATACTTCTTCTGAAATACGTAGCCTTGTACCGCAATTCTGCTGCTCAAATTCCTGTATCAAGGGGAGCAGATTCTCAAACTGGATAATGCCGTCGACGACGATCCTTAGCTCGGATTCCCAGCCGGTCGCAGTACGTTTGACTCTTTGCTCCAGTTCCCCGGCGGCTTGCAATAAATGCCTCCCTTGCGTCAGCAGCTCCTGCCCTGCGATAGTGAGTTTGGCTCTGTGGCCACGCCGGTCATACAGCAAGACATCGAGATCTTCTTCCAGCTTACGAATGCTGTAGGTAATCGCGGACGGTACCTTGTCGAGCGCACTCGCGGCAGCCGCGAAACTACCCTTGCGATCAATCGCATCAAGGATTTGCAGGGCTTCCAGCGTTATATTCATCACAACACAATTCTTATACAAAAAAACTGAACAAGAGATAGAAAAAACTACCCTGTTACTAGCGACAGTCCACCTATATATTGAACGACATCATATCAATTATTTGAATAAGAACACAATGCTGACACTTCATCAGTCTGATCAACGTGGTTATGCCGAGCATGGCTGGCTACAATCTTTCCATAGTTTTTCGTTTGCGGATTATTACGATCCGGCACATATGGGCTTTGGTCCCTTGCGTGTGATTAACGATGACCGGATTGCCGCAGGAATGGGCTTCGGCATGCACGGACATAAGGATATGGAAATTATCACTTATGTACTCGAAGGTGCGATTGCACACAAAGATAGCATGGGTAACGGAAGCACGATTTATCCGGGGAATGTCCAGTATATGAGTGCAGGCACGGGTGTACGCCATTCGGAATTTAATCCTTCGCCGGTCCAGCCCACACATCTGCTACAGATCTGGATACAGCCCGATCGCCTCAATGCCGCACCGGCATATCAGGAAAAGAATTTTAGCCGCGACGAGAAGCTTGGACGTTTACGTTTGGTTGCTTCATCCGATGGACTTGATGGTTCCATTCCGATTCGTCAGGATGCCCGTTTATACATCGGCTTATTTGACGGAGAACAGGCTGCCAGTCTGTCTTTGCAGCCGGATCGCCTGACCTACGTCCATCTGGCTCGTGGCATGTTGACAGTGAATGGACAAACGCTGTCAGCAGGCGATGCAGTGAAGTTACAGCAAGAAGAGTTGTTGGTGCTGACAGCAGGTCGGCAAGCGGAAGTGCTGGTATTTGACTTGCCCCACTAAACGGCAGGTCTGGCGTAGTAAGGAAATCAAAACATCTTATCGATAAAGGAAGCATGATGAAAAAAGTAGCGATTGTGTACCACTCCGGTTATGGACATACTAAAAAAGCAGCAGAAGCTGTACACGCCGGTGCGGCAGCGGCGGGGGCTGCCGCAGAATTGATCGCCATAGATGCCGAAGGCAATATCACTGAGGCAAACTGGGCAAGTCTGGCTGCGGCCGATGCGATCATTTTTGGTTCGCCTACTTACATGGGCACCGTATCCTGGCAATTTAAAAAATTCGCTGATGCATCGTCTAAGCCTTGGTACTCCCAGGTCTGGAAAGATAAAATCGCGGCCGCTTTCACCAATTCGGCAACCATGAATGGCGACAAGCTTTCGACCTTGCATTATCTGTTTACGCTGTCGCAGCAGCATTCGATGATCTGGGTAGGGACAGGTCTGATGCCAGCCAATAGCAAAGCCGCCCAGCGCAACGATATCAATTATGTCGGTAGTTTTTCGGGTTTGATGACGCAATCACCATCCGACTCATCGCCGGAAGAGGGGCCTTTGCCTGGCGATCTTGAGACTGCCAAATTGTTTGGTAAGCGGGTTGCCGAGACCGCTGCAAAATTTGCGTAAGGGCGTTTAGCCTGCTTGCCTGACACAAGCGTTGCCGTAGAAAAGAAGGAAAAAAACCTGCTCGTCACTGAGCAGGTTTTTTTATTTGAATCAAGTACTTTTAATATACTAGGTAGGTGTATTTATTGAATGCCTATATAAAACATGCGGATCAAGTCATTTCTTTAAAAGATGAAGGGGAGTATATCAATTTATCTTATGTAATCCAGAATGTAATGCTATCAATTTGTCCGCTACCAGTTCATCAGACACGGTGGTATCAGCAGCAGCAGGGCGAGTACAAGATACATAAGTTGCAGCGGAATCATCCATTTCGCCCAGGTGGCCCACGGAATCCGTGCCAGCGCCAGTACGCCAACCGTGATGCCCGAGGTCGGGATCATTGGTGTCGTAAATTCGCCAAACTGAAATGCCAAAATGGCGGTCTGGCGCGATACGCCGACCAGATCTGCCAGCGGCGCCATGATCGGCATCGTCAATGCTGCCTGACCGCTACCGGAATGAATAAAAAAGTTGATTACGGACTGAATGACAAACATTTTTTGCGCAGCGATGATGGGGCTGGCCGACTGCACCAGCGGCATTAGTCCATGCAGCATGGTATCGATGATGTTGGCATCACGTGCCAGTATCATCGTGCCGCGCGCTAAGGCGATCACCAGCGCTGTCGTGACCAGATCTTTGGCGCCTTGTAAAAAAGCATCGACAAATTCATCCGTGCCGAGCCTGCCGACCACGCCGACCACAATTGCCATGACCAGAAATAAGGCTGCAATTTCATTGATAAACCACTCGTATTTCACTACCCCGAACACCATAACAATCAAGGCCGTTGCAAATAGAAATAGAACCAGTTTATGCACCGTCGTCATCCCGGTGAAATTATCGAATTCATCGTGTTTCAGGTTTTGACGTTTTTCCTGATCGAGTGCGAAGGTCGGGCTTTTTTCCGGCGTACGCTTAATACGGGCGGCGTACCACATTAAAAAAGCGATCGTTACGCTAGTCGCGATCAGCCAGACAATCACTCGATATTGCAAGCCTGAGAATACCGGTACGCCGGCAATGCCCTGCGCAATCCCGACGTTGAACGGATTTAAAAACGCAGCCGCAAATCCGACTTGTGATCCGATAAACGGGATGGAGACGCCAACGATTGAGTCGTAGCCCAGCGCCAGCGCCAGCGGTACAAAGATCATGATAAAAGGAATCGCTTCTTCGCTCATGCCAAACGTCGCACCGCCGAGTGAAAATAGGGTCACAAATACCGGAATGATCATGGCACGGATCACCGCAGAGTCGGTATGCGCCTTGGCTACTGACTTGATCATGGAATCAATCGCTTCGGTTTTTTGCAGTACTGCAAAAGCACCTCCGACGATCAACACAAAGCCGATGATTAATGCGGCCTCCACGAAGCCTTTGATCGGTGCCATCATCAAAGCGACAAAGCCTTGCGGATTGCTGGCGACGTAATGGAAGGTCGCCGGATCAATCAATGCCTTGCCATTGACCAGATGCGTATCATATTTGCCACCGGGTACCAGCCAGGTGGATAGGGCAATCAATGCCAGTAAGGAAAATAGCAATACAAAGGTATTGGGCAGTCTAAAATTTTTCATAAGGTATCCATCAGGTTTGAGGACGGTAGAGCGACTAATGATTTCATGGTGCTGACTGGTGTCCTGAATGGCAATCACGAAGCGGAACAGCCAGGCATCGTGACCGGACTATCGTTACATGGATAAGAGCTTGCCGGTACGGAACGGAACTTTGCCTGCGATCTTGGCGATTGCCATGCCACGCTGTACATAACGGTAGGCAGTTCTTGCAAAAATTTTTCCGCTAATTTTTGCAATCAGCTGCGTTGTTTTTCCAGTGAGCGGATCAATCAGTTCGCCAATCGAATCACCCTCAGTCACAATGTCACCGGGACGCTTAGAAAATACCAGCATGCCCGCATGCGGTGCTGCGATTGGTAATACCGCTTCCAGCGGGGTTGGCTCAAAAAAAGCTTTTGGCAGATTGGATATCGCGATATCCACATGCCCCTTGTAGGCCAGGTAGGCAATCAGGGCATCGGCATCCTGTTCGGCCAACTCATGTGCAACATCAGTTTCACCGCGCAACTCCACCGTGACCGGGACGCATGCCAGCGGGATAGGAAATTGCTGGGCGAAATGTTCAGACAACTCCCACCACAGACGGCCGCATGTTTCATCAAAAGGATCGTCGCCGGATTCTGTCGCCAGTAGCATGGCTTCTGCACCCAGATAACGTGCTAATGGTGTGACCTCATCCACCAGCGGTGTCCCCGTATACAGATGCATGACAGCCTGATTATCGCAATGCAGGTCCAGAACAATGTCCGCATCGAATGCCATGGTTTGCAAAATCTTTCGCAGGGATTCTGTTTCGGTGATGGGATCCCATTGCTCTAGCAGGACGCGGGCTTGCTGACGAATAATTTTGACGTTAATCAGCGGTGCGGTACCTAACAAATCAGGCAAGATTGCCTTGAGAGCGGGTACCAGATTACGATAGCCGCGATTGAAGTTGATACCGGAAGCCAGATCAAACCTGCCGAACGGCTCCCCTTGCATTGACTGATCAAGGCCAATCGGATTTGCTACCGGCACCAGAATGACTTCGCCGCGGATCTTGCCGTTACTTTCTAAGGTCTCTAATTGCGCACGCAGATGGTGGGCGACCAGCATGCCCGGGATTTCATCCGCATGCAATGAGGCCTGTATATAGGTTTTTGGGCCGCTTTTCGTGCTGCCAAAATGGTAGCTGACGAGATGTCGCTGTGAGCCAATACTTCGTGATTGAAGCAAGTGCGTCTTGATTTCCATAAGCTGTCGCCTTATTCGGGTTGTTATCTGACTCTGTCTGAGCCTTACTGTGGTTCATTTCTCAAAGCTGTTCATACCGGATCCTATTCCAGAATCCTCTCTGGCACTGATGCGTATAAATGCATTGGACACGCTTGTCACGCCGTACACGCAGATCAAAAGAAAAATACCGGATGTGCAGCGTTTTCATTTATTTATCTGAAAACATTATGACGTATTTTTTACACAAAAAGAAGTTATGCAAATAAATTTACAAAATTTGTTGAGTTTGTTCAAAATCAGAGATACAGTTCAAGAACACAAAAAAGCGTCAGTTAAATTTATTTAGCCAATTTTATATTTGTGTGATGTAGTGATCGTTTTATCCAATTGAGTGAACTTCATGGCCAAGTTGAATACCCTGCAAATGAATATGACCGAAGCGGCAACGCCAGAGCTGGCCTTCGCCCAATCTTCATTGGGTAAGAAGTTAATCGAGAATTTAACCAAGGGCTCGGCATCGTACCAAAGCATTGCCGATTACCTGCTGCGTAACCAGGTACGTGTAACGGCCTTAGGCATCGAGGACCTGGCGCAGAGTTGTCAGGTGTCGACAGCAACCATTAGCCGCTTTGCGCGTGATATCGGTTTTGCTAATTATGCGGCGATGCGTAATGAAGTGGCTGAAACCTTGCAGAGTGTATTTCAGCCGGTCGAAAAACTGCGTAATACGATAGAGCGCCGCTCGCAGGAAACGACACCGGCGATTACCAGTCTCGAATATGCATTGGCAAATACAGATGCAACCAAACAAAACCTGTCTATCGATGTACTGAACCAGGTCGTCACTAAACTGGCGAAGGCACGCACAGTCTATGTCATGGGTTTTGGTCTGAGTGCACACCTCGCGGGGATGCTGGCTTTACACCTGCAACCGTTTTGTTCGCATGTCGTTGAAGTTGTTGGCTATGGCGGCACAGAGGTCGCGGCCGGACATCTTGCGAGTATTTCTGATAAAGATGTATTGATTCTGATTTCTTTTCCGCGCTATGCGAATGATGCAATCAAGCTCGCTCATTTCGCCCGTGATCACGGTACATGCATTGTGTCGATGACCGATTCAACCGCATCGCCGCTGGCGGCGTTGGGGGATTATTTGTTGCTGGCACCGAGCACACATCCGGTTTTGCCTAGTAGTTCTATTGCCGCGATTGCATTGATTGAGGCTTTAGTTAGTAGTTTGATGGTGTCCAATAGAAAGAATGTAGAAAAAGCGATGAAACTCACCGAGGCTTTATCGGCTTATCTACATGGATTCGAGGCGACTTCCAAAGGCGGGAGCAGGGAGTTGCTGACTCAAAGAAGGAAAAAATCAGCACTTGATTAACGGCTGAACTAAACCTCTGGCCGGAAATAAAAATGACCTCTTGCAGGTCAGGGGCGAACTTTTGCCTAAAACTTTTAGCAGTACCTTTGGGACGTGTGTTTTTTGATTAAGACAGTATCAATTAGGAGGTGGTAAAAATGAAGAAGAATGGTAAAAAGATTCAAACCAGACCGACCACGATCGCTTTGTCGGTCCGTTACGCAATGGGTTTGACAGCGGCATTGGGTTTTATCAGCCCGGCAGCATTTGCTCAGGCGGATGCAGAGGCTGCGAAGGTACAAAGAATTGAGATCACAGGCTCATCGATTAAGAGAATTGATGCAGAGACAGCACTTCCGATTCAGATACTGACACGTGCAGAAATCGATAAGAGCGGTGTGACTACTGCCGCCGAGTTGCTGAGCAAAGTCTCAGCCAGTGCAGCTGCGCTGACAGACGGAGCCAGTTTTAGTGATAACGGCGGAACGCAGCGTGGTTTTAATGGCGCCAATTTGCGCGGTATCGGCGTATCGTCGACATTAATTTTGTTGAATGGCCGTCGCCTGGCAAATTTCGCCTCTCCGGGTAATTCTTCCGGTGTCGATTTGAATTCGATTCCAGCCGCGGCGATTGCCAGAGTCGAAGTATTGAAGGATGGTGCGTCGGCAATTTATGGAACCGATGCGATTGGCGGTGTGATTAACTTTATCACCCGTCCGGATTATCAGGGAGTAGAAATTTCTGCTTATACCGGTAGCGCTCAACATGGTGGCGCAGGTAAAAATATTCTGACTTTATCTGGCGGTATCGGTGACATTGCGACGGATCGTTATAACGTGATGGGCGTCGTGAATCTGCAAAATACTCAGAGCCTGCGCTCTACTCAGCGAAGCTGGATCGGCTCTGCGTATCAGCCGGATATTAATCTGGATGTAAGTAGTTCCAATACCTATCCAGCGAACGTGCGTCGTACCAAGACGAGCGGTAGTCCTACAGGATCGCGCTTGAATCCCAGCGCACCTAATTGTAATCCGCCTGCAACCGTATTTGCACCCGACAGCTTTGTCGGAGACAAGGCCTGCTTATATGACTACATGCACGACACAGAGATTTTTCCTGAATCTAAACGCTTATCTCTGCTGACCCGTGGTCAATTTGCTGTCAGTGATGAGATGACCCTGTTTGCGGAGTTATTGCATAGCCAGACGAATACGACTTATCGCATCAGCCCTCTGACGGTCAGCAATCTGAACTATCCGTTGCCAAGCGCGGGCGGTATTTATTATCCGACTAGCCTGATTACGACGAACCAGACACCGCTACGTGTAGGCTTCCGTTTGACTAAGGCAGGTCCCCGCACTAATGAAGTTGAGGCCGTAGCGCAACGTCTTGTGTTAGGTGCAAAAGGCACGGTTGCTGGCTGGGATTACGATTCGGCATTCAACCATAGCGTCAGTACAGTTGATGATAAATATATCGATGGCTATGTCAAAACTTCTTTATTTGACGCTGCATTTACTAGTGGCAAAATCAATCCGTTCGGTCCTTCCGGCGCCGATGGTCAGGCTTTGCTAAAGGCAGCAAAAATCAGCGATGCAGCACGTCACTCACGAGGTACTACGGATTCCCTGGATGCGAAGGCGTCGCGTGAGTTGTTTGCGATGGCAGGCGGTAATGCCGCAATTGCGATCGGTGCTGAATATCGCCGCGAAAAACTTGACTTCACTCCATCCGCTTTGCTAGCCAGTGGCGAGATCCGAGGTGATGGTGCCGCAGTGGGATATGGCGGTGACCGCAACGTCAAGGCAGCTTATGTGGAATTCAATTTTCCTGTTTTAAAAAATGTCGAGACGCAAGTCGCTTTACGTCATGACCGCTACAACGATGTAGGTGGTACGACAAATCCTAAATTCGGTGTGCGTTGGAATCCGAGTAAAGAGATTGTTGTGCGTGGTTCTTACGGCACCGGCTTCCGTGCGCCGACTTTAACGGATCTGAACGAACCTGTCCGTACCGGTCAGACCAGCGGTGTGTATAACGATCCGCTGGGTTGTATCAAAACAGGTGCTATTGATAATACGAAAAACCCTGACTACTGCGGTATTCAGCCAGATCTGACCAAAGGCGGTACCTCTGATTTGAAGCCGGAAACATCAAAGCAATATTCTTTTGGTTTCGTGTATGAACCAAGCCGTAGTCTGACGACATCGATCGATTACTGGCGTATTCAAAAATCGGATACCTTGCTTGCTAATGAAGGTGCGTATTTCAGTGATCCGGTCAATAACAAATCCTATGTGGTACGTGCGGCAGCAGACCCAAGTTTGCCAGGCATTCCAGGTGCTATTATTTCCGTTGATGGACGTACACATAATATCGGTACTTTGGATACGTCCGGTGTGGATGTCAACGTGAACTGGCGCTTACCTGCAAATGACATTGGCAAGTTCTCGGCGTCACTAAGCGGCACCTATGTATTTGACTATAAAACCAAGACGACAAATGCCAGTCCTGAAGTGAATGGGGTCGGCGTTTTTACCGATACACAGGTAGTGCAGCGCTGGCGTCATACCTTAAGCTTTGATTTTGACCGTGGTCCGTGGGGCGCAAGTTTGCAGCAGACCTACTACCAGGGTTATCAGGATCAGAATCCGAATCCTGATGGTTCGCTGCGTCGCGTTGAGGCCTATTCGTTATGGGATTTTAGCGGCAGCTACAAGATGAATAAGTCGACTAGTTTCCGCGTTGGTGTCAAGAACTTGCTGGATACTAATCCACCGCGTTCGAATCAGGTATATAGCTTCCTTGCCGGGTATGATCCTAGCTATACCGATCCACGTGGCCGCTTCGTCTACGCCTCAGTGAATTACGCATTTAAATAAAATTGTTTGATATGAAGCGGGGCGACATGTGACTTGTGTCGCCCCGTTTTTTTCTCAGTTTGATGTAGCCAGAAAATCGGTGGGATGATTGAAATGAAAAAAATCTTTGCACAGCAATGGATGTATTTGATTCAGATGGGGCTATGCGTCAGTGTATTAACCTACTTTATGGAGGCAGTACAGGCAGCAGAGCCGGTGTTGCCGGAGAATGCGGGTACGCTGGTCATCATCGGTGGTGCCTTGCGGACAGACAACGCGCCGGTATGGGAAAAAATTGTGCAATTAGCAGGAGGGAAAAACACAAAAATTGCGGTGATTCCTGCTGGTGCCGCAAGCCCTGAAAATACAGGCGCTTCGCTTGCCGCTAAGCTGAACTTATATGGTGCAGATGCGTTTGTGGTGCCTTTATCGGTAAAGTGGAAAAATCAGGATGTCCGTCGTGTTGCTAATGACGCGCAGATAGCGTCGCAGATACGTGCCGCTGGCGGAGTGTATTTTTCCGGCGGTGATCAGAGCAAAATCACACAGGCGCTGTTTAATGCTGACGGCAGTCAGACCGAAGTACTCAAAGCCATCTGGAATGTCTACCAAAAAGGCGGAGTGATTGCAGGCTCCAGCGCGGGCGCCGCTATTATGAGCAGTACCATGTTTTATCAACCGAAATCGGTGCTATCCGTTTTGCAGCAAGGTGTTACGGAAGGCAAGGAAATAGGCCCGGGTTTGGGTTTTATCGGCGATAAAATCTTTATAGACCAGCATTTAATAATACGCGGACGGTTTGCGCGCATGATTCCGGCGATGCAGGCAAAAAATTATCAGATTGGTCTGGGTATTGATGAAAATACAGCGATGGTGATCCGTAATCGTAATGACATAGAAATTATCGGATATAAGGGCGCGCTACTAATTGATTTGACAGATATGACGTCAGACAACAAAATGAAGGCTTTTAACGCAAGTAATGTTAAGATAAGTTATCTGGATAGCGGGGATCGATACAGGATTGACTCTAAAACCTTGATACCATCGAAAGATAAACTGCATGGTGCAATTGATCCATTAAATCCTTATAATGCCGCCAAGAAATTTTATCCCGATATTTTAGCGAATACCGTGGTGGTCGATTTGATGCAGGATTTAATCGATAGTAAGCACGAGCAAGCCAGAGGTATCGCATTTGGTGATCCTGACGGCGAGAATGCGGATCAGGGCTTTGAGTTTGTATTTAGCAAGGTACCCGAGAGCAAAGGATATTACTCAGGGTCGACTGGCGTAGAAGCTTACACAGTGATGAATATCCGCCTGGATATCAGACCGCTGGTGATGCAGCTGCCTATGTATCGCTATAAATGAGTAAATCTTTTTTGCGGACGTGGTATTCTTGCGAAGAACTTGATGGCTACTCATTAAAATTTATGTAATGAAACTACAAATTCATTGTAAATTTTAATTGAAAGAGTATCAATTAATAGTATTTTTAATGATGCTTGTATTTTTTATGTAATTTTGTTACATTTTTGGATGTGGAATAGTCAGATTTTTCCTCGTAAGTTCCCCGGATAATTTAGCTTGCTCTATATCAGCCCCGACTACAGAGGGCCGAGCATGTAATTTTGACGTAAGGCACTTGCTAATTTCAAAAAAATGAAGGATCCTCTTCAATCTTTTGCTTGATTGAAGTACAGAATCGCAAAATCAGCACCAGACTAGTTCTCGTGCGGGTTTTAAGATAATTCGTGACGTTGTCTTACCCTCGATATTGCTGCGGTTTTACGCTAATCAAGGGTGAGTAGCAGATTTTTGTAAATAGTGGTCGTAAATGGAGGAGACGTAGGTATGGATTTTTCAAATCGCCAGCAAGAGCCGGGCAAGAAGTTGCTAGGGATAGGGCTGGTCGTTGCATTTCACGTCGTACTCGTGTACGCCCTGATCAACGGATTAGGGGTCAAAGTAGTCG
>NZ_JBMPPE010000012.1:0-119974 GCF_049339445.1 Undibacterium sp. RuTC16W | reverse complement strand
TGGCGTTGTCGGCATTTTGACGAACAGTGCTGGTGAGTTCTTCCATGGAGCTGGCCGTCTCTTCGAGCGAGCTGGCTTGTGATTCGGTTCTGCTGGATAGATCGGCATTCCCTGAGGCGATCTCTTTGGACGCTACTGTGATCGTCTCCGTTCCCTGTTTAATTTGCGAAACAGTATCGATCAGATTAGTCTGCATCAATTTCAACGATTGTAAGAGATCCCCGATTTCGTCACTGACATCAATCTGGATATCATTGGTGAGGTCACCGCTAGCTATATGATCAGCAACACTCGCGGCACGTTTAATCGGCAGAGAAATGGTGCGAGTGATATACCAGGCTGCAAACATACCAATCGCCAGAATGATGAAACCTACCACAATCATACTAGTCATTGAAACGCGATAATTAACCTGCGATTCATCGTAGGTTAATTTCATTGCCTCTCTCTGCTGCTGTGCCAGTTCAGTGAGAGCAACCATCCATTTTTCATGCGGAATGCCGAATTCAGTTTGCAGCAATGACGCTGCATCAAAATAATTTCCTTCGGCGACAAAAGATTTAATTTTGGTCACAAGGGACATCACAACTTGCTTTTGTTCAAAAGCCTTTACCAGCGTTGCCTTACCCTCCTGCCCTTCTATCAGTTGCTTTGCAAGCTCTTCAGATTTATTGTAGCTATCGACAATCTGAATTAATTTTTTTGTCTCTCTCTCTGCCTCGGCTACATCAGTAGGAGCCGTCATTTTTCTCAACACCAGAGAAAGTGCCCGACCTTGTTCCCGCATTTCAGTTGCCGCACTCAGACTAGCCACTTTATTGTTAAATATGTAGTCAAGAGATCCATGCTGCTGACTTAAGCGAAAGATTCCTAAAGCTAGTAAGCCAAGTGCGAACAAAAGCACCAAACCAAATCCAAGCGTTAAACGGGTACCGATTCTGATGTTCGAGAGCAGTTTCATATAACCCTTTATGAGATATAAAATGTATTTGCTATGTCGTTGGAACGCGTATTCTGAAACAAATGATGTACTTAACAGCACAATGAGAGACCATCAATGGTCATGCACAAGAACAAGCTATCTCTGTTTTATTCTGTAAAACACGATTCATGTACTGCTCAATAATATCACTGGGGAAATAAAATTTTTCAGGACTAAAAATTCAGCGAATTAATTTTTTTAATTTACGCAAGCTCGTTTTACCATCTGTCGCACATTCATTATTAAATAAAAACAAAGACATACTGTCTAAGTGTAGTTGAAGCTAAGGTTATTTTAAATATGTAATAAAATTTTAGGAGAAAACTGACACAAAACCCACACAAGCGCTAACAAATTCTAAGAACGAATGACTATCCTGGCAAATAGGGCATCCTCAGATTTTAGGGGTTGATGTGGCAGAGGGAGAGTCAGCGTGAACAGACGAGTTCAGAAATTACGTACTGAGAGGCTGAAGGATAAAATTTCTGAGAATGACTGAGTAATACCGAAATTATTACGTAATAGTGCTATACGCTACAACATTAGAGTAATCGAGGCAGCAGTAAGCAAAAAGCCCAGTCAAAAACTGGGCTTAGTACTTAATTTCATTGGCCTGCCCAGCAGGAATCGAACCTGCGACCCCGAGCTTAGAAGGCTCGTGCTCTATCCAACTGAGCTATGGACAGGTCGTTTGGATATGCATCGCACAAGATGCGACGCATAAAAACAGAAGGCTGAATAGTACATGGAATACCATCCATATTCAAGAATGAAAGCCGTTCCGGACGTAATTAAACTCTATTTGGGAGCAATAATATCCGCTAACTGACGGGCATAACGATTTGCCATATCCAAATCAACCGCCTCAACCATGACACGAACTAAAGGTTCTGTTCCAGAGGCGCGAATCAAGACACGACCTTTATCGCCCATTTCGGTTTCAGCACGATTTTTTTCACTCATCGCCAGTGGATTTTTTTGCCAGTCAAAACCAGCAGGGACTTTCACATTAATCAGTACCTGAGGAAAAAGATGTAATTGCTCAAAGCATTGATCCAAGGTTTTATTATTACGGCGCAAAGCAGAGAGCACTTGCAAGGCAGAGACAATTCCATCCCCTGTCGTGTGTTTATCCAGACACAGTAAGTGACCGGAACCTTCACCACCTAATAACCATCCATGCTCTTGCATTTGTTCGAGCACATAGCGATCGCCGACTTTAGCCCGTACAAAACCAACGCCGAGTTCTTTCAGCGCCAGCTCTACTGCCATATTCGTCATTAAAGTACCGACCACCCCCTTAACCGGGCCAATCGCCAACCGATCCATGACCATCAGATACAAGAGTTGATCACCATTGTAAATTTTACCGTTCTTGTCAACCATGACCAGCCGATCGGCATCCCCATCAAGGGCAATACCTATATCAGCATGATTTGCTCTCACAGCTAACGCTAATGCATCCGGCGCAGTTGCACCGACCTTATCATTAATATTAAATCCATTTGGCTGATTACCAATGGAGATGACTTCGGCACCTAATTCGTGGAAGACATGGGGAGCAATATCGTAGGCCGCACCGTGAGCGCAATCAACTACAATTTTCAATCCGCGCAAATCCAGTTCATTTGGGTAGGTACTTTTGCAAAATTCGATATATCGGCCGTTAGCATCGCGCAAACGATGTGCCTTGCCTAGCAAATCTGAACTAACACAGTCCATTGTGCGCTCCAGTTCTGCCTCAATCGCCAGCTCAACTTCATCAGGCAATTTGTTTCCCTGGGCAGAAAAGAATTTAATACCGTTGTCGTAATACGGATTGTGAGAGGCCGATATCACAACACCGGCAGACAAACGCAAAGCACGCGTCAGATAAGCAACGGCTGGTGTTGGCATTGGGCCTGACAACATCACGTCGACACCAGCTGCCGCGAATCCGGCTTCTAGTGAGGCCTCTAACATATATCCAGATACTCTCGTATCTTTACCAATCAGCACGGTAGGTTTAGATTCTCCAACATGACCGTTTTGCGCAAGAACTTTACCTGCGGCATAACCTAAACGCATTACGAAATCAGGCGTAATTGGTGACACACCGACTTTGCCTCGAATGCCATCGGTACCAAAATATTTTCTCGTCATTTTTATTCTCTTTATGTAATTACCTAGCTACTTAATTACTTGATTACTGAACTATCTAACCATCTAATTACTTAATGCTTGCCATACTTTGATGGCATCGACCGTTCCGGCTACATCATGCACCCGTACAATCTTTGCTCCACGGGCGATGGCCGCTAATGCCGCAGCCAAGCTTGCCGCCTGACGATGCTCAACATGCTTTCCGGTAATCGTTCCCAACATGGACTTGCGTGATAAGCCTGCCAGCAACGGCAGACCATGTTTAATCTGAAATTGTTCTATGTTTTTTAACATCGAAATATTATGCTCCAGAGTTTTTCCAAAACCAAACCCCGGGTCGATGCAAAGGCGTGAATTCTCTATACTGGCCTTATTCAAGGCGGTCAGGCGCTCTTCGAGGAACGATGTGACCTCTTGATTCACATCCTCATACCGAGGGCGTTGCTGCATGTCTGCGGGAGAGTTTTGCATGTGCATGACACATAAGCCGACATCACTTGTTGCGACAGTCGTGATAGCACCTTCAGACCGAAACCCACTGATGTCATTAATCATATCGGCACCGGCAAGTATCACCTCACGCATGACTTCAGCTTTATAGGTATCAATTGATAAAGGTTTGCCACAGTCACGCAAAGCGTAAATAATCGGCATCACCCGATCTAACTCTTCACTCAGAGAAACAGGGACTGAGCCTGGCCGGGTAGACTCTCCACCTATATCAATGATATCAACGCCATCCCGGATCATTTGCTCTGCATGCGACATAGCGCCGTCAAGTGCCTGAAACTGCCCGCCGTCAGAAAACGAATCTGGCGTTACATTCAGGATACCCATCACAATCGGTCGAAATTGGCTTCCCTGTAAAGGAAAGCGATACCGTCCGCAATCAAAAAAATTATTCATAAATATAAAAAAATTAGGGCGAGAATCACTTCTCACCCTAAACTAAATTAAACGTATTTCACCAAATAAATCTCAGGCTGGTGCCGCCGCATTAGGAGATACACCACCAGAACTTGAATCTGAAGGTGTTTTTCTAGTGGACTGGCCTGGCTTTGGCGGGCGAGGATCGATACCACTCATGATGTCATTAATCTGATCCGCATCAATCGTCTCCCAGTCCAGCAATGCCTTAGTCATTGCCTCAACCTTGTCACGATTCTCTTCTAACAATTTACGTGACAATGCATATTGCGTATCCAGAATACTACGGATCTCCGCGTCAACTTTTTGCTGAGTTACTTCAGAAATTGTTTTAGAAGGGCCGCCGAAGTAACCTTCACTTTGACTGTCCTCATACACCATCACGCCCATGCTATCGGACATACCAAAACGAGTGACCATCGCGCGGGCCAGTTTGGTTGCACGAGAAAAGTCATTTGATGCACCAGTCGACATCTGTCCGACAAAAATTTCTTCAGCAATACGACCGCCAAACAAAATTGAAATTTCTTCCAGCATTTTGTCTTTATAACCGCTGATCTGATCATGCTCAGGTAATTGCCAAGTCAATCCTAATGCAAAACCACGCGGCATGATGGTGACTTTGTGCACAGGATCTGCTTTGGGCAACAACTTTGCCACGACTGCGTGACCAGATTCATGGTAAGCCGTGTTACGACGTTCGTCTTCACGCATCACCATGGATTTACGTTCTGGACCCATGAAGATTTTATCTTTTGCATCTTCAAAATCCAGCATTTCTACCAGACGCTTATTACGACGCGCAGCAAACAATGCGGCTTCATTCACCAGATTCGCCAGATCAGCGCCAGACATACCAGGAGTTCCGCGAGCCAGAATATCCGCCTTAACATCAGTGCTAATAGGGACCTTGCGCATGTGTACGTTCAAGATTTGTTCACGACCGCGAATATCTGGCAAGCCCACAGAAACCTGACGATCAAAACGACCTGGACGCAATAAGGCTTTATCCAATACGTCAGCGCGGTTAGTCGCTGCGATCACGATTACACCAGAATTAGCCTCGAAGCCATCCATCTCAACCAGCATCTGATTCAATGTTTGTTCACGCTCATCATTACCGCCACCCATACCAGCACCACGATGGCGTCCGACAGCATCGATCTCATCAATAAAGATAATGCATGGCGCATGTTTTTTCGCATTTTCAAACATATCGCGAACACGGGAAGCACCTACACCGACAAACATTTCAACAAAGTCTGAGCCTGAAATAGTAAAAAATGGCACCTTGGCTTCACCCGCAATTGCACGAGCCAGCAAAGTTTTACCTGTACCCGGAGGGCCTACCATTAATACGCCACGCGGGATACGTCCACCAAGTTTTTGAAACTTGCTTGGATCACGCAAGAAATCAACGATTTCACCAACTTCTTCTTTCGCTTCATCGCAACCGGCGACATCGGCAAAAGTGACATTGTTATTGGTATCATCCAGCATTCTGGCTTTGGACTTACCAAAAGAAAAAGCACCGCCCTTGCCGCCGCCCTGCATCTGGCGCATGAAGAATACCCAAACGCCGATCAACAACAGCATCGGGAACCATGAAATAAACACCTGCGACAAGAACGATTGCTCTTCGGGTGGTTTATTATCAAATTTAATACCGTTGTTTACCAGATCGCCAACCAGACCGCGATCAAATATCGTCAGTTGAGATTTAATTTTTTTACCGTCCAGTGTCGTCGCCGTGACAGTGCGGTTTGCATCATCAATCGTTGCGTCTTTGATGTGTTTAGCACGAACCTCATCCAGAAACTCGGAATATGGCATTGCGGAGGCACCAGAAGAAATGCCCTTATCAAACTGTTTGAACACAGTAAAAAGCACCAAGGCAATAACGACCCAAATGGCTGCTTTTGAAAACATATTATTCACGAGAACTCCTTGGACGTATAAGCACGCCTGTACACACTGTAATTTTGCATTTTACCCGCATTGGATAGAGCTTGCTAGAGCGCATATGCAGCCCACTTTGATGATTATCAAGGTCTGATTGGCTGACAATTTGGCTATATTTGATCTATTTAAGGATTTTTAATCATTTTTCAGCCCGCGACCAAGCAAAAATATCTCAGATGACTTGTCTTTGCTGGCTTTTGGTTTTTTACTAGTGACAGTTTTAAATTGTGTTTTAAACATGGTCACAATCGTATTGTAAGCAGGACCATGAAAACACTTCACCAGTAAAGCTCCTGTCGGCTTTAGATGCGCGTTAGAAAATTCCACTGCCAGCTCAAGAATATACTCGATACGTGCAGCATCCACAGTAGAATTGCCTGATAGATTAGGTGCCATATCAGATAATACAAGATCTAATTTACGGCCTTGCAATTTAGCCTCCAGTTGACTCAGTACCTCTTCCTCACGGAAATCGCCCTGAATAAATTGGACATCAGCAATGGGATCCATTGGCAATAAGTCCAGTGCAAAAATTTCACCCAAGATACCGCCGCCGTCTTTGCCTGCTAATTTATTACGTACATATTGCGACCAACTACCTGGTGTTGCCCCTAAATCGACGATAATCTGTCCTGGCTTGATCAATTTTTCCGCTTCATCGATTTCCTTCAGCTTATAAACGGCACGCGCACGATAACCTTCCTTCTGTGCCAATTTGACATAAGGATCGTTAATATGGTCGTGCACCCAATTTTGATTGAATTTATTTTTTGCCATTCGCGTAAAATACTGCTTTTAAAGGAATTTATATGTTGAAACTCACGCCCGCTGAACGTAGCGAATTGCGCTCCGAAGCCCATGCCCTGAAACCTATCGTTCTGATCGGTGAAGCCGGTTTATCGCCCGCCGTGATGAAAGAAATCGATGCTGGTCTCAGCTCTCATGGATTGATTAAAGTACGCGTATTTGGCGATGACCGCGAAGCACGCGTTACAATGTATGACACGATTTGCGAGTCGCTCAAAGCAGCGCCAGTCCAGCATATCGGTAAATTACTGGTTCTTTATCGCCCCAAAGTCGACGGCATCAAAGAAACCAAGTTAGTTAAAAAAGGCAAAGGTATGCGTGAGGTTACGATCGTTAAACCTAGCGCCAGCGGCACCAAAAAACCTACGGTTTCGAAAGTCATGGTTAAAGGCAATGAGCGCGTCACACAAGGTGGTTCGATCAAGCGTGCTAAACCACGTCAATCCAGCGCGAAGAAATCTGCTTTGGGTAATGCCTGATCATACAGCAAATGCAGCATTTCGCTGCAAATCAATAGAAGACCAGACCTTGATCAGTCTGGTCTTTTTTATTTAGATGTACAAAACATCCAGCACTTCGTACTCACGAACACCGGCAGGTGCCTGAACACCGACGACGTCACCGGCATATTTACCGATCAGAGCGCGTGCAATCGGTGAACTGATTGAAACTTTACTTAGTTTAATATCAGCCTCATCGTCACCAACGATCTGATAACTGACTTTTTGTTCTGTTTCGAGATCTTCCAAACGCACTGTTGCTCCAAACACGACACGACCTTCTGCATCCAGAGTTGAAGGGTCGATAATTTGTGCGGCGCTGAGCTTACCTTCCAATTCAGCAATACGTCCCTCGATAAAACTCTGACGCTCTTTCGCCGCATCATATTCAGCATTTTCTGACAAATCGCCCTGAGCGCGCGCTTCAGCAATAGCGTTAATGACGTCTGGACGCTCTTTCGTCTTCAGATTATGCAATTCTTGCTTCAGCAATTCTGCGCCGAACTTGGTAAGAGGTACTGTACTCATTTCATTCACACTCATAAAGTAAAAATACAGAGGCCACATCTGGCATCCGGACTGGACGCCGTCTGTGACCTCTGTATCGAAGTTTAAGCTAGTTGCTTAGTGTAAGGTTTTATGCAGACCTTGTAAATCATAGACATGCAATTCATCCAGATGACGCATGCCCTGCACTGCCGCCTCAGCTCCCGCAATTGTCGTGTACGTCGGCACACGAGCGGCTAACGATGACACGCGAATAGCACGTGAATCGGTAATTGCGCTACGCTTCTCTTCAACGGTATTGATGACCAGAGCGATTTCGTGGTTCTTGATGATATCAACTACGTGCGGACGACCTTCAGCAACTTTATTAATCGTGCCAACCGGTATGCCTGCCGCGGCAATGGCTGCGGCCGTACCCTTGGTCGCCACTACGCTAAAGCCCATCTCGACCAGATCGGCTGCGACTTTTACTGCCCGCGGCTTGTCACTGCCTTTCACACTCAGGAACACCTTGCCTGATGTCGGCAACTTGATACTGGCACCGAGTTGCGATTTCACAAAAGCTTCGCCAAACGTCTTGCCAACTCCCATGACTTCGCCAGTGGACTTCATCTCTGGCCCGAGAATCGTATCTACACCCGGGAACTTAACGAACGGGAATACGGCTTCTTTGACGCTGAAATAGGATGGCACAACTTCTTTGTGAACACCTTGCGAAGCCAGTGATTGCCCTACCATGCAACGTGCAGCAATTTTAGCTAACTGCAGGCCTGTGACTTTAGAAACATAAGGCACCGTGCGGGATGCGCGCGGATTTACCTCCAGCACATAGACAACGTCTTTACCATCCTGTTGTTGAATTGCGAACTGTACATTCATCAAACCAACAACATTCAAACCTTTTGCCATCAAAGAGGTCTGGCGTTTCAGTTCATCTATTGTGTCGGCTGCCAGGGAATATGGCGGCAATGAACACGCTGAATCACCGGAGTGCACGCCTGCCTGCTCGATATGCTCCATTACACCACCAATGAAGGTGTGTTCACCATCAGAGATACAGTCAACATCCACCTCAATTGCATCGTTCAGGAAACGATCTAGCAACACAGGAGAATCATGCGACACCTTGACGGCTTCACGCATGTAGCGCTCAAGATCACGTTGTTCATGCACGATCTCCATCGCACGCCCACCCAATACATACGATGGACGAACCACCAGCGGATAACCGATTTCCTGCGCCAGAGCCAGAGCCTGCTCTTCAGTGCGGGCGGTACGATTTGGCGGTTGACGCAAACCTAAGGTATGCAACATTTGCTGGAAACGCTCGCGATCTTCTGCGGCATCAATCATATCCGGTGACGTACCGATGATCGGCACACCATTCGCCTCCAGATCCAGAGCAAGTTTCAGAGGCGTCTGTCCGCCGTATTGAACGATTACGCCAACTGGTTTTTCTTTATCGACGATTTCCAGTACATCTTCTAATGTCAAGGGCTCAAAATACAAACGATCCGATGTGTCGTAGTCGGTAGAAACTGTTTCGGGATTACAGTTGACCATGATCGTCTCATAGCCATCTTCACGCATTGCAAACGCCGCATGTACGCAGCAATAATCGAATTCAATACCTTGACCAATACGATTGGGACCACCGCCCAGCACCATGATTTTTTTCTTATCCGTCGGTGCAGACTCACACTCTTCTTCATATGTCGAATACATATACGCAGTCTTGGTTGCGAACTCTGCGGCACAGGTATCTACACGTTTATAAACAGGACGGATATTCAACGCATGACGACGTTCGCGCACTGCCTTATCGGTTGTTTTCAACAACTTTGCGAGACGACGGTCAGAGAAACCTTTTTGCTTTATTTTTAACAGCACTTCTTTATCAAGGCTGTCTAAAGTCTGATGATCCAGCCACAATTCGATATCAACGATATCTTTAATCTGCGCCAGGAACCACGGATCAATATGCGTCAATTGATGCACTTCTTCAAGCGTAAAACCGAGGCCGAATGCATCACCTACATACCAGATACGATCCGGCCCAGGCTCACCGAGTTCTTCCTCAATCACCTCACGGTCCAGAGTTTTCTGGTTCATCCCGTCTACACCAACTTCCAGGCCGCGCAAGGCCTTCTGGAACGATTCCTGAAACGTACGTCCAATCGCCATGACCTCACCGACCGATTTCATTTGCGTCGTTAAGTGACTGTCCGCCTGAGGAAATTTCTCAAAAGCAAAACGCGGTATTTTAGTTACCACGTAATCGATTGATGGTTCAAAAGACGCTGGTGTTGCGCCACCCGTAATTTCATTGCGTAGTTCATCGAGAGTGAAGCCAACCGCCAGCTTCGCAGCGATCTTGGCAATCGGGAATCCGGTTGCCTTAGACGCTAATGCAGAGGAGCGCGATACACGCGGATTCATCTCAATCACAATCATGCGGCCATCCGCTGGATTGATGGAAAACTGCACGTTAGAGCCGCCAGTATCCACTCCAATTTCACGCAAAACTGCCAGTGAAGCATTCCGCATGATTTGATATTCTTTATCCGTCAACGTTTGCGCTGGCGCTACGGTAATTGAGTCACCGGTGTGTACGCCCATCGGATCCAGATTTTCAATCGAGCACACGATAATGCAGTTATCCGCTTTATCGCGCACGACTTCCATCTCGTATTCTTTCCAGCCAATTAATGATTCTTCAATCAGTAATTCACTGGTCGGAGATGCTTCCAGACCGCGTTTGCAGATAGTTTCAAATTCTTCTTCGTTGTAGGCGATCCCACCGCCGGTGCCGCCCATGGTGAACGATGGACGAATGATGACCGGGAAGCCCAGCGTGCGCTGTACAGCCCATGATTCGTCCATGGTGTGCGACACGCCAGAGCGGGCCGAACCCAGCCCGATCTTGGTCATCGCATCTTTAAACTTGGAACGGTCTTCGGCCTTGTCAATCGCTTCTGGCGAGGCACCGATCAATTCGCAATTGTATTTGCTTAAGATACCGTGCTTGTGCAAATCAAGTGCGCAATTCAGCGCGGTCTGGCCGCCCATCGTCGGCAGAATCGCATCTGGTTTTTCTTTCGCGATAATACGTTCAACGACTTGCCATGTAATCGGCTCAATGTAGGTGACATCCGCCATTTCCGGGTCTGTCATGATCGTTGCGGGATTACTATTGACCAGGATGACTCTGTATCCCTCTTCACGCAAGGCTTTGCAAGCCTGTGCACCGGAATAATCGAACTCACATGCTTGTCCGATGATGATAGGACCGGCACCAATGATCAGAATACTTTTTATATCGAGACGTTTAGGCATTTTTATTTTTCTCCTGTTTTTGCCTGCGCTTTTGCGGCACTCATTAATTGGGTAAAGCGGTCAAACAGGTAGGCGATATCATGCGGTCCCGGCGATGCTTCGGGATGTCCCTGAAAACAAAATGCCGGCTTGTCAGTACGCGCAAAACCTTGCAAGGACCCGTCAAACAGGGACACATGCGTCACGCGGCAATTTGCCGGCAGTGAGGCAGAATCAACAGCAAAGCCGTGATTTTGCGATGTGATCAACACTTGCTTAGTATCTAAATCCTGCACGGGATGATTCGCACCATGATGGCCGAACTTCATCTTCAAAGTTTTAGCGCCAGACGCCAGCGCCATAATTTGATGACCAAGACAAATACCGAAAGTCGGGATACCTTTTTCGATCAATTCTGTGGCAGCAGCAATCGCATAGTCACACGGTTCCGGATCACCAGGACCATTAGACAAAAATACGCCATCTGGATTCAGTGCCAACACATCAGCAGCCGAAGACTGAGCAGGCAGTACCGTCACTTTGCAACCACGCTGCGCGAGCATACGCAAGATATTGCGTTTAACACCGAAGTCGAAAGCCACCACATGAAATTGCGGATCAGCCAACTCACCATAACCCTGACCGAGCGCCCATTCCGCTTCAGTCCAGTTGTAAGACTTGGTAGTCGATACGACTTTCGCCAGATCCATTCCTGACAAACCTGGAAATGACTTCGCTAACGCGATGGCTTTCTCTGCATCGTTACCAACCAGAATAGCGCCACCCTGCGCACCTTTTTCCCGCAAAATCCGCGTCAATTTACGCGTATCGATACCGGCGATGGCTACGATGTTTTGCGACTTAAGATAATCGGCAAGCGATTGTTCGGAACGAAAATTCGATACCAGCAGCGGCAAGTCTTTGATGATCAGACCGGCTGCATGGATTTTGTCAGACTCGACATCCTCTGAGTTCACACCGGTATTACCGATATGCGGATAAGTCAGGGTAACGATCTGGGAGCTATAGCTTGGGTCCGTCAGGATTTCCTGATAACCCGTCATAGAAGTATTAAAAACGACTTCACCGATGGTGTGTCCTGAAGCGCCTATGGATACACCGGTAAAAATTGTCCCGTCTGCGAGGGCAAGAATGGCGATGGCATCTTGTTGGGGACGTAAAGACTGCGGAAATGGCAGCAAGGGTAACTCCTGTATTGTTACCGTCGCTACGCTGCGCCGAAATACTCGTCATGAATGCCCACGCACAATCTTCGCGTAGCTGGGGACGATTTTAAGGTGCGATGTGGATTTGGGTATGCGATACGACGGGATTTGGATTGGCTAAACCCTCGAATTATAGCGCAAATACGCCTCTCGGGCAAACCAGAATCATAGAAAAAGGGCGCAAATCACATGAATCACCATGCCAATTTGCACCCTTCTGCTTTAAACACCTGCCATACCGAATAGCTAATCAATCCGCTCATTAGCCTGTTAGCGGGAGCTTGATCGCATGAAAATATCAGGCCTGCAAGGCGGCAATGCCAGCCTTTGCAATCTGCGCATCTTCTGACGACTTAACGCCTGAGACACCAACAGCACCAACGCAATGTCCGTCCACCATAATTGGCACACCACCTTCCAGCATGCCTTCAATGTACGGCGCACTCAAGAAAGAGAAGCGACCATTGTTAATAATATCTTCATAAATTTTGGATTCACGACGACCAAGCGCTGCCGTAGTCGCCTTGGCAGGTGCGATTTGTGCGGAGATAGGCGCCACACCATCCAGACGCTGCAACCACATCAAATGACCGCCGTCGTCAACAATCGCAATGACAACCGCCCAGGAATTCGCCTTCGCCTCAGCCTCTGCTGCTGCTGCGATTGTCTTTACATCGTCCAAAGTTAATACGGGTTTAGTTTGCATCATTGCCTCCAGGTAGAAATGTGAGCGGATTGTACGTCAAGCCAGTTCGCTTAAGTATACAAACTGTTTTAACAATTTGATCAGTTTCCGGCCGGGATTTCGATCAAAATGCATCTCAAAATAAATATCATTTAGTTAATTATTACAATTGACGAGTTTACATTCCACAATAGTTCGCTTAAAGTTGGGCGGTTTTTCCAACTAGGTGCAACGATGCTAATAACAATTTCCCGACATCCAAGGAAAGTAAAATTAGTCCTTACTGTACTACTCGCCAGCGCCCTGCAGCTTACTCTCTGCACATCTAGTCAAGCCGCAGAAAACCCCTTCCCAGAATCATCTACTGCCTATCTGAAATTTCAGGAACTACGTGAACGCGCATCCAATCTGACCGTCAAGGCAATGGATATGCTGGGCATACGCTACAAGCGTGGCGGCAATACACCTGAAAATGGCCTTGATTGCAGTGGCTTTGTAAGACTAGTTTTTAAAGATGCGCTGGGTGCAGAATTGCCAAGAACTTCTCATGAGATCAGCAAAGTCGGGGAAACCGTAGAGCAAAAAGATTTACAACCTGGCGATCTGGTTTTTTATAACACGCTGCGCCGTGGCTTCTCTCACGTCGGTATTTATCTCGGGGATAACAAGTTTATTCACTCACCATCCGCTGGCGGGCAAGTGCGGATAGAGAGCATGGACATCGCGTACTGGAAAAAACGCTTTAACGGCGCCAGACGAATCAACGAAGAAGAGAAAAAGCAAGACAGCAAGCCTTAAACTTAGACTCCCCCTATTTTCATCAAAAACCTGCCTTATCCCGCAGCTTCTGCGCCGCGACAAAAATATACTTAGTGGGAGTATATGATTTCAGTAAGAAACCAAACACTTAGCTGACTACTTAACTAACCGTTATTTTTCCTGCATCAGACGAATTTTTTGCTTAATGTCAGCCATCGCCGACATTGCCGCTTTTTCCCCCGCCAGAATCGCCAGGTTACGTCCGGCAAAATCACTACCCTTCATACTCGCCAGCTCAGGCTTGATCACGACGTCGGCATTTTTTAATTCAAACTGATTCAAACTTTGGCCCATGATGGTAAAAGTTTGCATCAATACTTCCAGAGAACTGGATGCAGCCTGCGAATCTGGCTGCGAAGAAATATTTACCGCAATAACAAAATCCGCCCCCATCTCGCGCGCAAAGCGCACCGGCACCGGCGACACCAAACCACCGTCAACATATTGCCTGTCATTGATTTTGACTGGTTGAAATACGCCCGGCACTGCGGACGATGCCCGCACCGCCAGACCCGTATTCCCGCGCTGAAACAAGACTGGCAAGCCAGTATGCAAATCCGTCGCAACCGCACCGAATGGCTTCTTCAATTTTTCTATAGGTGTTTGCCCTACCGATTTATTCACGTAAGCCTGTAGCGCATCGCCCTTCAACACACCGCTAGTTTTAGCAAACAAAGGCAAAGACCAGTCAGAAATGGTCGCCTCATCCATATCCAGCGCCATTTTTTGCAAGGCGAAGCCATTATTCCCGGCAGCATACATCGCGCCGACAACACTGCCCGCACTGGTACCCACCACGATATCCGCATTAATACCCTGCGATTCCAGCGCCTTAATGACTCCGATATGCGCAAACCCGCGCGCAGCACCACCACCCAGAGCGAGTCCGATACGTATCGTTTTAGGCACCTTCACCACAGGGAGAGGCAAAGGCGGCGCAACCACCTGAACCGGCGCCGAGACACAAGCTGACAGCAGTGACAACACTAATAAGGACGAGCAAACACGGGATAATTGACACGCAATTTTTTTGAGCAACATGAGGGGCATTAGGGATAGGAAAAAGGTGAACAGGCAACCCACATACAAAAAACCCACGTTCTCAAAAGAGCAACGTGGGCTTAGATCCTGCTAAATTTTTGGCGGAAGCGGTGAGATTCGAACTCACGAAGGGCTCACACCCTCGCCAGTTTTCAAGACTGGTGCCTTCAACCACTCGGCCACACTTCCGTACTTACTATCAATCTTCAGATTAGCACAAACACAAACGGCACCAACCTTCCAAGCCCGTTATTATAGCAATGTTCTGTAGGTTTGCGGCATTTATTTTAATCCGATCAAACAGAAAAATGAAAACCTTCAGTTAGCATCTCTGTGATCTGCTCAGGACTCACTGGTCGCGAAAACAAATATCCCTGCACTTCATCGCAACCTGCGTCTTTTAAAAATGATAGCTGCTCCCAATTCTCGACGCCTTCTGCAATCACTTTGTGACGCAATTTCTTCGCCATGCTGATAATCGCACCGGCGATCGCGCAGTCATCATTATCCGTGGGTACGCCCTGAATAAACGAGCGATCAATTTTCAGCGTATTGATAGGAAACCGCTTCAGATACGACAAACTTGAATAGCCAGTACCAAAATCATCGAGCGACAGCGTCACGCCCAGCGCGGCAATTTCATCCATGATCGTGACGACGCTCTCGGCGCTGTGCATCAGCATACTCTCGGTAATTTCTAATTCTATCCATGCTGGTGATATCTGGAATTGGGCCAGCGCCTCACGAACCCGGCTCGGCAAGGCTGATGTGAACTCTTTAGCCGAGACGTTAACCGCGATTCTGAAAGGCGCAATCTCCATTACCTGCCACTGTCTGGCTTGCTCGCAGGCGGTCTCCAGAACCCAGGCATCAATCTGCAAAATCAATCCCGTCTCTTCTGCAACAGGGATAAATTCGGCTGGCGATATCATGCCCTTTTTAGGATGATTCCAGCGCAGCAAAGCCTCAACGCCAATCATCTGACCGGTCAGAATATTCACTTTAGGCTGATATAGCAGGGAGAATTCTGCATGCTGCAAGGCGCGACGCAAACCTGATTCCAGATATAACCGGCCAGCAATGGTGCGATTCATTTCGTTATCGTAAAAGGCATAACTACCGCTGGCGCGCTCGACGTTGCGCTTTGCCTTAAACATCGCGATATCTGATTTTTGCAGCAACTGGTCCGCCTCCATGCCGTCTTGCGGATAAATACTGATGCCGATGCTTGCACCGATACGCAGCTCATGACCTTCAACCAGAAAGGCCTGATCTAAGGTCGTCAATAATTTTTGCGCCACCAGACCGGCATGAATATCCTGAGGTATGTCGAGCAAACCAATCGCAAATTCATCGCTACCTAAGCGTGCAATCACATCATTTTCACGCAATGCCAGACGAAACCGTTCTGCGACTTGTTTCAGCAAGAGATCACCGATTGCATGGCCCAGCGTATCGTTAATCGGCTTAAAGCGATTCAGATCGATAAATAAGAGTGAGCCTATCGAATTATTCCGCTGCGATTGCAGCAAGGCCTTATCGACCAGTTTTTTAAACAAAGTACGATTCGGGAGATCGGTCAGCAGATCATAATAAGCGAGATGATTAATCTGCTCTTCAGCACGTTTGCGTTCGGTGATATCACTAAGATAACCGATCATCCCTATCGGCTGCGTATTGGAGTCACATAAAGGTGAAAGACTCAGGCTAGCCCAAAAAACTTCACCCGATTTTTTACGGCGGCGGACTTCCATTTCACGCCCGCCATCCTCCAGAAAAGAATCGAATAAGCGCAAGCCATCAACTTCTTCCTCGTCGTAAAGAAACAAGATATTTTTACCAATGGCTTCGCTGGCGCTGTAGCCAAACAAATTTTCTGCCCCACGATTCCAGCTGATAATAAAACCCGCCAGATCCATCGTGATCACGGACTCGTGAATCTGATCGAGAATTTGCGATTGCTGTAACTGGGTTTCGGCAGAGGCTTTGAAGCGCTGGTCCAGCTGCGCTTTGGCCGCTAACAATTTAGCCGTAAGTTGCGCCAGAATCGCCAGCTTTGCCAGATCGGAGTCGGAGTATTCACCCTTCTTACCGGATAGCACATAAAAGGCTTCGGCCGAAACCTGGCAAAGCTCATGCTCTGCGCTGATGGTCTCAGTAAGTTGCGGCACAAACCTGACCCCGGGAGAATTGACGATCGACTGAGCGATACGTGTTAATTCTTGGTCGAGATGATGACCCTGCATACATAAGACCGCCTCGCCAAGCGACGCACCCAAACTAAACTCTGTCAGCGTCTTGGTCTGGTTCATCTACATGTCCTGACAAACCTGATTCACCCAGACATAGGCCTTGATCATGGCCACATAGTAGTCCGCCTCAGTGACACCAATCGCCGCCAGGCGCTCACTATCCATTGCGCCATCATCACAATGTGTACGGTCAGCACAACAAACGAGCGCCAGTTGTTGTCCTAATACACCTTCGCGCTGTAGCAATGCGGCAAGCACTTCATCTAGCAAGTTCAGAGGCTGCAGAATTTCACTGAGCGGACTGCCAAACAAGATGTCCAGCAACGAGAACATACCGACCATGAATGCGCAATCTTGCTCATCCCTGTTACCGCCGTTTTTTTGACACAACGCCTCCATCAGGCTGGCACGAAATGCCGCACGCAACATGAGAGGATTCAGCGCACCGCCGCTATCTTGCTGACGGGCGTATAACAGTAATTGCAACCAGCGTTGCAATTGCCGGCGTCCCAGCAGATTAATCGCTTGTCCAAAACTAGTGACCTTGACCGTCTGTGCAAAGGCGGCAGAACTGACCAGTTTAAACAGCATAAAAGACAAACTGCTGTCCTGCTTAAACAATTCCTCCAACTCCCTGGATTCTGCATCACGTGATACCAAGCCTAATAATTTCAGCAACCGTGTTCTGGCACCGGCGTCACCGGATTTGCCGCCGGAAGCAGGATGAAACGCATAGTCACCTGCAAACAGATTAAACCCTGCGTCAAGGGCTTCTTGTAGCTGCGCCGATGTTTCTAATTTTTTGGCGACACGCATGCCGCTTTGCAAACCGGATAACCAGGGCTTGATGTAGAACGGCACTCCGGCATGACAATCGACTGCGACTGCTGCGGTATCTTCCCAGGTCAACTCTGACCGTGAAGCGAAGTCGTCAACCACCAGACGCACACCTTTGCTCGCGAGATAGTTGAGCCTGGTTTGCACGTCTTTATCAACACATGCCGTCTCAGGGATCAGAAGAGCTACTTTGGATGAGCCGATACGCTCATCAATATCCGCGGGCAATACTGCAGGATCGTCGATGGGGATAAATAAGAAAATTTCAAGCAGCTTTTCAAAAAATTCACATTGCTTGAATTGCTGCAATAACTGAAGAGACTGTGCAACAGAGTTCGCCTCAAAATGCATGCTCAACGCGGCAAGCTGTTGCTGATGATTGACGACAGGAGAAAGAGGTGTAACCGGTAATTTAAAACCATTCGCGTTTGTCATGGGCTGGTTTTTACTCTTGGAGTAGTTTTTAAGTCATCACGAAATACTAAGTTGAAACTTGTAAAGTTGCAACATCAATTAAAGTTTTACTTTAAGTTGTGTGACGTAAAAAAATACACCGGCAATGATTGTGATCAATATTTTTTGTCAGGGCTCGTCCTTTAGGAATAAGGTTTGCAGATCGTTCAAAAACCGACGGCCTAATTCGGTAGGGCGAATTGTTTGGTGATCCCTGCTGAGCAAGCCTTTTTGCTCCGCAATCGTCAATTCTTTTTCCAGATCGTTCAACAACAAACTTGTCCGTTCGTTGAATAAGTTCACAGCGAAACCCTGATTCAGTCGCAAGGCATTGAGCATGAATTCAAAACCCACCTCATGTCGTTGAATTTCCACAGTCTCCTGAACTGCTGCACCGCGCAAACTTTCCTCTATGTATATTTTCGGTTGCTTGTACCGCATTTGACGAACAATTTTATGCGGAAACGTCAACTTAGAATGCGCTCCTGCACCGATACCGAGATAGTCGCCAAAATTCCAGTAATTCAGATTGTGGCGTGATTCGCGGGTTGGCTTCGCATACGCAGAGACTTCGTAATTACCGTAACCGGCAGCAAGCATCCTGGACTGAATCAACTCCTGCATCTCCGCACTCAGATCATCATCCGGAATCACTGGCGGGAACTTGGCGAAATAGGTGTTTGGCTCCAGCGTCAAATGATATAAGGACAGATGCGGCGGCGCACAGGCGATAGCGGTCTCTACATCTGTTTTCGCTTGTTCCAGCGTCTGTCCGGGCAAGGCAAACATCAGATCAAGATTGAAGTTCTCAAAATATTGTTGTGCTATGTCGATCGCACGCCTGGCCTCATCGCCGTTGTGAATACGACCCAGCGCTTGCAAATGTTGCGAATTAAAACTCTGGATGCCAATCGACAAGCGATTGATGCCGCTATCACGGTAAGAACGAAATTTTTCCGTTTCAAAGGTGCCGGGATTGGCCTCTAAGGTAATTTCAGCCGCGCCGTCAACTGGCAATAAGGTGCGCACATCTGACATCAGGCGATCCAGTCCGGCGGCCGACATCAGGCTAGGCGTCCCGCCACCAATGAAGATCGTGTAAATCTTACGTCCCCAGATCAGGGGCAAAGCCGCTTCAAGATCTGCACGTACAGCATCCAGATAGAGGTTTTCATCGAAACTGGTTTTTACTTCATGCGAATTGAAATCGCAATAAGGGCATTTTTTGACGCACCAGGGAAAATGTATATACAGCGACAGTGGCGGCAAGCTAGTGAAATTGAACTGACCGGCACCCAGAAAGTGGCTTGCCACGTCTTGTGGCACAGCGGATAAGACCGTCTTTTTCTGCGATACAGGAACCGAAGAAATCGGTTTGATTGGAATCATGGTAGTTTCTTACACACGTAGATTTGACGCTAAACGGGGAGCTGCGTAACAGATCAGAAAGAGAATCTGCAGGCTAGGTAAAGCTTCCAGAGGCATTTAAGGCCAGAAGGCGCACCAGCATTGCGGGTTGAATTTTACAATCACAATGAAATGAGCTCACAGGACTGACAGCGCACTATTGAAAATTCTCCTCCAACACCGGCAACGATACCGCAGGTACATCGGCACACCAGTGCCTCAAATTGTTCAGGCCAGCTTTTCAAGCAGGATACGCAAGGCCTGCCCACGGTGCGACAACTGACTTTTTTCTGCGGGCGTCAATTCCGCAACGCTCTTGCCCAAAGCTGGAATCCAGAAATGCGGATCGTAACCAAAACCGTGCGCCCCTTTTGGCTGATCAATGATCTCACCATGCCATAAACCATCGGCAATCACAGGCTGAGGGTCATGCTCTGAGCGGACGTACACCAAGACACAATAATAATAAGCCGACTTATCTGCAAATCCTGCCAGTTGCTGTATCAAATGCTGATTGTTTCGCGCATCGGATTTTGGCTCGCCAGCGAAACGAGCGGACAATACGCCAGGAGCACCTTGCAAAGCATTCACACAAATGCCAGAGTCATCTGCCAGAGCCGGCAAGCCCGTCAGTCGCGCCGCATGCCGCGCTTTGGCCAGGGCATTCTCTAGGAAGGTGAAATAGGGCTCTTCTGCTTCGGGCACTTCAAATTCAGATTGCGCATGCAATGAAATACCCAGGGGCGATAGTACATGGAAAAATTCTTTCAGCTTGCCTTGATTATTTGAGGCAAGCACAATTTTTTTTCCACTGAGCTTTCCACTGACTTTTACGCTCATAGCAGGTGCAATCTCAGACATCATGGCTACATCAATCCCAATACTTGTTTTTGTAAGTCGATCAGATCCGCGATCCCTTCCTGCGCCAGATCCAGCAAACGATTCATCGTAGCACGATCAAACGCGACGCCCTCAGCAGTACCCTGCACTTCAACAAACTGCCCTTGCTCAGTCATCACGACATTCATATCGGTATCGCAAGCAGAGTCTTCTGGATAATCAAGATCCAATACCGGCATACCCTGAAAGACCCCGACTGAAATCGCTGCAACAAAATGTTTTACCGGCACGGCTGCAATGACGCCACGCTCAACCAGTTTTGAGAATGCATCATATGCCGCAACCATGGCACCGGAAATCGCTGCCGTACGGGTGCCGCCATCAGCCTGGATCACGTCGCAATCAATATGCAAGGTACGCTCACCGAAAGCTTCCAGATCAAATGCGGCGCGCAGTGAGCGGCCAATCAGGCGCTGTATCTCTTGCGTGCGACCGGATTGCTTGCCTTTCGCCGCCTCCCTGTCCATACGGGTGTGCGTAGAGCGAGGCAGCATGCCATATTCCGCAGTCAGCCAGCCCTGCCCTTTGCCCCTCAGAAAACCAGGAACTTTATCTTCGATACTGGCGGTACAAATGACGCGGGTATCGCCGAATTCGATCAATACCGAACCTTCGGCATGTTTAGTGAAATGGCGGCTGATCACGACGGGACGCAATGCGTCCGGCGCACGTCCGCTTGGACGAATAGAATGAGGCATAGGAGTGAATAATTTAAGGTTTAGTAGTAACGCGGGATGATTTATGAATCGCATTGCGGATTTCCGCAATCGCTTTTTCAATTTCGGCTTCGTTGAATGCGTCGGCTTCAACATTGTCCTGCTCGCCGGGAGCAGGCGCTTGTATCGTGGTCGTAATCGATCCTATCGGCAAGGTATTGGTCGAGATGATGGAAGAGTCTTCTAACCTGTCATCGCCTTCCCACATCATTGCCAGAGCCGTCACATTATCGCTTTGCTTGCCCGCGATATCGACTGCGGAACGGATCAGCTCAGGCACGGCCCGCACGATGGTGTGATCGTTTAAACGCTGTGCCAGCATATGATCCGGCAAGACTGACCATAATCCATCCGAACATAAAAAGATCAGATCGCCTGCCTGCAAGGTGGCGCGACGGGATAACTCGACAATCGGTGCATTCGGCGCACCGAGGCAGTTAAACAATTTATTCCGGTCAGGGTGGGTATGACGCTCCGACGGATCAACTTTACCCTGAGCGATCAAAGTCTCCAGACGCGAATGATCTTTAGTGCGCAATAAAATCTGGCCCTGACGCATCCAATACAGACGCGAATCACCACAATGCGCCCAATATGCATGACCATTCTGAATCAGACATGCAACGATGGTGGTACGCGGCGTCTCAGGTAAATTATGCAGTTCACGATAACGATGAATCTCTTGATGAGCCGCAAAAAAACTGTCTTCCAGAAAGCGTTCCGGGCGCCCTATCATCGGATGGGCCTGCTGCTGAAATAAATTACCGATCGTTTGCATTGCGATAGTTGCGGCCATTTCACCCATGATGTGACCGCCCATGCCATCAGCCAGCAGCAACAGGATCACATCGCGGGTAAAGCTATAGCCCATGCGATCTTGATTGACCTTGCGGCCACCAATATGACTTTCTTGATAAACGGAAAAACGCATGGATTAAATTCTAAAAACAAGTAAGGTCATTGGCAACATACCGGCATAACTGAGGCGAACCAAATCAAACAATCCATGCCAGACCCGTACATGGACAGACTGGATCCGGCATTAATGTACGGTATGGTCTTGTATCGTTGTGTGGTCGCTTTCGACAGGCTTCTTTCGGGCTGGCGCAAATAAGGATGTTAGTTTTTGCGTGGCTTTTTCCAGCATAGTCAGTTCTTTCTGCGGCTGCTTTTGTAACTGCAAGGCTTTTTGTAGCGCGAACACACTTTGCGGCCGTTCCAGCGGATCCATTTTCAGGCACCAGCGCACCACTTCAATCAATTCGGGAGAATACAAACCATCAAGTTTGCGATAATGGTTTTCCATCTTATCGCCATTTTTACGCTGATCCGATGGCTGCGGCGGTGCACCGACCATGCAGGCAAAAATCGATGCGCCTATGCTGTAAATATCAGTCCACGGTCCTAGATTGCCATTTTTTGAATATAGCTCCGGCGCGGCGAAACCCGGTGTGTACATCGGATACAGCTTAGGCAGATCGGTCTTCAGGGTTTGCCGTGCGGCGCCAAAATCCAGCAAGATCGGCGTCCCGTCAAGACGCAGATAAATATTCGCCGGTTTTAAATCCAGATGCAGCAGCTTGTTGGTGTGAACTTCACGCAAGCCATTCATCACGTGATTAAACATACGACGAATGAAGCGTTCCGACACCAGCGGTTTTTCACCTTTATCACGGCGACGCAAGATATGTTCTTGCAACGAGCGGCCAGACTCATAGGCCATCACCATGTACACCGTTTCATTGGCACGGAAAAAATTGATGACGCTGACCACATTCGGATGTGCAATACGCGCCAGTGCACGACCTTCCTCAAAAAAACATTTGAGACCGATACGGTAGATCGGTAAATTTTCCGGTGAAATCGCAGGTACCAGTTCGCCCTGCTGACGCAGTGCCAGCGAGCTTGGCAAATACTCTTTGATGGCAACTGCATTGCCATCCTCGTCCGACGCCAGATAAACAATACTGAACCCGCCGGATGCAATTTTCTTTACAATGCGATATCCAGCAATCTCCAGCCCGTCTGGCAAGGGTGCGTTATTTTGTGCGGCCATATCGTCCTAAATCCGTTGATAGAGAGGATTGTGTTGATGTTTGGTGATTTTGTAAAGGATAACAAGAAAGCAAACTGCTTCCCTACTGCAATATTGTCGCCAAATGTAACCCTCCGTGCTAATACGCACTGCGCCGGACAATGCAACATTCTGTGCAAGGTTCAACCTATATGAACGTATTAAACGTATTCAATTTGCACTAGCTTTGCATTTATTTTGCATTTATTTTTTAACTTACCGCATTACAAGGAAATTACGTGAGCATTTACAGCATGACCGGCTATGCCGCCCAGACCCATGAAACCGATGCCGGCACCATCACGCTAGAAATCAAGAGCGTGAATTCACGTTTTCTGGACTTGCAATTCCGTATCAATGACGATTTCAGGTCGGTAGAGCCGCTATTTCGCGAGGCGATTTCCCGCAAACTGGCACGTGGCAAGGTCGAATGTCGCTTCAGTTTCGGCAAAAAAACCAGCAGCGGCAATTCTAAGGCATTAAATGCAGACGTTCTGGCTCAAATCGCATCATTTCAAACACAAGTACGCCAGCAATTCCCTGACGCTGCGCCGTTGACCAGCAACGAATTACTACGCTGGCCGGGTGTGATTGAAGAGGCCGAAATCAATGCCGACGCTCTGCAATCTGCGATCGTCAACGGCATTGACACGACATTGACAGCATTTATCATCAGCCGCGAACGGGAGGGTGCCGCGCTGGCACAAGTCCTGACCGACCGTATCGACGCGATGGAAACCATCGTGACCAGAATCACCCCCCTGGTGCCACAGGTTGTACAGCAGTTCCAGCAAAAAGCTATCAGCCGCATGGAAGAGGCACTGGGTCTGTCGCAAGCCAGCACCAACACAGCAGCTCAAACCATCTCGCGCGAAGAGATCCTCGACAGAGTCCGGCAGGAAGTCACCTTGTACGGCATCCGCATCGACGTCGCAGAAGAATTGTCACGCTTGTCAGCACATCTGACCGAAACTCGACATATCCTGAAAAAAGGTGGACAAGTCGGCAAGCGTCTCGACTTTATGATGCAAGAACTTAACCGCGAAGCAAATACCCTGGGATCGAAAGCCGCACTGAAAGAACTGGCCGATGCTTCCATGGAATTAAAGTTGCTGATCGAACAAATGCGTGAACAGGTACAGAATCTTGAATAGACCGGAACTTTTCTTTATACTACTGCCAGTATATTTTAATCACTAGGTAAAGCTTGCGCAAACTGCCTAGTTTTAAAGCATACTCCCCAAAAAATCATAATTGAGAAGCTTGAGAACCATTATGTCCGCATCCAAAGCCACTGCAGGTAGTCTGTTTATGGTTGCCGCCCCATCGGGTGCGGGCAAATCGACCCTGGTGAATGCTTTATTGGCGCAAGAACCCGCCATCAAGCTATCCACCTCTTACACTACTCGCCCACCGCGCCCAGGTGAGCAGGATGGTCGCGAATATCATTTCACGACGATAGAGGATTTTTTGGCACGCAAGGCGCAGGGCGAGTTTCTCGAATCAGCCGAAGTCCATGGCAACTACTACGGCACCTCCCGTATCCTGATTGAACAGCAAATGCAGGCCGGTACCGATATTTTGCTGGAAATCGACTGGCAAGGGACGCAACAGGTTAAAAAGCAATTTCCGGACGCGGTCAGGATATTCATCTTGCCGCCATCAATCCCGGCACTGGAAGAACGACTGAAAAAGCGCGGACAAGATGAACCGCACATCATTACCCGTCGAATTCTAGCCGCTGGCGGTGAAATGGCGCACGCTCCCGAGTTCGAATATGTTATTATTAATCAAGAGTTTGCAACCGCCTTGGCAGAACTCAATGCAGTCGTCAAGGCAACCCGCTGCCGCTTCCCGCAGCAAGCAAGCCGCAATGCAGCGCTGTTTGCCCAACTGGGCATCCATGCCAACCCATGATAGAAAGAAAGAAAATGGCACGTATTACTATTGAAGACTCATTGAAAAACATCCCTAATCGCTTTCAATTGACCCTGTGCGCTACGTATCGCGCGCGTCAATTATTGCAAGGTCACACACCAAAAGTGGACTCAAAAGACAAACCAACCGTTGTTGCCCTGCGTGAAATCGCAGAAGGTAAAATTGGCATTGAAATGTTGAAAAAAGTACCTCTTTAATTCTGTAGCGCTACTACCGTGAAACGGCTGGGAACTAAACGGAATGAATCTTATAGACAGCAATTCTTCTGTTCCAGCCGCGGTCTCTCCTGAGAAGGCCGCCCCACGACGATCATCCTCAAAATCGACCTCATCGTCCTCTTCTGTATCGCCCTCCTTGCCAGAAAATCCTGTTCCACGCACACCAGCGACCGGTGTTGCCTCTATCACCGCACTGACCACTCGCTTAGCTGAATATCTCTCGCCTGCTGACTTAAAGCTAGTCAAGGAAGCCTATCGCTTTTCTGATGAAATGCACTTGGGACAAGTCAGGCGCTCGGGTGAGCCTTATATCTCGCACCCGATTGCGGTAGCTGAGATCTGCGCGGAGTGGAAACTCGATGTTCAGGCAATCATGGCGGCATTACTTCATGATGTGATGGAAGATCAGGATGTCAAAAAAGAAGAGCTGATTGAACGCTTCGGTGCGCCAGTTGCGGTGCTGGTTGACGGTTTGTCAAAGCTGGAAAAAATCGAATTCCAAAGCCAGATCGAAGCGCAAGCCGAAAATTTCCGCAAGATGCTGCTGGCGATGGCGCGCGATGTGCGCGTCATTCTGGTCAAGCTGGCTGACCGGCTGCACAATATGCGCACCCTGGGTGCAATGAAACCGGAAAAACAGCGTCGCATCTCTCGCGAAACGATGGAAGTCTATGTGCCGATCGCACACCGGCTCGGTTTGAATAATATTTATCGCGAGTTACAAGATCTGGCTTTTGCGCATTTATATCCAATGCGTTATCGCACACTCGCTAAAGCCGTCAAAGCGGCGCGCGGCAATCGTCGCGAAGTCGTCAATAAGATCATGGAAGCAGTAAAAACTGCGTTGAAAGAAGCCGGACTTGCGGCCCAGGTTTTTGGCCGTGAAAAAACCTTGTATGGCATTTATCGCAAAATGCACGATAAGCACCTGAGCTTTTCACAAGTGCTGGATGTCTACGGTTTCCGTATCGTTGTTGATAATTTTCCGAATAGCTATTTCGCCCTCGGCACTTTGCATGCTCTGTATAAGCCGATGCCGGGCAAATTCAAAGATTACATCGCCATTCCCAAAACGAATGGTTATCAATCTCTGCACACCACGCTGATCGGCCCCTACGGTACACCAGTTGAGTTTCAGATCCGCACGCAAGAAATGAATCAAGTCGCCGAGTCTGGCGTCGCCGCACATTGGCTCTACAAAAATGAAGACGGCAATCTGACAGATCTCCAGCAGCGTACCCATGCCTGGCTGCAATCCTTGCTGGATATTCAAAAGCAGACCGGGGATTCTGCTGAATTTTTAGAGCATGTCAAAGTCGATCTGTTTCCTGATTCGGTCTATGTATTCACACCAAAATCGAAAATTATCGCCCTGCCACGCGGTGCAACGGCACTCGATTTCGCATACAACATTCATACCGATATCGGCGATCAGGCGATTGCGACACGGATTAATCATGAGCCGGTTCCGTTACGCTCCGAATTAAAAAATGGTGACATCGTTGAAATCATTACCTCGCCAAACTCTCGCCCGACACCAAACTGGCTGACCTATGTACGCACAGGTAAGGCACGCTCGGCTATCCGCCATTATCTGCGCACCATCAACCTGAATGAATCGACAGAACTCGGCCGTCAATTGCTGGCACAGGCCCTGGTCGCAGTACATCTAAATCCAGAATTGCCGGATAGCCTGGTCGACAAATTACTTAATGAATCAACCGCCAAATCACTGGAAGAAATTCATACTGATATCGGGATTGGCAAACGCATGGCGGCACTGGTCGCCCGGCATATTCTGGATTTGGTGGAGGACGATTCTCCATCGATTCCTTTCCAACAATTTGCTGGCGACAAACTCAATACCAAACGAGATCCTGTCATTATTTATGGCAGTGAAGGCGTTTCGGTTCAATTGGCGCCGTGTTGTTTACCGATTCCCGGTGACGGGATTGTTGGTCAACTCAAGCGCGATCAGGGATTAGTGGTGCACACCGATGATTGCGACAATGCTAAACGCATGCAAGTGAAAGAACCTGACCGCTGGATTGACGTGAGTTGGGGTGAAGACCTGAACCGTCGCTTTGATAGTCGCGTCGTCGTGATGGTCAATAACGAGCGAGGTGCGCTGGCAAGGATTGCAGCAGAGATTGGCGAGTCAGACGCCAATATCAGTCACGTCAGCATGGAAGATGGTCAGGCCAACGACATGACCAATATCCATTTCACCATCCAGATTGAGGATCGCACTCACCTCGCCAGACTGATGCGCAATGTGAAGCATCTCAATGGTGTCGCCAAGATCTGGCGCGAGCACGGTTGAATTAAACTCTTCACATAGTTCTTGAACATATTACTCAGGATATTGCACCGCAATAATCGTCAGTTCATCAATACCTGCCGGCGTTTTTAATACGACGGCATCACCTTCCCTGGCCTTGGTCAGCGCCCGTGCCACTGGCGATACCCAACTAATTTTGCCCGCCAGCGGGTCGAACTCATCAACACCGACGATGGTAATCGTGACCTCGTCACCTTGCTGGTTTTCATAAGTTACCGTTGCGCCAAAAAAGACTTGATCATTCCCGTGATGAACGCGCGGATCGACAACCTCTGCGATATCAAGTCGTTTGGTTAAAAACCGGATACGCCGGTCGATTTCACGCAAGCGGCGCTTGCCGTAGATGTAATCCCCATTTTCAGAGCGATCACCATTTGATGCTGCCCAGTGAACGATATTGACGATCTCAGGGCGCTCGACGTCCATCAGATGCAAGAACTCCTCCTTCATTCTTTGATGACCTTGTGGCGTCATATAATTTTTAACGCCAGCAGGAATCTCAGGAACACCAAATTCCAGATCATCATCCTGCTCGGTTTCTTTGACAAATGCTTTATTCATTCCTGCATTGTAGCGGAGATGCACAAAAATATACTCTGATGCGCACCACGACACGAGCAAGCCTTATAGAATAGACACCAGTAAATACGGCAATAGTCATTGCCGCCAGACTCTATCCGTAACAAAATTATTTTAGATCAAGGTATATGCATGACAGTGAGCGCAGCCATCAAACTTATCATCGTCGACGATCATGCCGTCGTACGTGAGGGTTTAAAACAAATTATCGGCAGCACAGAAGACATATGCATTGTGGGAGAAGCCGAAAATGGCCTGGATGCAATCAAACTCTCACGGCAACTCGATTATCACATCATGATGCTGGATATTTCCCTACCAGATAAAAACGGCATCGACATCCTTAAGCAAATAAAAAAAGAATCGCCGCAAGTGTCCGTCCTCATGTTTTCGATACACAGAGAAGATCAATATGCGATACGGGCGCATAAATCCGGTGCATCTGGCTATTTAAATAAACAAGCCCGCGCAACTGAAATTTTGCAAGCCATACGCCAAATTGCATCTGGATTGAAATACATCAGTCCCGAACTAGCCCAAGAACTTGCGAACAACCTCAATCAAGAGCATGAAGGCGAACTGCACAAAACACTGTCTGATCGCGAGTACCAGACATTGACGATGATCGCCTCTGGCAAAACCGTCAGTGACATCGCTAAAGAACTGTCCCTGTCAGTCAAAACTATCAGCGAATACCGGGCACGCTTATTATTAAAAATGAAATTACGTCACAATGCAGAACTGACGCATTACGCGATCAAAAATCAACTTGTCGAATAAGTCCGCAAAGACATAAAAAAACACTAGAATCCAATATGACCATTACCAGCAGCTCCTCCTGATCCTCGATAGTTCAAGCGCGGAAGCACCATGTCAAACAATCCTAATAATTCACAGTTCAAAACACCCACTGACATCGCCAGAGAAACCTTCCGGCGACTGGCAATTCAAAGAATTGCGCCAACTCCCGACGCCTACCGCAAGCTATATCAGGAAATATCCGGTGTCGTTGATGAAACACCTGAGACAAAATCTGACTCTCCGGCAGGATCACTTGAATCGACTAAAGACATAGAACCGTCTGCCGCTGAAAAATTGCTGCTCGGCTTCGCAGAAAGTCTGAAGCAATCACCAGGAGATCTAGGTAACTTTGGTCATCGGTTCAGCCGCGCAATCAAATCAGGCAACTGGGACGATTACAGCAAAGGTCTGACGCAATTAGCAGAGAAAACACTTAGTAAACCAAGTAATTCCATTAGCCTGGTAGATCCAATTCCCGTACCAGTCGCAAATACAACCAGTAACTCTATTTCTCTGGTTGACGATATTCCCGTCGAAGACAGTCGCCCAAAAATTTTAAAAGACTTGCTGTATCGCACTCTGACTTTAGCTCTCGCCTCCGTACTCAAGCCGAATCCCTCGCTTGCTACAGAATCCGAATCACTGGGAATCGCCGTCAGAGATGCAGAAAGCGAAACCGCGCTGAATCAAGTCGCGTCACGACTCAAGCATCTGTGTTTTCAAATTGAATTGAGCAGTGGAGACACCGCTGAGCAGCAAGAGTTACTGCTAAGACTATTCAGTTTACTTCTGGACAACGTCCATGAATTACTCGATGAAGATAATTGGCTACGCGGTCAGATCGAAGTTGTGCAAAGCCTGATTTCCGGGCCGATAGATCATCGCGCCTTACAAGAGGCCACCAGAAGTCTCAAAGATGTCATTTATAAGCAAGGTGCGCTCAAACACAGCATCGATGAATCGAAGACGTCCGTTAAAAATATGATGGCGACCTTTATTGATCGCCTCAGTGTCATGACGGTCAGCACAGAAACCTACCACAGCAAAATGGGGGGCTATGCAGATCAGATTCGTCAAAGCAAAGATGTGATCGAAGTTGACCAACTCATTGCATCTATACTGGATGAAACCCGTACAGTACAGACAGAAACCATGCGGTCGCATGAGATGATGATCGTCGCACAAAAAGAAGTAAAAGAAGCGGAAGTTCGAATTAAAGAACTCGAAGACAAACTCGCCCACATGAGCGAATTAGTGCGTGAAGACCAATTGACAGGCAGCCTTAACCGGCGCGGACTCGACGATGTGTTTGAACGCGAAGCGGATCGCGCCGACCGCCGTGGCACACCGCTCTGTGCGGCCATGCTGGACCTGGATAACTTTAAAAAACTCAACGATACGCATGGGCACGCCGCGGGTGATGAAGCCCTGGTGCATCTGGTGCGCATCGTCAAAAAAACACTCCGCTCCATTGATGTCATAGCGCGTTATGGTGGTGAAGAGTTTTTGATCGTCATGCCAGAAACAAACCTGGATGAAGCCGCCTCTGCTATGACCAGGGTGCAACGCGAATTGACAACTCATTTTTTCACTGCCAATGAGCAACGCCTGTTCATCACATTCAGCGCAGGTGTCGCATTAAGAGCCTTGAACGAAGCACAAGAAGCGGTCGTTAAGCGTGCAGATAAAGCAATGTATGAGGCAAAGAAAACTGGTAAAAACCGTGTGGTGAAGGCTGCATAAGATGCTGCCCGACATCAGACACTGGCTACCCACATCAAACTGCGCGTCAGCTCAGAAAACGCGCTGACATCGGCTTTAGCGCTTCCCCAAAAAAACTCTGAGCTGACAATCACGCTGATTAATTCGATGGCTTAAAAATGAAAAAAGTGGGGAGGAATTTAGAAATTCCCTTTGCTGCCATCTCCTGATCATGACAACGTACAACAACAGAAGCTAGCGGATACGATGAAGGAAACCGTCGGGGGCAACAGTAATTTGCAACTTGTGCTGCATCGCTTTATCAATCTCGAATTCCGTATGTGAGTGCAAATACTGATGTACGGCAGTTTTAGGACTATTACCAGGCTGCCACGGACGATTGTCAAACACATCAGCAGGCACATCCTCTACAAAGGTATCAAACACGACGCAATAACTCCCTTTGCTGACCAGTGGTGCATAAGCCTCTAATTCTGCCAGTACGTGCTCATGCGTATGATTTGAATCCAGAAATACCATAACCCGCTCCCTGCCTTTGGCTGCGGCATGTACCTGAGCTACCATATCTGGCGCGACACTTGATCCTTGTAACATCGTGATGCGCTTCGACATAGGATGCTGCAAAATTGCCTGCTTATTGTGTTCACGAATATCGATATCAATCCCCAGCACATGCGCCTCCGGATTGCCACCGCACGCAGCGATCAATTCCAGCATTGACGCAGAAAAAATAATCGACCCTCCATGAGCAATGCCGGTCTCAATAATCAGATCTGGCTGTACCGTCCACATCAGTTCTTGCATAGCCATCATATCGATCGGATTTTGTATAATCGGGCGACCCAGCCACGAAAAATTATAAACATACTGGCGACGCATACTTTGTTCAAGCCATTCACGCGACTGTGCCTGAAACTCCAGATCTTTTCCTAGCTGCTCTATACGCGCTTCACGTTCGGACTCGAATTGCTGAATGGGATTCATAATGTCTCGCAATAGTGTGAATAAAGTTGAGGCAAATCATTTGCCAGATCATGTTGAGGTGCGCCAAATTCAGCGCGAAGTTTCGCAATATCGATTACCGGAAAAGTGATGACAGGTGCGTCCTTTTCAAAATCACAGTCCACCCCCTGATCACGTAAGCTTGCGGCAATCTCGGCATTGCTTAAATTTCGTCCACTAGCCAGATTGTAGATACCTGACTTATCTTGTAAGGCAATCAAAGGGAGATAGTGCACTACATCTTGAACAGCGATATAGTCTTTTTGAGAATGAGGTGCACTGCGAAAACGCACAGACCCTTGTTTTGCCGCAGCTAGCACCTCGGATAAAAAATTTTGCCCGGACATATTCTCTCCGTAAACGTTTGACAGTCTGACGACACGCACAGGTCGCTGACTACTCAGACACAAACTTTCTCCCAGCAATTTCGATAAGTTATACAAATCACCGGGCTCATGTGATCGTACCGCCAAGCTCGCATTCTCATCCGTTGCAGTTGCTCCTGCATATACCCTGGTGCTCGACAGGTAAGTCAACGTGGTAAATCGACTCTGTTGCAAGATCGAGGCCAGCAATTGCACATGCGCCTCAACAGTTGCATAAGGTCGTTGACGAAAATCTGCCGTCAAACCAGCACAATAAAATACATGTCCAAGATCAGCCTGATAAAGCGCTGCATCCTCTCTTTCTGCTACATAGCAAGACCAGCCAGACTCTAGTAAATAGGCCTGTAAATGCCTGCCAATAAACCCTTGGCCGCCAATCAGGCTCGCATGCGCGGCTCCACTCATGTTCGTTCGCCTACTTGCCGTAAAGGATTGCCGACATTGATCGAAAATGCGGCAACTTCTGTACGAACAACCGAACCCGCACCGATAACGCAACCCTGACGCAAAATCGCACCGTCGAGAATGATGCAGTTAGCACCAATCCACACATCATCCTCGATCACGATTCCCCCCTTACCGGGAGAAAAACCTTGCTGATTAATACGTCGATGCTTGTCCTGATACGCATGATTAACCGGAGCAAACGTACAATTCGCCGCAACAGCAACATCATTACCAATGCGTATGCCATTGCCCGTATAAAGTACGCAACCAGAATTAATTACGCTACGCTCGCCGATGATGATATCTCCGCTACCGCCCGCAGGTTTAAACTTCACGAAACTGTCGATACTCGAAAACGCACCGATCACAATGCAACTGCCACGGACAGAATCTTCGATATCAGTCCATCTGGAAATACGTGCGTCTGGATGAATGTCTATCATGGCGGGGATACCTTTACAAAATATGCAGTTCAGGAATCGCCACAACGAAACGGGCATTCCACTCACGAATTTGCATCAGGTCCAACACAATCTCTTCGCGCAAGTTCCATGGCAAAATCAGTACTCTGTCCGGTCGATCTTTTAGCAAATGTGCCAAACTGACGATAGGTATCCGGCTACCTGGCAAATATTTACCTTGTTTATGTGGATTAATATCAACGACATAAGGCAGTAGATCTGGTCGCACACCAGAAAAATTTAACAGCGTGTTTCCTTTTGCCGCCGCACCATAAGCTGCGACCTTAAGACCTGCCTTCTTGCAGTCCAATAAAAATTCCAGCAACCCGAATTTAGCTTGCTCAGCCCTGATCTGAACATTCTGATAAAAATCTTTACTAGTCAGTCCAATGGCCTGCTCTTTATCTAATAGCTGAGCAACACTAGCACTTACAGGGCGGGTCTGGACATCGCTGCGCTGAGCAAGCACTCGCAGGCTGCCTCCGTGCGTTGGCCATTCCTGTACATCGTAGATCTGCAAACCATTACTGGAAAAAATCAACTGTACTGCATGCAAAGATAAATACGAATAATGTTCGTGGTAAGCCGTATCAAACTGGTTTTGCTGCACCATATTCACCAAATGGGGAAACTCAAAACTGGCGACACCATGTGGTTTCAATATCTGCGCAAACCCGGCGACAAAATCGTTGATATCCGGTACGTGCGCTAAAACATTATTTGCCACTGCCAGGTCTGCAGCCTCTCCCTGCGCAACCAGCTCCAATGCGAGCTCTTTACCAAAAAAACGCTCAACAATCCGGATTCCTTTGGCACGCGCCGCATCGGCCGTGCTGGCGGTCGGCTCAACGCCAAAGCAAGGAATACCTGCAGCCTGAAAGTACTGCAATAAGTAGCCGTCGTTCGCGGCGACTTCCACTACCTTGCTCTGCGAATTCAGAGATAGTTCCTGGCGCATCGAGATAGCGAAATTTTCAGCATGTCGCAGCCAGCTAGATGAGCATGAACTGAAATAGGCATACTCTGCATCAAATAAATTGTCGCGCCCCGTGAAGTCCAGCGTTTGTACAAGCCAGCAAGCGTCACAGACCATCAGTTTCAACGGAAGCCAGACTTCGGCCTGATGCAAAGCATCGTCACGTAAATATGCGTTAGATGGCGGAGCTGACCCAAGATCGAGGAACGATTGTGTCAAAGGATGTTCGCAATGCCTGCACTTCATACGCTGACTCCCTCAAATTGACTCTCCAGCATAGGCCAGTGACGATCTTTATCCGACATTTCAGTAATGGCTAAAGGCCAGGTAATCGCCAGCGCCTGATCTAATGGATTCAAACCCATCTCGCAGGATGGCGCATATGGCGCGCTATGGCAATACATCATCTCAACCTCGTCTGTCAGCGCCTGAAAACCATGAGCAAATCCAGCAGGAATTAAATAGGATCGTTTATTCTCGGCTGACAGCAAGCTGGCATGCCAATGTAGAAAAGTCGGCGATTTTTTTCTCAGATCAACCGCGACGTCCCAAACCTCACCACGCAAACATGTGATCAATTTCATCTCTGATTGCGGCGGCAATTGCAGATGCAAACCACGCACACTGCCACAGTGCAGCGTTTGCGTATGGTTCACCTGCGCAATTGCCTGCGTCCATCCACATGCCAGTAATTCTTCCGCATCAAACAGCCGCTGCAAATAGCCTCGCGCATCTGTCAGCGGTTTACGCTGCAATAAATGCAAACCAGCTAAAGGTGTAGATAACAGATCAAAACGTAGTGTCATAAATACTTACAGAATTTAAATTTTCATCGATTATTTATACATAAGAGCACCAGCGATATCGCACAATACTCATATACTCCCCAGAAATAAATATGACAACATCGCAATTCGCTTATTAACACTGATCAAAAAAAATATACTGGGTGATGTATATGAAAATCTCTCACAAAAATCAATGTCAATTCAAATGTACGAAAAACATATTTTGCGCATAAAACGAAGCGTCAAACCATCAGGAACGTACAGACAAATACGCATCCAGATCACGCGTACATAACTCGCTTGCGGCAACACCCTCATGAAAATCACGGTACCAGTGCATGCTGCGAGACACAGCGACCTGCAAGTCCCAACGTGGACGAATACCTAATTCCTGGCGGGCCTTGGTCACATCCAGTGCCAGCAATCCCGCCTCATGTGGCCCGGTTACTTGTGTTGCAAAATCGACCTCACCCGATCCATAAGCAGAGCGTGCCAGCTTAATCACCTCACGGACACTTGCAGCGCCATCAGGGCCGAAGTTCCATGCCTGACTCAAGGTGGTGAATTGATACGCCTTTTGTGCCAGAACCAGATACGAAGATAAGGGATCCAGCACATGCTGCCAGGGACGCACTGCGTCAGGACGACGGATCTGCAACGCCTCGCCACTTTGCCACGCCCGCACAGCATCGGGCAGCAAACGATCCTCCGACCAATCGCCGCCACCGATCACATTTCCGGCTCTGGCGACACAGACACTGACCCCTTGCGCAGCAAGAAACGAGGAGCGATAACTGGCGATCAATAGCTCAGATGCCGCTTTGCTTGCACTATACGGGTCATGTCCGCCTAGCTCTGCAGTCTCCGGATAAGGTGTCAATAACTCGCGGTTCCGGTACACCTTGTCTGTCGTTACCATCAACGCTACACGCACACTGGCCAGATCACGCAAGGCGTCCAGAATATTCGCCGTCCCTATCATATTCGTCGCAAACGTTCCGACCGGATCTTTATAGCTCGCCCGCACCAGCGCCTGCGCCGCCAGATGCAAAACAATCTCGGGCTGACTGTCACTAACTACTCTGCGCACCAGATCAGAATCGCGAATATCACCTACATAACTACGCACGAGACTAGCAACCGCCAGGGCATCAAAGAGGTTAGGCAAGGAATTCGGCGTCAATGCCAGTCCGGTCACTTGCGCTCCCATGCGATGCAACCAGAATGCCAGCCATGCACCTTTGAATCCGGTATGCCCGGTCAACAGCACGCGCTTACCACGCCAAAACTCTGGCTCAGGCGCAGAAAATGCCGCAACGTCTACCAGATTCGCCACGGCGCGATTCCCGATTGCCATAAATCTTCCAGCAGATTTTTTTCACGCAAGGTATCCATAGGTTGCCAGAAACCCGCATGCTCAAAGGCCATCAATTGCTGGTCCCGCGCCAAGGCTGAGAGAGGATCGGCTTCCCAGCTAGTCGTATCGCCAGCAATAAAATTCAATACTTTGGGCGATAAAACGAAATAGCCTCCATTTATCCAGCCACCGTCACCTCTTGGTTTTTCAATAAAGCCAGCCACCTGATCACCATCCCGCTCCAGAGCGCCGTAACGTCCGGGCGGCAATACTGCTGTTACCGTCGCCAATTTGCCGTGCTCACGATGAAAAGCAATAGACGCCGCAATATCCAGATCGGATACCCCGTCACCATAAGTGAAGCAGAATGCCTCGTCATCCTGTACGTAGCGAGCGACGCGTTTCAGGCGCCCACCCGTCATTGTGTCCTCTCCGGTATCCACCAGAGTGACTTTCCAAGGCTCAGCATGACGCTCGTGCACCTCCATCGAATTATTTTGCAAGTCAAAGGTCACATCGGACATATGCAAAAAATAATTGGCAAAATATTCTTTGATTAAATATCCCTTGTAGCCACAGCAAATGACAAAATCATTGACGCCATGCGCTGAGTAGCTTTTCATGATGTGCCACAGAATAGGATGCCCGCCAATTTCTATCATCGGCTTTGGTTTTAAATGAGTCTCTTCAGAAATTCGCGTGCCGAGGCCGCCTGCAAGTATCACGGCTTTCATACTTCAGGTTCCTCACAGTAACGCTGCCACATCATGCGGTAGGCTTTTTCAACCGAGCGCGCAAAAGCTGGTTCGTCCATCAAAGCGGAGGCTTCCATCTCCTGACGCATGGTTTTGCGCATGTGAACCAGCCCGTCAATGTCATGCGCCAGAACAATCGCTTTTTGCGCATATTCTTCTTCAGTACTGGCGATCCATTCCGTCCGCCCCATCCCGGTCAGCACACTGGCACCGATACGTCCAACAGAAGGCCTTTCAGTCAATGTCACAAAAGGAATTCCCATATACAAAGTTTCCAACAAGGTCGTGCCCGAGTTATGAGGAAAACAGTCCAGGCCGATATCGACATGCTTCAACACCTCCCATGATGGGGTACTAAAGCCGATCTCAAGACGCGATCTGTCAATGCCATATCGCATGAACCGTGATGCCATCTCCTCTTGTACCTGAACATCTTTAAAATCACCACTATTGATCATCAAGCGCGAATTGGGCATCGCATCAAGAATGGTCGCCCACAACTTAACAACCCGATGATTAATCCTGGTCGAGCGGGACAAACTGCCAAAGGTCACAATACCGGTTTGGCTGGCAGGCGATTCATTTAGCTCTGCTCTGCGGACATCAGGACGATAAACATACGCAGGCCCATCAAGACACCAGATTTTTTCAGCAAACAAATGGTCACATTGGCCAGCCACGCTAGGCTTATCCGTCAGATAGTAATCAATTGCGCTCAACCCCGTCGTATAACCATACTCCAACCAGTGCAGAGAGACCGGCGCAGGCTTTCTGGCAAATACCGGCAAGCGATTATTGTTCGTATGCCCCGCCAGATCAATCAACACATCGATTTCGTCTGCACGAATACGGTCAGCCAGTTGCTCATCCGTCAGTTCTCGGGTGGGAATCCAGTGATCTGTCAGTTTTTTATAATACTGCGTCGTGTCATCCTCGAACGGCATTCCGGCATAGGCATAAATTTCTACCTGATTACGGTCATGATGTTCAAGCAAAGGAATTAAAAAATACTTACAGACCTGATTATAAAAAACAGGCCCGACATACCCAATTTTGAGTTTCTTTAACGGGTCACGCAGATGATTAAATGACTTCCACGTACTCCTAAGTGGCTGTCCAAAACGCAGATCAAACTCATGGTATGCGTTATAAATAAGCTCAGCGCTCAGGTCTGGATGATAATTTAGACAAAACAACAAATTGGTATAAATGCGACGGTTAAATGAAGATTGAGTGTCGCTCTTAAACCCAAGAGCACGGACGTAGGCCTCGATTGCTGCATCGAGATGATTTGCCTCTCTCAAGGCATCACCAAATCCACCCCAAAATTCAGGCAATTGCTCGCATTTTTGCATTGCGTTCTGACTACAATCAATAGCATCCTGCACCTGACCATTTTGCCGCAGTGCATCGATTAAATTGGGATAGACCTGTATCAGGTCAGGCTGTAACTCCAGTGCTTTGTAGTAGTTGTCAATTGCCACCGCACACAATCCACTTTCCCGATAAGCCAGTCCGATATTGTTATAGAGGTAGGCAACCGTCGGATCTAGTTTAATCGCCGTCTCGATACTCTCGATTGCCCCTTTGGGATTGCCAATAAATCTCAGAGCATTACCAAGATTGTTATGCGCCACGACCATATTGGGGGATAAACTGATCGCTTTGCGCAAAATAGGCACCGCCTCGGCACATCGTTCCAGAGAAATTAATGCATTACCGAGATTACATAAAACATGGGGATTGTTTGGCAGCAGCGCGATCGCTTTTAAGAGAGCGGCATGGGCATCGGCGTAACGCCCCTGCTCAATCAAACTCAAACCCAGATAGTCCCAGGCAATTCCATCCCGAGGCATGAATTTAGTTAACCAAAGGCTCGCTTCCTCCAGCAAATCATACTGCCTGGAGAGCAAGTATTTATTCAATACATTGTAGTAAGCCAGCTTATCCACAGGCATGTTGGCCGAACTGGCAAATGCAGACTGTAAGTACTGTATTGCGTGCGGATATTGCCCCTCATCACAGCTAATCTGGGCAAGTAAGTAATTCGTGTCCTGATGAAGCGGGAAATGCTGGAGTATCCGAAGTCCGGTTGACCTGGCTTCAGCAAGTTTGCCCGACTTAAGAAAAGACTTCGCCTGACGCAATGCCTCTCGTGGATTAAAACCCGCTTTACTCATCGCTATTCTTTCTGTGGATACTCACTAGTTACTCACTAGTCTGCCCTAGTCTATTGCAGACTGTTGCAATTACTGACTGATATTACAATTATTTATTTGATGCGATCTTATACGATGTCAAATTTACCTTAATTGGAAAGGCCTTTTTTTATTTTTATGTATTTTAAAAGTAATTTTTATGAAAGCATGTGATGAAAAGGACGGTAATTTTTAGCTAAATTAGCCCTTAAGTATTTTTAAATACTGCCGTTTAACGGGAATAGACAAATTTCTTGAGTAAAAAAATAAATATTTATTTACGGTAACTAGCTAATATTTTCCAGCTCTTGTCCGTTACCAATTTCAACGGCGGTCCACTAGTCATCAAGACAGACCAAAGTTTAAGGCTAACTCGCCAAATTGAATAACTTAGGTAAGGAGTAACATCATGACTGTCATCAATACCAATATTGCATCGCTCAATGCGCAACGCAATTTGACCACTTCTCAATCTGCGCTGAATACATCCCTCCAACGCTTGTCGTCCGGTTTGCGTATTAACAGTGCAAAAGACGACGCGGCGGGTTTAGCTATCTCCGAACGTCTCTCCTCGCAAATTGGCGGCCTGAATCAGGCAGCACGTAACGCCAACGACGGTATCTCTTTAGCGCAAACCGCTGAGGGCGCGCTGTCACAGATCGGCTCCAACTTGCAACGTATCCGTGACCTGGCCGTGCAATCTGCCAACAGCTCCAACAGCGTTTCTGACCGCGCCGCTCTGAACAACGAAGCAAGTCAGTTGATCTCTGAGATCAATCGCGTTGCCAGCAGCACCAACTTCAACGGCGTCAATCTGCTGGACGGCAGCTTCACAGCACAAGCCTTCCAGGTTGGCGCCAACGGCACATCAAACGACCAAATCAGTATCGCGTCCATCTCCAGCGCAAAATCAAGCGCTCTGGGTGTTGGCGCATCTTCCAGCTACGCTACTACAGTAGCCGGTGCCGGTGCAGTGACTACCACAGCTCTGGCTGCTGGCGACCTGTCCATCAACGGTTTCCAGGTTGGCGCATCCGCTGCTGACGGCGTATCTTTCTCCAACTCCACAGGCAGCGGTATTGCCAAAGCAGCAGCAATCAATGCGGTCAGTGGCAGCACAGGCGTTACAGCAACGGTAGGCTCCACCACTATTGCAGGTACGGCAAGCACATCTGCAACAGCAATTGCTTCCGGCGACGTTACTATTAACGGCGTAAATCTGGGTGCCTTGAACGCTTCGACTTCCGGCGCACAACGTGGCGCCCAAGTAGCAGCAGCTGTTAATGCAATCAGCACTCAAACCGGTGTTACAGCGACATTCAATACAACAACTGGTGCGGTTGCACTGGCTGCTGCGGATGGTCGTAACATCACTATTACAGCCAGCACCAATGCTGCTGCTGCTGCTGCCAACACGGGTATCACGGTATCGGCAACCGGTGCAACTGACGTCAGCACCTCGACACTATCCCTGACCTCTACTAGTTCAGCAGGTATCACTCTGGCTAACGGTACTGGTACTGGTTTGACAGCTGCCAACCTGACCGGCGGCTTCACTTCGGCTTCGGTCACGGTCGGTGCGGGTGTATCCTCGCTGAATCTGGGTACTGCTGCCGGGGCCACCGCCGCGTTGACGACTATTGATGCGGCGTTACAGTCAATCAATAGTTCCCGCGCTTCTCTGGGTGCGTATCAAAACCGCTTCTCTTCCGCGATTGCAAGCTTACAGACTAACTCTGAAAACTTGACAGCATCCCGCAGCCGTATCCGTGATGCAGACTTCGCTCAGGAAACTGCGGCACTGACACGCGGTCAGGTATTGCAACAGGCTGGTACGGCGATTTTGGCTCAGGCTAATGCCTTGCCTAACGGTGTTCTGGCCCTGTTGCGTGGTTAACAACAGCAGGCTTATGTAAATAAGGTCTATACTTAAAGTGTAAAGCATACCCCCTGATCAAATCTTGATCAGGGGTATTTTTCTTGAAGGGAAAGATCATGGACATCCGATCGATAGGGAGTGCTTCTCAATCAGGACAACTGATCACTGACCGCTCGCCTACCCCTGAGACATCGGCAATATATAAGCGCTCAGCTACAGCAACGCAAACCGTAGATGCCGTTCAGGCAACTTCGCCAGCCAGTTCTGCGACAAACATAGAAAAAGTGACCAAGGCAGTCAATGATATTAATAAGACGATACAGTCTTTGTCACAAGATCTGGAGTTCAGTGTTGAAGAGCACAGCAATCGCGTCGTAGTGAAGGTCGTTGACCAGCAAACCAAGGAAGTGTTGCGTCAGATACCGTCTGAAGAAGTGCTGGAAATATCTCGCTCTCTGGATAAGCTGCAAGGCCTCCTGATTAAACAACAGGCATAATCGACATATCAGGCTATTTGCCTAAATTTTAAATTGGCAGGTAAATTCCCCTCTAAAGTCTAGTTTGCTTTTGCCGTTAATTTAGTAAAGTACGGTCTGAAAAGGGGAAATAAAGTGGGCATACAATCTACAGGCATCGGCTCGAATCTGGACGTCAACAGCCTCATTACTAAGTTAATGCAGGTTGAAAGTCAGCCCCTGACCACATTAGCAAAAAAAGAGGCTAGTTTTCAAGCCAAACTGTCTGCGTACGGCACGCTCAACAGCGCACTCAGCGTATTTCAGTCAAACGTGACCGGCTTAAATAATCTTGGTTCCTTTCAGGCCTTGACGGCCAGCTCTGGCGACACGTCAATTCTTTCTGCGACGACAACTAGTGTTTCTACCCAAGGCAGCTACAACATTAATGTTACCAAGCTCGCTCAGGCGCAGACAATTTCCAGTGCGGGACAAGTCAGTACAACATCGAGTATCGGCAGCGGTGCCAGTACTACGATCAGCTTTAACTTCGGGACGATTACCGGAGGAGCTCTTGCCAACGGCATTTACACAGGATCAACTTTTACACAAGATGCTACGCAAGCAACTGGGACGGTCACTATTGATGGCGCAAACAATTCTCTTCAAGGAATACGTGATGCAATCAATGCCGCCAGCGTAGGCGCAACGGCAACGATTGTTGGCGATGGTAGTGCTACGCCCTACCATCTCGTCATTACCTCTAGTAAAACCGGTGCAACATCCAGCCTGAAAATCAGTGCATCAGGCGATGCGACAATCCAAAATCTGCTGAATTATGATCCGGCAGGCACCCAAAACCTGACTGAGACTACGAATGCCCAAAATGCTGCACTGACCGTCAATGGCATTGCTATTTCCAGCGCCTCAAATGCCGTATCCGGCGCCATTCAGGGCACCACCGTCAATGTAGCCAAAATAGGTAGTACCAATCTTACACTTACGACCAACACCAGTGGCATTCAGTCGTCAATTAATGGATTTGTAAAAGGTTTTAACGATTTACAGTCCACGCTAAAAAACCTGACAGGATATGATGCGAGCTCCAAAAAAGGCGGGATATTAATCGGTGACGCTACTGCTCGCAATATCCAAAGCCAAATCAGATCGACCCTAACTGCGGGGGTTAATGGATTGGGTGGCAATATCACCACACTTGCCAGTATTGGTATTAATTTCCAGAAAGACGGCACACTAGCCATTGACTCCTCCAAATTACAGTCAGCACTAAACAATAACTACAGTGAAATTAGTGGTTTATTTGCTTCTGTTGGCAAGGCAACTGACAGTTTAATCAGTTATAGCAGTTCAACTACTGCAACTCAGCAAGGTGCCTATTCAGTTGAAGTTTCCGCGTTAGCGGCTCAGGGTGGCTTGCTGGGCAATCTTAATTTAAATACCGGCAACACGACAATCGCTGCCAATACAAAAATTGACGTTACCCTGGACGGCAAGACAGCCTCTGTTGCACTCGCTGCCGGGTCCTACAGTGCGACTAATCTGGCGACACTGATCCAGACCTCCATCAATGGAACTACGACGTTTAAAGATAACAGCTCTACTGTTATAGCTTCCATCAATAGCAGCGGTTTTTTACAGATTCAATCAACACTTTATGGCAGCACCTCCAATGTCTCTCTCGCAGACAATACTGGAACCAGTGCAGCTACCCTGACAGGCACCACGCTCTCAGGCACGGCAGGTATCAACGTGGCAGGCAAGCTCAATGGGGTCAGCGCAACCGGATCAGGTCAATCGTTAACCGGAGCCACGGGAACGGCTGTGGAAGGCCTAAAAATATTAATCAGCGGAGGCTCTGTCGGTGCTCGTGGTACGGTCAACTTCTCTAAAGGCTATGCGACACAAATCACTAATTTGCTGTCAACCGTCGTAGGGACAGCCGGATCGATATCAAGTGCATCCGACGGAGTCAACCGCAGCATCAAAGACATTGGCAATCAACGCGACACATTAAACAGCAGGTTATTCGACGTGGAAGCACGTTATAGGGCGCAATTCACAGCACTGGACAGTATTATCAGTAATCTCAATAACACCAGCTCATTTTTGACACAGCAATTAGCGGCATTAACTGCAAGCACCAAATAGTTTTCAGTGAATCATTTACAAAAATAATAGTTTAGAAAATATCAGAGAGGATTAACCGCTATGTTTGGCTCATCTCAAATAAACGGTGCCAATGCTTACGCTAAAGTCGGCATTGAAACTGGAGTCATTGCTGCCAGCCCGCATAAATTGATTGTGATGCTGTTTGATGGTGCGATTGTCTCTATAGGTAATGCAATTCAACATATGCACGCAGGAGAGATTGCGGCCAAAGGCAAGTCCATTTCAAAAGCCATCTCTATTATCGATAATGGCCTACGTGCAAGTCTTGATAAAAAAGCTGGTGGTGAAATAGCGTCAAGCCTGGATGCGTTATACGAATACATGAACAATCGTCTGTTACTGGCAAACATCAACAACGATGAAAATCTGCTCATTGAGGTACAGAATTTATTAAAAGATTTGCGCGGTTCATGGGAGGCAATTGCACCGGCAGCGCCTGCTGCTCAAATTCCTGTATTAAACACCGATGCACTCGCACCACGTTCTGCTAAATTTCTTGAGGCTTGATTGATGATGGATAGCATGGAAATGATCTCGATATACGAGAATGTCGCAACAATTACCGATCAAATGCTAAGTGCGGCACGCAATGGTGACTGGGATCTTTTGTCCAAATTAGAGAGCGACTGCACCTCTCAAGTACAAATTCTTCGAATCCGGGAGGTTGAGCAAGAACTGTCACCTGATTTGAGAACTAGAAAAATTCAGATCATCAGAAAAATCCTCGCTGATGATAAGGAAATCCGTAACTTAACTGAGCCCTGGATGGCACAGCTCGCAAACGTCATGCGCAGCTCAGAATCACATCGTAAGCTGTCGCGAACTTACGGTTCGAGCTAATTTATAAGGTAAATACTGATGTTGCCAAGGGTCGATAATTTGCTAAGGCCCGTTGTCGCTATTGAAGCGCCGTCTGCTGTTGCCACCCTTGGGGAGGCAAGACAAGAGGCAGTCAGTAAGTTATCTCAGCTGGTTATTGGCCGGCAAGTACAGGGCGAAGTGCTTTCCCGGTTAAATGATGGTAGCTTCTTAGTGAGAATTGCAGGAACAACTGCAAAAATGAATCTTCCTGCTGACAGTAAAGCAGGTGATCTTCTAAATTTAAAGCTACTTACCGTCGATCCCCGCCCTAGCTTTTTACTTGGCGAAAGTAATCAGACTGTTATAGCGACTTTCCCGAAACAAGCGCTACTTGGACAAACCCTTCTCGACATAACAAGCAATCATGCTGAAACAATTTCAGCAGACTTATCCAAAGCAGCCAATAATTCCCCAAAAATATTGCCTGATCTGGCAGCATCAACGAGCACCCCGACTACAATTAGCCAGACAGCGAAACTAATCGATAGCATCCTGCATCTTGCTCAGGAAAAAGGCACTGCCAATAGCCTGATCGGAACAAGACCACTCGCTGAGCATAGCGACATATTAAAATCGCCAGCCGACTTATCTTCTCAGTTGCAAAAAACGATTTCCTCCAGCGGGCTGTTTTACGAATCTCATTTAGCCGATCTGGCAGAAGGCAAGCTCACTACGGCAGATATACGACGAGAACCACAAGCATTACAATCATTTCAAATCGAAGAAGCCGTCCAGACCAGCCCCGATGATCAACTCATCTCCGTCTCCACTAAGCCTGTTGTCAACACAGAGCTTACTCAGTTAATCCATTTGCAACTGGATGCGCTAGAGCAGCAAAAAATCGTCTGGCAAGGAAATCTCTTACCTAATTTACCCATGCAGTGGGAAATTGTAAGAGATCAACAAGAACAAAATGGCCCCATAGCAGAGAGCGATAACGCATGGCAAAGTACCGTCCGTTTTGAGTTGCCTCATTTAGGCGCAGTCTCAGCAACGATCCATCTGAGAGGTGAACATATTCAACTTTATGTACGCACCAGTAAATCAGATACTGCCGAGCTATTAAAAACTTATACCGCTCAACTAGCCGATTCATTAAAAAGCGCAGGCACCTCTTTAGATGCCATATCAGTCAAACAAGATGACAACACCTAAGCCAACATTGCAAAATGCGGTAGCTCTAGCCTATCAGAACGGCGACTCAGCACCGCGGGTCGTCGCAAAAGGAAAAGGGCTGATTGCGGAGCAAATTATCGCCAGAGCCAAGGAGCATGGTGTTTTTGTCCATCAGTCAAAAGAATTGGTCTCTCTCCTGATGCAGGTAGAACTGGACAAAGATATTCCTCCAGCGCTATATAGAGCGGTTGCAGAACTGCTCGCTTGGCTTTACCATATAGAATCTGAGAAGTCGGAGACACAGACGATATATCTCGATCAGAAAAAATAACTGTCACTTCCCAAATCAAAATCATACTAATAACATGCAATCTTCTCCTCCGGTACTAGGTACTGAGAATCAAAGTCCTTATCAAGTCGACTCACGTCGCGAGATTATTGCCTTGTTGCGAGGACTGAAAGAAAGTAACCAATTAATCAGTATGATGATTAATGGAGGCTCGGAAGTATTTATTACATCGATACTGGAAGTTGACGACGGAAATAATAGTTTAATTATCGACAGCGCACCTGGGCAACTTGCGAATCAACGCATCGTTGAAGCACCCAGAGTTTCTTTTGAAGGTTTGCTGGACCGTATCAGTATTCAGTTTTCGTCTTCAGGTGTGCAAAGAGCTACATTTGATAATCGCCCGGCTTTACAGCTCGGCATGCCGACAAATGTCATTCGTTTGCAGCGTCGTGAGTATTACCGGATTAACACACCACTATCAAATCCTATTCGATGCATGATTTTTGTTGAAGATGAAGGCATGTCGCAGGCCGTCAAATTTTCGCTGGTTGATATTAGTTGCGGCGGCATTGCTATTCTGGATGAAAAAAAGCTCCTCGATAGCAATATCGGAACAACCTACGAACATTGCAAAATCGACTTCCCGGGAATCGGTTTAATTGACGTCGATCTGCAAATCAGAAATGCGCAGGACTTGATACTGCTGAACGGCAAAACGAACCGTCGTCTTGGCTGTCAATTCCTGAATCTGTCCAGCACTGTTCTGGCCAGTATTCAGCGCTATATTATGAAGCTCGAGAGAGAACGCAACTCCAAACTGACCGGAATACGATAAGCTACTTTACGCGCAGGCGAGTTGCAATGACTGGAGTACAGAAGAATGAGCTTCTAACCTGGCATTGATCTGGCGTTGACCAGCAGGTTCCTGTCGCCACTGATTCCTGATATTCAAAGAAATTTCTATATCTGCATATTCATGATGTCATGATAAGCAGACACCAGTTTATTCCTGACCTGCACTGTTGTTTGAAATGAGATATTGGCTTTCTGCATCGATATCATCACGTCAGACAAACTGACCTTATCGTCACCCAGAGCAAATTTCTTTCCCAGCTCCTGAGAAGTCATCTGTACATTATTTACCTGATCTAATGAGGCTTTTAATGCATCCGCAAAATCTAATTTTGCCGGTGCTATCGGCTCACCATTAATACCACCAACGCCACTGGCTGCGGTCGGCACCGCCGACTCCATACGCGCTGCTGCCGCTTTAAGCTGTGCCACCATGGCATTAATCTGACTGTTGTCAATTCCGCCTAATTTCATATTTTGCTCCGATTCAGTCGCAATAAGCCATTGCGCTACCTTAGCAGCCACCAACAAGAACGTAGCGTTGATAAGAGGGACAAAATATGTCTTTTTCCTTGGATTGATTTTTAAAAATCGCATCACAATCAGTATCAAGGAAAAACCCCAACATGGATTTAATATGCAACACGATGATTTGATGATATCCCGACGCGAGGTTGACCATGGCAACAGCTAATGAAGCGGTTCTGACTGCGCCAGGAGCGGACTTACCTACCTTTTTGGGTTTTCCGCAAACACCGGGTCTGAGAAACATCATACTAGGTGTCGGTGCAGCCATTACGCTTGCCATGATGATAGGTATCTGGCTTTGGAGCCAGACGCCTGACTACAAAGTCCTGTTCTCAAATTTCAATGATCGTGATGGGGGAGCCATTGTTGCATCCTTGCAGCAAATGAATATCCCATATAAATATTCTGAGGGTGGCAGCGCGATTTTAGTTCCGGCAAATCAAGTTCATGACGCCAGATTAAAACTGGCGTCTCAGGGATTGCCCAAAGGCGGCAATGTCGGTTTTGAACTCATGGAAAACCAAAAACTCGGCATCTCCCAGTTTCTGGAGCAAGTCAATTTCCAACGTGCGCTCGAAGGTGAGTTAGCGCGCTCCATTCAGGCGGTCTCCTCAGTGCAGGCGGCTCGGGTACATTTAGCCATTCCTAAATCGTCCGTATTTATCCGCGACCAGCAAAAACCCACAGCGTCCGTGCTACTGAATCTTTATCCGGGCCGCAATCTCGATCAGCAGCAAGTCGGTGCAATCTTACATCTGGTCGCCAGCAGTGTGCCTGAATTAAACGTCAAAAACGTCACCATTGTCGATCAAAATGGCAATCTGCTGTCCGACCCGACAAAACAAATGGGCAATAACACTCTTGATCCGGCACAACTCAAATACGTACAGGATTTCCAGCAAAATATTATTAAACGCATAGAGTCCATCATCTCACCCATCGTAGGCACCAATAATGTCAGGGCAGAAGCAACTGCTGATATTGATTTTTCGCGTAGCGAGCAAGCTGCCGAAAGTTATCGCCCTAACTCTCCGCCAGAATCCTCAACGATACGTAGTCAGCAGTCGAGCGAAAGCTATAATAAAACAGCTAATGCGTCTGGCATCCCAGGCGCCCTGAGCAATCAGCCGCCCGTACCGGCTACGGCACCAATCATTGCCAGCGGTGCGGCGGCTCAAAGTACCGGTGCGTCGAATGCAGGTCTGATGCAAAAAGACTCCACCGTTAATTATGAAGTTGATAAAACCATCCGCTACACGCAGCAAGCTATGGGGGGGGTAAAACGTCTATCCGTCGCGGTCGTGATTAACTACAAATCAGAAACAGACAAGAACGGCAAAGTCACTACCAGAGCTCTCACCGATGTAGAAAAAAACCAGCTAACTGATCTGATCAGAGAGGCCATGGGGTTCAACAAAGAGCGTGGCGATACGCTGAATGTTGTCAACAGCCCATTTGCCGGTCCAGAAAAAGAATCTATAGTGGATATACCGATCTGGAAACAACCAGACAGCATCCAGATGGCGAAAGAAGCAGGCAAATACCTACTCACCGCAATCGCCCTCGCCTATCTGTTCTTTGGTTACCTGCGCCCAATGTTATACAAAATGATGGGCAGAGACGAAAAGACCAAAAAACGTGAGCAAGAAGAGGCGCTGGCAATAGAAAATGAAAAAGCCCTGGCTAAACAAAAAGAAGAGGAAGAAGAAGAGGCAGCTATAGTCAATTTATCCAAAGACGCAGATGGCAATATCATTAAGGCGTCGACAGGATACGAATCGAATTTAGATCTGGCCAAACAATTGGCCAGTACAGATCCGAAAATCGTAGCGAACGTAATCAAGACATGGGTGACCAATGAGTGACGAGGGCGTACAAAAAGCGGCTACTCTGATGCTGGCGCTGGGGGAAGACGGCGCGGCAGAAGTGATGAAATATCTTGGCCCTAGAGAAGTACAAAAAATTGGTGCTGCGATGGCAACCATCGGCGCCATTCCGCATGAAAATATTGCCAAAGTTCTTGAGGAATTCAGGGCGGCAGCGGATCTGAGCTCTTCAGTAGGGCTGGATTCGGACGAATACATTCGTAATGTCTTGACCAAAGCGCTCGGCGATGACAAAGCCTCCTCTTTGCTGAACCGTATTTTAGGTGGCAAAGATGCCAGCGGGATCGAGAGCCTGAAGTGGATGGACTCGCCATCGGTAGCTGACCTGATCAAAAATGAACATCCGCAAATCGTCGCCACGATTCTCGTACATCTGGAAAGCGATCAGGCATGTGAGATTCTGAATCAGTTTACAGAACGACTACGTAACGACGTCGTATTACGTATTGCGACGCTCGATGGTATTCAGCCAACTGCCCTTCGCGAATTAAATGATGTACTGACAAAACTCCTGACTGGCAATGAAAGCCTGAAGAAAAAATCTATCGGCGGCGTCCGTGCTGCAGCAGAAATCCTTAACTTCATGAGTGGTGACAATGAAGCCTCAGTCATGGAGAATTTACGTAAGTACGATGGTGATATGGCAGAAAAAATCATGGATGAAATGTTCGTCTTTGATAATATTCTGGAAATCGATGACAAGGGCATTCAGCTTCTTCTGCGTGAAGTACAGTCAGATTCCTTGATCGTCGCATTGAAAGGTGCTAATCCTGATATGCGCGAAAAAATCTTTAAAAATATGTCTCAGCGCGCTGCCGAAATGATGCGCGAGGATCTGGAGTCAAAAGGTCCGGTACGTTTATCTGAAGTAGAGGCGCAACAAAAACAAATTCTGCTGATCGTACGACGCCTTGCAGATGAAGGTCAAATCATGCTGGGAGCTAAAGGTGAGGACGCGTATGTCTAGCGTCATTTCTAAAGGAAGTCTCTCCCCTTTCCAGCGCTGGGAAATGGCATCTTTTGGCGACGACCGTCCTTCGCATCAAGCCGAAAAAAAAGTAGCGTCAACCCTGGCTGAAAAAATTAATCTGGAAGAAATTCAGCGTCTGAAAGAAAGCTCACATAAAGACGGCTACGCAAATGGCTATGAAGAAGGATATATCAGCGGACTGCAAGAAGGTAAAAACGCTGCCTACGCGGATACAAAAACCTTGATAGAGACCGAAGCACTTCAACTTCAGTCACTCACGAAAAGCGTATCGGAACAAATCAACACCGCAAGCACCGTAATGGGCTCGGAATTACTGGGCTTGGCTCTGGAGCTCGCTGAGCGTATGCTCAGAACCCGTATTGACATTGATCCTGAAGCGATTCTTCCCATTGTCAGAGAGGCGATTGACTCCCTTTCCTCTATGCAGCAACCAGCGCAAATTTTTGTTAATCCTGCTGATGCAGAAGTTCTCAAGCTTCGTACCGGAGATGAACTCATCAACGCAGGATGGCGCATTCATGCAGACAGCCATATTGAGCGAGGTGGATGTAAGATTGAAACCGCTCAAAATCTGATTGATGCAACAGTAGAAACACGCTGGCGCCGTATTGCTGAAGCCGTCAAAAAATCAATGCCGTAATCGCCATATCATCGACACCATGCGCCCCCCACTATCCGAGTCTTGGCAAAAACTGATCGACAACAGCAAAGATCAGCTTGCTCATGTACAGCCAATGCTATCAGCAGGCAGGGTGACTAAAGTCACAGGTCTGGTCATGGAGGCTGTCGGATTAAAACTGCCCGTTGGCAGCGCTTGCAGTGTGCATTTACAAAGCGGCTCAACTATTGATGCAGAGGTCGTCGGATTTGATGGCGATCGCCTCTTTTTAATGCCACACAGCGATCTCAGTGGCGTAACACCAGGCACACCTGTTTATGCAGAAGAGGCCCTGTTTCTAGGAAATAGTAAACACCCTCGGAGACGACCTAGCGACCGGACTAGACACTTGCCAGTCGGCTACGAATTACTTGGCCGCGTCCTCGATGGCAACGGCAAGCCCTTAGATTCACTTGGTCCGCTGATGGCAACAGAATCAGCCCCGTTAGGATCGCGCATCTACAATCCTTTATTACGCGCTCCAATTATTGACACGCTGGATGTTGGTGTCCGTGCCATTAATAGCATGCTGAGCGTAGGCCGTGGTCAGCGCCTGGGTTTGTTTGCAGGCTCTGGCGTGGGTAAAAGTGTCTTGCTGGGCATGATGGCGCGCTACACCACGGCGGATGTCATCGTAGTTGGTCTGATTGGTGAGCGTGGTCGCGAAGTCAAAGAGTTCATTGAGCAAATTCTGGGCGAGGAAGGCCTGGCAAGAGCTGTAGTCGTCGCGGCACCAGCCGATGCCCCGCCACTGTTGCGCCTGCAAGGAGCCGCCTACGCGACGACGATTGCAGAATATTTCAGAGATCAGGGCAAAAGCGTCTTGCTGATCATGGATTCACTGACCCGTTACGCCATGGCACAACGTGAAATCGCCCTGGCGATCGGTGAGCCGCCCGCAACCAAAGGTTACCCACCCTCCGTCTTTGCTAAGTTACCGATTCTGGTTGAGCGTGCTGGCAATGGTATTGAAGGCGGCGGTTCTATTACAGCCTTTTACACGGTACTCACCGAGGGTGATGACCAGCAAGATCCGATCGCCGATGCCGCCCGCGCGATTCTCGACGGCCATATCGTTCTGGATCGTACTCTTGCAGAGAGTGGTCATTATCCTGCGATTGATATTGAACAATCCATCAGCCGTGCAATGCACAGTATTACGTCGCCAGAACATCAAAAACTCGCAAGAAAATTAAAACAACTATACTCACGCTATGAGCGCAGCCGTGATCTGATCAGTGTTGGTGCCTATTCTGCCGGGTCAGACCCGTTATTGGATGAGGCAATACGACTGTATCCACATATCAACGCGTTTTTACAACAAGACATTCTTGAAAAATCGACCATAACCGAGAGCTTGCAGGGACTTTCAGCTCTATTCAACGCTTAGATTTCGCTTCATCTCCACTATACTTAGATTGAAATGACAAAAAAGTCTCCCATCAGCACATTGATTGAACTGGCTGAAAAAGATACGGATGACGCTGCCAAAAATATAGGCAAGGCAATTCGTGCTCTGGAGGAAACAGAAAAGCAATTGTCGCTACTCCTACAATACCGTGATGATTATGTTGTGCGATTTCAGAATGGTGCAGCGGCTGGGTTGAGTGCAGGACAGTATATGAATTTTCAATCGTTTATATACAAGCTGGATAGCGCAGTTGACGGGCAAAAAAAAATTGTTAAAGACGCCGAATATCGCGTCAGTAAGGCACGAAGTCTTTGGCAGGAATGTGAAAAAAAACGACTTTCTTACGGCATTTTGCATAACCGGGCACAAGCCGATGTGCTGAAAAAAGAAAACAAGCTGGACCAGAAACAAACGGATGAACATGCAGCAAGAAGTTATTTTTACAAATCTTGACTGCACACCAGTTCATCAATGCAAATGAATGAGATTACATAAGGTCAGCAGGCCACTTTGTACTCAGACCGATAGATGAGTTTTCTTTTAATGATAATGTTGGTGACCATATGCAAACAGCACTCATTCCAAGCTCGACTGATACCATCTCGACTTCTGCTTCTCATTCTGCCAAACAGAATAACGTATCCAGCAGCGCCAGTTCCGGCACCTCATTTAATCAATTTCTGAACAAAGAAATCACTCAGCAAAAACCCAAAGAGGTCGCAAACGTACCAACACCTCCGCAAAAAAACATAACTTCTGCAGCCAGCAACGTAAATAAATCTGCCAATAACCAGACGCCGGCATCCAACACTGCACAAGCGACAAAATCAGACACGGCAAGTAACAACGACAATAAAGTCGATAAAAACAAAACCAGCGCCAATAGCGGCGACGATCAGGCAGCGAACGACCATAGCAATATCGACAAAGCTGACAACGCAGAGCAGGCAAATAATGCACAGCTCATTGCGCTGGTCGGCAATATTGGACAATTTTCAACGGACACAGCCAAAGTCGACGCTAGTATCAAAGATGAAGCCAAAACAAACGATCCGGCTCTGGCAATCGTCGACACATCCGGCGCGGTGGCAGCGCAGTTGCGTACCAATACCAAAGACCTGCCTGACGCCAACTTAACAGCGACTGGCAAAATCGGTACAGCCACGCTGGTAAAAACGGGTGAAAACAATCAAGCTGAGTTGAAGCAGAGTATTTTGCCTGAAGATAAAACCAGTTTGACACTGGCAGATGAGCAGCTTTCTCAAGGCAAAACAAAAGACAAAGCTGAGCCTCTGGCAGAAGCTGCACTATCTGCCAACGAAAAAAATTCGCCGAAGACAGTAGCGCAATTCGCGGCTGACTCAGTTAAAAATAGTGTGACAGGGAAAAATACCTCCTTAGAAAAATTGCAGGATGCCGCACCGGCAATTCCTCAGGTATCACATAACTTTGCCCAACAATTTGCGATCAGCACGAACCAGGTCGCCAGCACCATGGCCGCGGAGCATCTATCGCCGCGGGTAGGCAGCTCAGCCTGGGATCAGGCAGTAGGTCAAAAAGTCGTCTGGATGGTCGCTGGCGGCGAACAGACTGCCGAATTGACACTTAATCCACCAGACCTCGGACCATTACAAATTGTTCTAAGTGTCAGCAATGATCAGGCCAGTGCGACCTTCAGTTCAGCTCAGCCAGAAGTGCGGGAAGCTTTGGAGGCCGCGTTGCCAAGATTAAAGCAAATGATGAATGATGCAGGTGTGCAATTATCTGGCTTCTCGGTTAACTCACAGGCCTCACAACAAAACAATCAACAACCTGAGAGTCGCTCAGGCCTTAGTGCCTCACGTCAGACAAACGGGAATAACGAGACTGACACCAGCGCGACAACAACGATAGTAAAAAGAAATACGGCAAAAATCGGTGGTGTCGATACCTTTGCCTAGTCCTGGCAAGGATTTCATCGAGCAATAAGCCGTTATCTGATCAAAAAGGAAGCGCAGACAATTCTGCCACTTCCCCGCTGAGCTGGAACATAAATTTCTCCGCAGTCGACAATTCACACCTTAGCACTAAGCGAACGGACAATTCTGTCGCAAATACGCTGTGCACCTCTGTAAGCAGATCTTTCGCATGTAAAATAGTCTGAGAATGGTCTTTCAATGTCAGTTATGTTGTCGATGATCAGATACCATCGAAATACGGCGCCCATAAAAGCGGCGAGCACTTCAAAATCGCTATTTTGAAGACACAACACAAGACCAATCTGACTAAACGAGCAATACCGGCGATCATGAGAAATGAAAAGATGAGCGGGAATATGCCCTCTGTTTCTTGGATGTCATTGATCAACTATTGCAGATAATGTGAAACATGATAGATGCATGAACGAAGTGCATCGTTTGAGAGGAAAAAATGTCTAAAGCACCAGCGAAGGCAGCAGAAGCAAATGCAGCACCTGCAGGCAAATCCAAGAAAAAACTGATCATCATGATAGTGGCAGGTGTATTAGTGCTGGCAGGTGTCGGTGGTGGTGCTGCGATTTTCCTGTCGAAAAAGAATGCTGCATCTAAAGAAAAAGAACACAAAGCGGAACCGGCAAAAGCACCGGTATTCTTGGCATTAGAACCTTTTACAGTGAACTTACAGTCTGAAAACGGTGATAAATATCTGCAAGTCAGCATGACCTTACAAGTTCAGGACGAAGAGCAAGTGAATCTGATCAAGGCGAATAACGCTCAGGTGCGTAGTCGTCTGTTAATGCTATTGTCAAGCAAGCAGGCAAGCGAAATTCTGACTTCTGAGGGCAAAGAACAATTGGCGGGAGAAATTGTCGACCAGGTTAAATTACCGTTCTCACCAAAAGGAGAGCCGCAAAAATTGTCTGGCGTTTTCTTTACCTCGTTCGTGATTCAATAGTCTCAAACCATCATGTTAATACCAAGGATCTGCATACACCATGTCTGATAATTTTCTCTCCCAGGAAGAAGTCGATGCTCTGCTAAAGGGCGTCACGGGAGATCAGGACGATTCGCAATCGCAAGAGGATACCTCTGGCGTTCGCCCCTATAATCTTGCTACGCAAGAGCGTATCGTCCGTGGCCGCATGCCGACGCTGGAAATTATCAATGAACGTTTTGCCCGCTTATTGCGTATCGGATTGTTTAATTTTTTACGCCGTAGTGCTGAAGTCTCCGTTGGTACGGTCAGAGTATCCAAGTACAGCGAATTTATCCGGAATCTGGTGGTGCCAACCAATCTGAATCTCGCGCACATGAAACCCTTGCGCGGGACGTCGTTATTTGTCATGGATCCGGGACTGGTCTTCTTATTGGTCGACAATTTATTTGGCGGTGACGGACGCTTCCATACCCGGGTTGAGGGACGCGATTTTACACAGACAGAACAAAGGATTATTCAACGGATTCTGGAAATTATTTTCGAAACTTATGCCAAATCCTGGGAGCCTGTCTATCCTGTTGAGTTCGAATATATCCGCTCTGAAATGAACACCCAGTTTGCGAATATTGCGACGCCAAACGAGGTTGTAGTATCCACGACGTTCACAATTGAATTAGGTCCTGTCAGCGGCGAGCTACATATGTGCATGCCCTACTCGATGATAGAACCGATACGGGACATTCTCACAAGCAGCCTGCAAGGCGAAACGCTGGAAGTAGATAAGCGCTGGGTGCGTCTGATGACACAGCAAATCCAGATCGCGGAAGTAGAGATCGTGGCAGATCTGGGTACAACAAAAATTACGCTGGGGGATATTTTGAACATGAAAGAAGGTGATGTGATCCCCCTCTCCGTTCCGGATATTATTTCGGCAAAAGTAGATGGCACACCCGTCATGGAATGCAAATACGGTGTGTTCAATGGGCAATATGCGTTGCGCGTAGAAAAACTGCTGAGTTCCAGCGTCAACGAAGTCGCGCAAGAAGCGACGCAAGGAGAAAATCATGGACGATAATAACGATACGCCGATCAGTGAAGATGATTGGGGTGCGGCGATTGCCGAACAAGAAAAAGCTGACGCTGCCGCTGCTGCCGCGGCAGCGAGCACGCCTGCTGCAGAACCGGCTATCTTTAAAGAATTCTCCGGAAAAGGTTCACAAACCGAAACCCACAATGATATCGATTTCATTCTCGATATCCCGGTACAACTGACGGTCGAACTAGGTCGCACCAAAATCGCAATCAAGAACCTGCTGCAACTGGCACAAGGTTCGGTGGTTGAATTAGATGGGCTGGCAGGTGAACCGATGGACGTACTGGTCAATGGCTGCCTGATTGCCCAGGGTGAGGTTGTGGTAGTGAATGATAAATTTGGTATTCGCCTGACCGATATCGTGACACCGGCTGAACGTATCCGTAAGCTGAATAAATAATGCGCAGACCGACTGGCAAACAAAATATCACTGCACTGAGCGTGATTATGAATGTGGGTCTGAGTGTCAATGTCAGTATTGCGCTGCTATTGACGTCAAGCAGCCTGGCAGTTGCCGCCGACAATACCGCCATCTCACCAACTACGGGCTTGCTACAAATTTTTCTTGGCCTGGTCGCAGTACTCGCATTAATGGCTTTTGCTGCCTGTTTTTTTAAACGGCTTGGCCCTGTTACCACTGCGAATAAAGTACCTGTGACCATCGTAGGTGGTGTGAACGTGGGTAATCGCGAGCGTATCATGGTCGTCGAAGTTGCAGATCAGTGGATCGTCGTTGGTGTCACCGCACAGCAAATCACAACGCTGTCAACAATGCCAAAACAAGCGCAAACGGAAATATCCGCCGCAGCTAATGCTGCAACGAATCCATTCGCTGGCTGGCTGGCTCGCACGATGGATAAACGCTCTGCAGATAAAGCAGCAGAATAATGCGCCGTACACCAACCATTAGTATGAATAACTTGCGTCTTCCTTCCGTTCTGCAAACACCGGTGATCTTGATGTTCATCCTGCTCATGCTGACATCTATTTTTCCTGAGCAGGCACATGCACAAACTACGGGCGGCTTACCAGCGATTACCTCGACACCAGCAGCAGGCGGTGGTCAAAATTATTCGTTAAGCATACAGACGCTGTTATTTCTGACGGCGCTATCCTTCATCCCGGCGATTTTGTTAATGATGACCAGTTTTACACGCATCATTATCGTCCTGTCCTTGTTGCGCCAGGCCCTGGGAACGCAGTCAGCACCGCCGAATCAGGTGATGGTTGGCCTCGCTTTATTTCTGACCTTGTTTGTAATGGGCCCGGTATTCGACAAAATTTATGCCGAGGCGTATCAGCCTTTTGCAGAGAACAAAATGTCGATGTCTGAGGCCATGGATAAAGGTGCCGCACCGCTTAAAGCCTTTATGCTGAAGCAAACCAGGCAAAGCGATCTGGCGCTGTACGTCAAGTTGTCCAATACACCCGAGTTGCGTGGACCTGAAGATGTGTCTTTACGCATTTTGATCCCGGCATTTATAACCAGTGAGCTGAAGACAGCATTCCAGATCAGCTTTGCGATTTTTATCCCGTTCCTGATTATCGATATGGTCGTCGCCAGCGTATTGATGTCGATGGGAATGATGATGGTGTCGCCGTCGATTGTGTCATTGCCGTTTAAATTAATGCTGTTCGTGCTGGTCGATGGCTGGCAATTACTGATCGGCTCTCTGGCACAGAGTTTTTATTAGCGACGACTATGGTGCTGCTTGCATAAGAAGTTGACTGGCGAAGTTGACTGATATGAGCGATTGATCAGTTTAATCAATCTCGCTTAGTGCTACAGGCTGCTCAGTCGCGTGTTGTTGAGAATTATTAAATTTAGTTAGGGAGCACAATATGTCACCAGATAGCGTCATGACCCTCGGCCGTCAGGCAATGGAAGTCACCTTAATGGTGTCGGCACCGCTTCTGCTGGTCGCTCTGGGAATCGGCCTGATTGTCAGTATTTTTCAGGCAGCGACACAAATTAATGAAACCACCTTGTCTTTTATACCGAAGCTCATTGGTATCTTTGTCACCCTGATCGTTGCCGGTCCGTGGATGTTGTCGGTACTGACGGATTACATGCGCCAGATGTTCACCAGCATCGCGACGATGGCAAGTTGATACAGAAACATAGCTGGTACCAAGCCCTCACGTTTATACTCCCCCTCCCAAGCTATGGTGTCCTTTTCTGGAAATGAACTGATCGCCCTGATCGCGTCTTTTATCTGGCCACTGACCAGAATACTCGGCCTGATTGCAATTGCTCCTCCATTCGGTAATAACAGCGTACCTGTTCAGGTCAAGCTAGCCTTAGGCGTCATGCTGGCGTTGATTGTTGCGCCAACCATACCGCCCTTGACAGGAGCCGACCCGGTGTCACTCACAGGTGTGATGATACTGATGCAGCAGTTCGTGATCGGACTGGCGATGGGATTTATGATGCGGGTTGTTTTTGCGGGTATCGAAATGTCAGGGGAAGTGATCGGGCTGACGATGGGTCTGGGTTTTGCCACTTTTTTTGATCCGCAGACGCAAGGACGATCATCGGCAATCAGTCAGTTTCTGGTGCTGGTAGCAACCCTGCTGTTCCTGACGCTGAATGTACATTTATCGATGCTGGCAACGCTCGTCGAAAGCTTCACTACCATCCCGATCTCTACTTCGCTCACTGCGGGCTTTAGTTTTCAGCGCCTCGCCATCTGGGGGCAAGAAATTTTCAGTACCGCTATGCGATTGTCCTTACCTATTGTGGCGGCACTGCTGATTACCAATATCGCGCTGGGGATTTTGACGCGGGCCGCACCTCAACTAAACCTTTTTGGTATCGGTTTTCCGATAACGATAGGCGTAGGCTTTCTGATGCTAGGGATGATTTTGCCTTATTTGATGTTACCGATAGAAAATCTTTTTCAATACGGCTTAGAAGCGATATTATCACTGGGAATCACCACACCTCCTCATCGCTAGCTGAGAATTCCCATGATTTTGCCACTGCCGTTTTCGACGAATACCCTGTATTCCATCGCAGATATCCGTAGCGTCGAACAAGAAGCGCACTCCACGCTGACCTCTGGTTCCCTGATGCGCGCTGCGGGTCAGGCAGCCGCGGTATTCGCACGCAATCTTGTCCCCTCCGGCAGCGCTGAAATACTGGTACTTGCTGGTCCTGGCAATAATGGCGGAGACGCACTGGAAATGGCTTATCTGTTCGCGGCCGCAGGTGATCGTGTCTCCGTCATCATCGCAGAAGGAATACAACATTATTCAGCCGAAGCCAAAGAAAGCCTGCTGAAAGCACAATCAAGTCAGGCACATTTTTTTGGCCTCGACTATCTGCAAAAAACCTCTGGAAAGCAATGGACTCTGATCATTGACGGACTGTTTGGGATTGGCCTGACTCGCCCTGTTAAAGGCAAGATGTTCCAGCTGATTGAACAAGTCAATCGCTACACAGCGCTCTCCGGTGTGCCGGTGGTGGCACTTGATGTACCCAGCGGATTGAACGCGGATACCGGCCAGGTAGTCGGTACCGAGGGAATTGCCATACGCGCCAGCCATACCATCACATTTATTGCGAACAAACCAGGGCTGCACACCGCCGCAGGTAAAGACTATGCCGGACAGGTCAAGGTTGCCGATCTGGCGATTGCATCTCAGCTCTTCCCCGCGCCTGTCGCCGTCCTCAGCAACGCGGCAGTGCTGCTGGCATCCAGCAAACCACGTCCGCATAACAGCCACAAAGGTAGCTACGGTGATGTCTTCGTGATTGGCGGAGAAGAAGGCATGGCAGGTGCCCCTATATTGTCGGCACGGGCAGCTTTGCATAGCGGTGCTGGCAGGGTATTTGCAGGCTTCCTGAGCGCGCCTCCCGCATTTGATAGCCGCAATCCTGAATTAATGTGCTGCCGGGCGCAGGATGTGCACTTTATTGATACTACAGTGGTGATTGGCCCAGGTCTTGGTGCGTCTGAACTGGCAAAAACATTGTTAATCGATAGTCTGAAGCAGGCAGAATCGCTGGTCATCGACGCCGATGCGCTGAATTTGATTGCCAGCGATACGTCCTTACAAAAACTGGTGAATCAGCGCTCTCACACCAAAGACCCGGCAGGTAAGGCTCTGCGTACCGTCATGACACCGCACCCTTTAGAAGCCGCCAGATTACTGGAAACCTCGACCGACACGATACAGGCAGATCGCCTGCGTAGCGCCCGGGCCTTATCCGACAAGTTCAACGCGACGATTGTACTAAAAGGCTCTGGCAGCATCATCGCCACGCCAGACGAAACATTGATCATCAACACCAGCGGCAACCCGGCTCTGGCGACAGCTGGTACTGGCGATGTGTTAGCGGGATTATGTGGCGCGCTGCTGGCGCAAGGGATGGCTACCCACGAAGCGGCCAATATCGCAGTATGGCTGCACGGTAAAGCAGCAGATCAATGGGTCGCTCGCGGCAGAGGCCCGATCGGCATGACCGCCAGCGAATTAATCCCGGCGATTCGCGATTGCATCAATCACTACTCCAGGCGTCCAGAACGCTGAGTTAGATATACTAGGGATGAGTATAATCAAAAACAATACCTTAACCGCTTTGTTAACGTAGTGATTGAAAAATACTCCCCCCCTGCCAATGTATTTCATCCAGCCAAAACTGTTCCTGTGAAATACAGCAGCGAAGCCAGCGCAGTTAGCATATTCAGCCCACCGAATTAGTTAGTTAGCACCACCTGCACGCCTGGCTTAGCCAGATACCTACATGGACAAAGCGATTTTGCACAGGTCCCAATCAGAGGGACGACTGTTCCGCCTCAAGACGACCCGCAGTAATACGCAATGTCCGTCCGCAGCGCGCCGCAATCGACAAATCATGGGTTACCAGGATCAGCGTCGAGCCGCGTTCACGGTTTAACGCAAACATTAACTGGATTACCGATTCGCCAGTCGCCGCATCCAGGCTACCGGTAGGCTCATCAGCAAATAACAATGGCGGCTGCGTCACGAATGCGCGCGCCAGAGCAACCCTCTGCTGCTCGCCACCGGACAAGTACTTGGGATAATGGCGCAAGCGACTACCCAGGCCAACATGCTCCAGCATCTCGGCCGCCTTACTTTTGGCTTGCGTATCGCCGCGCAATTCCAACGGCAGCATGACGTTTTCAAGCGCATTTAAATGGCTCAACAATTGAAACGACTGAAATACAAAACCCAGTCGTTCTTTTCGAAATTGCGCTCTACCGTCCTCATCCAGTGCAAAAATATCCACGCCGTCCAGTACGATCTTGCCTTCGCTTGGCGTATCCAATCCCGCCAGTATCCCCAGCAAAGTTGACTTACCCGAACCAGAAGCACCAACTATCGCAAGCGTCTCTCCTTCTTGCGCGGTAAAATTGATGTCACGCAAAATACTCAAGGTACCGGTCGCGTCCGTCACCTGCTTCGCCAGATGGCTGACGTCAATTGCCTGGCGACTGGCCAGCTTATTTGTGGTCGCTGCACTGGTCAATTCACTGCTTAATTCTTTAGGAAGATTCATGCTTTTTTGGAATAAAAAAAATAGGCTGCAATTAGTACAGCAGTTTTGCCGTTATGCGTTATTCAGTATCGTACTGACCATCGCATACGGCCTTACGCCAGCATTCGCACAGGCGGCCAGTCATTCTGCATCAAAAACCGTGCTCGTGCTTGGCGATAGTCTGTCAGCAGAATATGGATTGGCGCGCGGCACAGGTTGGGTCGCCTTGATGGAGCGCCGCTTACAAGAGAAAAAAATCGCGGCCAATGTCATCAACGCCAGTATCAGCGGCGAAACCACCAGCGGTGGCAAGGCGCGCTTAGAAAAGCTGCTGACGCAATATCAGCCCGATGTCGTGATTATTGAGCTGGGCGGCAATGATGCACTGCGTGGCCTGGCACTCGGTGCGTCGGAAACTAATTTCCGCGACATGGTGGCGATGAGCAGCACAGCCAAAGCCAAAGTACTCCTGGTTGGCATGCAAATCCCGCCAAATTATGGGCGCGATTACACCGAGCGTTTTTTTTCAATCTACGGCAAGATCGCTAAGGAGAGCAAAACTGCGCTGGTACCATTTTTACTGCAAGGCGTCGCCGACAAACCACAACTATTTCAGCCTGACCGGATTCACCTGATTGCCGACGCGCACCCGATGATGCTGGATAATGTCTGGCCACACTTATACCCTTTGCTGACCTCCAGCGCGAAATGAGTCGATGAAATATCCTGAGCTGCTGAGCTTTTCCGATGTACTGCCGAGACTGGCGGAATTTGATTCGATTATCGATGTGCGCAGTCCCGGCGAATTTACAGAAGACCATCTACCCCATGCGATCAATTGTCCGGTACTTGATGATGAAGAGCGTATCCGGGTCGGTACGATGTATAAACAAGTGAATGCCTTTGAAGCAAAGAAAGTCGGCGCAGCGCTGGTTGCAAAAAACATTGCCAAACATATAGAAACACATTTTCTGGACAAACCAAAAGACTGGATGCCGCTGATCTATTGCTGGCGTGGCGGCAATCGTAGCGGATCAATGGCGCACATCCTTGCCAAGATCGGCTGGCCGGTAGTGCAGTTAGACGGTGGTTATAAAAGTTATCGCCAGCACGTCAATCAATACTTACCAGAGATCGCCAATACCATCTCATGGCGCGTCATCTGCGGCACGACGGGCAGTGGCAAAAGTCGCCTGCTGCAAACCTTACATAAGCAAGGCGCACAAGTACTCGATCTGGAGCAAATCGCCGCACATAAAGGCTCTGTGCTCGGCGGCTTGCCGGACTTGGCTCAGCCTTCACAAAAATATTTTGAAAGCCAGATCTGGCAGACTTTGCGTGAATTTGACACAAAACGTCCGGTATATGTGGAGTCAGAAAGTAAAAAAGTCGGCAACCTGCGAGTTCCCGACCAAGTCATCCAGACAATGCGCGGCGCGCCTTGTCTCGCGCTACATTTAACGATGTCTGATCGCGTCGAGTTGCTTATGCAGGAATACGCCCACTTTGTAAAAAATCCCGAAGGACTAAACCGGCAACTCGATTGTCTGGTCAGCCTGCATGGCAAAGAAAAAATCCAGCAATGGAAACAACATGCGAACGAGGGGCAAATGCGAGAGCTGGTAACGCAGTTATTGGAGAGGCATTACGATCCGGTCTACATACGCTCTATTGATAAAAATTTTATCCAATATCCGCAGGCACAGACGCTGCACCTGCAAGGCATTAGCGACGATGACTTTACTACCGTAGCAAAACTGATCCTGAGTGCGGAGTAATTTTCTTCAGTATGGAATTTCTGTCTGAATGGTCAGAATAGTCTGACCGATGCGGTAAAACGGCATCATAGTAAACAAGCGCAGTCTCATATACAATACGCATAATTTTATGAAGAAAGCGCGCTTCACTGAGAACAAGCAAAGGCCGCATCGGGCCATATCAAACCACGTTAGCCCGCCTCATCATCAATAATGCGCTGCCCTTCCTGATCCAGTTCGTCAAACTGGCGATTATTTAATGCCCACCAAAATACACCGCCAATCACGAATACGAGGGCGACGCTGAGAGGGATTAACAGATAAAGAATATCCATGGATTCGTTCCATTCGCTATAGCGACATGTTGAAGTGATGCTTTGCTTTAGTTCTGGTGTGCCGCTATATAGCTGAGTAGGCTAGGCGGTATTCATCAGGCAGTCCGCACAGTCATAACTTGCTCCTGATATAGTGTCGTCAAATCAAATGTCACAGGCCGGTTCATTCGCAATAAACGCAAAGCATTCAGCACAACGATCAAAGAACTGACGGACATTCCAACAGCGGCATGCCAGGGCTCTAATAAACCTGTCACCGCAGCTGGAATTGCGATCAGATTATAAACAATCGCCCAGATCAGATTCTGACGGATTAACTGCATGGCTTTAGCGGCAATCGTCATCGCAAATTCCAGATCGCTCAGCCGGTTCGACATCAAGAGCAAATCACTGCGAGACTGCGAAACCGGTGCACCCTGCCCCATCGCCACAGAGATATCTGCGAGCGACAATACTGGCCCGTCATTCATTCCATCGCCAACCATCATGACGATCGCTCCCTGACGCTGAAGGTTCTGAACGACTGCATATTTATCAGCAGGGCTAAGATTACCTCTCGCATTAGCGATACCACATTGCTGCGCTACAGACTGCACAACTTCTTCACGATCACCGGACAATAACAATATCTTCTTGCCGCTTTGCTGAATACCTTGCACCACGTCAGCGGCATCCTTACGCAAGGTATCCTCCAAAGCATACATCGCGAGAAAACCATCTTCACTGCCAAGAACCGAGATCGTCCTATCCTCAAAGTGAGACGGAAGCGGACAAAGCTGGGGACATATTTCAGCTACAAAATCATAGCGACCCAGTCGATATTTTTTGCCCTCAATACGCGCCTCAATACCACCACCGGCCAACTCAAGCAGATGAGTGACTGCTACTTCATCCGAGGTATTGTCAGTGCTAGCACCATTGTTTGATGAGATGGCATCCGCAATTGCTTTCGATACAGGATGCATCGAATTCGATGTCATAGCCAGACTAATGGCATCCACCTTTGCCGCCGCCAGCTGGGATGAATGTTGCTCCCGACCCGCACAATAAACTGTACTGAGGAGTCGTAACTTTCCGAAAGTCAGTGTGCCGGTTTTATCAAAAATACAGTGTGTGGCTTTCGCCATTGATTCAATTGCTTTGCCTTTGGCAACCAGCACCCCATGTGTAGCCATTTGCCCTATTGCCGCAGACATTACCCCCGGAGTCGCCAGAGATAAAGCGCAAGGGCAAGTCACGACAATAACGCTGATCGCAATCCACAAGGCGCGATCAGGATCAATACGCCACCAGATACATGCCGTGAGCGCAGCGACGATTAAAATAATTACGAGGAAGCGGCTCGCGTGTTTGTCGGCGAGCCGTACGAGTGGTGGCTTTTCGTTTGCCGCACTTTCCATCATGCTGACCAGTGACGATAACTTTGTGTCGTTACCGACTTGCTGAGCCCGCATTAGCAGGACTCCGCTTAAATTCATCGAACCAGCCATCAGCTGATCACCCGATGATTTAGGGAGCGGGTGTGACTCTCCTGTCATCAGTGATTCATCACAATCACTTTGTCCTTCAATCACCACCCCATCCGCAGGCACTTGCTCACCCGCAGCAATCATCAGTACATCATTTGTTTGTACTTCGTCTGCGCTAATAGTTACTGCCTGACGGTTATCTGGATAATGCATGAGACGTTGAGCAAGCATCGGATTCAGCTGCGTCAATACGCGCAATGCCGCTGTCGTTTTATGTTGAACCCGCGTCTCAATCAGACGTGCGCCCAGCAGTAAAAATACAAACATAATTGCTGAATCAAAATAGACTGCACCACCATGAAACGTGGCCCAGACACTCGCGACAAACGTGAAAAGTATGCCAAGCGACACCGGAACATCCATCCCGACGTGGCGATTACGAATATCTCGCAAGGCTGCTGTAAAAAATGGCATCGCTGAAAATCCGACGACTGGGATCGTAATAATAAGGCTGGCGATTTTTAGTAAACGGTCCACATCAGGCGTCAGATCACCATCAATTTGCGGCACCGGAACCAGGTAAGCCGGAAAAGCGTACATCATGATTTGCATCATCGCAAAACCGGCAACAAACAAGCGCCACAACGCCATTTTATTTTCATGTTGCTGAACTTCGTCCTGAGTCTGTCCGGCAGGAAAAGCGCCATAGCCCAAGTCAATAATTGACTGAATAATTTTTTTTAGCGAAGTGCGATGCGGCTGCCAGGCCACATCTGCGTTATGGCTCGCGGCATTAATATGAAAACTCGTCACGCCCGGCAACTGGCGCACGCGAAAGATAATTAATTGAGCACAGGCAGCACAGCGCATTCCGGACAAACTCAGTTTGCCATGTTGAGTCGTTGTATCGCTGTCCGTTGGCTGATGTGAAGTCATTGTAAAGGGATCACTTATGTCACATCTATGGATGCAATCCGATAATTTGGCTTGTTACGTGCCTGTCGGTACTGAGCAACTAAATTAGCTTGCTCAATCGCTTTCAGAACGGCGGCACAGCCGTGACAACATACCAGTTGTATTTCACCGTCAAATTTTACTTCGACCACCTGCAGTTTTCGCATTAGCTCATCGCAATGAAAGCAGGCAATTTTCTCCTCCGAGCGCAAGCCTGGGAATAATCCTGCAAAAAAAGAAGTAACTGCGATAGCCATGACAATGACGTATAGAAAGACGATATTTTTATCTTAAGGAATTAATAATCGGCATTCTTGATATGGAACAAGATTTGTTCTAAAAAACGGTCACCAACTCAAATTATTTTTGAGGAAAATCGCCAATAATTCAAGCCGTAAACGTAAAAAACGGTGGCATTGCACCACCGCTTTTTTGCCCCTGTACTGGCGACATTGTGAGGAATCAGAGAGACCTCGGATCCGCTTGACATCACGGAGAGATACTACACAAATTGTGATTGAGACTGCTTCAAATACGACTTAGGTGCTACCTGTTTTCACTTCGCACATAACCGGATCACTAAAGAGAACCGGAGCTCAAATTCCATCCGTCTTGGATACAAATTAGTCCTTGTATATCGACCTCCTTCTTTTGAACCAGTTACAACCCTAATATAGGCCAATGTCAGGCGCAGAAGAAGAAAAATATAACTATCGCTTTTGAATCAGGATTAAAAAAATTAACTAAACCATTTGGATCTATCAGTGCTATGCACTATCTCATTTCGTCAGTGAATTCCTGGCACATTAAGCTTCGTCATCGCGGAGATTGCCCCACCGCCGATCGATGCACCAAACTTCTTCAGTACACGCTCTGGCAGGCCTTCTTTCTCGGTGTAATCAACAATATCTTCCGCTTCGATAACATCACGTGCAACGCTCGCCGTGGTACCAAAATCATCAGCCAGCCCCATCTCCACAGCCTTACTACCGACCCAGAATAATCCAGAGAAGGTCTCGGGAGTTTCTTTTAAACGTTTCCCACGTCCCTGACGCACGACGTCAATAAATTGCTGGTGAATTTCATTCAGCATCTCTTGTGAAAACGCTTTTTGTTTCGCGGTTTGCGGGGAAAACGGATCCATAAAACCTTTGTTTTCACCGGCAGTCATCAAGCGGCGTTCCACCCCCACTTTATCCATCAATCCTGTAAAACCAAAACTATCCATCAGGACACCAATCGAACCGACAATACTCGCCTTATTCACAAAAATTTTATCCGCTGCGGCGGCAATGTAATAGCCACCGGAGGCGCACATTTCATCAACCACGACATACAGCTTTTTCTGCGGATATTGCTTGCGTAAGCGCAGAATTTCATCATTGATCATCCCGGCCTGGACAGGACTACCTCCCGGGCTATTGATACGCAGAATCACAGCAACCGAACCAGAATCAGAGAAAGCACGGTTTAGTGCAGGAATGATGGCATGTGCACTCGCATTTCCCTCAGACTCAATGGTGCCATTGATATCTACCAGCGCCGTATGGCGTCCGGGATTTTCCATCTCGGCAGAGCGATAATCACTGAATAAATAAAAACTAAAGAGAATGAAAACAAGAAATAGCAACTTGAAAAAGATACCCCAGCGACGACGCAAACGCTGCTCTTTCAAGGACTCTATCGCCAGCTTTTCCAGCAATTCGCGCTCCCAGCCTGGCGCTGAATTAGTTGACCCCGTATTTATTGGATTTTCCATCATGCAATATCAATGTTAAGCGACGACTGGCGTAATGTAATCGTCCGGATGCCAGACTATCTGGCCGTCTTTTTCGGTAATCTCAATTTTGCGCAACCGTGCACCTCGGCAAGGTCCGCCTGTGCAATGGCCATTTTCCGGCGTGTAAATAGCGCCATGAGTTGCACACATGATGTATAAGCCACTGGACTCGAAGAACTCACCCGGGCTCCAGTCAAGCTCAATCGGCACATGGGCGCAACGGTTCAGATAGGCGTGTGCCGTGCCATCAAAACGCACGACGAAGCCTGTTGCATCTTCATGTCCCGCCGTTACCGGAAAGCGAATGCCTTTACCACCCTCGATCAATTCAGATGAGTCACAGATCCTGATCTCAGTCATGTTTGATCTCCTCAGGCATTTTGACTAAGCCATGCATGCAATTCTGCGACTGTCTTGGCTGAATAGAGAGGATGATGCGAGTGCAATGTCGCTGCATCATGTGCGCCGTATTCAACGGCAATTGCTGCCGCGCCTGCATTGCTCGCCATCAGCAAGTCATGCGTCGTATCTCCGATCATCAGGGTACGCTCCATGTCCTGCCCCAGCTCTCGGGTCAGCTCTTGCAACATAGCCGGATGCGGCTTGGAGAATGTTTCATCGGAACAACGAGTCGCATCAAAAACCGATAATAACTTTGCTGTATGCAGTGCCCGACTTAATCCAACACGACTTTTTCCCGTTGCTACAGCAAGGAAATAACCGTCCTGAGATAACTCAGTCAGCATTTCCCTGACACCCGGAAACAAAGGTAGCTCGTGATCGCGCGCCAGATAATGATGACGGTAGCGCTCTACCATGCGGGGATAATATTTTGGATCAATATCTGGCAAGGCAGCCTGCATCGCATCTGCCAGCGACAAACCAATGACGTAAGCGGCTGCTTTTTCGTCCGGAACAGGTAAACCAAGATCTTTTGCTGCTGCCTGGATACATTGCACGATAGTTGCCGTGCTATCCATCAATGTGCCATCCCAATCAAACACAATAAAATCAAATTGCTTTTTTGCCATATTCTTTCTTCACCACAAACCTGTCTGACGCAGTGCGTTGCCAGTATCCTAAATAATCGAAGTAACTATTTTACCCTTAATAAAGGATTAAGTTTTTACGCGCTAAACCAGGCTTTTAAGAAAGCTCTGGCAATCCGCTGGCAACGGTACATTGAGCGTCATTTCCTGACCGGTTTCAGGATGAGTAAAAGTAATTTGATGAGCATGTAGAAACATTCTCTTCAGAACGCCGCGCAGCTCCGTCGGCTTGAGCAAAGCACGGTTAAGTGCAAAATCGCCATATTTATCATCACCTGCAATCGCAAACCCGCTGGACGATAAGTGCACGCGAATCTGATGCGTGCGACCAGTCTTTAATTCAGCCTCCAGCAATGCGAACTCATGGAATTTTTTCTTCAGTGAGAACACGGTATGGGATGCCATGCCATCGGCCTGTACTCTGACGCGCCGCTCTCCGTCAGCGGTTGTGTATTTATGCAATGGCAACTTAACGTGTTGACGTGCATTTTTCCAGTCGCCATGGACCAAGGTCAGATAACGTTTATCGGTCAAACCGTCACGCATTTGTTCATGCAGATTAGTTAAGGCCGTACGTTTCTTGGCCAGTAACAAAATACCGGAAGTTTCTCGATCCAGTCGATGTACCAGTTCCAAAAATTTGGCCTCTGGCCGGGATGCCCGAAGTTGTTCAATAACACCATAGCTAACTCCAGACCCGCCGTGCACAGCGACGCCGGCCGGCTTATCAATAATGAGCAGGTACTTATCCTCAAATACGATGTCGAACTCGGCTCCCGGGACGGCCTGCGTAGAAGTTTCTGCAACACGGATTGGCGGTATACGAACAATATCGCCCTCCTTCAAGCGATAGAGCTGATCAATCCGCCCCTTATTTACCCGCACCTCACCGGATCGTAAAATCCGGTAAACATGACTTTTTGGCACGCCTTTACATATTCGTATTAAATAGTTATCTATCCGCTGCCCCGCATCTTCTTCAGCGATGGTAACGAGCTGAACCTGAGGCGGCACTTGCGAGGACGCATGAGAAGGATGGCTGGAAGCACTGTTTTGCCCCTGTTTTTCAGGTGGCTTCCTATAATTTATCGCTAAGTCCTTCATTTTGAATATATAATCGTTTTCGCTTCGGCTTTAGGCTTTAGCTGGTGTATGAATAAACGCGTATTCTACACAGGGGCATGTTCATCGGCCTCGCCAATTTGCAAATTCGATGGAAAAGATGTGTATGCACATCATTATATTGGTCAGGGTTGCAACCAATTGTGGCAATCGGACAGGATGTAATGATTTGGATCAGAAAGTTTGAATAGTAAGGATCAGTCCAGCAAGAGACGTCTGTATATTTATTACAGCCGTGCTTGCCGGTTGATGATTTTGACCAGTGTGATCGATTTCGCCAAATACAATTAATCAAAGATGGTTTGGCACTCAACAAGTTGCTCATCGCCTGGCGTTGTATTCATGTTTTGTACGATAAAACATGAATCAGACAACGCGGGGGACATGTTCACTCGATCCACAGTTAAAGTCATCCGCGCCTGGCGCGCAACGGAAGTAAGCTAGCGATCATATTCAGGGACGGCATCAACTCTGCCAGTCGCTTTCAGACATAGTTGTCAGACATGTCGAATATCTCGTCAGTAATATTGATTCTGTTGCGCCAGAGGCATTCCCGCCCCATCAGACTCTCCGTTCTCGCATACATCCCAATGTACGCAAGTTGCTTGCCCTGCACTAACAGGGCAACAACACAAGATGACCAAAAGGTCACGGAGCAGAACCATGAAACGCATGCTATTTAATGCGACGCAGCAAGAAGAATTGCGCGTTGCGATTGTCAATGGGCAAAAACTCATCGACATCGATATCGAAACCGCCGGACGTGAATTACGTAAGTCCAATATTTACAAAGGCGTCATCACCCGCATCGAACCCTCCCTCGAAGCCTGTTTCGTCAACTATGGCGAAGAACGTCACGGCTTCTTACCATTTAAAGAAGTAGCCCGCGGCTACTTCAAAGAAGGTATTGATGTTCGCAATGCTTCCATCAAAGATGCGTTGCGTGAGGGCCAGGAAATTATGGTCCAGGTCGAAAAAGAAGAACGCGGCAATAAAGGTGCTGCTCTGACTTCTTTCATCTCTCTGGCAGGCCGCTATCTGGTATTAATGCCGAACAATCCTCGCGGTGGTGGTGTTTCCCGTCGTGTTGAGGGTGAAGATCGCCAGGAATTGCGCGAAACCATGGATAAACTGGACTTGCCTACTGGCATGTCCGTGATTGCGCGTACAGCAGGTATTGGCCGCAATGTCGACGAATTGCAATGGGATTTAAACTACCTGATGCAACTCTGGCGCGCCATTGAAGGCGCAGGCAAATCTTCTGCCGGCGCCTTCCTGATCTATCAGGAATCGTCCCTAGTTATTCGCGCGATCCGTGATTACTTCCAGCCAGATATCGGTGAAATCCTGATCGATACTGACGAAATCTACGAACAGGCTCAGCAATTTATGAGCCATGTGATGCCAGACATGGTGCATCGTGTGAAGCGTTATAGCGACGACGTGCCACTGTTTTCTCGTTTCCAGATCGAACATCAGATTGAAACTGCCTACAGCCGCACTGTGCCATTGCCATCAGGCGGCGCAATTGTGATTGATCACACTGAAGCTTTGGTGTCAGTTGACGTGAACTCAGCGCGCTCAACCCGTGGCGGCGATATTGAAACAACCGCTTTCAATACCAATTGCGAAGCAGCTGAAGAAGTCGCACGCCAATTGCGCTTGCGTGACTTGGGTGGTTTGATCGTGATCGATTTTATCGACATGGAAAACGCCAAGAATCAGCGCGAAGTTGAAACCCGTCTCAAAGATGCACTGCGCTATGACCGCGCACGCGTCCAGATGGGCAAGATTTCCCGCTTTGGCCTGATGGAATTGTCCCGTCAGCGTCTGCGCCCGTCCTTATCCGAAGGCAGTCATGTGACCTGCCCTCGTTGTAACGGCACTGGCCACATCCGCGATACCGAGTCTTCTGCATTGCAAGTCCTGCGTATTATCCAGGAAGAAGCGATGAAAGAAAACTCCGCAGCAATCCACGTACAAGTACCGGTCGATGTCGCGGCATTCTTGCTGAACGAAAAACGCGGCGAAATTCTGAAAATTGAAACACGCCATCGCGTCACTGTGATTCTGATTCCGAATACGCATCTGGAAACGCCTCACTACAAACTGGATCGTCTGAAAACAGATGATCCACGTTTGGAGGAGCATCACGCCAGTTATGCGATGGCTGAGCAGGCAGATACAGACATCGGCTATAGCAAACGCCAAAAAGAAGATGTCAAGCCACGCCAGGAAGCGATGGTAAAAAGTATCACTCCAGATACTGCACCGATCGTAGAGCGCAAAGAAGTTCCCGTTGCAGCGCCAGTATTAGTCGCTGCTGCCAAGCCGGTTTCAGAAGGTTTCTTCAGCAAGTTGTTTAACCTGTTCCGCTCAAAACCAGCAGAAGCAATCGCTGAAGTACCGGCAGTGGCAGAGAAACCGCAAAGCCGCGAACGATCTGAACGTGACCGTAATGGTCGTGGTCAGCGTAATCGCAACCGTAATGGCCGTGGACGCGATCGTGAAGACCGCGAAGAACGTCCTGCGACTAATCGTGCAGAGAAGGATGATTCCGCAAAGCCAGTACCTCAGGAACAAGCTCCACGCCCGCCAAAACAAGCACGTCCTCCAAGGGAAGAGCGCGATCCGCAAGAACCTAAGCAAGAAACTCGTCGTGATCGTCAGCAACGTCAACGCGAAGAGCGCAAGGAAACTCAGGGCGAGTCAAAATCTGCTGATGCCAACCTGAATACTATGGCTCTGGCTGCGAACGCCGTACCATTGGTTACTGTGACAAACGACGTGGCAGACAATACGAAGTCTTTAACTCCGAACACAGTAGAAGGCGAAAACGCAGAACAAGGTGAAGCTCGTCGTCGTCGTCGTCGTGGTGGCCGCAACCGTAACCGTCGTGACCGTGAGGCTGGTGACAATACGGAAAATGGTGATGCAGTTTCTGGCAATGAATTCGTGTCACACGAAGAAGCGCCAGTCATGCCAATCAACGCTGTAGCTGCAATTGCGGAAACCGTTGTAGAAACTTCTGAAAGTGTCGCAGTCGCAAACCATCCTGTGCCAGCCGAAGTAACGCCAGCGCCTGTTGCGGTTCAGCCTGTAACGCCGGCTGAGGTCGTAGCAACACCTGTTTTCGTTGAAGCAGTATCTGCAGCTCCGGCTCCGGCGCAAGCTGAGGTACCAGCAGAGTCAATCGCCGTAACAACAGTCGCGGCACCAGTTCAGGCACATCTGGATCTGACACCGGCTCTGGCACCAGCGGTGACAATCAATGTTGCGAATGACATGATTGCTCCGGTGATTGCTCCAGTAATTGACCCTGTCACACCAACAGCAACGGAGACAATTCAGGTAGTTGCATCTGCTCCAGCATTTAGTGTTCCGGCAACGACGGAAGCGCCAGCAGCGGCGGTAGTAGCCGCTACAACGGCACCAGTCGCGGCATCAAAACCGGTAGAAGCGGTTGTCATGCCAGTAGAAAGTTTGAATGTCATGCTGGAACAGGCAGGTCTGGTATTGGCCAGCACTAACCCTGAAAAACTGCGTGCCGCACAAGCATCAGCAGCAACTACTACTGCAGCGCCACGTGCCCCACGTGAACGCAAGCCGGTTACGAGCGTTGCCAGTGAACCTTTGGTAATGGTTGAAACCAAGAAGTAATCAAGCACACTGATTTACTGAGTTTTTAGACATCTGAAGCTTTTAAATCAAAAGCTGGCGAACATAAAATTCGTCAATATAAAACTGGTCAATCTGGTGCAATTATCTGAATGAAATAACCCGGCAACAGTAATGTTGCCGGGTTATTTTTTTGCACAAACTCGTTATCGCTACTCGTGGTATCTTTTCGGTCTAGTGTGCTGAATTACTTTGCAATATCTACTTTGTCTGAACTTCATGTCTGAAAAATTTATCCCTCTGACGGATTACCGGCAGCGCGAACAAGCTCTAACGGTTCCTGGTCGTTTAGTAGAGCCTGACGGCCAACTCAGGGACAGCTTGCAGCGCCCGTTGCACGATCTGCGTATATCAGTAACGGATCGCTGCAATTTCCGCTGCGTCTATTGCATGCCGAAAGAAATGTTCGACAAGGACTATCGCTTTTTACCGCAAACTTCGTTACTCAGTTTTGAAGAAATTACCCGTATCGCAAAAATTTTCGTTGCCCATGGCGTCACAAAAATTCGCCTCACTGGCGGAGAACCGCTGCTGCGCAAAAATATAGAGAAGCTGATTGAGATGCTGAGTAAGCTGAAGGCAAGTGATGGCAGCGATATTGACCTGACTCTGACGACCAACGGCTCTCTGCTAGCACGCAAAGCACAGAGCCTCAGAGATGCAGGGTTATCGCGAGTGACCGTGTCGCTTGACTCCATGAATGACGCTACCTTTAAGCAAATGAATGATGTGGACTTCCCTGTATCAGATGTACTCGACGGCATCGATGCGGCACATCAAGCGGGACTAGGGCCAGTCAAGGTAAACATGGTCGTCAAAGCCGGTTTGAACGACAGTGAAATCATTCCGATGGCACGCTACTTCAAAGCGACGCCTCATATACTCAGATTCATCGAATATATGGACGTCGGCGCTTCTAATGGCTGGAAATTGAATGAAGTCATCCCATCAGCCAAAGTCATACAAATCTTAAACGATGTCGGATTATCGCTGCTACCAACCCAGGCAAATTACGCAGGAGAGACTGCGGAGCGCTGGCGTTACCTGGATGGAAGCGGAGAGGTAGGCGTCGTCTCCAGCGTCACACAAACCTTTTGTCATGAGTGCAGCCGCGCACGGCTTTCTACCGAAGGAAAATTGTATACCTGCCTGTTTGCTACACATGGACATGACCTGAGATCGCTGCTACGTGATGAACATCACTTGCATTCCGATCTGGCCATTTCTAACGTCATTGCACAACTATGGAAAAAACGCTCAGACCGTTATTCCGAATTGCGCAGTCAGCAAACCGACGAGTTAGTCAAGAGCAGAAAGAAAATAGAAATGTCGTATATTGGTGGTTGATACGCAGATCACGCAGACTATTTTTCGATGGCGATGATAAGTCAATCGCAGTCGGCGACAAACACCGGTACCAAACCAACGGGCGAGCGGTGACTGGTCAAAAATAATCCACTTCATCTTCACTTTCCTCTTACCTGACAATGTCGTACGCAGCACCGGATACCTCGTTAAACATGACACGCATAGATAAACAACTCATTACCGGACTGATCCTGGCAGGAGGTCGCGGCACACGTATGGGCACCGTCGACAAAGGCCTGCAAGTATTTCGCGGGTCACCAATGGCGATGCATGCGTTTTTACGTTTATCACCACAGGTTGGACAGATCATCATCAATGCCAATCAGCATCTGGCAGCCTATGCAGCTTTTGGGGCACAGGTATGGCCGGATGAAATTGATGGCTTTGCAGGTCCGCTGGCAGGCTTACAAACGGGTTTACATCACTGTAAAACACCCTACCTGGTCAGCGTGCCCTGCGACTCCCCATTTCTGCCCGCAGATCTGGTCGAACGTCTGTCAGGTGCGTTAGCCTTAGAGGACGCAGATCTGGCGGTAGCCATCACCATGGAATCCAATGGGGAAACGGTCGCCAAACAAGCACATCCGGTCTTCTCGCTCATGAAGTCCTCCGTGCTGACTCATCTGAGCGACTTTCTACACCAAGGCGGACGCAAAGTAGATGCATGGTACGCATCCTTAAACATCGTCGAAGTCGTATTTGACGATGTTGCTGCCTTCCGCAATATCAACACTCTGCAAGACCTGCGACAATTCGACAATTAAACCTTCACATGACGTCCACACCTCCACCGAACAGCCTGCACGAAGTCGTCAGCTGCATCTCCGGCTATGACCCTGATGCCGTACCAGTAGCCCAGGCACAGCAGATTATTCAGCAATTTATTACGCCCATATCGTCCATCGAAAAAGTGGCGATACGCGAGGCATTAGGGCGGGTTCTGGCAACAGATATCGTCTCCGGTATCAACGTGCCATCGCATGATAATTCGGCAATGGATGGCTATGCCCTGCGTGGCAGCGATCTGTCCGCAAATCAGATGATTACCTTAACAATCAAAGGCACAGCTTATGCCGGCCGGGCCTTTGAGGGAATAGTCAACACCGGGGAATGCATACGCATTATGACGGGCGCGGTCATGCCCGAGTCATGCGATACGGTCATACCGCAAGAGTTCACGCTCAACGCCTCCGCGGCTCAAGTAGATGTCCCTGCCGGCAAGGTTACGGCAGGTGACAACCGGCGTCTCAAAGGGGAGGATCTGGCTATAGGCAAGACCGCACTCCTCAAAGGAAAAATACTGCGTCCCGCGGATGTAGGATTACTCGCCTCTCTCGGCGTCGCAGAAGTACCGGTACAACGAAAATTACGAGTCGCATTTTTTTCCACCGGTGATGAGTTGCGCTCGCTCGGCGAAACACTAGATGCGGGATGCGTCTACGACAGCAACCGCTACACCTTGCATGGCATGCTGACACGGCTAGGCTGCGACATTATTGATATGGGCGTAGTCAAAGATGATCCGGCTTCACTGGAAGCTGCATTTCGCTCTGCCGCCGAAAATGCCGACGCCACCATCACTTCCGGTGGCGTATCGGTCGGTGCCGCCGACTACACAAAACAAATGATGGCACAACTCGGAGATGTCGCCTTCTGGGCTATAGGAATGCGCCCCGGTCGCCCTATGGCATTTGGAAAAATTCACTCTGCCGGAAAAAGCGCCTATCTGTTCGGCTTGCCCGGCAATCCCGTCGCTGTCATGGTGACTTTTTATTTTTTTGCGCGAAGTGCCCTGCTTCACATGATGGGCGCCACTATTCCTGAACTTCCCTTAGTTCCCGCAGTCTCATTGGCTAGTCTGCGTAAGCGCCCTGGCAGGACTGAGTACCAACGCGGCATCGCTTCAGTATCCTCAAACGGACAACTCCAGGTCGCCATCACCGGTTCGCAAGGCTCAGGTATTTTGCGCTCTATGTCAGAAGCCAACTGTATGGTCGTGCTGCCCCATGACCAGGGCAATGTGAGTGCAGGTGACAAAGTCGATATTCTGCTGTTCGAAGGCTTGCTGTAATTTAGGTCATGAAGATAAGTTACACTTCAAACAGGTAACAAATTATTACAACAATCAGCCAGACTATCGCGTGTCGCTATACTGATTTTGCATTGTCATATATGGCATCACGCGATTTACTATTATCTACAAATCGGGCACTATTTTTTAGCATCACCAGAACTACTATCACCACTTGATTATTTTTTAGGAGAACAGATTGAAATTACTACCCTGGATCGCGATGAGCTGCGCAAGCATCACTTTGTTAACGGCATGCGGCGGTGGCAGCAGCGGCTCTACCAGCACAGCGTCAACGGTATCCGTCACCTCGGTGACGACTGATCAACTGGTCTACCGTAAGGTCACCAATATGACTGTCGTTGGCAAGAATCTCGATCTGGGCATCAATATCTCCAATCCAGGCTGTCTCAAAATTACGGAAGTCGCCGGTGGCACTTCGACGCAGCGCGTGTTTGCCTGCAAAATGGTCGCCGTAGGAACATTTGCCGTATCGATCACCGCTGGTGACAGCGCATCGCTATATTCCGGTTCACTGACTATCCCTCTGGCAGCACAGCCGCAAGTCACCATGAAAACAACATTGGGCGATATCGTCATTGAACTCAACCCTGCCAAAGCACCAATCTCCGTCGATAATTTCCTGAATTATGTAGAGAATGGTTTTTATGTGAACAAGATCTTCCATCGCGTCGTCAACAGCACATCGTTCTCGATTGCTCAGGGTGGCGGCTTTACCAGCGATTTGCAGCAACCGACACCGCCTTTCGCAGCGATTAAGCTAGAGTCCAATAACGGTTTGAGCAATGTACGCGGCACTATCGGCATGGCACGCACCAGTGCAGTCGATTCGGCAACTTCGCAGTTTTACTTCAACGTTGCCAGCAATACCGGCTTCGACTACACCAGCACGAGCAATCCCGGATATGCCGTATTTGGCAAAATTGTGACGGGTCTGGATATCATGGACAAGTTTAAGACCGTCGCCACCAACTCAAGCGACGTACCGACGACCGCGATTTTTATCAATTCAGTGGTGCAAACACAATAATATGATAGGCTAACTCGGGTAATTTTTAGTGCCGTTAATTTGCTTGTCTTTTCAATGTCTACCACCCGTCTCCAAGGCGGGTACCACATAAAGGAATCATGATGAATCAACTGTTGAAATCCATTTTAATCGCAAGTATGGCGATGCTGGCCATTAGTTCAGCCTATGCCAAAGACGAACCCAAAAAAGCCTCCGCGTCAGCGTCAGCTTCCGTGTCCGCCTCTGCAAAAGTTGACTTACTTGATTTAAATAGTGCCACTAAAAAAGAACTGTCTGAATTGCCAAAAATAGGTGATGCCCGTTCGGATGCCATCATCAAAGGTCGTCCGTACAAGGGCAAAGATGATTTGCTGAATAAAAAAATCATTCCCGAAGATGCCTACAACAGCATCAAAGATCTGGTGATTGCTAAGCAAAAAGCCGACGGCAAAAAGAAATAAGTCTGCTTTTTCCGGTACTGAAGTCGTTTCACCACGATACCGGCATGCATCAAGACAAAAAGCTGGCTTGACGCCAGCTTTTTGTCTTTTTTCGGATCAACATCAAAATTTGCCTATATTCAGCAATACTGACTGAGAAGGTTGTAAGTCTGTTTTCAAATGTGTAAGATAAAGCTGGGCACATCAGTTACAAAACTTGTTCGATAGGACTCCGGATCCCATGCTGGATTTGATTGCGCGACGATGTTTTACCGCTTTTTGCTTGCTTGCCGTTAGCCTGCCAGCATTCGCAGAGGATGGTGACAAACCCTCATTTTCCCTGAGTGGTTTCGGCACCTTAGGAGCCGTCTACAACTCGAACAGGCAAGCTGACTTTATCCGCGACCTGTTACAACCAGAAGGTGTCGGCTATACCCGCAAACTCGACTTCGGCGTCGATTCCCTGCTCGGTCTGCAACTCACCGCCGCCCCTCTGGATAACCTCGATGCGACACTACAGGTCGTCAGCCGTCGCTCGCAAACCGGATTTAATCCTGAAATCACCTGGGCATTCGCCCGCTACACCCCGAATGACAATATTCAGTTCCGTGCCGGCAGATTAGGTTTTGATGTCTATCTGCTCGCCGACTCACGTAATGTCGCCTATTCTTACCTCTGGGTTCGTCCTCCCGTCGATTATTTCGGCAGTATCATTGTTTCGTATATTGACGGCACCGACCTGGTGCTAAAGTACCCGCTAGGTAATGGTGTGGCCCGCATCAAGACATTTGCCGGTAAAGCCCGTGAAAAAAGCTCTACCGGGGGGCCAGATGAGTATTTTTCGCTGAACGGTTCCGATGTGTTAGGTGCTCATCTGGAATATCAGACCCAGTCCTGGTCTTACCGGCTTGGCTACAGCCAATTACGGTTTAAAAACGAATTTCCCGGCCTGCCTGCACTCATTAACGGGCTACGCGATCCGGCGATTCTCGCGCTGAGTCCACAAGCAGGGAAAGTCGCTAATGAAATCGGCTTTCAGGATAAAACGATCAAATATTACTCCGCAGGTCTGGCCTATGATGAAGGACCGTTGCAAGCGCAATTCATGCTGAGCTCGACCAAATCAGATACGCTTGGCTTCCCCGGCTATGCGGCTGGCTATGCCACCGTCGGCTACCGAACCGGCAAATGGACGCACTATGCCACTTATTCGGAAGCGCGCCCCCTGCATAGAGACAGCGATGGCAGCACCGGCTTGCCGGCGGGGGTCAATCCCTATGTCGATGCGATTATTGCTGGTAGCTATAACGTCGCACATAGCTCGTTGAATGAGCAAACGACTATCTCCCTCGGTATGCGTTACGACTTGACTGATAAGGCAGATCTGAAAATTCAACTTGATCACATCAACAATAAGCAAAGATTATTGGTGCGTAATCAGCAACCGGGCTGGGATGGCAAGGCAACACTCCTCAGCGTCTCGGTCAACTTCATATTCTAGGCGAGCGCTATGACGACTCTCGCCACCCTTATTCGTTTTTCACCACTGATTCTGGCGCTCACTGTCTGTGCCCGCGTATGTGCTGCCGACTTCGTTGTCATCGCCAATCCAAATAGCGGCATAGAAAAAATGAGTAAAGATGATGTCATCAACATCTATATGGGCCGCTATCGCAAACTTGCCTCAGGCATCAGTGCACAACCGCTTGACCTGGCTAATCCGGTATCTGAAAAAAGTAAATTCTATTCCAGTATGGTCAATAAAGAACTGCCCGAGATTAACTCTTACTGGGCGCGACTAATGTTTTCAGGTCAAGGCTCACCGCCGCGCCAGGTTGACAGCGTGGAAGAGATTATCGATATCGTCAGCAACAACAAAGGAGCGATCGCGTATATTGATAAGAAAAAAGTCGACAAACGTGTCAAAGTCGTTTTTGACGCATCCCAATAAAGCCGTTATAAAATACGCTCATCAGGTCTACCGTCGCAGATATTCTCTATCCTTGGTAACACAGCCTGATCAACGAATTGCCGCCACCAGCAACTACAGCAAAGCCCGTCAGGACTCTATTGCACACTATGTCCCAATTATTCCGTACCAGTATTGTTTATCGCAGCGCATTTATTGTGTTGGGTATTTCTTTACTGGTGGGTAGCTTTTTTGCCGTATTCACCTACTACTGGACTTCGCACGTCGAACAGGAAAGGGCCAATAGTCGCATGGTGGATCTGCTCAGCACAGTCGAGAGTACCACCAGTATTGCCTGCTACCTCGCCGACATGAATCTCGCCTCCGAAGTCAGCCGCGGGCTGCTAAAGAACGCAGACGTCGCCAGTATCAAGATTTTTTCCGGCTCGAGCGTTCTGGCGCACATGAGCAAAAACACTGGCCCCAAAGAGACCAAAGTCGTCAACAACATCGTGATTCCAGACAAGGCAATACCGACGGTGCGCGATGTCTTCTCTCCGTTTAATGACAAAGAAAAAGTCTGCCAGATCGAGCTCGAGCCTAATCTGCTATTCATACGCCAGCAAGTCGACGACAAGGCTAGATTTATCGGCTACCTCCTGATGCTGCAAGCCCTGCTTATGGCCTGCGCAGTCGTGTATATCGTTCTCACCATCATTATCCGCCCGATCAAAACCATTTCGGATCAGCTACACCGTCTGACACCCGAGAGCGGTATCAAACTCGCCCTGCCAGCCGGCAATGAAAAAGATGAAATCGGCCAACTGGTCGGTGACGTCAATGAAATCGTCGGCAAGCTTGTCCATATACTGGATGACGAACGTCAACTGCGCATCAAGCATGAAATCGGTGAGAAAAAATTCCAGACCATTTTTAATAATGCAGAAACAGGCATCTTTTTATTAAAGACGTCAGGTGAGGTCATTTCATACAACCACGCTTTTTTACGTCTGCTGGCAGTGGATGAAAACATCCCCGAAGACAAGATTAATACAGCCTTAACCAAGGCGCTGGAAGGCCAAGAGCTACGTCTGCATCTGATGATCGACAAGGCGACCAATCAGGACGATGTCCTGTCCGAAGATTTTTCTATCGAAGTCGGTCAACCGCCGCAGAGAAAGTGGCTGCATGTCGTCATGAGTCCGGTCGAAGAAGGCGTACTGCAAGGCCTGCTCAATGACATCACCGACCGCAAAAGTGGCGAAGAAGAGGCAAACCAGCTTGCCGTCACCGATCATCTGACCGGTACGTTTAACCGTCTCGGCTTTGATAAAGAAATCACCCGCTTAAAACAAGAGATGCAACGTGGCAACGTGACAGGATTTTTCTTATTGCTGATCGACTTGGATAAATTCAAAGAGGTCAACGATCATTACGGCCATGACATCGGCGATCAAGTACTGTGCCACTTTACGCAGATCGTCACCAAGACACTGAGAAAATCTGATTTCATTGCCCGTCTCGGCGGTGATGAATTTATTATTCTGCTCAAAGACTTGCAGCAAATCGACAAAGCCAAAGAAATCGCACAAAAAATCATCGATCAGACCAGCGCCGCACTCACGCTGGACAAGGATATTGTCATCCGCATCGGTGCCAGTATCGGCATCACCTACGTGGCACAGGCCAACTTTGATAAAAACGAGATTATTCGAGAAGCAGATGATGCGATGTACGCAGTCAAAAAATCAGGCAAAAATAATTACAGTGTGTACCAGTCATGATTCGATCGGCCTGAGATAAGTTGTTTATCTGTTTGAATTGAGCCGATTCAAACAGCTTATTGAGACCTCTAAGAGTGTTTATTCACAATGCAGCGCGCAGGCTAAACAAGCTCAACACAGCAATACGTCAGTATTGCCAAGTTTAACGAGCAGCCATAGAACGACGCGATACGTTCGGCTATATTTTTAAAAATTCTCTTATAGTTTTTAGACAATCCCTCATGGAAACTCCCAAAAAACTTTAATCGATCTTTCATGAAAATACTTACTGCTGCGGCCTCTACTATTTCTGCCTTTTCTCTGTGCCTCCGAGGCTCTGTGATGAGAGGTCTTGGTTGTTGCGTAAGTCCATCGATGTGGAAATGTGGGAGATTGTTAAAAATCTCCTCACCTCATCACGCAGTATTTATGCGCCCCCCAAGCCAATAATGGCTGGAAAGGCGCATAAACATTGCGACATACAATCCATATCTATCTCCAGCCTGCTCTGAACTTATTGTCTACATTGCCGTCAAAAATACGTATTTATCTTTGCCCAGTTATCTGTAATTAACCGCAACCATCTGATCATCAATAAGGATATTCATGCTCGGCTCCTGGCACTACGGTCATCTGCAGCCACATTGGAAAACGACAAGCACGGGTCAGCGACTGACATCCGCTTTGCTGGCAGCCTGCATCAGTATTGTCATGCTGATGCAACTCAATCACCGGCCAAGTTTTTATGTTACCAGCCCTACTTCAGAAATTCAGGTCAGCATGTTGATGGAACCACCGCATCAGCAAGTACCGCAACAAACAGAACAACAGACGATCTCCGCACAAGGTCAGGCAAACCGGATACGCGCAAAAAAAGCGACGACATCGCGCGCCACCTCGCCGCTATCAGCCCAGAGCACAACTGAAAAGACTCACGCGCTTCATGTACCCGTCAACGTATCAGACTCAATAGCGGATAGAGAGAAGAATACGAACAAGGTCAATCCAGATCCTATGTTGACGACGCCGTCCACCTCGCTCCTAGTGACTGACAGCCAAGCCATTCGCAAAGCCTATAAAAGTAGCCAAAGTGAGATACAGGCAATGGCAGACAACACCAGGAAAGAAATGACTACGCCTGTCGTCACCAGATATGAGCAGTTCCAGACCGAAGCAGACAAAGCCAAAATTCAAGACTGCATAAAGCCGAGATATTCCCAAAGCACCAATTTACTTTTAATCCCTGTCATCGCATTCGCAGCGGTGACAGGGAAATGTAAATAAGCAGACGCACTACCGCGACTCACACCTCAGATCAAAACGACGATCCCGGTTCCGACAAAAACTGCAATTCTTCCGGCGTAGAAACACGACCAAGTATCTGATTGCGATGAGGAAAACGCCCGAACCGGGCAATCACATCACGGTGTCTGACCGCATAAGTCACATACCCTTCAAATAGGGATTTTTGCTGCGCTGTCGCAGCCGCCAATAAAGCTCTGAACAAGGATACCGACTGATCCTGATCTTCCATAGACTCAGAATGCTCCAGTGGCAAATAAAAAAATATCCGCTCGATCAACCTGAGTTGCTGATCAAAGCCCTGTGCCAAACCATCACGACAAACATGACGTGCCAGCGCATCATAAGCAAATGAGCGCGGAGTCGCACGAAACATATTGCGAGGAAACTGATCGCACACCAGGATCAGGGACAAACATGCATCCGGTGTCGCCTTCCAGGCATCAAGTGCACCATCTGCTGCCTGCTCTGTCACCATAGCAAAGCGTTGGATCATCAGCTGATCTATGTCAGGATTTTTTGACCACCAGAGCTTGGCTTGCGACGCCGCAGTCAGTGCATCATCTGTTTGATCACCAAACCAGAAGGTCTTGATACTCAAGGGAGTTTCCATCGCATTCCTTATGTGTTCCGTTCAAGAATAGTCTTGAAGTTTTTGTTGATTGGGGCTTTGCGTGATGACTTACATGAGGATTTAAGTCATCCATCACGCAGTGATTTTGCGATGGTTTTTTATGAAATTGTTGATGAATTTCTTAATGAATTCGTTAATGAAGAGCGGTGTACCAGATCAACTAAGGCAGTCCAGGTAATCATTTTTTTGGCACAGGTGTTACTACAGCAGGAGGCAGCGGCGGCAAAGGTGCGGCAGGATATTGGCAGCCTTTGGCGTAACCAACCCCTTTTAAAAATCCACGACGTATCGTCCCTGCAGCAATCGATGCCAGCACTTTTTCCGAATGACGCTCAGCACCTGTCAGCTTACGCACCCAACCACGAAAAGGAATCACACCCTCAGTCGTCCGTCGCAAAGCCGAGATCGACGCATTCTCCGCAGCGCTCACACCTTTGTCCATCGCACTGGGATCATTACCCTCAGCATGCTTATCCAGATCAGAGCCAAGCACCGCATCCAGCGCCACAACCTGCATCTCAATACTGGCACAAGTGTCATCCGTGCTGACGCGATACGGATTGTTCTGCGCATCCATCAGCACAGGCGGAATCGTCGTCTGTATCAAATTAAAATCACTCAGCGGCGCAGTCAATGCGCTCCCCACTTGCTGAGTACGACTCTCACCCGGACGAACATCAGTCGCAACCGCTTTAGCATGCTGATCGCCACCTTGTCTGGTAGAAGCACATGCAGTACACAGTAAAAGCGGTGCTAAAAAAAGGAAGATTTTCATATGAAAGATGATGAGGTGGTAAGCTGTGATTGTCAGCAAGCCTGAGTGACGATATTAAACATAGTATTAGTAAGTTTAATGGTACAGGTGCGATTAAATCTTAGTGAAGCACACTAGGCAGTCGTTTGATAATTGGTATCAATCTCGTGAGGCATCGCAACCAGTATCTAAGATGAAAGACACTCTACGTACGGATCTATCGAAAAGAGCGCCTTCAAGGCGAAAGCGCTTCTTCCATCATAATATTGAACTTGCTACGATTAGCAAAATACCACTACGTCCTATTCGCTTACTTCCACTACTCTGCCATTCAAAGGCTGTACTGGACGCGCATTCATGGTGTAGAGCTTCTTGAAAGCAGCGATTTGTTCTTTCGAAAGTTCCACAGGTTGTTTCAATACCTGCCAACGTACACCGTCACTACACGGGGGTGTTGTCAATGAACCCATGAACTTAAAGTAAGTACGCATAACTGGCAGGACTGCTGCCGGATCGAAGCTAGCGAGTTGATTGGGCTGCCCCTCTTTAGGCAGGTTGGAAAATATTGGTGCTAATGTGCCATTTTCTTTTCCAGGTTTGAACAGAACAGCGACGACAGACAGTTTGCCATCTGTATTTTTATGTACAAAATGTGCAACCATCGAATAATTTTTACCATTAATTTGTTCTTCACTCGGTGTATGGAAGTGAAACTGCAGTAGCTTAGTTTCTTCGTCCCCGGTCTTAAGACTGCTACCTGCAGGCAAATTTACTTGTACGGTATGCCCATTGTTGACGACTTCAGCAGTTCCGTTCTGGTATTTGAAATCAAGCGCGGCCAAAGTAGCCTTCTTAGTTTTACTTTCTACAATGTTGATTGGTGATTGCTCTTTGCTGAGTTTGCAGGCAGTGTTAGATTCTTCCAGCTCAGCCCAATGTGTAGCGCCTGTTTTTCCTTGGTAGCTCCAGTGCGGTTTTTCTGCATGCCCTTCGGCATAAGCCAGATTCACAGAAATTGTGATCATGGCGCCAATGGCCGCAGTGCTCATTCTTTTTTTCATTTCTCTATTCTCCCCATTTGGTTTTCAACGATTAAACACAGCTTTAACACCTTAGAACACGAGCTATCTGACATCAAGTAATAAATAAAAACTATGCGACATAATTGGGGTAACGAAGATATCTCATCAGCTTCGCCTGGTGGAGATTTGGTGTGTAAATATTAACCGTACAAAATAACATCTCTAAGAGAAATACATTCTTAATGAAAGGTAAAACGCAAAGTAAATCAACCATCGTGGCGCAGTTTACTTTGCAATAAGACGCAAATTTGAGGTTGATGTTTTTCTCTTTATTTCACTGGCAGGTAATGCTGTAGTCAAGCTGTCGATTTTAAAAGCGCCGACAACTTGAGCCAATTTATCGGCTTGTTCCTGAAGTGATGCCGCAGCGGCGGCGGCCTCCTCCACTAAAGCTGCGTTTTGCTGTGTGACTTCATCCATTTGCGCGATTGCCTGATTGATTTGCTCAATGCCAATTGTTTGCTCCTGACTTGCCGCGGTAATTTCGCTGACAACATCACTCACGCGTCGAACACTTTGAACGACTTCCTCCATCGTCGTTCCAGCCTGATCAACCAGCTTACTACCCGCATCAACTTTTTCAACCGAATCACCAATCAATATTTTGATTTCTTTAGCGGCGGCGGCACTTCGCTGCGCAAGATTACGGACTTCCGACGCCACCACTGCAAAACCTCGGCCTTGCTCGCCAGCTCGTGCAGCCTCCACTGCGGCATTCAGGGCCAGAATATTGGTCTGGAATGCGATACCGTCAATGACACTAATAATGTCAACAATTTTCCGTGCCGACTCATTAATAGCCCCCATCGTATCAACAACCTGTGAAACGACTACCCCACCTTTTATCGCGATGTCTGATGCAGATGCTGCCAGTTGGTTAGCCTGCCGTGCATTGTCCGCATTTTGCGTGACGGTGCTGGTCAATTCCTCCATCGAGGAAGCAGTTTCTTCGAGCGAACTAGCTTGCTCTTCGGTGCGGGATGATAAATCTAGATTACCTGATGCAATTTGACCGGATGCCGTCGCTATGGTCTCTGTGCCGCTACGAACTTGTCCCACTATATGAAACAAACTATCGTTCATCGCCTTTAATGCTTGTAATAACTGGCCGGATTCATCCGTTGAATTCACCACAATACGGCTGGTTAAATCGCCGGAAGCGACCGTCTGAGCGATCTTCACTGCTTCAATAATAGGTCGTGTAATGGATCGTGCACTCAGCCAGGCCACAAGCCCGCCAGTGGCAATAGCTAATCCAGACATGATGAGCATCAGCGACAAGGCGCTGCTATAGGCTACTTGCGCTTGTTCTTCGTCATTTTTATTTTTTTGCTTTTGCAAGTCGATAAACTCATGCAGGGCCTCTTGCCATTTGCTTGTTGCTGGTCCCGCCTCCTTCAACAAAAATTGGGTCGCTGCCGCTTTATCCTCTTTCGCAAGATCCATGAATTTATTGTTTAAGGGACGCGCTACTAGTTGGCCCTCTTTTATTTTAGCGACCAAAGATTTACCTGCGTCATCCAAGGGCATTTTTTCTAATGCATCAAAAGCTTTGTTGTACTTATCACGAGCATCATCTATTTTCTTTCTTTCTATGCTCGCTATCACCGGATCATCCAGTAGTGCAATCGTTCTCATCACTCTGGAAACGACATGGATAGACCCTGACATATTTTCCAGCAAATCCATTTTATAAATATTGACATCGACAATATGGTGCAAGGCTTGATTCGTGCGACTCATACCATTAATACCAATTCCAGCGATGATCGCCAGAATTAACAATATAGCGCCATACCCAAGTCCCATTCTGGCCGCAATTTTTAGATTTGACATGTTCATCTGGGTCTCCATTTTTGAACAATTATTGTCAGCTACAGATTAACTTTTACCTCATCAATCACCCGTCACTGGCATTAACAAAATGCGCTCTACTGAACGCTATTCATTTTTAATTTGAGTACATAATCTGATGATCAGTTTAAGAAATGTAAAAACAATGCATTAATCGGATTGACGAACGACGCTTAAATGGTACTTTAATTTTTATGAAAACCCTCCTTTTAACAAAAATTATCGAACCCGTTTGCATCAAAATTACTACTTAAGCGTCAATATATTCGCCAAAAAATTTCTTTTTTGCATCACATCTGACAATTGTGTACGCCTCATCTAAAGTAAGTGAAATGTGATGTTGTTTGTTCACATAACATATTGCCGGAATGTTGACTGGGAGGCATATCTTGTGTTCTGTGCAGCGCTCATCAAAGGTAATTGACGATTTCAGATGCACGTCATACGCTTCGTAAATTCAACATAGCGAATTGAGTCGTTGAGTTGCTAGCCAAACCAAGTATCTCCTTTAAAGCAAGATCATATTCATCAGCCAAGTCATTCATTACCTCTAAAACTCGTTCGCTAGAGGTTGCAACGTTACGCATCTGAACTGCGTCAGTTGGCTTGGTTAGCGCATCTTCCATAAACATCCATTGCGTGCGACCGAGCTCTAAAAAGGCTTTGATATTTGGTGTAGTAACCGGCGCACTTGCCAATGTCATCAGCCCAGTCTTAAATTGAGCTCGTGCGTTTTCCATTTCCCTTTTTACTGTTGGATTGCTATGGCCGGCACTTGATAGAAAATATAATTTTGAAACGCGTTGCGATAACATTCGCTGCCGACCTGCGGTATTGATTAACTTGGCAGAATTGTTTTTTCCTTGCCCCTCAAATGCGGCAGTTAATTTTTCTGCCGATGCAAGTAACACATCAGATAGATCCGATACTTCGAGTGAACTTGCTTTCGATGGCGTCTGATTCACCGCATTTATCAATGTTTTAGAATCTGCTTCTACTCTTGCAAGAAGTACAGGAGCGAAGCTTTGTACGGTTTTTAGATCGGAGAGATTGCGCAGAATGAGGGCCTGAGCCGTTATCACGATTTCCTGTGCTTTACCGGGCAAAACGCCAAGTGCAATTTGGATGTGTGCTTTTGCAAGACGTTGCGAAAGTGCACGAATCCGCCCAGAACGATTGATCGCAGTAGACAGCGCTAGTACCTCAGCACGTGCTGATTGTGAGAATACCAACGCAGGCAGAAAGCCTAAGAGAGGCAAAGAAAAAATACCACGACGCTTGAAGAAAACGGGGGGGACAGACTTTTTATAGTTGAAATTTTTCATGATGTATGACAATGAATCTTGCTGGAAGACACACAAATTTGTTCCTCCGGATAACCGGGCAATCTTTGACTTAAATAATCAGACAGGAATTGCTAAGTACTCATTGTAAAAATGAGGACAGTGCCTCCAACTCAAATCAGTTTTCCCGTAAATAGTATTTATTTATGACTATATGCCCGCTATCGCAACGGACATATATAGTGTGCAGTACGTACTAAAACAATCAACGCGTATTACATCTCTAATGCAGTTTCTACGTCGGACACTTTACGTCGCGCTAATGCCAGATTGGATTTAGTTTTATCCAGCACTACATACAAAAACAAACCATCGTGTTTAGCCAATGGACGCAAAATGTGATACTGCTTACCCAACGTGATCAGAATGTCTTCAATCGTATCGTTCAGCTCCAAAGACCGCATTGTTTTTAGCTTGGCACGCACTACTTCTGTATTACCCGCAGCTGCCACTTCAAGATCTACCCCCGACCCTGCTTGCCCTAAAATCATGCCGCTGCCTGAATCCACCAGAGCGGCGCACAGTGCACCATCGATGCTCACTAAATTCTGTACAGATTGATTAATATTAGCCATGTAAAACTCCAAAAACCGACGCCAGATAAACAATAACAAACGACGCGGCGCCAGAAACGACATCTGTTAGGAAAAATAGGGCTAGAGAAAAACGGATTAAACTCTTTGCAAAGTACGCGCTGCCTGTTTTGCGAAGTAGAGAACTTGTCCCACGACAGCGTCACGTCCAGCGACAACACTCATGATCAAGGTCGCTGTCTCTCCGGGAATTTGGAGTATCAATATGACACCCTCTCTCGCTTCTACAATGACATCGTCACACTGGCCCAAATTGCTTTCTTCTCCGGCTAAAGCTCCCAAAGCAGCAAACGAACTAGCCATCGCAGACAGGCGCGTTATTTGTGCCGTATTCTCAACACGAGCAGCAACCTCAAAACCATCTTCAGTGGAAATTACAACAGCCTTTATCCCTTTGGCCTGAAAATGAATAAAATCAGCGGCTATTTTTGCGCGATCCCTTAATTCCTGTTTAATCATCATACGTATTCACATCCTGTCTTACTTCCAGCTGAAGCATCAATAAATCCAATAACTCCGCAACATACATCGTCTCGCGAACATCTGTCGACAGGACCGGATACAGTAAACCACGTGCATTGAGATGTGCGGAAAAACGCTCAAGCCCCGGTTCCGGATGTGCATCCATATGCCCAATGGCGACAACACATGCCGTCTCACTAATCAAACGTTTAAAACCATCTAAATACATGTCTAAATCAGACAGAGGATCAGGTCGGCGGTTATCAATCAAAATAATTAATCCCAAAGCGCCGCGTGCCAATATCTCCCACATAAAATCAAACCTTTGTTGACCGGGCGTGCCGTACAGTCTTAATTTGTCACCGTTATCAAGTGTCAATTCTCCGTAGTCAAACCCAACGGTAGTCGTGTTTTTTTTAACGCTGGCATCCGTATTTTGTACTTCCGTACTCAAGGCGAGTACTTCACTCACCACGCCAATGGCGGTTGTTTTACCTGCCCCCATCGGACCGGTGAACAATATTTTGTATTCCACCGTCAGTTACCTTTCGTCAATCGAGAAAGTTTGTTGCGTATGCGCGAGAAAATTCCTGATTGCACAGAGCTTGCAGTTATCTGCCTGGTGAAGTCTTTTACACTCATGTCATTCGACTGCTCGACTACTATCCCCGACTCATATAAATCAAACACAAATGACTTGCACAATGCTATATCCACACCAGAGTTCTTATTCAAGGCAGTGATCGACATTGCCTGCCTGGTCATCACAGTAGCCAGGCGCATACGATCACGGGAGCGGAGCAGATGAGTAGGCGGCCACCGTAACATGCGATAACACCGACTAGTATCTAAATCAGACCAAGGAGCCACCTTGCCAACCTCGGCAACACCATTAATCAGTGTGCCAATACGATTGAATGCAATAGCAATTGCAGCAGAATTTAAAGGCAGATGCAGGTGCTGTTCGCTTTGAATATCGCATGAAGTCAACACAAGCGAATATGGTAGTCTCAGGTTTTTTTGCAAAATAATTTCACTTGCCGCCTCACCATAAATGATCAGATCCGGTGTTACCTCGCTGTACACCCATTTGTGTTTTAAATTCACATTCAATACGCGAACATAGGATTTAAAAAGTTCAGCCTCTCTGCAAGCAACACCTTTAAAACAGAAATAAAGCATTTTTCTTGAGGGCATGGTACCTATTTCTGTTCAATTGGATGACCGGAAAATCAAAAATTTGATCCTCTGGATGTTGCGGTTCTCACTGACTCATGGATGACGAATGATCAGCGCTTATAACAGCACCGGTTGTATATCTCTTGTGCTCGTTGAGCTGCTACCTGGCGTTGCTCTGTCGCCAGTGCTGAATACGGTTCGTCTTCGAAAACGCGATTTGATGCGCTAAAGAGCTCTCCTTTTTGCTGTATCCCGACCAGAGCCCATGCCGCAGATGTCGTGACGTCTTTTTGTCCGAAACGGTCAGTGGCGGTTAACCTCGCAGCAAGAAAAGCCGCTTCTTTATCGCCTTTTTCGGCAAGTGCCGTGGCGCTGCCCAGCAGGTTTTTTTCTTCTTCTCCGACAAAGGGAATTTGATCCGGATTTTCTTTGAGCTTTGCACGATAGACAGCAATCAAGCTAGCCGCTGTTTTATTGAGCTCATAGCTTTGTGCTGAGATATCACCTGCTTTTGCAGCTTCATGCATCAATGCATCGATTTTTTGCAGATCGGCCTTAGATACATTTTTACATTGCTGTTCTTTTATTGTGAGTTGCCATCTGGCGAAGTCTTCCGATTTCCCGGATGGATCTGATCGTCGTTGATCTTCTAGATCCTGAGCAGTGTCTTTGCTCGCTTCGAAATAATCTGCGCAAACTTTATAGTACATAGCCTTACTATAAGCAGGATGGCCGCCGTAAGCGGTTTCTTTTAATGCAAACTGTTTAGGATCTAGGTTAGCGTAATCACTTTTACGCACCTCGACTCCTCCCCAGGCAAACATGCCTAAGCCACTTGCGTTACGATGCTCTTGATCAGATGAGTTTCCAAATAATGGTGTATCTACATTCTTAGTCACAGGCAAAACAGCTTCTGGCGTAAAGACAGCATATCCGACCAATACCAGCACACTTAGAATAATTAATCCGCGTACTTTACGTGACTGTAAAAAAGTCTTCATCATTATCTCGATATGGTTTTTAAATTAGAGTTTCACCCTTAGATGAAACTCCAGGTAGTTAGAGAACATTCATTTCGCAACTATTCTCATTGCAAACCATCAAGAATGGATTTCTGCATTTATTCCCGACAAGTCACCCCATAACTTACTACCGCTGAAATTTATTTTAGCCATAAGTGTGTCAAAATTCGCCCGGGCCTCATTCTGGAGACGTTTAGAATCTGTGCATACAAACGAATTAATATTGGCGATATTAGTGCAGTTGTTTGCATTCATTTTATTCCCATAGAAATCAATAGAAGCTCTTGTTTGAGACAAGGCTTTAAAAGCTGCTTCCATCTCTAGCAAATGGCTATTTGCATCCGCCGCATCGTTGGCAACATCACTTTTTTCTCTTTGCGAAGCATTTTGATTCAAGTATTTTTGTGCGTTCGGAATTTCTTGGTTGATTTTATTAAACGCAAATTGAGATACCCATCCACATGTAGACGATGCGCCGACAATGCTGGCCGATTTGACAATCGCTTTGAAATGAGATGCCGCAGTGGGCTCGGATAGAGGTTTCCAATTAGCCATCAAACCGGAAGCAGCAGTACCACATATGGCCGAGAAAACAGCTTTCGTCATTTGCCCATCCGTTCCACCCGACATTTTAGTTATTAATATGTTAGCGGCGCCCATGGTTCCCCAGCCTGCAGAAGAACGCCAGTCTATATATTCTTTTAATAGTTTGGCTTGTGTCCAGATTCCACTGAGAGCGAATTGCGGCTCATCATACGCATGCGCACTAGGCACCACCAAAGAACTGGCGATCAGTGCAGACATACAGGTGGCTGCGATCTTTTTACTACTTTTTACTTTCCATGTTTTCATGATTATTTCCCTGATTTTTATAAAATAAATCCAGACAACGCATTCAACTACATTGTGTGATGCACCTGGATCCTGGTGTGAATGATTGTTAGTAATGTGCGATCAGTCTTCTCCTCCTTGATGTCTGTCAATATGATGAAACGCATAAAAGAAATCGGCTCCTCCTATGCTGCATATGGCGTATATCGCATACCCTCATCAATCAAACATCAGCCAGAGCGCGATACCGTATATTTTGTTGACATCAGATTCAGGCAAAAATAATGTCGCATTTATTTAATTGCTTTTAACCCGTCATGACTCTATTCATAGACATAGGGCGCCCGGTACAAAAACTTATCGGAATTCAGTTGATTGAGCATAGCTGCGGCCAAATCCGCACGGGCCAGTGTAGAGCGCTGCTGAAGCAGGCGAATCGTCGTTAAAAAATATTGGCTAGTCTGCAGACTATCGGTCAACCGAGGGTGTCGCAAGATAGTCCAGTCCAGCCCAAAATTCACAATCACCTTCTCCACCAGGTCAACCTGTATCGCAGCAGATCTGCTCATTGCCGATGGCCAGAAAAAATGCTTCCAGAATGCGAAAAAACCCAAATAACTATTCGCTCCACATGCTGAGTTACTGATTAAGCGACGCACACCCTGCAAAACAAGTGCCTCAACAATACATTGCGCTTCGACAGCGCGGACCTTGTCCGATACACCATCCTCACAATCGTCAGACACTAAGATCGCTGCAGTCGAGTCACCGATGACCGTACGGATAAATTGAGGATCAGCGATCTCTCCGTGTGCCAGATATAACCTGGGATGCGTCATAGCAATGCACTTCGGATCGCTGGTAACGGCGACGACATAATGTCCACGCAATAAGGCCTGTCTGATTAGCTCCCGACCTGTTTTCGATCCGCTTCCGAAAAGGACAATTTTCTTCATTGTTGATGGCATACTGAATTTGTTTTGTGCATAGTCCCAAATACAGTCAAAACCCACAATCCGACAAATGTCGGATAGCCTCTCATTCGCCATTTGAGATACTGTTACAGAGGTTTTCAGTAAGGACTCAGGTAAAAACTACAAACTCTCATCACAGAAACACGGAGATACAGAGAAAATGCTAGGGCGGTGTAAGCAGTTTCATGAAATATCGATTACAGGATTTTTAGAAACTCCCTGCACATGGTCGTTAGCAACTTGTTATTTTGCGTCGTCCTGTATACAAATTGATCCTCAAAGAGATCAGGAATATGCCACTACTGATGAGTGAACGGGTATGGAGTCATCGCTCTGGCTATTTCTCCTGGCGTGGTTCATCGTCAGAATCATCACTTAGCGAACGACATCAACTCATGCAGAACACAACTCCATTCATCCTGATGCGGGCAATACGCTCTGTACTATTGACGTGCATCGTCAGATCGTCATGTTGTGTGTTCGTTATATTTTTTTACCTGTTGCCCCTTTGTTCTATTGCCGCGGAGCCTGTGTTATCTCCTGTTCAAAGCCAGGCAAAGAGGCTATATCAGCTCTTTGAGACCGAGCAGCTCAATGCCCTGAGTCAAATGCTTGAGCTACAACAACATCTTCCACCCGATGCGTCACAGGACGACAGGCGCATCGTCTTGTCCTATCTGGTTGAACTGTCGATCACCGTGGGGAAGGTCGATGATGCTGTAAAAAACAACACGACGCTCAGAGCCTTCGGCCTGCAATATCACGATGACCTTGCAATTGCGCTGGCGCTATATCACCAGACCAGAATGCTACAAATCGAAGGCAAACAAGAGGACGCCATCGCAGCAATCAAACAAACGCTATACATAGCTGGACGAGTGAACGATAAGAAATTGACGTTTCGCTCCAATATGCTGGCAGGGACTATCTACGAAAATATTGGCGACTTTCAAACCGCACTGCAACACCTGTTTATTGCGATGAACGCATTAGATGGCGATGATCATGAAACCCTGTCGAAGCGATCTACCGCACTGTATTTGATCAGCAACCTGTACTTGGATCTGAAGGATCCGCATCTCGCGCTAGATTACAATGCGAAGGCACTTGAACTAGCCGTGCGATATCACAATTTAAGAATCATCGCCGCCCTGGCAAATAGCCGCGGCGATGCGTATGCCAACATGGGCGAAAAATCAGAAGCGACTAAAGCTTATACTGAAGCGCTGTCTGCTTCGCAGAAGGCGTCAGATCCCGTTGAAGAGGCGACTGCGCTTGGGAGCCTTGCCGGACTGGCTCTTGAACAAGGACATTTCACTACCTGTGCAGACTATGCGCAACGAGCAAAAAATATCCTGCAAAAGATACAATATAAAATTCCTTTGGCAAATGCCGAATTGACCCTTGGCTTATGTCATATCAATCTGGGAGCCACTGCGCTGGGCAACGATGAGGTTGAGCGCAGTCTGGGCATCATGCGGCAAGCCGGACTCAAACCAAATCTGGAGGCGGCGCTAGGACAGATCGTTGACGCATATACAAAAGCCGGTATGTTCCGCGAGGCAGTGAAGACCTTGCAAGAGCAGCGCACTCTGAGCGCAGAAATGTTTCAGGCTGACCGTGACCGTGCCGTCTCGGAATTGCAAGCAAAATTTGACGCTAGTGAGAGGCAAAAGCAAATCAGCTTACTGGAACAACAGAACCGGCTGCAAAATGAAGAAATCAAGATTAAGAATTTGCAACGTGCCTTTGGCGCTTTGCTCCTGATCATGATCGTGGTGATTGGCATTATTTTGCTACGGTCCAAAGAAAAATTGCGTAAATTGGCGATCCGGCAAAATCTGGACAAATCCAAGTTCATGGCAGATGCCGCACACGATTTACGTCAGCCCTTGCAAGCAATTGGAAATTTGCTGGAAGCGGCTAAGCACGCCAATGCCAGAGAAGATAAGGTGAAAGCTCAGGCACTGATACATCTGACGCAATCCGCCACACAGATCATGCGCAAGTCCTTTGATTCTGTGCTGGAAATATCGCGACTTGAGAGTGGCCTGATGGAGGCCGACTATGTGTCGTTTAACCTGATTGAATTGATCAATGATATCTGCATTCCGTTGATGCCCACGGCTGCTGAACACGGCGTACAGCTCCGTACGCGATTCAAGGCAGAAAAAAATATGTTCGCACATAGCGACCGGCATCTTCTGCAACGTGTCATAGACAATTTATTGACGAATGCCATCAAGTACGCAGATCCGGCTAAAGGCCAGTATCGATGCGTCATCATCAGCGTCATCTCATTACCAGACCGGTACCGCATCGACATCATTGATAACGGCATTGGCATTCCCCACAACGAACAAAAAAATATCTTCCGTCCGTTTTACCAAATACATAATCTGGAGCACGATAGAGAAAAAGGTCAGGGTCTTGGATTATCTATCGTCCAGTCAATTTTTCTTTTGCTGGAGGATCACCGTATTCGTATGCGTTCGACAGAAGGCAAAGGTACGCGATTTTCCATCTCAGTTCCAAGAGCACCAGGGCTTACTCCTATTCAGACGCAACAACTGACTTCAGTCAATACGATGGCGGCGGATCTGTCGGGTTTATACGTCTTGCTGGTCGAGGACGATCTTTTGGTACGAATGTCGACTGAAGCGCTGTTCCAGGAATATGGCATTTTGTATGAAACAGCAAAATCCTTTGAGGCGCTGACAAAGAAATTGTCCACACTGGAGCGCATGCCAGATCTTATCTTAACTGATTTTTCTCTTTCTGAGAATTATTCGGCCAGCGATGTACTCAAGGCAGCCTATGCAGAATTTGAACGACATATTCCTACCATCGTGCTTACTGGAAAAAGCGACAATTTTGATGCTGTTCGAAAAAACATATCGGCCCATATCCTGTTCAAACCGGCTGACCCAAATGCGTTGCTCAACAAAATTCGTCAACTGTGTCTGACTGCACAAAATTGAACTACAGCTTAGGAAGCTTAATACGACGTTTAGATACTTCAAATAAAAGTTCTGTGCGTCGCGTTACCTTAAACACTCGAAATAATTTCGGTACATAGTCTTTTCTGATAGTTCCCTCTTCGACACACATTTTTCGTGCGATTGCTTTATTCGATAAGCCCTGACAAAGATAGACAAGAACTTCGAGACATCGTCCGTTTATACCTAGAGATTCCGGCGAAGGGTCAGTGAGTGATGGGAATAATTTGTTGGAATAGATGTTAAACCCAGCAATAGGTTCCGGCAAAAAAATACCTCCTTGCAGTACCGTATCAAGTGCACTTCGAAAAACACCGTTATTACTCATGTCTTTCGGGATATATCCACACGCACCAGCATTCAAACATTGAAATACAACATCTTGCTCAAGGCAACCAGACAACATAACTGCACGGGTGTCCATCTCCTGTTCATGCAGATATTTGAGTACATCAAGTCCGCTGAATTCGGCCTTCAGATCGAAATCCAAGAAGGCGAATTGGAAATAGTGCTTGTCAAGCAGGGCAATGGTCATCGCATAATTGGATGCCTCAAAAACCTTGGCACGAGGCTCGGATATCCTAATCAATTCCGTCATCCCCGCACGTACCAGTCCCTGATCATCCAGCACAAGTATATTTAAAATGGGTGTCTCGGTCACAGTATGTTCCTAGGTTCACAAATACTAAGGAATGAGCCGTGGTTTGTCGTTCAACCATACTCGATTGCTTGGCCAGTCACTTACGGATTTAGTAAAATAAGCTACATAAATGCGAATTTACTTGTCAATATCAAAGTAATTTTTTGTCAAGACTTTCTCTGAAAACCGAGGAAATGAATCAAATATAAATCCAATAGATTCATATTAAGCATTCTTTGAATGTGTCTTGATTTGTCTCTTGTTGAGTTATTTTTTATAGCATCAGAAGCATGTTTTAACCTTTACTCATTTGATATTGTGGATATCCACATCACTCAATTTTTTGGAACGAGGTTCAGCCGATTTTTTTGATGTTGATTGGTAGCGATAAAAATAGATGAAGAAGAAAAATCGAGAGTGTTATAACCTTCATCAGTTTGGGTTTCGCTACTTTGCGCTACTGTCATGTGTGCACGTTTTCCGGTCTTTGATTGCAGGTGCTTGTCGGTAAAGGCGTATACAAGTCCTTCACAATAGGTCCACCGTTCATACCGAGCACTGTGCTCATCGTGGATAACTCTGGAGCATCCTCAATGTGAGCTTCTAGGAAATCTATACTCAAACGTATCGCTTCATGATTATTGCAAAGTGTCGAAATCTCGCAATACCGACTTATTGCTGAGTCGAACTTGCTAATTTCGTTTAGCCTCTCGATTAAAGGATTTCTAGAAACTCCCAATTGGTGATATCTAAGTAACCTTCTACTTGCAGCCACGCTTAAGCAACTTGAATATCTGCGCCATCGTTTAACTCATAATGACGCTGTGCAAGGGGTCACAATCGTCATGACCTTATTCTTCAGATTGATGGCCGTTTTCCACCATCACCGCAGTGCTGCCTTCCACCTCGCCAACGGATAGCGGCTCACAGCGCCCACCTAGGAACTTCGCCAGGAACTGCTCGGTAATAGCCTTGAAACTGATCGAATTGGACGGACGCTGAAAACCATGTCCTTCGTCTGGATAAAGTACATAAGTAACCGGTACGCCGTTGTGCTTCATGGCGGCAACCATCTGATCGCTCTCAGCCTGCTTCACGCGCGGATCGTTGGCACCTTGGCCGATCAGCAATGGTTTGGCGATCTGCGCGGCATGATAAACAGGCGAACGTTCTTTCATCAATTTTCGACCAACTTTGGTGTCACCGTCACCCAACATACGAAACAACTGCGACTTAGCCGCCTCCCAATATGGAGGGATTGACTCGACCAGTGTTTCCAGATTGGATGGGCCGACAATGTCGACACCGCAGGCATACAACTCGGGGTGCGCGCTCATGCCCCACAACGTGGCGTAGCCGCCATAGCTGGCACCCATAATGCAGATACGCTGTTCATCGGCAATACCTTTGGCGATTGCCCAACGAGCTGCATCAACCAGGTCATCGTCCATCCTGGCACCCCATTGCCCGTCACCGGCAGCGACAAACGCTTTACCAAACCCGGTCGAGGCGCGAAAGTTCACACTCAATACCGCGTAGCCGCGATTGGCCAGCCACTGATGCTCCGAGTTGTAACCCCAGTTATCGCGGGCATGCGGGCCGCCGTGTACCAGCAGCACTAGCGGCAACGGTGTAGTGCTTGTCAGCGGTGTATCAATGTGGTCAGCGTGTACCGGCAAGCTCAGGTAGCTAGTCATGTCTAGTCCATCACGCGTCTCGATGGTGGTGTGCTGCATGCGCGTCAGTGGTGCGCCCCTCAGCGCCGGCCGTACATCATAGAGCTTGATGAGTTTTTTCTGCGCCCGTTTGTAGAAGTAGAAACTCGAGGGACTGCGATCTGTGTATGCGCCTACCAGCCACAGTTTGTCATCCTCGGTGCGACTGGTCATTGTCCATTCACCCAGTCCCTGGCTGTCCAAGAACGCCACGTCTGCCCTCAGGCTATCGTCCAACAGGTGAATCTCCCGCCTCTCGTAAGTCGCAATCCAGGCCAGCGGCCGGTTGCTGTCGTTATCGGGCCACATGCCGGTTATATCAGCCTTTGGATGCACCGCGATGACAGTCGGAACCGCGACAGGGTCATCCAGTTCACAACTGACTAATGCCGCAGTATCGCGGCCCTGGCTGTCGACCATGTACATGGTTTTGCCATCGGTACTTAAAGCCTGCGGCCAACTGTTGGCTGAATCTTCGTCCGTAATGGTCCACCAGGGCTGCCAACTATCACCGTCCGGCCGCAGCAGTGCGCGACCGCCGTCGTTCTGTGGGGAAAACGCTAAGCGTACCTGGTAATCATCATCGGTAATGAAGGCGAAGAATCCGGGGTTTTCACGAACAAGTGTGAGTTTGCCGCTATCCAGTTCAACCCGGAACAGGTCTGAGAAACGCGGATCGCGCTGGTTGATCGTGACCAGCACGGCGTCACGTTGTTTGCGGCTGATTTTCTGTAGCTCTGCCTTTGCACCGTCAAACGGTGTCAGGTCGCGTGCGGCACCGCCAGATACTGTCACCGCGAACAGGTGATCGTTCTCGTCACCATTGCTGTCCTGGTGATACAGCAGGTGAATGCCGTCATAGGCCCACGAGAAACTGTAAATGCCGCGACGATTATCTTTAGTAATCGGGCGCGCGTTTGTCAGCGATTGTTGAAGATCGTCGCCGCACTCGCACACCCACAGGTTCATCACGCCATCAAGCGGCGCGACAAATCCCAGCCAGCGACCGCAAGGGCTGATGTCGCAGCCAGCACGTTCAGGATTGCCAAACAGGGTGGCGCGCGGAATCAGTGTTGTTTCTGTCATTATCATCACGGCTCCTCAAGCGCTTGCAATCAATTTCAGCAACAAATCCATCTGCTGCCTTATCATTGGCGTCGTCACCACATTGGCACTGACACGCGCCGCACGCAGGCGCTCACGGGTATCGGCGTCGCCGAGCGCGTGCATCGCGCGGTTGATGTCCGGCATGTCGTCGAAGAATGAGTTCATTGCTGCTTCGTCCAGTTCGCCCTCGCGTTCCGCTAGCCATAGCCGGTGCCAACCGATCATGGACAGGGTTTGATCTGCACGGTCTTGCTCTTCGAAAAATGGTAGTCGGAGATAGTTCAACCAGGTTTGTGCCAGCGGTTGGAACAGACCCACGAATTCACCTGCGATGGAGCGGATCGGCCAGCCCATCGACTCGACGAACATAGTAATAGGAAAACCCCAAGGCGTTTCGTAAGCTTCTGACACTTGTAATGCTGCAGCGCGCACCGCGCGCCACTCCTGTGCGTCGACGCTCTGCCCGGCGAGTTCCCGCTGCCACAGATCGAGCAAGCGAGCCGCCACGGCGGCGAGCGCTGGCTCGATGTGCTCGGACAGCACGAAATCTGGACGCAGCATGGATTGTAGCAATTGCACCGCGTAGCGCGGCACAACGTCAGTCAGATCCGCACCGGGGCGCACGGCGTCTAGCCATTCCATGCCGAAGGCAAGAATGACGTTGTCGCCACGTATGATGAATCCGAGTGGATTGGATGGATCTCCCGTCACCTCGATGCTGGCGGAAATCAGTGCTTCGCTCAGCATCGCCAATTCAAGCGGGATGCCGGTGCGTTGTTGGAATACATCCTTGTCTTGGCTTTCGACCATGGCACCACACAGGGAATAGATGCGCTCCTCCGGCATCCATTTCAGGATCGAAGCGGGTAGCAATTCATTGGCGGCCCAACGTGCGCGCAGTGGGTTAATGAGTTCGGCTTTCAAGGCAGGATCGCCATGGAACGCAGAGATAGTCATATAAAAGTCCTTGAAAATAGTGAAGAAGGTTTAGTCGAGCAACGTATCCAGCTCAATCGAGAGCCGGGTGCGTGACCGTTCTTTTGGCTGCCCCATTCTCACCCCGCCTTTCAGAATAAACATTTGCGGCAGCCCCCGCACACCGAATTGTTCAATCAACTGATTGTTTTCGTCGGCGTTGATCTTCACTATTTTTAATCGTCCTTCATACATGGGTGCAAGTGCCTCCAGCACCGGCATCAGGCTCATGCATGGACCACACCACGGTGCCCAGAAATCGATCAATACAGGCACTTGACTCTGCACAACTTCCTTCTCATAGTTTTCTTGATTCACAACGATTATTTGCTTGGTCATTTTGGATTCTCTTTAATAATTTATTAGGGTCGCAATCATTACGCCGCTATTTTCAACATAGACTGTTGTGCGGCTTCACCAACCTTAAGGTCAAGAACATAGTCGTGAAAGCGTTCTAGTGTCACGTTATGCGCCACACTAACTATGGCGGTGTTTGGCAAGCTGCTGTGAATTAGCTCATACAGGGCTGCCTCGGTCGCATTGTCGAGCGCACTGGTGGCCTCATCCATGAACAGAAAGTCGGGTCTTGCCAGCAGCACGCGCGTAAAAGCAATGCGCTGCTGCTCACCACCAGACAGGCGGTGGTTCCAACGTGACACCGAGTGCAGCTCGTCCACCAGATGCGGCAAGTGGCAGGCGACCAAACATTGTTCGCAAATGCTGTCGTCAAAGGTATCGACAGACGCTGGGTAGCACAGCGCCTCTTTCAGCGGACCAGTCGGAATATAGATCTTTTGAGGCAAGAACATCATCTTCGCGTTCGCGGGTACCACCACGGTACCGCTGCCATATGGCCAGATCCCTGCAGCGGCTCGCAACAAGGTGCTTTTACCGACACCCGATGACCCGCGCACCAGCCAGCGCTCGCCGCGTGCCAGCGTCCAGTTGCCGATTGCTGCCAGCTTGTTTCCCTTCGGTAGTTCCAGTGTTAAGGAACTGATCTGCATTTCCAACTGCACGCCACTGCTCACGGTGACGCCGCTCACTTCCGGTTCATCGATACTCCGATTCAAGCCGATCAGACGCCGCGTCACCGCGGACCACGTGATCAATTGGGTATAACTGCTAGCGAACCAGGCGACCGACATGGACACCGACAGGAAGGCACCTTGTGATTGCATCAGCGTGCCGATAGTGACTTCGCCGGCGAACAGCTTGGGTGCCAACGCGTACATGGGAATCAAACTGCCGACAGTGGTCAAGGCCTGCGAGACGAAATTCATGCGCACGAAGTTGGACATCAGGTGAGACCAGTTCAGTCCGATCAGGTCGAAGAAATGCACAAGACGTTGACGCTCTACCGCCGCGCCCTGATAAAACGCGATCTGTTCGGCTGCTTCCCGTTGCTGAATCATCGCGAAACGGAAGTCCGCCTCCGCCTCCTGCTGTTTCATAGTGAGCGATGCCAAACGATGGCCGGCCCAATGAACGGCTCCCACCTGAAACGCGCCAAACAGCACGGCGATCCAAAACAAATATCCCGGAATACTGATACCCGCAACAACGAACGGTGTCGCGGCCTGCCACAAAACAACACCCATGAACACCACAGTGCCGGCGGTACCTAAGAAAGACAGCCCGAGTGTCATTGTTTGTTCAACAAATATTTTTACGTCCTCGGCAATCCGTTGGTCGGGGTTGTCCGCACTCTGGCGCCGCTCGATTCGATAATAGGCGTTGTCGGTCAGCCAGCGTTTGACGAAGAAATCCGTCAGCCCCCTACGCCAACGGATTTGAAGCCATTGACGTAACCATGTGTCAAATGTAGAGACCACGGCCATGGCCGCGGTTACGCTTAGTAGGACGGCAGACAGCTTCCAGAAATCGGGGGCATTGCGCTTTTCCAAGGCGTCGTAAAAATCCTTGATGAAGCCGGAATACCAGGCCCCCATGCCAGCGCCGCCGAGGACGGCCGCCAGTAACAGAATCAGCGCCACGAAGCCAGCCTTGCCTCCCGGTTCGGTCCAGTATGGTCGAAGTAGCCGCATCACCTCATTCGGTGGCAGTTTCGTTTCTTTTTTCATTGTCGTCCGATTAGTCGAATTTGTAGCGGAGCGTTAAATACAGTTCACGTGGTTGAACGACCGCGGCCGCGCCCTGGACACCTGAGCTAATGGTGTAGAGGCGCTTATCCGCTACATTTTTCACCCCAGCGATTGCTGACCAGTTCCGGTTGTCGTAACCTGCGCTGAGATCGGCGCGAACCTGACCTGGGTTGTGCGCAAAGAGTTGATCTTCATTGCGCATACTACGAGCATTAGCGCCAGCGCCTAGCCACCATTGCCCTAATTGCTCATCGCTGAATTTGTAGATGGCCCACAAATTGCCCTCGTGGCGGGCATATGGAACGTTGGCCTGATCCGTCGTCCCGGTATCTTTGGTGTTATAGCTGTAGGAGGCTCGCAAGCCAAATTGCCTGGTCAGTTCACCTGATACTTCCACCTCCGCGCCGCGCGAGCGCACGCCCGGCACTGAGATATAGCAGGGCATGCCACCACAGTCGATTTCGCTATGGAAAGGATCGGTGACCGCCACGTTCTTTTGGCGGATATCGAACAGCGAAATGGTAGTGGCGACTCGTCGGTTGAGCGACATGGCTTTGAAACCGATCTCGTATTGCTGGGCGTTCTCTGGGGGTACGGGATTGCCACCGAAGCTGGTGATGCCAAAGTTCGGTACAAAACCCTTCGAGACGTTGCCATAGAAAGAATGCTCATCGTCAAACCGGTACACGATTCCCAATGACGGCAGCAACTGCATCAGCTCACCTAGCACATCCATGGAGTTCTGGTCCGGATTGTAGGTGATCTGGCGAAGCCCCAACAAAGCCACCCATTGCTTCCAAGAAATTTGATCCAAGACCAGTGCACCCTGTTCTTTCGGCGCTAGTCCCGCGTTCAACTCCGGCCCGGGTACGCCCAGCATTGGGCCGAACTCGTCGGTGATATCAGTAACCCGTGCCGTCGCCATGTTTACTTTCCTGAGCGCCAGAGACTGGTTGTATTGGGTGATATGGTTGGACATATTGTCAAAGGCGAACAACAACTTGTGTTCCACAGGTCCGGTATCGATGGCACCGCGCAACTCAAGCTTAGCGGTTCGGGTATCGATGACGCTGCCATTGCGCAAGTGGAAAGAGAAGACTTCGGGAGCAGGCAAGCCGAAGACAGTGCCCAGTCCAGTGAAGTCCCTCACCGCGTCGCGGCGTTGCCGATCTGCCGTGTATTGGCCGGACAGCGTCCAGTTCTCGCCCAACCGCTGTTTGAAAGATACCGTAGCCACCTTACCCTTTATCTCGGTTCCGTTCTCGGCGGGACCGTAGCGGTACAGAGGCAGACTGGCGTTCAGTGCACCACCGAAAGCGAAGGTTTCAAGAGGTGGTGCGATCCGTCCAGCCTGGTATTCGTATTGCGTGGTGATCTCGGTGCCGATTTGCTTGTCGCGCCAGGTGAGGGAGGGCGAGATGTACGTCTTGCCGGGACCCTTGTAACCGACCATAGTGTCGCCTGAACGTGCCTCAGTCGCCACCAGCCGTGCCAGCCAGCGCTTGTCCTGAGTCAATGCTCGTCCGATATCGATCTCTACGTCCGCGTAGCCGTGACTACCCACTGTGCTGGCTAATTCCGTGATCGGTGCTACCTGCGGCGTCTTGGTAATGACGTTGATGAGCCCGCCATAACCAGTGGTCACCCCGGCGATAATGGCCTCTGGTCCTTTGACCACTTCGATCTTCTCCACCGCCATGATCGGAGGGTCATAGCTAACACCACTCACCGATAGATTCCCGTTTCGCATGACGCCAGCGGCGAAACCGCGCATGGAGAACGAACCATCGCCATTCAATTCGCTGACGCCGGCCACGTTGGCGACGGCGTCGCGCAGCGTGAACGCCTGCTGCTGCTTGATCAGCTCGTTGCTGACCGTAGTAACGGCCAAGGGCAGCGTCATTGGATCAGCATCGGTACGCGTACCGGTGCGAGCCAACTCCGATAAGTGGGATAAAGCCTTGCCCAGCACAACAACTTGTGCCATTGGCTCTGGAGTCACATCCAAGTCGACTGACTTGTCCATCACTTCCGAGCGAAAGATGACGATGGCACCGCTGATGTCTCGTCGTAGCTGCAGGTCTGTTCCCTCCAGCAAATGCTCCAAGGCCTGCTGATGATTCATGGCCCCCTGCGCACCTTTGCTCGCGCGACCTTTAAGATCCGCACTTTTGTAAACAATTTGCTGGCCTGTCAATGCGATATAAGCATCTATTGCCGTTTTTAAATCACTGGGCTGAATATTGAAACTCTGCGGATTGGCATGAACTGTCATTGATAGCAACAATGCCATGGTGCCAGCCGTCAACTTCATGAACCGAAAACTTCTTTTGGATTTTTTCACTGACCTCTCCCGAAACGAATTGTTGGCGGCTTTAGTGCCGCTATTCTATAGAGACGAGTGTCGATGAGTTTTCCCGTATGAAGGCAAGGAAAATGTAAAAATTAATTCATTGAAAGATAAATCTGATCGCCTTCAGCGCGCACCACCACACCAAATCCCGTGTGTATCAAGCGCACGAAGCCATCAACATTGTGAACATCCATTTTCCCACTTACCACTAGGGTGCCGGCATCACTTTTGACAACAAGTTGGCGACGGTTGTAGCGATTGAATTCAGCTGCGATTTCGGCTAACGATTTATTGTCGAATATCAGCACACTATCGCGCCAACTCAACTCTTGCTCCCTCATCTGTGAAGTCACTTTCGCTACGGTGGTTTTCCCCATCTCGGACACGGCGCTGTCGTTGCGCGCCAACATCGTCGATTTTGCAGCTCCTTTTAGTGTTGATGCATCGGCGGAATCTACCGCAACGCGACCCTCCACCACAACCACTCGGGTGACACCACCCTCATGTCGAACACTGAACTTTGTGCCGAGAACGGTAATTCGATCCTGGCCCGCAGTCACTACGAACGGATGCAGAGGATCGTGTTCTATCTCAAAGAAAGCCTCACCTTCATCCAGCCAAAATTTTCGCTCATCGCCATTGACTACCGCACGTGCACGAGTGCGCGTATTTAATATCACGTGTGAGCCGTCTTCTAAGGTCAGTTCCTGACGCGCTCCGACTGCCGTGACATAGCGCTCTTCACTTTGCTTTGTCTCGTTACCTCTGAACGCCAGGATTCCTATCAATGCCAAACCACATAAATAAGCCGCCTTGGTAACCAAGCGTATCCCAAGGCGCCGCGGCGCGACAATAGCCAGTGTCTGAATATCATCGATATTCCTTGCAGTTTCTGGTGGCAATCTGTGCATCTGGTTGGCGCGATTCCATGACTGGCGTAGGCGCAGCCATGCTACTCGATGTGCAGTATGCTGACTTAGCCAGACCTGCAACGTTGTCTCGTCTATAGGTGTCCAAGCTTCGACATTATCTTGTTTCGCTACCCAAGAGGCGGCTTCTGCCTCTATGACTTCATGATTGGCGGGGGTACGTAGAGTTTGCTTATTCATTAATTCTCCCTTCCACGACGCATGCGCTGCATCCAAGCGGTTGCAGCTTCAACCCCTTGTGCGTATAAGGTCTCTGCGAGTGCGCGCACTCCGATGGTAATTTGCTTTTCTACAGTTCCAATTGCTATGCCCAACTGTGTAGCAATATCCTTCTGCGAAAGACCTTCAATTTTGCGCAAGACCACTATCTCACGGCAACGCGGCGAGAGATCGTTCAGTGCCAGTTGTAGTAATCTCAATTCCTGTCGGGCGCTAGCAAACTGCTCGGGGCTAAAGTCACTCTCCAGCTGTTCTGGCAGGTCTGCCAAATCGGCAAAGGACTCAAATGACACCGCTTGAGCGCGGCGAACGCGATCCACAAGTAAATTTCGAGCGCAAGTAAATACGAACGCTGTAGTTGATTCGGGTAGACCATTGCACCGTGCCGATTCGTAGACGCGCACATAGATATCTTGCCGAATATCATGATGTTCGTCCGAATACCGCCAGTGCCTACGAAGAAGCCGCATGAGCGCCGGCTCCAAGGGGAGTACCTCACTACTGAACCAATTGTCAATAATGTCAATGGAGATCCCCCCCTGCTCACAGGGAATAAAGATACTTGGATGGGGTGAATAAGGACTCATATTAGGTGTTGACGAACAGCGTGCCCACTTCCTGTATGCAGTTTAAACTTTTTTGAACGATGGTGAAATAATGATCTATGCTTTAGCTGATGCCGTCGTTGCAGAAGAGGACGCGGTGACCGTGGCATTCGGTTTGATAGCATTCACTGTGAACAAGGCTGCATGTGCATTCGCCAACAAACTGGCAAGCATTTGTTATGCGACTTTGCGCGATGGAGAGGATTACAGAAGCATTCAACGATTAAACAAAAAAATAGAAAAAATTTCATATGGAATGCCAACTTGATCACATTATTTGAAATACTGATTTCCCCACCAGCCTTCGCGTAGAGATTAATCACCCATCATGGCACAACGGAGCGCAACCAGATAATCGAGCGCCGAAGGTGTTACAACTGCGCTTCCAGCAGCTTCACGCCTGCCAATCGTAACGACTGCAGGCTTATTCCATGCGCCATCAATATTGGTTAATTTCTTGTACTTTGGAGGGAATCTATATACAAAGGGTTAGGCTGCACTACGAGGTGCGTGAACGTACTTCGCTCACTGTAGCTGCAATGAGCCTGGCGCCGTACAAGCCGACGAGGACACCTGAGAGACGGTTCAGAGCCCGGTTGTGGCGCAGATACGCCCGCTGAACGTTTGGGCGGGACAGCAGCAGCGCGAGCGACGAGTGCCATACAACCGAGTTCGCGAACACCAGCAGCACGGCCAGAACGAGCATAGTGGGCGAGGGATTGGCCGACAATGACGTAGTGAAGACGCTCCCAAAGAACAACGCGGGCTTCGGGTTCAGTGCGCTGGTGGTGAAGCCCGCGCGAAACGCGGCCAAGCCCCCGAAAACAGGCGGTGTCGACGCGGTGGCCTGGTCACTCGCTAGCCAGAGCTTGAAAGCAAGGTAGATCAAGTACAGGCCACCGACACTTTGGGCGGCAAGCCTGACGGACGGGTGAGCCGTGAAAACGACACCAACCCCGGCCACCGCAAGTAATGCCCAAGCGAGCGTTCCGATCGTCATGCCGCCGACTGCGCACATTGCTTCCCTACGGCTACCCCCGGCGGCGAGTTGGCTGATGAGGACAAAGTTGACCCCCGGGATGATCAGGACAGCCCAATGTAGAACGGCAATTGCGAGAAGAGATGGGAGCATTTGTGCAGCCTAACTAGATATGTCCGTCACCGTGACGGGCGAATCGGACAATTGTCACATAACATTTTAAGAAAAAACTCTTAAAACTCCATTGCAGCTTGGCTTTCCAGCGATATTCTATACATTTAGTCAGTATTAAAACCATGAAAACCGTCACTGCGATTCCATTACATTCTTTCAAGCTTCTTGATCGTATCAAGGAAGCTATTCGATATAAGCATTACAGTTGAATGAGTGCGATCGGCCATGAAGAGACGGTCTCGCCAAGGTTACATCGAACGACCGCTTTTCGGCGACATAATTAGGTGAGCATCTATCCTCGGCTCCCAATCTCGCTTGGCGAGATTGGGAGCGCCTAAAAATGAGGCGTTAGCACTGCGTCGGCAGCGCAATGATCACTTAGCTACAGGCATGGAAAACTCCGCACCCTTTCCAATCGCATCAGGCCAGCGCTGCATTATGCTCTTGTAGCGCGTGTAGAAGCGGATCCCCTCTTCGCCGTAAGCATGATGATCACCAAAGAGAGAACGCTTCCAACCCCCGAAGCTATGCCATGCCATCGGTACGGGGATAGGAACGTTGATGCCAACCATACCGACCTTGATTCGGCGCGAGAATTCACGAGCAACAGCCCCACTTGTCGTGTAGCAGGAAACGCCATTCCCAAACTCGTGCGCGTTGATCATATTCACAGCACTGGATAGATCTGGCACTCGCACGATCGCAAGCACCGGACCGAAAATCTCGTCGCGGTAAATCGTCATATTGGTTGTAACATGATCGAACAGCGTAGCACCGAGAAAGAAGCCTTGTTCTCGTTCAGCCACCACAAAGCCGCGCCCGTCGACCAGCAACTTCGCACCTTCCTTGACGCCATTGGCAATATAGCTTTCGACCTTTTCCTTATGAGCAGCGGTGACCAGTGGGCCCATCTCGGACGTCTGATCAGTGCCGTCGCCAATGACAAGACTCTTCGCTCGGGCAGCGAGCTTCTCGACAAGCAGGTCCCCAACGTCTCCGACTGCGACCGCTACCGAAATCGCCATACAGCGTTCCCCCGCGGAGCCGTACGCAGCGCCGATCAGTGCATCAGTGGCTTGTTCGAGATCCGCGTCTGGCATTACTACTAGATGGTTTTTTGCGCCACCGAGCGCTTGGACGCGCTTGCCGAGCCTTGTTCCTTCGCTATATATATAGTGTGCGATGGGTGTGGATCCGACAAACGACAATGCGTCGACATTCGGATGCGCGATCAGTGCATCGACTGCAGTTTTGTCACCTTGGACGACATTAAAGACGCCCTTTGGAAGCCCTGCTTCTTGAAGGAGTTCGGCTAGCATGAGGCTGGCGGAAGGATCGCGTTCTGACGGTTTAAGGATAAATGTGTTGCCACACGCTATTGCTAGTGGGAACATCCACATCGGCACCATGACTGGGAAATTAAACGGCGTGATCCCCGCCACGACACCCATTGGTTGACGCAGGCTCCAATTGTCAATGCCACCGCCGATGTTGTCACTATGGCTTCCCTTCATTAGATGTGGAATACCACAGGCAAACTCGACAATCTCAATCCCACGCGTGACTTCACCCATTGCGTCGGAGTGAACCTTACCATGCTCTCGCGTAATCGTCGCTGCAAGCTCGGCATGGTGCCTGTCGAGCAGTTCCTTGAACTTGAACATGATACGGGATCGCTTCAACGGCGATGTTTCCGCCCATGCCGGAAACGCGGCTGTAGCCGCTTCTACAGCTGCATTTACCTCTGCAACCGTTGCTAGCGCCACTTGAGCAGCAATGCGACCGGTCGCAGGCTCGAAAACTGGAGCTGTGCGGGCAGACGTTACAACAGTGGTCTGCCCGTCAATATAATGGCCAATCGTCTTCATGATATTTACCTTTCTGAGTCAATTAACTGATTCACCGGCCATGTACTTACCAATGACCTGCTTTTCTGCCTGCTCCGCCGAAACTTCGTAGACAATTCGTCCTGCACTCATCACAACCACCCTATCCACGAGTGAGAGGAGTTCGTCGAGATCCTCCGATACGAGCAGAACACCAGCACCCGTATTACGGGCCTCCAATATTCGACGGTGCGTTTCTTCGCATGCCAGGAAGTCGAGACCGAATGTGGGATTCGATGCAATCAAAACACGCACGTCCTGAGAAAGCTCTCTGCCGAGTACCGCTCGCTGGACGTTGCCGCCCGATAGTGTGTTCATCCGAGAGTCGAGCCCTCCAGTCTTCACTTTGAATTGTTTGACCAAGTGTTGTGCTTGCTCCATGAGTGCCTTGCGGTCCAGGAATATGCCCTTTTGCAGCGGAGCGCGATCGAAGTTGCGCAGCGCAAGATTCTCAGATAGAGACATACTCGGTACGCATGCGTTCTTCAGAGGCTCCTGAGGCAACCCGTAGACTCCCAGACTTGCGATCTCGCTTCTGGTACCCCGGAAATCTGTACCGCGCACTTTTACCTCTCCAATGCGGTCGCGCTGCCCCATGAGGGCTTCCACCATCTCCATCTGGCCATTGCCCGACACGCCCGCAACTCCGACAATCTCTCCTTCATTGATGTCGAGATCTAAGCCTTTCACGGCGTCCAGACCAATGTCTCCCTTGACCGTCAGGTTTCGCACAGTAAAAACCGGGTTGTGTTTACATGCCGGACGGGCTCGACGTCCCGACTCCTGCGTCAGTGGAGCTCCGATCATTGCCTCAGCCATTTGACCATTGGTAAGACAATTGACCGGTCCGCTTCGTACCGCCGCCCCCCGACGCAATACTGTCACGTCGTCGGCATAGCGCCTGACCTCATCGAATTTGTGAGTGATCAGGATCGCGCTGAGCCGGCCCGATTCTGTAAGCTCGCGTACATAGCCAAGCACTTGTTCGGCCTCACCAGGTGTAAGAACGGAGGTCGGCTCATCGAGAATTAGTAAGCGCCGTCCGAGGTAAAGTTGCTTGATCAATTCGGCCTTCTGCTTCTCCCCAGCCGACAATTGAGACGTACGAACGTTGAGATCGATCGAGAATGGCAACGTCGTTGTTATTGAGGTCAGTCGCTCTAACTCGCGCCGCCAATCGATCAGCTTGGGTAACTTCGCACCACTGACGATCAGGTTTTCAGCGATCGTCATGGACGGGACCAACGTAAAGTGCTGATAAACCATGCCGATACCAAGAGCATCTGCGTCTTTAGGCGAGGCAATCTGCTTCAACTGGCCATCGACCGAGATCGCGCCCTCATCGGGTTGGTAGAAACCAACCAAACACTTTACAAGCGTACTCTTTCCCGCACCGTTCTCACCCAGTAACGCGTGAACGCTGCCTGCGCGGACTGCCAGCGAGACCTGGTTCAGCGCAGTTGTCGTCCCGAAGCGTTTCGTCATATTCGATAATTCGAGTTTTAGCGCACTCATGTGTTTCCCCTCATTTGATCGTTTGAGATCGATAGAAGCCGCTTAGCGGTGCAGTTTCAGTTCGCCTGGTGCATCGACGAATGGCGCGGACCGCGATGTCGATGCGATCATGATGGCAAGCGTCAAAACGTATGGTGCCGCGTTGAAGAGGTAGTAGTAACCGGTAATTCCCATGCCTTGTAGCGCCGGCCCGATCGCACCGGCTCCGCCAAACAGCAACGAGGCGCCGAGCGCGCGCAGTGAACGCCAGCGAGCGAAAATGACGAGGGCCACAGCCATGATTCCTTGCCCGCTGGATAGTCCTTCACTCCAACTTCCGGGATATGACAGAGAAAGGAAGCTTCCGCCCACTCCCGCCAAGAAGCCTCCTGCCATCGTTGCGAAGATTCGTGTCCTAAGAACGGGAAAGCCTAGGGCCCGCGCTGCGTCTTCGCTATCTCCTACTGTACGCAGCATCAGTCCCCATCCAGTTCGGTTCAGAAAAAGATACACGATGAATGCGAGCGCGATACCGATAAAGAACAGGGCATTTACATCCAACGCGGCTCGGACTTGCGACATGTCCGACCAGAATCCTAGATTAATGGTTGGCAGTGAGGGCGCCTTGGGCTCAACAAAAGGTTTACCCCAAAAAAAAGCCAAACCGGTACCGAGAACCATGAGGCTGATTCCTATGGCAGTATCGTTCACCCGCTTGATGCTGCACAGCAGACCGTGAAGTAAGCCGAATAGCATCCCTGCGAAACCAGCCGTCAGCACGCCAAGCCATGGCGAACCACTGAGATAGGACACCGCGTATCCGGCCATCGCGCCGAGCACAAGGTTGCCTTCCAGTCCCAAGTTGATGCGGCCGGATTTTTCAGTGATGCACTCGCCCAGACTCACGAAAATGAAAGGGGTGGAGACTCGAATAGCGCCACCAACAATTGCTAGCGGCAAACTGGCCCAGCCGATAGAGGTTATGTCCATGGGTCAGCTCCGTTTGGACTCGTTAAACGTTTGTGCGAATGCATCACCGACGAGTACGCACGCGAAAATTAGGCCTTGAAACACTAGGATGGTGGCGTCCGGAAGGTCCAGTCGCCTTTGCAGTAGGCTGCCGCTCGCTTGCAGGCCCCCGATCAGGCACGCGACCGGGATAATGGCAAGTGGGTGGTGCCGAGAAAGAAAGGCGACGAGAATACCGCTGTTTCCGTAGCCGACAATGAGTGAAGAATTTGCCGTTCCCTGAACAGCGGTCACTTCAATAGCGCCGGCCAGTCCAGCAAACCCTCCCGCAATCGCGGTGGTACCAATCACCCAGCGATTCACAGATAGGCCAACCATTTTCGCGACTTTCGCGCTCCCGCCGACAACCCGGAGTGAGAAGCCCAGAATGGTGTAGCGCAATACAAAATATGTCAGTAAAGCGAGGGCTGCACTAATGATCAGACCGACATGGACGTTCACTCCCGGGATCACCGGAAGCATGTAAGCGGCATCAATGGGATGGGTAGACGGCTTGTCGAGGCTCGCCGGATCGCGTAATGGTCCCTCGGTCAGATGGTGGAAAATTGCAAGCGCTATGTAGGAGAGAAGTAAGCTGGATATTGTCTCATTTAGACCGCGATACTGACGGAGCACGCCTGCGATCCCGAACCATACGCCGCCAACAACCGCGCCAGCGCAAAGCATCACGATCTGCATTGGCAATGGTGCCGCGCCGGAGAACGGCAGCGAGATGACGGCTCCAGCCAAGCCGCCTAGTACCAGAGCTCCTTCGCCACCAATGATCACTATCCCTGCCTGCGCGGGAAGAGCTACCGCTAGCCCCACTAAAATCAAGGGAGCAGCACGCGCCAAAGTGTCTTGCCATGCGAAGCCACTGCCAAACCCTCCTTGATAGATCAGGCTGAATACCTCAAGCGGGTTCTTTCCATGAAATGCGACAAATCCTGCGAACAGCGTCGAAGCAATTAGTACTGCCACGATTGGAAGAACCACGCTGACTTGGAGTGGGGTCGGCCGCCCAAATAGGTTAGCCGCCCTCATACTGATGGTCTGATTCATTGCCACTCCTACACTTCGCCCACTACACCGTCGACGAAGTAGTTAATTGAATCGAGTGCTCTGTCGTTGTCGCGATACACAGTGCCAGCCGGGATGACGACGTTACCCTTGTTGTCCTTGAGCGGACCAGCATAGATTACACGAGCGCCGGACAGCAATTCCGCGCGAATTTGCTCGGCAGCAGCACGTGCTTTCGGAGAAACTGCGTTTCCGAACAAAGTATTCTTCACAAACTTCTCGGACATTCCGCCTCGGAGATAGTGAACTGGTTTCTGACCCGCTCGAATACCCTTCACGAATTCCATATATGGCACAATCCAATTCCATTCCGCGCCAGTGAGGAACCCTTTCGGCGCGACGTTTGCCTGGCTGGAGTGATAGCCGATCGACATGACCCCCCGCTTCTCCGCAGTTTCGACGACGACCTTTGGACTGTCCACGTTACAAGCGATAACATCGACCCCCTGGTCGGCGAGCGAGTTAGCCGATTCGGCCTCCCGCACTGGCAGCACCCAATCACCCGTGAAAATTACTTGCACTTGAATTGCCGGGTCAACGGATCGAGCACCGATGGTGAATGCGTTGATACTCCGGATAAGATTAGGCGTTGGCTTGGCCGCAACTACACCAAGCTTCCTCGTCTTCGTCATATGCCCTGCGACTACGCCGGACATATACTGAGCTGCAAAAATGTAACCATAGAAGGTACCAATGTTCTCCGGCATACCGGGCGTCCAGAGCCCACCCGCATGGGCGAACGTAACATCTGGGTATTTCTTCGCCAACTCCTGAACGTGGGGCTTGAAGTAGCCGAATGAAGTCGCAATCACCAGCTTCGCTCCATCCTGCCGGATCATGCCTTCCATGCTACGCTGCGCAGCTATCGTCTCAGGAACACGCTCTTCCTCGACGACCTTAATTCCAGGAACCTTTTTTAGCTCTGCTGCTGCGAGCGCATGAGACTGGTTATAACCATAGTCCTGCTTAGAGCCGGAGTACAAGATCCCCACTACAAGCGGGGACTCCGCTGCATGAACGAATTCACTCGTAAAAGCACAGGGTACGGCGCCGGACGCCGCGAGGAGTTTTAAAAAAGTGCGACGGTCAAGAGAATTCGAACTCATGATGATCTCCGAATGTAGAAGTTGGGGGGGATGTGTTAGTGCAAGACAGTTAAATCAATATTCAAATAGAGGTGCCACGAGACCTGGCGCATTGCATCGAATGAGGTCTGACTCTAATTCTAGTTTCTCGCCAACGGAGAGCTGTCGGATCGGCGCGCGGACCGAACCACCTGCAAGCCCGATGAGATCGCACCAATGCTTTAACGCTGCGTTTGGCATGTGACCACGCATAAGTGGATTCATCACCCATTTATTAAATACAGCTCGCAATGGAGCCAACGCATTGAATTCTTCTCGTACCAATGCGGCATCTACACCCGCGTCTAGACGCCCTATGTAGTGGGCGATAGGGCAGTTTCCTGGGACTTGATACAAGTAAGGCTCCGGATCGGCATACAGAATTGGTTGACCATGTTCTACTCGGCTCTGAAAATAGTGCTCTTCCAGTGGGTCAGACACGATCACGCCGTTGCGAGCTGCAAGGCGAAGGGCAAGGTTCTCATCGTAGGCTGTAGTCTTCAGTAGTGTGATCTGGGGGAGATCGCATAGCTGTCCGAAGGATTCAGGCGACAGAGCACTACCGGCGGCAGTCGCCGCATTGAAGAGTACGATGGGCATGTCGAGGTACTCGCAAACGAGTCTAAAATATGTGGCTTGCTGCTCCTCCGACCGTGGACCCGTGGTCGGAACCATCAGAACGGCATGATCGACGCCAATAGCCTTAGCATGCTTCCCCAGAGCCAATGTCTCGTTGAAGGAGGTACCCGAGATAACTACCGACACCCCCAGTCTCCCCGCTCCCTCATCACAGAGGATCTCTACGACGCGCTTCCGTTCTTCGATCGTCAATGACCAAACCTCTCCGACCAAACCATTGCAGAAAACGCCACGCAATCCAATCTCGATGTAACGCCTGACATTACTGCGCAGACCGACCTCATCCAATTCAAGCGAGGGCAGAAAGGGCGTTGGAATAGCAGCCCACACTGGAGTGGGAACATTGTTAATGTTGCTGGAAGTCATTGAATCCGCCTATGCTTTATTAATGTTCATCCTATTTATACTATTTATCATGATAGATAGGATTGACATGATTGTATATACTGACTTTTTAAAAGTCAAGGAAGTGTTGCCATGCCTATCCTGGCGCAATGCGGACATTATTAAGAACCTAAAGGAGTTAAGAAAAATGCTCACGAGCATGACCCTGGTCCCCACACCCACCCGCCTCAAGCAGGCGAAACGCGCCGACTTAGTTAACGAAGACATCAAGCGCCTGATCACGTTGCGCAACCTAAAACCGGGTGACCGGCTTCCGAATGAGAGGGATCTGCAAGAACTCTTTTCTGTAAGCAAGAGTACAATCCGAGAAGCCCTGAAGTCCCTGGAGGTTCAAGGACTTATCACCGTGAGCACTGGACCTTCAGGAGGGGGGACTATACGTGAAGTGCCATTGGACAGAACGCTGCAGCTCATGCAGAATTACCTGTTTTTCAAGGACGTCAGCATGAAGGACGTCTATGCAGCACGGCGTTTGCTTGAGCCCGAACTGGCGGCCGGAGCAGTACCATTTCTCACAGATGAACAGCTGGATGCGCTTGCCGCCAACATCGAGACGTGTCAGCCGACGCCTCAAGGCAATGGCAACTTGTTGAGTCAGCGGCAGGCGGATCTGGATTTCCACGACATCCTCGCAGCAGCTAACCCCGACGCGTTTCTACGATTCATTTGCCAGTTAATTAATGAGTTGCTCAGGAAGCTGGTGGTATTTAGCACTGAGACGCCAGCGGAAGAACATGTCAAGTTCGGTTGCGCGAACGTGCGCTGCCATGCTGCAATCGCTGAGGCGGCTCGCCGGCGCGACGTTGAAAAAGTTCGTGAGTTGATGCGAGAGCATATGGAAGAAGCTTCCAGTTATGTCACCCGTCTTAATGGCCGGCTCGACGGACGCCTCATACTCGATTCGGAGATGGTGCCTCAATTGCGAAAACTTGCCCCTCGCTAGTCATTGGTGCCCGGTCGAACGCAACATCTTAGCTAAAAGCTTTTGCTGGAAAAGCTCCGTAAATGCGCCGCAGCCACCGGTAGATCCTTGAGAAATGACAATGATCAAGGCGCTGCCTACCCTCTCAGAAGGATTGCAAGAAGCCATTCTTGGCGCCTTGGATCAAGTAAGTGCTGCGGTCTTCGAGCCAACTTCTCCTCGGATCAGGCATGCTCGCGGCGAGGGCAAGGTGATCCGTGCGCTTTAGTTCGAGTATCTCGAACGCTGCCCAGACATCCTGAAACGCGATTCGCCACGCTGACAGCTGTCGGTTCGAGTTTGCGGCAGTCGTGTTGGTCTTCAAAGCGGACGCGCGCCCACAATCCGGGCGCCATTTGCTAATCGGCGATAAATGCCGCAGACCGGACACTCGGCTGCATCGGCGTGTCTGCCCCCTGATGTCCAGATCGCAACTATGCTCAGGTGACATTTGAATTTTGGCGCCGGCCCCTATTGCGGTAGCCGTTGGAGCCAGAATTATCTACGCATAGTTATAGCGCCTGCAAGAAACTCCAGAGCGAGTCCGTTGCCGGGAACCCGACGCACGTAGTTGGCAAACGTGATCGCAGGGGTCGATTGGCAGCGGTTGTCGGCAGAACCTCCGGCGTATTGGCAGTTGTAAACGTCGCTCAGCTTGGCTAATATTGCCAATGGGTTTGCTCAGCGAACTGACTCACCCCCAACACGATCCCGCCGTGATATAACAAGTATGGGCATTGCTCGAGCAAGCCGAGAAAGCCAAACAACTGCAGGCGCAGAACGATACCAAGCTGGCAGAGAAGGACTTCAAAATTGTGGTGCTCATGCTGGAACTGGCGCACTACCGCCGTATCCGCTTCGGCAACAAGAGCGAAGAGTTCAGCGGCGAGCAGCGCGAACTATTTGAAGAGACTGTTGATGCCGATCTATTGGTGATCTAGGTCGAACTGAGACCACAGGACAATGCACAGGACGGCGAGACACCAAAGCGCAAGCGCAGCGGCGCAAGCCGCCAGCCACTGCCGGCGGAACTGCCGCAAGCGGCGCACTGTCATGAACCGGCGTCTTGCCAGTGCGACGCTTGCGGCAAGGGCATGGTGCTGATCGACGAAGACATAAGTGAGCGGCTGGCAGAACTATTCAGGAAGCGTCCCTGTTTGCGCGCCAACAATGTTTTGCGCAATCCTCAAGTATTTACCCGATCCAACTCGCCGATTTCGCTGCATTTACCCTCAATCGAATTCAACTAATTGCCGGCAAAAGGGAACGTAGCCTGCTTGATACTGAAATGCTTCAGATTCTGTCGCCGCTACTACGTAAACATCGAACGAAAAATAACGACTATAGGCCATAGGGGCCACTAATTACACTTGCTGACACCCGTCCAAATGGATCGTTCCCAAAGTCGGAGAACTAAACGGATCACCGTCGTAATACTTTTTAAGTCCGACATAAACCTCATGCCAACATATGAAATTCAGGGATGAATTTAAGCACTCTAATGATATGGGTGTCTGCTGAATTGCTACATTTCAGGAGAAGCTCAGTCGGACGCTACCAAGTAAAGTCATCGGGGATCTGGAAGGCGGCATACGGATCGTCCGCATCGATTTCGGTCGTCGTTTTCTTCACCTGTATCACAATTGAGGCATCGCGCTCGGCGATTTTGTCCGCGATAATCCGGGGCA
>NZ_JBMPPE010000011.1:0-120817 GCF_049339445.1 Undibacterium sp. RuTC16W | reverse complement strand
ACCGCTTACCAAAACAAATTACCCAATAAAAAAGGAGCCAAAGCCCCTTTTTGATACCGTACTTTACTTCTAGGTAACTTGTCATTGCCATGAGCATTTTAATTTTATTAATTACCAAGCATCAGGCTAGAAAAAATAGCGATTTTTGGATTGAACCGAATTGCAAAGAGTCCTGGTTGCTGCCGGGCGTCGGCATAAAAAAAGTCCCAATCTCATAGAGAGAATCAGGACTTTGGGGAACTCTTAAAACAATTTAATGGTGGAGACGGCGGGAATCGAACCCGCGTCCAGAAGCACTCTACAGACAGTTCTACATACTTAGTGCTGCCATTTAATTTAATCCAGACGACGCGGACGCACACGCTGCGGCTGGACGAGTCACCTATTATTTAGTCTAAAGCTAAGTAACCCAACTTAAGACGATTCCCTATGAATGACTCTACTGCTGTTGCCAGCCCGCCCTAGGGAAGAGACGGTGTAGAGTTAGCAAGCAATTAAGCTGCTAATGCGTACGAGTTATCGTTTGCAGTTATATAGTTCTGATTGTATTTACGAGGTAGTCAGGCCTCGGTATGCCCTGCGCTGCTTTGCAACCCCTGTCGAAACCAGGTCGTCCCCAAACAGAACGTTATTGTAACGTGTAACTATGAAGTGCGGTAGATATTGATTATTTCAAGGGGCGGTTCGCTGGCTATGTTTGGCACGTATCAGTTCTAGCAGCTCCAGAGGTGAATCCAGAATGGCGTCTGCCTTCCAGTGGGTTGGCTCGGTGGCACCGCAATATCCCCAGGCCGCGGCAATACTGAACATACCCGCAGCTTGTCCCGCCTGTATGTCGCGCAGGTCGTCACCGACATACCAGCAATCCTCAGGCTTGACATCGATTTGTCTGGCGGCCTCGAACAGCGGAGCAGGGTGAGGCTTGGCATGCGGTGTCGTGTCGCCAGAAATACTACAGGCAGCATTTTGCAAGCCGAGTAAGGGTTGTAGCGGCATAGTAAAACGCATGGCTTTATTGGTTACGATACCCCATGGCAAGCCCAGTTGTTCGATGCCCTGCAGGAGCTGCGGTACGCCGGCAAACAGTTGGCTATGTACAGCAATAGCGCTCTCGTAATTTGCCAGAAATTCAATTCGCATCGCTTCATAGTCAGGATGTTCTGGTTTGATATCAAAGCCTGCGCCTAGTAAGCCTCTGGCGCCTGCGGAGGCGAAGGGACGCAAACTGAGATACGGAACTTCGGTCAATTGACGTTTGCTGCGCATCAGATTTACTGCTGCGGCAAGATCGAGGGCTGTATCGGCGAGTGTGCCGTCAAGATCAAACAAAATAGCGCGGGGAATTTGCATAAGGAATGGGGGTGATATTTTCCGCAGCGGGAGTCGCGGCGGAAGAAGGTGAGGGTATTTAAACTGGACGAGTGCAGCCAACCAGATAATTGACGCTGGTGTCCTGATTGAGTGAATAGATTTTCGTCAGAGGGTTATAGCCCATACCTTTTAGGGCTTCAACCTGTAAGCCAGCATTGCGGATTGCCTGAGACAATTCTGCTGGGGTGATGAATTTGGCGTAATCATGCGTGCCTTTGGGTAGCAGCTGCAAAAGGTATTCTGCACCCAGAATCGCGAATACATAGGACTTCAGATTGCGGTTCAGCGTGGAGAAAAATACATGACCACCAGGTTTGACCATGCGATAGCAGGCCTGAATCACTGAGGCCGGATCAGGTACATGTTCCAGCATTTCCATGCAAGTAACTACATCGAATCGCTCTGTCTCACGGGCTGCCATATCCTCTGCGGCGATTTTTTCATAGCGCACACTGATGCCAGATTCCAGGCCGTGTAAGTCGGCGACCTTGAGTGCTTTTTCAGAGAGATCGATGCCTGTGACGTTTGCTCCTTTTTTTGCCATGGATTCGGCAAGTATGCCGCCACCGCATCCGACATCAATCACTGTTTTTCCTGCCAGCGGTATGCGGCTGTTGATCCATTCCAGGCGCAATGGATTGATTTCATGCAGGGGGCGGAATTCGGAACTGGGATCCCACCAGCGGTGAGCCAGATCGCTGAATTTTTGAATTTCGGCCGGATCGACGTTAACTGTTGACATAGTTTAGATGCCTGAAGTGAGAGGGTGTAAGGCTGTTACGTGTGAAGTTGGCTATTGTAGTCCAACTTGATGAAAGCCTTCATGACGGGTACATAATAAAAAACCCCGCTGAAGCGGGGTTTTTTTAATTAACCGCCCGCAGGCGGAAAAATTATTTAACGTTACGTGTACCGACTACTTCGATCTCTACGCGACGGTTTTGAGCGCGACCTTCTGCTGATTTGTTATCAGCAACTGGTTGTTTTTTGCCCTTGCCTTCTGTGTAGACACGGTTCGCTTCGATACCAGCGCTAACCAGGTAAGCTTTAACAGCTTCTGCACGCTTTACAGACAATTTTTGGTTGTAAGCATCAGAGCCTACAGAGTCAGTGTGACCAACAGCGATCACAACTTCCAGGTTGATACCTTTCAGTTTTGATGCCATATCATCCAATTTTGCTTTTGCTTCTGGTTTCAATACTGCTTTGTCGAAATCAAAGAATGCATCAGCTGCGAAAGTAACTTTCTCAGATGTTGGTGCTGGCGGAGCAACTGGCTTCGGTGCTGGTGCAGGCGCTACTTCTGGTGCCGGTGCCGGTGCAGCAACTACTGGTGCTGGTTTGACCAATGGAGCGTCGCAACCTGGAACCGCGTCAGCCGGTGTCCAGTAGCCAGTACGCCAGCACAGGCCGAATGGATCGCGCACAATGACGCCGCGACCATCTTGTACATAAGCGCTATTTGGAGTGCTTGCTTTGATATCTGTCATATCTTGTGCAGATACTGAAAAAGCGGCTACTGAGGAAGCTGCGATAACGAGTTTTACTAAATTTTTCATATTTCTCCTCTCGGGTGAGATTACCTACCGCAGATGAACTGCGCAATTGACTGCATAAAACTGGATACTACCACGTGCTTGATGACAATACTATTTCATCATCAAATTACCATAGATGAAATAGCGTTGTAACACCTTACTATTTTGCCATAGGATGTATCACTAAGCTAAGATTGTTAAATGGCCAAAGTAACATTTTGTGAATTTGTCGTGTTTTAGCAACTTGCTACGTTTGGGTGCAAATACTTGAGATTGCCATCAATTGCGCGTCATTGGCAGGGCGTCTTACTTGGCAAGACCTCGTCCTTCAATCACAACGCGTCTGTTTGGCGCCAGGCATTCAGCGAGTTTGGCTTGCCCCAGCTTGTCGTCGCACGACATGATTTGCTGAGTTTTACCCATGCCCATCGTGTCTATCGTGGCGTTGATGCCCTTGCTACTTAAATAGGCCGCTACGACGTCGGCGCGCTTTTCAGAGAGTTTTTGATTGTATTGCTGGGTGCCTATGCGATCGGTATGTCCGGTCACAATCACCAGATCCACTTTGGCGCAGTTTGCGAGTTTGGGCATGACCTCTGCATCTATTTTTTGCTTGGCCGCGTTACTTAAAATGGTTTTGTTGAATGCAAAAGTTTCATCATTTTGCAATGTGACTGCAAAATCGCAACGTTTTGGTGCTGCGGGTTTGGCTGGTGCGGGGAGCGCAGCTACTGGCACAGGAGGGGCAATAGGTGGCGCTACTGGCGTGACTACTGGTACTGATAAAGGGCCATCGCAACCGGGAATAGAGTCGGCAGGCGTCCAGTAACCGGTGCGCCAGCACAGTCCGAATGCGCTCCTTGCAACGATGCCGCGACCATCCTGGACATAGGCGCTATTCGGCGTGGTCCCTTTGATACCGGTTTGTGCAAGACATGACAGGCTCGTCAAGGCAATCAAGCAGGTGGCATAGGTTTTAATCGTTGTAATCATTTTGTCTCCGTATGGATAAATAATTGTGTATTTGTGATTGTTATGAACTGATTACAACATAACTTGCTCCTCACTTGCTGTCATTTGGGCGACACTTGGCTGAATATGGTCTTGGCTCAAAAACGGTGTTGCTCATATGGCGAGCATGTTAAAATCAGAAGTTCAGCACTAAAAATGCCTAATTTGCATTTCTCTTGTTTTTTTGATGAGAATTTGTATGGTTTTTTTGAATGCATCGTTATTTAACCACGCTCTAAATTGCCGGCCCGCCAATGGATCAATTCGCTAAAGAAACACTCCCGATTTCCCTTGAAGAAGAAATGCGCAAGAGCTACCTCGATTACGCCATGAGCGTGATTGTTGGCCGCGCCTTGCCGGATGTACGTGATGGCTTGAAGCCTGTGCATAGACGCGTTCTGTTCGCGATGCACGAAATGAACAACGTGTATAACCGCCCGTTCGTTAAATGTGCGCGTGTGGTTGGTGAGGTCATGGGTAAGTATCACCCTCATGGCGACGCGTCTATTTACGACACATTAGTGCGTATGGCGCAGGATTTTTCTCTGCGTTACACACTTGTCGACGGTCAGGGTAATTTTGGTTCTGTCGATGGCGATAATGCGGCGGCTATGCGTTATACCGAGTGCCGTCTGGATAAGATCGCTAATGAAATTCTGGCCGATATTGAAAAAGAAACTGTTGACTTCGTTCCCAACTACGATGGCAAAGAAAAAGAACCATCTGTCTTGCCGACCCGTATCCCGAATCTGCTGATCAACGGCGCATCGGGTATTGCGGTAGGTATGGCAACCAATATCCCGCCGCACAATATTACTGAAATCATCAACGGGGCTTTGCATGTCTTGCGCAATCAGGACTGCACGATTGATGAACTGATCGAAATTATCCCTGCACCAGATTTCCCTACCGGAGGCATTATTTATGGCGTATCCGGTGTGCGTGACGGTTACCGTACTGGTCGCGGTCGTGTGGTCATGCGTGCCAAGACGCATTTTGAAGAATTTGGTAAAGAAAACCGTACTGCACTGATCGTCGATGAGCTGCCTTACCAGGTTAATAAGAAGTCCCTGCTGGAACGTATCGCCGAGCTGGTGCGCGATAAAAAGCTGGATGGCATTTCCGACATCCGTGATGAATCCGATAAATCCGGTATGCGCGTCGTCATTGAGTTGAAGCGCGGTGAAGTGCCAGAAGTCGTATTGAATAATCTGTATAAGCAAACGCAGTTACAAGACACTTTCGGTATGAATATGGTGGCGCTGGTGAACGGTCAGCCTAAGCTGCTGAACCTGAAGCAGATGCTGGATTGCTTCCTCTCGCATCGTCGCGAGGTGGTTACGCGCCGTACGGTATTTGAGCTGCGTAAAGCCCGTGAACGTGGCCATGTACTGGAAGGCCTGGCGGTTGCATTGGCCAATATTGATGATTTCATTGCCATCATCAAGGCAGCACCGACGCCGCCCTTAGCGAAACAAGAATTGATGAATCGCGCCTGGGACAGCTCCATGGTGCGTGAGATGTTGATGCGGACTGCGGCAGACAATCCAGCCGGTATCGATGCATTCCGCCCAGAAAATCTGCCGAAGCATTATGGTATTCAAAAGGACGGTTTGTACAAGCTGTCCGACGATCAGGCGCAAGAAATTTTGCAGATGCGTCTGCAACGTTTGACTGGTCTGGAACAAGATAAGATCGTCAACGAATACAAAGATGTGATGTCGGTGATTGCTGATTTGCTGGATATTTTGTCCAAGCCAGAGCGCGTCACGGTCATCATTACTGATGAATTGACTGCTGCCCGCAATGAGTACGGTGAAGGTAACAAAGACGTTCGTCGTTCCGAGATCACGCACAATGCGACCGATCTCGAAACAGAAGACCTGATCACGCCAGTCGATATGGTCGTGACACTGTCACATACCGGTTACATGAAATCGCAGCCTTTGTCCGAATATCGCGCGCAAAAACGCGGCGGTCGCGGGAAGCAGGCGACCGCGACCAAAGATGATGACTGGATCGAGCAATTGTTTGTCGCCAATACGCATGACTACATCCTGTGCTTCTCGAACCGTGGCCGTCTGTACTGGTTAAAAGTCTGGGAAGTACCGCAAGGCTCACGCAACTCCCGCGGCAAGCCGATTGTGAATATGTTCCCGTTGCAAGATGGTGAAAAAATCACAGTGATTCTGCCATTGTCGGGTGATAACCGCAGCTTCCCTGAAGACCATTACATCTTCATGTCGACCAGCCTTGGTACTGTGAAGAAAACGCCATTGAATGATTTCAGCAATCCACGTAAAGCCGGCATTATCGCGGTGGATCTGGATGACGGTGACTTCCTGATTGGTGCCGCGCTGACTGACGGTAAGCACGATGTCATGTTGTTCTCTGACTCTGGCAAGGCAGTGCGCTTTGACGAAAACGATGTACGTCCAATGGGCCGTACGGCACGTGGTGTGCGCGGTATGAACCTCGAAGAAGGTCAGCAAGTGATTGCGCTGTTGGTGGCTGAGAACGAACAGCAATCGGTATTGACCGCGACCGAAAATGGCTTCGGTAAGCGTACGCCGATCACCGAGTACACTCGTCATGGTCGTGGTACCAAAGGTATGATTGCGATCCAGACGTCTGAACGTAACGGCAAAGTGGTTGCGGCGACACTGGTGGATAGCAATGATGAAATCATGCTCATCACAACCGGCGGTGTGCTAATACGTACCCGTGTCTCAGAAATTCGTGAAATGGGTCGTGCAACACAAGGCGTTACCTTGATCGCGGTAGAAGATGGCACCAAGCTATCTGGCTTGCAGCGTATTGTGGAAACGGATGTTGACGAACCAGATACCGATGCAAGTGCGGATACGGCTGCTGATACCGGCGCTAATGACGAGCCAGCTGCTGCGGAGTAAATTGTATGACAACGATCTACAATTTCTCTGCCGGACCTGCCGTATTACCTAAAGAAGTATTGCAGCAGGCCGCAGCAGAAATGCTGGACTGGCATGGCAGCGGTATGTCAGTGATGGAAATGAGTCATCGCGGACCGGAATTTATGTCCATCATCGCCGCAGCGCAAAGCGATTTGCGCGAGCTGCTGGCGGTGCCGGACAATTACAAAATTTTGTTTCTGCAAGGTGGCGGTTTAGGTGAAAACGCGATTGTTCCCATGAATCTGATGGGACGTAAACCGCAACCGGCAATCGCAGATTTCATCCATACTGGATCGTGGACTGCCAAGTCGATCAAAGAAGCGCAAAAATACGGCAAGGTGAATGTCGCCGCCTCCGCCGAAGCGAACGGACACACTGTGATACCGTCCCGTGATAGCTGGACCTTGTCCAAAGATGCTGCCTACGTGCATCTCTGTACGAATGAAACCATCGATGGCGTTGAATACCATTTCGCACCGGATGTGAGTGCCGACACGGGCGATGCGCCTATTGTGGCGGACATGTCCTCGCATATTTTGTCGCGTGTGATTGATGTTGCTAAATACGGTGTGATCTTTGGTGGCGCGCAAAAAAATATCGGTCCTGCCGGCTTGACCATCGTCATCGTGCGAGAGGATTTGCTCGGTCATGCGTTGCCAATTTGTCCCTCAGCCTTCGACTGGAAAATCGTCGCCGACAATGATTCCATGTACAACACGCCGCCAACCTATGCGATTTATATTGCCGGTCTGGTGTTCCAGTGGCTGAAGCGTCAGGGGGGCGTTGCCGCCATGGAGCAGAAAAACATCGCCAAGGCGCAACTACTGTATGACTATCTGGATGCGTCGGACTTCTATGTCAACCGGGTTGCTAAGGATTGCCGCTCACGCATGAACATACCATTTTTTTTGCGTGATGAAAGTTTGAATACTGAATTTTTAACGCAGGCAAAGCAACACGGCTTGCTGCAATTAAAGGGACATAAAGCGGTTGGTGGTATGCGCGCCTCGATTTATAACGCCATGCCGATCGAAGGCGTACAAGCCTTGGTTAGTTTTATGAAAGAATTTGCCCGCGCTCATACTTGAGCAGCGAGCGATCCGATAGCCTCTCCTCTTTAGCCCTTTCTTTGCATGGCATTCACCATCACCTGGAAACCGTGGCGCTAAGGACAACGACCAAAAGTCGGAAGAGAGGCGAGCATCATTACCATCACGCTACGCTAACCAGCGGGGATGCTGTGACTGGTAGAAGTGTGACTACGCCGCGACGTTTTCATCAACTCGCTAAACGGTTTTTAGGTTTCTTATGAGCGATAATAAATTACTCCCTTTGCGTCAAAGAATTGACGCCATCGATACACAAATTCTGTCTTTATTAAATGAGCGTGCTCGTGTTGCGGAAGAGGTCGGTCATGTCAAGGCCGAGACCAATGCACCGGTATTTCGCCCGGAACGTGAAGCGCAGGTTCTGCGTAGTGTCGCTGAGCGCAATCCGGGGCCGTTAGCGAGTCAGGATATCCAATTGATTTTCCGCGAAATCATGTCCGCTTGCCGTGCGCTGGAGCGTCGTGTCGTGGTGGCTTTTCTGGGGCCGGTCGGTACCTTCAGTGAGCAGGCGGTGTACCAGCAATTTGGACATGCAATTCAGGCTTTGCCATGCGTGTCGATTGATGAAGTGTTCCGTGCAACCGAGGCAGGCACCGCCGATTTTGGCGTGGTGCCGATAGAAAATTCAACTGAAGGCGCGATTAACCGCACTCTCGATTTGTTATTGCAAACCAGTCTCGCCATTAGCGGCGAACTCGCGATTGCGGTACAGCATAGTCTGATGACCAAGACCGGTAATATGGATGGCGTGACGCGGATTTGCGCGCACTCACAAGCTTTGGCGCAATGTCAGGCCTGGCTGAATCAGCATTATCCGCATATCGAACGACAAGCGATGGCATCTAATGCCGAAGCCGCACGCATGGCCAGTGGCGACGCTACGATGGCTGCTATCGCCAGTGAAATCGCCGGTCAGCAATATCAGCTCGGTGTGGTCAGTGCGCATATTCAGGATGATCCGCATAACCGCACCCGCTTTGCCGTGATCGGGCGTCTGCATACAACGCCAAGCGGTAAGGACCAGACCTCTCTGGTGCTGGCGGTGCCGAATAAAGCCGGTGCGGTATACAACCTGTTAGCGCCTTTGTCCAAGCACGGCGTTTCGATGACACGCTTCGAATCACGCCCGGCACGCACCGGCAACTGGGAATACTATTTTTACGTCGATGTAGAAGGCCATGTGCTGGACGATAAAGTTGCCAGGGCGATGTCGGACTTGAATGACAATGCCGCATTTTTCAAAATACTGGGCTCTTATCCTTGCACGATTTAACGCGTAGAAAATACATTGAACTTGCTATCCGCAACGTAGATGCGCCTTTCAAGTCAAAAATGCTTTGAAACCCGCACCGATATTGCGTGATGTAATTAAAAATATCATTTGTTTTGTCAATCCAGCCAGACGCTGGACAATTTTTGGAGTTGCTATGTCTATACAATTTGGTCCTGAATTTGGCCCCGCCTATGTTCGCGCAATTGCCCCTTACCAAGGCGGCAAACCTATCTCTGAAGTCGCGCGTGAATTTGGTCTGGACGAATCAAAAATCGTCAAGCTGGCATCAAATGAAAACCCGCTCGGCGTACCGCAATCTGCACAGGCAGCGATGCTCAAAGCGGCGGCTGATCTGGGACGTTATCCTGATGCGAATGGCTTTGAATTAAAAGCTGCGATCATGGCGAAATACCATGTGCCGCAGGACTGGATTACCTTAGGTAACGGCAGTAACGACATACTGGAATTAGCTGCGCATTCTTTTGTTGAGCCAGGGCAGTCGGTCGTGTTTGCGCAGTATTCATTTGCCGTGTATCCATTGGTAACGCAAGCGGTTGGAGGGCGTGCGATTGTGGTCGCAGCAAAAGATTTTGGTCATGATCTGGCCGCAATGGCGGCGGCGATTACTGCAGATACTAGATTGGTCTTCATTGCAAATCCTAATAATCCGACAGGCACCTTTTTGCCAGCGGCGGAGATTGAGGCCTTCCTGAAAGAAGTGCCTGCGGATGTCGTAGTGGTGCTAGATGAGGCGTATAACGAATTCCTCGCCGCCGACTTGCAATATGACTCGATCGCCTGGGTCAGACAGTTCCCTAACTTGCTGGTATCGCGCACCATGTCCAAGGCGTATGGCCTGGCTGGTTTGCGTATCGGTTTTGGGATCGCGCAGCCTGGCATCACGGATTTACTGAATCGTGTACGCCAACCGTTTAATGTTAATTCCATGGCACAAGCCGCTGCGATTGCTGCCTTGAATGACGCAGAGTTTTTGCAAAAAAGTGCGAAGCTGAATGCGGATGGATATGCGCAACTGACTACGGCTTTTAAAGAACTGAATCTGGCATTCGTTCCTTCTTTCGGTAACTTTGTTTTAGTCAAAGTCGGTGACGAAGACAGTGCTGGCGCGCGTATTAATCTCGAACTTTTGAAGCGCGGCATTATCGTGCGTCCGGTTGGTAACTACGGTTTGCCACAATTCCTGCGCATCTCCATTGGTTTACCGGAGGAAAATGCCGTGTTCATCTCTGCTTTAAAAGAAATACTGGCTGCCTGATCGCTGGATATTTGTGAGATTGATGATGGCTAATGACAAGCGATGATGAGTAACGATAAGTTGAAACCGACAGCGCAGCAGCCGATCCAACACCAGCTGAAACGGGTCGCTATTTTCGGCGTTGGCCTGATAGGCGGCTCATTTGCTCTGGCCTTAAAAAAGGCGGGAGTCGTTGAGCATGTGGTTGGCGTCGGCCGCAGTCTGGCCTCGTTGCAACGCGCGCAGCAACTTGGCATCATCGATGAGATTGCGGATTCTGCTGCCGCTGCGGTACGTGACGCCGATCTGGTGCTGATCGCCGCGCCAGTCGCACAGACGGCGACAATTTTGTCGTCGATTCAGCCGTATTTGCAGCCCGACACCGTCGTTACTGATGCGGGGAGTACCAAGTCCGATGTAGTCGAGGCGGCGAGGCTGGTGATGGGCGATCAGCTTGCGCAATTCGTTCCCGCGCATCCGATTGCGGGACGTGAACAAAACGGTCCCGATGCGGCATTAGTCGATTTGTATGTGGGAAAAAAAGCCGTTATCACGCGCTTGCCGGAGAATACGGATGAGGCAGTCGCCAGAGTCGCGTACGCGTGGCAGCAATGCGGTGCGATCATTCATTATCTGAGTCCGGCTGAGCATGACGCGGTGTTTGCCTCGGTCAGTCATTTGCCGCATTTGCTGGCGTATGCTCTGGTGGATGATATTGCGCGCAAACCGCATGCGGACACCTTGTTTCAATATGCTGCCAGCGGCTTTCGTGACTTTACCCGGATTGCCGGTTCGTCGCCGGAAATGTGGCGAGATATTACGCTGGCAAACCGTAGTGCAATGTTGCAGGAGTTGGACTCTTACACTGCGCGACTGGCGATTCTGCGTGAGCATCTGGTGAATGCCGATGCGACTGGTATTGAATCCATTTATAGTCATGCGCAGGCAGCGCGCCATAACTGGATCACGGCAATAGAAGCTGCCGAGAAGCAGAACAAGGAGGGTGGGGACTGAGCTTGATTATAGCAATGCAGTCATGCGTTGAAATAAATACTCCCCCATTTTTTACTTAAAATATGCTTAATCCCGCAACAATGATACGGACTATAAAAATATACTGATAGGAGTATGTACTTCTCTTAGTATGATGAGTGCATAACAAGCGCGCAATGAATGTGCATGCATATCCGTTCCAACCTTATTTAGTCGATATAAACCATCCGCATGAGCCAACAAGCCAAACACTATCCGCACTACCTCGATTTACATCCTGTGATGCAGGCGCAAGGCACGGTGCGTTTGCCGGGCTCTAAGAGTATTTCTAACCGGACTTTGTTGCTGGCGGCGCTGGCACAAGGAACGACGCAAATTCTTGAGTTGCTGGCGTCTGACGATACCCTGGTCATGCTGAATGCCTTGCAAAAATTAGGCGTGCAGTGGACGCAGGACGGCGCGACGCAGAACTACACGGTCACGGGAGCCGACGGCGTGTTGCCGCAGCATCAGGCCGATTTATTTATGGGAAATGCGGGTACCGCGATTCGCCCGCTGGTCGCTGCTCTCGCGGTGATCGGTGGCGATTACACCTTGCACGGCGTGTCGCGTATGCACGAGCGTCCGATCGGTGATCTGGTTGATGCCTTAAATCAAGTTGGTGCGCAGATTGACTACACCGGCAATCCCGGCTTCCCGCCGCTGCACATTCGTCGCGGTCATATTCATGCCCATCGTTTGCAGGTCAAAGGCAATGTTTCCAGCCAGTTCTTGACGGCATTGCTGATGGCCGCGCCGCTGATGGCGCGTGACCATGATGTGACGATTGAAGTGATTGGCGAGTTGATTTCTAAACCGTATATCGAAATTACCTTGAACCTGATGCAGCGTTTTGGTGTCATGGTGCAGCGCGATGGCTGGCAGGCATTTACGATTGCGACGGGGCAGCGTTATGTATCGCCGCAGACGATTCATGTCGAAGGTGATGCGTCGTCGGCGTCTTATTTCCTGGCTGCCGGTGCCATTGCTGGCGGGCCGGTGCGGGTTGAAGGCGTGGGGCTGAACAGCATCCAGGGCGACGTACGTTTTGCCGAAGCCCTAGAGAAAATGGGTGCGACAATCACCCGTGGCGACAACTGGATAGAAGCCCGGTCGAATGGCGCGCTGCAAGCGATTGATATGGATTTTAACCATATTCCTGATGCGGCAATGACGATTGCGGTTGCCGCTTTATATGCCAATGGCACAACGACCTTGCGCAATATCGCCAGCTGGCGCGTTAAGGAGACGGATCGTATCACTGCCATGGCGACAGAATTGCGTAAGCTGGGGGCGATTGTCGAAGAGGGTGCTGATTATATGACCGTCACACCACCTACCGAGATCCACCCTGCTACTATTGATACCTACGACGATCACCGCATGGCCATGTGTTTTTCTCTGGCCACTCTGGATGGTGCTGCACGCCGCGGTGCTGCAATGCGTATCAATGATCCTAAATGCGTGGCGAAAACCTTCCCTGATTATTTCGATGCGTTTGCCAAAATCAACCATAAGGAATTGTTTTGAGTATGCCGACTGTGCCAGTCATTACGATCGATGGGCCTACTGCCTCAGGTAAGGGTACGGTAGCGCATCGCGTCGCTAAGCAATTGGGTTTTCATTACCTCGATTCCGGTGCTTTGTATCGCCTGACGGCCTTATCGGCACAGCAAAATCACATTGCGCTCGATGATGAAGCGAGGCTGGCTGAGCTGGCAAGAGTGTTGCCTTGTCGTTTTGTGCATGGTCATGTGTTGCTGGATGAGCAAGATGTGACCGATGTCGTGCGGGCGGAAGCAATCGGTGTTGCTGCCTCCAAGATCGCGGTATTGCCTGAGGTCCGCAAGGCGCTGGTTGACCTGCAAGTGGCGTTTCGCTACCCCCCGGGACTGGTGGCGGATGGGCGTGATATGGGAACAGTGATCTTCCCCGATGCCACTCAAAAAATTTATCTTACGGCAAGTGTTGAGGCGCGTGCGTCAAGAAGATATAAGCAATTGATTGAAAAGGGTTTTTCTGCTAATATGGAAGACTTGGTAAAAGATTTGACGGAGCGTGATGCGAGAGACAGTGCCCGCACTGCGGCGCCGCTCAAGCCCGCACCAGGGGCGTATATCCTCGATACCTCAGCAATGGGAGTCGAGCAGGCGGTGCAGATCGTGCTGGATTTATACGCTGAAGCAAGCCGGTAATTCAATAACGTCACTGGAAAAAATGTCAGTGAAAATGTGGTCAGTCGGCGGTAAATTAATTTGTCAATTTGTGCATTCAATTGATTTCCGGTGCATCAGTCTTCTGGAAATCAATGCTGAAGTGCCTGTGCTGATGCAAAGTCAGTGCGGGTTTGTTTAACCTAACCCAGTGTACACAGCGTTTTTGCCGTGTTCTGGATAACTCGAGTACCTTATGTCTACTGTTTTTATGTCCCAAGATTTTGCTACCGGTGCAGATAGCTTCGCAGCTTTATTCGAAGAATCCCTGTCACGCCAGGATATGCGTTCCGGTGAAGTAATCTCTGCTGAAGTCGTTCGTATCGACCACAACTTCGTGATCGTGAACGCTGGCCTCAAATCTGAAGCCTTTATTCCTGTTGAAGAATTCAAAAACGACCAGGGCGAACTGGAAGTTAACATCGGCGATTTCGTTTCCGTAGCGATTGATTCGCTGGAAAACGGTTTCGGCGATACAATTTTGTCCCGTGACAAAGCTAAACGTCTGGCCTCATGGCTCGCGCTCGAAAAAGCGCTGGAGTCTGGCGAGATGGTTATCGGTACTGTCAATGGCAAAGTCAAAGGTGGCTTGACTGTTCTGACGAACGGCATCCGCGCTTTCTTGCCAGGTTCTTTGGTTGATACACGCCCAGTTAAGGATACAACTCCTTACGAAGGCAAAACCATGGAATTCAAAGTTATCAAGCTCGACCGTAAGCGTAATAACGTTGTGCTGTCCCGCCGCGCTGTTGTTGAAGCGTCCATGGGCGAAGAGCGTCAAAAACTGATGGAAACCCTGAAAGAAGGCACAGTGGTTACCGGTATTGTCAAAAATATCACTGACTACGGCGCGTTCGTGGATCTGGGCGGTATCGACGGTCTGTTACATATCACTGATCTGGCATGGCGTCGTGTACGTCACCCTTCCGAGGTGTTGACAGTTGGTCAGGAAATCACTGCAAAAGTATTGAAATTCGACCAAGAGAAAAACCGTGTTTCCCTGGGCGTAAAACAACTGGGCGACGACCCATGGACAGGTTTGTCCCGTCGTTACCCAGCGAACACACGTCTGTTCGGTAAAGTAACAAACCTGACCGACTACGGCGCGTTCGTTGAAGTCGAACAAGGTATTGAAGGTCTGGTTCACGTTTCCGAAATGGACTGGACGAACAAAAACGTTGCACCAAACAAAGTTGTTCAGTTGGGCGACGAAGTTGAAGTCATGGTTCTGGAAATCGACGAAGAACGTCGTCGTATCAGCCTGGGCATGAAACAGTGCAAAGCCAATCCTTGGGATGATTTCGCGATCAACCACAAGAAAGGTGACAAAGTTCGCGGCGCGATCAAGTCCATCACTGACTTCGGCGTATTTATCGGCTTGTCCGGTAACATCGACGGTCTGGTGCATTTGTCCGATCTGTCCTGGAACGAAACAGGCGAGGAAGCAGTTCGTCGCTTCAAGAAAGGTGATGAACTGGAAGCCATCGTGTTGGCAATTGATGTTGAACGTGAACGCGTTTCTCTGGGCGTTAAGCAATTGGAAGGCGACCCATTCAACAACTACTGCGCAATGAACGACAAAGGCGCAATCGTGACTGGTACAGTGAAATCTGTTGAAGCTAAAGGCGCAGTCATCCAGTTGGCTGATGATGTTGAAGGCTACTTGCGTGCTTCCGAAATCTCCCGCGATCGCGTGGAAGATGCCGGTACACACCTGAAAGTTGGCGACAGCGTTGAAGCATTGGTGTTGAACATCGACCGCAAAGCTCGTGGTATCCAGTTGTCTATCAAAGCAAAAGATAGCGCTGAAACACAAGAAGCAATGCAAAAAATGACAACTGACTCCAATGCAGCTTCCGGCACTACAAGCCTGGGCGCATTGTTGAAAGCTAAGCTCGACAACAAAAACTAAGCATCAATTAAGACGCTGAGTTTTAGATGACAAAGTCTGAGTTGATTGGTCGCCTGGCTGAGCGATATCCACAACTGGTAGCAAAGGATGTGGATGTCGCAGTCAAGACCATATTGGATGCAATGTCAGATGCGCTGGCAACAGGGCATCGCATTGAGATCCGTGGTTTTGGCAGCTTTGCCTTGAATAGTCGGCCTCCACGCATTGGACGTAATCCCAAGTCTGGTGACAAAGTGATGGTGCCTGAAAAACGGGTGCCGCATTTCAAACCAGGTAAGGAATTGCGTGAACGTGTGGATGCAATGGTAGGGCAACCGATACAAGACGATTAGTTTAGTCGTCAGTTCGGCGGCCTGACACTTAAAAAGTATGCAAAAAAGTGAAAACGGTATATCGGCTTGACCGATATACCGTTTTTTTTCACGTACAATTCCGTATGAGTTTATAGATGCCACCATGCATGCTTCAGAGCTTGTCGCTCTACTCTGTGTTACGGTGTCAATAACTCCATAAGAGCTACTTAGGATACTGTTATGAAAATCATTTCTCGCATCATTACTTTGATCTTATTCATCATCTTTTTTGGTTTCGCGATGAAGAACGATCAAATTGTTACCTTGCAATATTTTTTGGGATATCAGCAATCCGCACCTCTGGTTATACTGTTACTCGCCTTTTTTTTGTGCGGCGGTATTCTTGGTGCATTGGCGATGGTTCCTATGGTTTTTCGTCACAAACGTGATATTTCTAAGCATAAAAAAACTATCGCAGAAATTGAAAAAGAAAGACTTGCAGCACAACGTGCAAGCACCGAAGCGCCCCAGCCTGATGGCATTCGAAATATCTGATCACCATATAAGCGAAAATAAAAATGGAATTTGATATTTGGTGGTTGCTGGGCATCCCTCTGTTTTTTTCCCTGGGCTGGATTGCTGCACGCGTCGATATTCGTCAACTGATTTCCGAATCGCGCAGCCTGCCGCGTGGCTATTTCAAAGGATTGAATTTTCTCCTTAATGATCAGCATGACAAAGCGATCGATGCCTTCATCGAAATCGTTAAACTGGACCCTGAGACAGTGGAATTACATTTCGCGCTCGGTAATTTGTTTCGCCGTCGCGGTGAAACTGAACGTGCAATTCGCGTACATCAAAATCTCTTATCTCGCCCCGATTTGCCGCTAGATCAACAGACCCAGGCGATGTTTGAACTTGGTCAGGATTATCTGAAAGCAGGCCTGTTAGACCGTGCCGAAGAAACGTTTAATCAGCTGGTTGCCGGACAATACGCCATTCAGGCGAGGCGCGCGCTACTAGAAATTTATCAGCGTGAAAAAGAATGGGCGAGGGCGATCGAGGCGGCGTATGCCTTGCAAGAATCTGGTGCCGGCGGGCGGCAAAAAGAAATCGCACAGTTTTACTGCGAAATGGCACAGGATGAATTGGTACATACACATCCAGATGCCGCATTGGCGATGCTAGAAAAAGCGTTGGCCGCTGATCGCCATAATGTACGTGCAGCGATCCTGATGGGTGATGTCCATCTGGCAAACGGCGAAGTCGAAAAAGCCTTGCTTGCTTGGCGTCGTGTCGAGCAGCAAAGTGTTCCTCATGTTGCACTTGTCGCACAACGGTTGATGGATGGTTATCGTAAGTTGGACCGGCCGCAAGAAGGTTTGAATTTACTTAAAGGCTATCTGGCAGAAGCGTCCTCTATTGATTTATTGGAGGTCGTCTTTAAAGCGACTTTGGAGCTGGATACGGTTGATGCAGCGAACCAATTAGTTAGTGACGAATTACGCCGCACGCCAACCTTATTAGGTCTGGATAAGTTGCTCGATGCGCGTCTGATGGTAGCGCCGCCGGAAGTCAGGCCTGAACTGTCTTTAGTCAAAAATCTGGTGCATGGCTATGCACAAAAACTTGCACGTTATCAGTGTTCTCATTGCGGTTTTAAAGCACGCCAATTTTATTGGCAATGTCCAGGGTGCAGTCGTTGGGAAACGTATCCACCGCGCCGTACCGAAGAATTAAATGTAATGAATTGAGTTTTTGTACTCATAAAGAATAACGTAAAAATTATCTAGGGATTGTGATCACAACATGAAAATTACAATTATTGGTACGGGTTATGTAGGGCTGGTCACCGGTGCTTGTCTGGCTGAATTGGGTAATGACGTATTTTGCCTTGACGTCGATCAACGCAAAATCGACATCTTGAATAACGGTGGTATTCCTATTCATGAGCCGGGTCTGGAAGAACTTGTCGCACGTAACCGTGCTGCCGGACGCATCCAGTTTTCAACCGATGTTGCCGCTAGTGTCGCCCATGGCGATGTCCAGTTCATCGCGGTGGGTACTCCGCCGGATGAAGACGGATCCGCTGACTTGCAATATGTATTGGCCGCGGCACGTAATATTGGCAAATACATGACGGGTTTTAAAGTCATCGTCGATAAATCAACGGTGCCGGTCGGTACCGCGGATAAAGTGTCTGCTGCGGTCAAAGCAGAATTGTCTGCGCGTAATTCAGAGGGACAATTTTCGGTTGTTTCTAATCCGGAATTTTTGAAAGAGGGCGCTGCGGTAGAAGATTTCATGCGTCCTGACCGGATTGTGATTGGCTGTGACGATACACCGCAAGGCAGTATCGCGCATTCGCAAATGAAGAAACTGTATGCGCCTTTCAATCGTAATCACGAACGTACTTTCTGGATGGACGTGCGCTCTGCGGAGTTCACCAAATATGCCGCGAACGCAATGCTGGCAACGCGGATTTCGTTCATGAATGAGTTAGCGAATCTGGCAGATCATGTCGGTGCTGATATTGAGGCAGTAAGGCATGGTATTGGTTCGGATCCACGTATCGGACATAGTTTTTTATATGCCGGTTGTGGTTATGGAGGTTCTTGTTTTCCCAAAGACGTACAGGCTTTAGAGCGTACTGCACAGGATTATGGTCTGGACTTATTAGTCTTGCAGGCAGTTGAGGCTGTCAATGAACAGCAAAAACTGGTGCTTGGTAAAAAAATTGTGAAGCGCTTCGGCGATGATTTGCGCGGTAAGCATTTTGCGATCTGGGGTCTGGCGTTTAAACCGAATACGGATGATATGCGCGCTGCATCGTCACGTGTTCTGCTTGGCGAACTATTGCGTAAAGGCGCCAGCGTTGCAGTGTACGATCCAGTCTCTATGCCGGAGGCAAAGCGTGTATTTGCACTGGACTTCGCAGATAGTCCGGCATTACTGGAAAAAATCCGTTTCGCCAGCAACCCTATGGATGCCCTGAACCAGGCGGATGCTTTGGCCATCGTCACTGAGTGGAAGGCATTCCGCAGCCCCGATTTTGATAAAGTGAAATCCTTGTTGAATCATCCGGTGATTTTTGATGGACGTAACTTATTCGAGCCAGCGGTCATGACCGAAATCGGTATTGAATACCATGGCATCGGCCGCTCTGTCCTGACACGCACATGATCCGTATGCTTGAATCAAAACGTATTCTGGTCGCTGGCGATGTCATGCTGGACCGCTATTGGTTCGGTGAGGTCAATCGCATTTCTCCGGAAGCGCCGGTACCGATCGTTCGGATAGAAAAGCGTGAAGAACGTCTCGGCGGTGCTGCTAACGTCGCACGCAATGCCGCCGCATTGGGTTTGCACGCTGGCTTGCTGGGTGTGATCGGTGATGATGAGGCGGGTAATAGCGTCGAGCAATTGCTGGGGCAATCGGGCATTGATAGTTATTTAAGCCGTGATAAGGCGATCTCTACCATCATCAAGCTGCGCGTCATTGGACGGCAGCAGCAATTGTTACGCATTGATTTTGAAGAAAAACCGACCGAGCACGTTTTACAAGACAAACTGTCGCGTTTCAATGCACTCATTTCTGAGTATGATTTAATCGTCTTATCCGATTATGCAAAAGGCAGTTTGGTGAATGTTGTGGCGATGATTGCAGCGGCTAATGCAGTGGGCAAACCTGTGCTGGTGGATCCGAAGGGAAGTGATTTTGCGCGTTACGCAGGAGCAACCATGCTGACGCCAAATAAGTCAGAATTGCGTCAGGTTATTGGCGACTGGACTAGTGAGGGTGAGTTGACAGAAAAAGCGCAAGCCCTCCGTCACCAATTATCTTTAGATGCTTTATTGCTGACTCGCTCAGAAGAGGGGATGAGCCTCTACACAGAACATGATGTCACTCACGTGCCAGCGATGGCGAGAGAAGTCTATGATGTCTCGGGTGCGGGAGACACCGTCATTGCGACGATGGCAGCAAGCCTGGCTTCCGGCATGAGCATGAAAGATGCGGTGATGTTAGCAAATCGTGCGGGCGGTATCGTCGTTGGTAAGCTCGGTACTGCCACCGTATCCAAGGAAGAATTATTTGCCACAACATAACTCACTTTGTTAATCAAAGTTAATTTACTGTTAATATTGTTGTCGCTGTCAACCTGTGCATCCTCAGGTCGTTAATTGAAACAGAACGAGGTGGTATTTCGGTCTGATCTTATAAATCAATTCGACAGCGTCAATAATGAACGCAGTTCAATTCAACTTAATTGGGAGTGCTTATATGTTCAAGAAATTTCTTTTGGCTATCGCCGCAATGATTGTCACGATGGGTTTCGCTTTTGCGGACGTCGATGTGAATAAAGGTGATCAGGCCGCATTGGATGGCATTAAAGGTATCGGGCCAGCAAAATCTAAAGCAATTATCGAAGAACGTACCAAAGGCGGAAATTTCAAAGATTGGGCTGATTTTGAAAAGCGTGTTAAGGGTATCGGTGAAAAGAGCGCAGTCAAGTTGTCCGCTGCAGGTTTGACGGTCAATGGCCAGCCTAAAGCAGGCGCAGAGGCAAAGCCAGCAGAAAAACCGGCAAAACCAGCTAAGGCTGATAAAGCTGAGAAAGCTGAGAAAGCTGCTAGTGCATCCGCAGCTGCATCAACGCCTGCCGCTGCGTCAGCTACCGCTTCCACCGCCAAAGCGTCTGCCAAAGCATCCGCATCTAAGTAAGAAGTATCCGGCTGTATCTGCTGAAAAGTCAGAATCAAACAACCCTTGGGTATGGAAATACTCAGGGGTTTTTTATTTACACGTAAATTGATCGCACCTTGATTGGGAACCAAGCAGTAAGGCGCTACAGCGTTTAAAATGATGTTTTAAATTTCACACCAACGATCACCATGCCTTATTTGACCATAGAAGATACGATAGGAAATACTCCGCTTGTGATGCTGCAAAGAATTCCCAGCGAGGAAATTAAGCGTCGCAACAATATTATCTTAGGCAAATTAGAGGGCAATAATCCTGCTGGGTCGGTGAAAGACAGGCCTGCATTGTCCATGATCAAGCACGCCGAATTGCGTGGCCGTATCAAGCCCGGTGATACTCTGATTGAGGCAACTAGCGGCAATACCGGAATTGCGTTGGCCATGGCGGCGGCTATGCGTGGTTATAAGATGGTGTTGTTGATGCCTGAAAATTTAAGTATAGAGCGCCGTCAAAGTATGGCCGCTTATGGAGCGCAGATTGTATTGACTCCTAAAACGGGTGGTATGGAGTATGCCCGTGATCTGGCAGAGCAAATGCAAAAGGAAGGCAAGGGAGTGATCCTTGATCAGTTCGCGAATCCAGATAATCCGTTGGCGCATTATGAAACCACTGGCCCTGAAATCTGGCGTGATACAGAAGGTCGCATCACGCATTTTGTAAGTGCGATGGGAACTACAGGAACGATCATGGGAGTATCCGCTTATTTGAAAGAGCAAAATCCTGAAATTCGTATTGTCGGTGCGCAACCGGAAGAAGGTTCACAGATTCCCGGTATCCGAAAATGGCCAGAAGCGTATTTGCCAAAAATCTATGATAAGGCAAGAGTCGATCAGGAAGAGTCAGTCAGTCAGTCAGATGCTGAACACATGGCACGTCGTATGGCTGCGGAGGAGGGTATTTTTTGCGGTATCTCTGCAGCAGGTGCCTGTGAAGTGGCATTACGTATTGCGCATACAGTAGAAAACGCAACGATCGTATTTATTGTTTGCGATCGTGGCGATCGTTATTTGTCTACAGGTGTATTTCCTGCCTGAAATAGTATTGCGGATTGAAATGGCACCTCACAATACGTTTTAGGTACAAAAATGCCGTAAATGTACTCAGATACATTTACGGCATTCTCAATTAATTTAGTGTCTGACGACAAAATTTTTGTCGAAATTTTTTAGCTATTCGCCGCAGCTTCTTTTGGTTTGAATTGTTTGTCGCTGATACGGAATTTCGCACGACGGTCACCCATCAATTCACGCAAATCTTTAATGCTGACATCGCTGATTTCGTGCATGCGAATCAACAGGGATGCGCCAACTGGCAGACGGCGGTGACGGATTTTACTGATTACTGGCGGAGCTACTTCCAAGGCCCTGGACAAAGCGGCATCATTTTTTAAATGCAATTGTTTAATCAATGTGTCCAACAAATTATTTGGATCGTAGTCGATTTCATCGGATTCAAGCTGTGTCAGATTTGCCATAATTACCTCGCTATTTAGCTTATTGATTCAAAAAAACATTGCTTCAATAAAAGATTAATCAAACGGTAATATTGTATCTTTAAAATAGATTTTTCTTGCCAGAAGAATAGCAAAACATTGTTAAATCTCTTGACACATTGCTTTCTGATAACGTAAATGTATCATTAGATAATATTAATGTAGTTTAAGTCATACTATTTAGCAATATTAATCGGTGAAAATATCATTCAGGCGTGGAAAATTCTGCATGGCAACTTTTAGCTAATTCCGGTGATTTTTGTCGTAATTCGCCTTATTTTGTACGCGCAGCGGCAATGACTTTACCCAAATCAATCACCGACATGGCATAAAAATAGCTACGGTTATACTGAGTAATGGTAAAAAAATTCTCAGTAGCAAGCCAGTATTCTGTTGGTTCATTTCCGTTTTGCAAATCGATCAAACCATAGAGCAAGTTGTCTGCTGCATCGTGGCTGGCGGTTGTCGCCACCGGGCGTAACTCGTCAAGCTTATAGTTCGCCCGTAATCCCTGACCTAATATCGAACTGAGTTTGTTTGCATCTTGTTCATTGTCCGGATTAATCATCAGGGTAGCCGGAAATGCCGTCGGTAAATTTTTCTTCCAGCCATGCATGGACAAATAGTGCGCCACACTGCCAATGGCATCGGTTGGCGATGCCAGTAAATCAATTTGCCCATCGCCATCAAAATCGACAGCAAATTTTCTGATGCTGCTAGGCATGAATTGCGACCAGCCTATTGCGCCCGCATAAGACCCTTTGAACTGGAACGGGTCGAGACGCGATTCTCTCGCCATCAACAGCATGTTCTCTAATTCCCCGCGGAAAAATTCCATACGAGTTACGCGTGTTGGCGTATCAGGATAAGCAAACGCCAACGTTGTGAGTGCATCCATCACACGGAAATTGCCGGTATTTTTACCAAATACCGTTTCTACACCGATCAGGCCGACAATGATTTCCGCAGGAACGCCGTATTGGTTTTCTGCACGGTTCAGTGCGTCTGCGTATTTATCCCAAAATGCGATACCGGCATTGATACGATATGCGTCGACAAAGCGGGCGCGATAGGCTTTCCAGTTTTTGGGTTTGCCAGCAGGCGCAGGTTTCATGAGCTGAATTGCTGATTCTACGTACCGGATCTGATCAAATGTCGCAGTCAGTTCGGCTTTATCAAAGCCATGTTTTGCTACCATCTGATCAATAAATTCTGCAACTTCTTTCCACTGCGCAAAGTGTGCGAATTCTGCACTCTCTTCCTGTTTGGAAGGCATTTTTGTTGTTGTCGCAGAACTCGTTTTTTTCACCGCTGCTGTCGCATAGGGCGCGCTTGTTAAGGCGATGATGAGTAATGCAATGAGGCCGATATAGTTGGTCAGAGAATGAGTTTGTGCAGATAGTTTGAGCATGGAAATCAATAGGTCAGCGATATTGCTTAAGTAAAGTTTTTAAACGAGAAACGAGGATAGCAGATGGTAACTCGGCTTTGCCATATTTTGCTGCTGTATATAGATTCAGAAAAGCTTCTACCGTACCGTAATTATTCTTTGGCATGATCGTTTTTAGCCGCAGCAAATATGCCTGAGGTCCTTCATGAGGCGCTTTATGCCATCCCTTGAACTCCAGTTTTTTACATAACGCAAGATAAACGCTGTCCAGCGGTGATAGTTGCGTACGGTAGCGCATTAACGGTAACGCATACAGCGCCATCAACAGAGCACTAATGGCGAAAAATAACATTGTCATTTTCGGCCAATCTAAATCTCCCAAGCCAAGAGAGCGCATGAAGTCGAGTTGCTTCGCCTGGTTGTAATTCAGAACCCATTGATTCCAGGAGTTATTAACGGCATCCCATTGCATGCGTAATCCGGTCAACAGGGAGTTGTTACTAAGAGCGTTACTGATAGCACCTGTGATGCCGTTGCGAGGGATAGCATCATTTAAACTTAACATAACCCGATTTGGTGCTACGGCAGCAGTCGGGTCTACTCTTATCCAGCCTTTACCTTTTAGCCAGACTTCGGCCCAGGCGTGAGCATCTGATTGCCTGACCTCCATATAACCGTCAACAATATTCATATCGCCGCCCTGATACCCGGTCACGACTCGCGCCGGAATATCGATGGCACGCATTAGAACGACAAATGCGCTTGCATAATGTTCACAAAATCCTTCGCGTGATTTAAACAAAAAATCATCAATGCTATTCGCACCTAATAACGTAGGCTCTAATGTATAAACAAAATTCTCATCGCGAAAATAGTTAAGCACAGCCTTGATGACGCTTTCGTCATCTTGAAATTTTTGTCTGAGATCCGCTGCAAATGCTAGTGTTCGCGGATTGAATCCCGCTGGTAGTTCGACTTCAGGAATCAGATCTGCCAGTTCAGATTCCGCTTGCCATTGATAGGCAGGATAGGATCTCACCTCATAGCGCAGCCGACTATGGATTGCTTGGGATGCCGTCATTTCTTTGAGCTGATTGAGATTGCTACCAAGGTCTGTCAGGCTTGCGGGTTCGGCAGGCATGTCCAGCGCCATAAGCCAGCGCTGGTTGTTTGGCTCCATGATGATTTCTTGGTGTATCGGCTTGTCAGAAAATGCGATGACGTTTTTAGAGGTGGAGGCATTATTACTTAGCGGTATATCGCTATGCGTCCAGTTCCTCCCGTCAAAGTGAGTGAGCACGATGCCGCGCCAGTACAGCAGATTTTTAGGTGGTGCTTTGAATGGCGAAAAATCTGGAAATTTGACTCTGAACGCAATGTCTTCCGAAAGAGCAAGTTTGCTGATATTTCCCGGCGCCATCGAGTCTGATAATCCGGTATGTCCACTTTGTGCATCACCGGGTAATTTCCACAAAGGCCCTTGAATCCTGGGCACCAGATAGAACGCGACAACAGTCAACGGAATCGCGAGACCTAGAATCGACAAGCCTAATTTTAATCTTTGCCACAACGACGGTACTACGCCCGTATAGTGAAAGGACAATTGCGCCGTGAGTAAAGCGGCTAAGGCACACAATGACATCGCGGCGGTGCCGATCGTTTGGGCGTCAAAAAAATGCGTCAATAGCAAAAAATAACCCAAATAGATGACGACAAATAAATCCCGCTTGGCATGCATTTCTAATAGTTTACAGACTAGCAGCATCATCAACATGGTTACGCCGACTTCTTTACCGAAGAACGTGCGGAATTGCCAGAACACCGCGCACATCATCATGCTGGCAATCGGTACCAGCACCCATGATGGTGGCAGGCGGCGTCCGGTCAGCGTCACCCAGACTCGCCATGCAAACAGCCCCAGACAACTCGCCGATACCCACCATGCTGCGTGTAAAGTATGTGGCAGCAGCACCAGTAAACAGGCGAACATCAGTAGCAAGGTATCGGCCTTATCACGCGCCAGTGGCAGCTTGCGCCAACTGGTATGCATGGAGGCGATCCCATTTTCACTTTGCATGTTCGGGGTTGATTGGTTCATGAGTGACGCGTATCGGTGAGTTCGTGCAAGGCAAGGGCACGCAGACAATCCTGGCGATGTGCCTGACCGGTCGTGACGGGATAATCTATATTTCCAAGCCGAAATCCATATGGCAACGCCGTTGCATCTGCCTCAAGTACCCAGCTCGTCATTCTGGCGAGCTTTAATTCTAAGTCCATTGATCTTGGTAAGCTGGCAAAATCGAGAATGATATCGCTGGCGGAGCCGCCCGAAAATTGCTTTGTCACGAGTTGACCGCCCGACTCCAGATCAAGTTTGGCTATTTGTTTCCATGCTAGATGTTTCATGGGGTCACCGGTCTGGTAGGCGCGCACACCCGAAAAATCCTCATCTCCGGCATGGCCTTGACCGTCATTTTTTTCGTTACCTTGTTGTGGCAAGGGTGGCGCATTTTGTTCCGGTCGAGGATAGACTAATACCTGCGCATCAGGTAACCACGTGCTCCAGGCTCTCAATAAACCTAATGGAAACCAGGTTTGCAAACGTACTCTGGGGATAGACATGTAACCGCGCTCCGCTGTCGGGTAACTCAGTGTGACACTCGTGCGGCTCTCCTGTGCGACGTCGATTGCATGATCTGTCGCCCCTTTTTGAGAAAAACCTATCCAGATCGCATAACGCTGACGTTTGCGCCGGTTGATGATGTACAGGATGAATTGCGCATCCTCACCTGCAAATACGGGCTGTGCACTGCCAGCAAGCAAGTGCAGGTAGGCGAGGTTTAAAAAAGCAAAATATGCATTGATCATGCCACACGCAACCAGCACAAAAGTCAGTGCAAAACCCAGGCTAAGATTGTAGTTGGTGGAGGCAATGAATAAAACAATCATGAGTAAGCAAAACATCCATCCAGCTTTGCTAGGCAGCGTAAACACACGTCGTTGCTTGAGCAGTACCTCACCGCTCTCTGGTTTGTGTTCAAGAAAAACCAGTCGACGAAAGCGTGCGCGTATAGAGGTCAGCATAGATGGGCAATAATGACGATGGTCGTCCGTTGGCTGTTATTGGGCTATCGTTACACTGCGATACGCAACATCAGTTGCTGGAGCAATTCGCTGCTCGCATTGGTTTTGCCGCTCACAGATTTGAGTGGCCGCAAGCGATGGGCAATTACTGGTATCAGTACTGCCTGAACATCCTCAGGAATTACATGATCACGTCCCTCCAGGGCCGCCCAGGCACGGGCAGCTTGTAATAGTGCAATTGCAGCACGCGGGCTCATCCCGTCGGCAAACGTATCGCCCTGGCGAGTTGCATGCGCCAGAGACTGCACATAGTCAATCAGCGATGGTGAGGTGTGAATATGACGCAATAACTTTTGCGCTTCGACTAATTCCTCTGCTCGCATCACTGCCGGCAGGTTTTGCAACAGGGTCCGGCGATCTTCGCCCATCAGCAACGCACGCTCTGCCGCAGCGTCTGGGTAGCCGAGTGACAGGCACATCAAAAAGCGATCGAGCTGCGATTCTGGTAAAGCAAATGTGCCGACTTGGTGCGTAGGATTTTGTGTGGCGATCACAAAGAAGGGGGAGGGGAGTGGGCGCGTTTTACCTTCTACACTGACCTGGCGCTCCTCCATTGCCTCTAATAATGCCGATTGAGTTTTTGGTGTGGCACGATTGATTTCATCAGCGAGCAATACCTGGGTGAATACCGGACCAGGATGAAAAATAAACTGACTTTTTTCTCTGTCAAAAATCGAAATGCCCACTACGTCTGCTGGCAAAAGATCACTGGTAAATTGCAAGCGATTAAACTGCAAACCCAGAGAAATCGCTAAAGCATGTGCCAGCGTAGTTTTGCCCACACCAGGTACATCCTCGACCAGCAAGTGACCGCCAGCGAGCAGGCAGACTAAGGCCTGACGTATTTGCTGGTCTTTGCCAATAATGACTTGATTAACTTGTTTTGCGACAGCGTGAACTTTAGAAAACATAGTGGGCCTGTTAGGTCAGTCGGAGAAAGCATGCAAGGAGAAGCCGCTTAGTGTAAACCGAATCAAGGCGTTCTGTATTTTTGACACGCCAACATAAGCGCATATCAGTATCAGAAACCGTGTCAAAGCCAGAGGTAATTTGCAAAAAACATTAAATAGGGTGACACTTCTCCATGGAGACGTACTAATTTACCTAGGACACGCACAAATTCGCCAGACACCTGAATAGACGTTTGATGAGAGGCGCCAGTCCTGTTACGACAGCACACTAATGACAACCGCGTTTTATACCCACGCTGACTGCAAACGCCACGAGATGGGTTCATGGCATCCAGAATCACCCGAACGCCTGCAAGCGATTGAGGATCAGTTGATTGCAAGCCGTATCGACAGTTTGCTGGAATTTCGAGAGGCGCCAGTCGCTGATGAAAAAGATCTGGCAAGAGTGCATACGCAGGATGCCATTTATCGTATCCGTGAGAACTGCCCTGGGATCAATTCTGAATGCCAGCATTTTCCGCTTGATGCGGACACCCTGCTCAACGCTTACACCTGGCGTGCTGCGCTGCGTGCAGCGGGCGCAGCAATCGCGGCCACAGATGCGGTGATCGCCGGTGAATTAGACAATGCATTTTGTTCGGTCCGGCCACCCGGACATCATGCGACCCCGCGTGAAGCCATGGGCTTTTGTATGTTCAATAATGTTGCGGTCGCCGCCAAACATGCGATGGAAGTACATGGGCTTCAGCGTGTCGTCATTGTCGATTTTGATGTTCACCACGGTAATGGCACGGAGGAGGCTTTTCGTGATGATCCGAGGGTACTCATGGTGAGTTTTTTTCAGCACCCTTTTTATCCCTATACTGGCACAGATCGTCCTGCTGCCAACATGATTAATTTACCGATTCCAGCGCATAGCTACGGTGATGTTGTGCGTCAGGCCATTACCGAAAAATGGCTTCCGGCTTTACATCAGCATCAACCTGAGATGATTTTTATTTCAGCAGGATTTGATGCGCATAAGGAAGACGATATGGGGCAGATGGGCTTAGTCGAAGCGGATTACAGCTGGATTACTCGTCAGATCATGACGATTGCAAGACAGTACTCAAGAGGCAGGATAGTGAGCTGTCTTGAAGGGGGCTATAACTTGTCTGCACTCGGCCGCAGCGTTGTTGCACATATTAAAGTGTTAGCGGAATTAGATTGAGATGGTGTCAAAATGCGATTTTTGTATTGTTTATGATGAAAGACTTTGCAAGCCTCTCCTTGCTTGTGTAGAGTAAGTCACATTCAACTGCATTGAAGACCCTTGAAAGGAAGACGAATGGCAAGACCAGAGAAAGTCCGGTTAGGGGAAATTTTGCTGCAACAGAAGCTGATGTCGGAAGAGCAGCTTCAAATAGCATTGACTGAGCAAAAACGTAGCGGCAGAAAGCTCGGTAAAGTGTTTGTAGAAAATGGCTTTGTCACCGAAGAGCAAATCTCCGGCGCACTGGCGAAGCAACTCAATATCCAGTATATCAATCTGAAGCAATACAATCTCAGTCCCGGTGTTGTGAAGCTGCTGCCTGAGATTCAGGCCCGCCGATTCAGGGCGCTCGTTCTGGAGAATCAAGGAAGTGCAATACTGGTCGGCATGGCCGATCCTACCGATCTGTTTGCGTATGACGAAATCACCCGTATCGTCAAATCTCCAATTCTGTTAGCTGTTGTCAACGAAACAGAGCTACTGCAAACAATTGATCAGGTGTATCGGCGTACCGATGAAATATCCGGCTTGGCCAAAGAGCTGGAGCAAGAACTTGGTGACACCAATATCGATTTTGGCATGCTCAGCGTCACGCCGGGGATGGAAGACGCTCCGGTCGTCAAACTACTGCAATCAGTTTTTGATGATGCAACTCAGATACGTGCCTCAGACATTCATATAGAACCTCAGGAAAAACGGTTGCAAATACGTTTCCGGATTGACGGTGTCTTACATCTGCAAACTGAAACCGATATTAAAATCGCTCCGTCCATGGTGCTGCGCTTGAAGTTGATGTCCGATATGGACATCTCAGAAAAACGCATACCGCAAGATGGCCGTTTTGTAATCAAGGTAAGGCAGCAACAGATTGATGTCCGTATTTCCACGATGCCGACTCAATACGGTGAATCAGTCGTCATGCGGCTACTGAATCAAAGTGGCGGTACGCTAAATCTGGAACGCATCGGCATGCCTAAGCATATGCTGGCAAGATTTCGTTCTATCATTAACCGGCCTAATGGCCTGGTATTGGTCACCGGTCCTACCGGTAGCGGCAAAACGACGACACTATACGGCGCCTTATCTGAATTAAATACTGAGGGACGTAAGCTGATTACGGTCGAAGACCCGGTTGAATATCGCCTTGCAGGCATCAATCAGGTGCAGGTAAATGAGAAGATTGAGCTCAGTTTTGCAAGGGTATTGCGTGCCAGCTTGCGTCAGGATCCTGATGTGTTACTGGTCGGCGAAATGCGCGATCAGGAAACAGCACAAATCGGTATGCGTGCTGCGATGACGGGTCATTTGGTATTGTCTACTTTGCATACGAATGACGCCGTCAGCACGCCGATACGTTTGATGGATATGGGTGTGCCACGTTTTATGGTCGGCAGTTCTTTGCAGGCAGTCTTGGCGCAAAGGCTGGTCAGGGTCATCTGTGAAAGTTGTAATGAGCCGACACCGCTCAGCGCTACCGAGAGGGAGTGGCTAAAGCAAGAACTTCGTGAGAATGTGGATGCATACGCCTACCATAAAGGTCGTGGTTGCAGTCATTGTAATGGCACAGGATACCGTGGCCGGGTTGGCGTGTACGAATTACTTGAGGTCACCCAAGCCGTAGCGGACGCGGCAAATCACGCTGATCCGGCAAGCTTCATTAAAATTGGCCAGCAGCAGATGGCAGGACATACTTTGCGTAAGCATGCGGTAGATTTGGCTATTGCCGGTAAAACGACGATTGCTGAGGCAATGCGCATCAGTAATCAACTAGAGGAATAACATGCCTTTTTTCGCTTACAAAGCCAGAAATGCTCGCGGTGAGCTAGTCGAAGGCGTCTTGGAAAGCGCGGATAGTGGCGCGGTAGCGAGTCAGTTATTTAATAGCGGAATTACACCGATACATATTAATCCCACCAGTCAACCAGCCCAAAGCGGTGAGATGACCTGGTGGAAAAAGTTTACCGAGCCCAAAGTACTGTCGCTGGATGTGCAGCTTTTTAGTCGTCAGCTCTACACTTTACTTAAATCCGGCGTGCCTATCATGCGTGGCCTCGCGGGCTTACAAGAGTCTGCAATCAATAAATCATTTGCCAGAGTGATTTTGGATCTGCGTGAGTCCTTGGATGGCGGGCGTGAGCTCTCAGCAGCAATGCGTCGCCATCCTGATATATTTTCGACGTTTTATATCAGTATGGTGCGTGTGGGAGAGATGACGGGACAGCTGGAGGATATTTTTATCCGCCTGTACGCGCATCTTGAGTTTGAACGAGAGATGAAGGAGCGCGTCAAGTCAGCATTGCGTTATCCGACTTTCGTCATGATTGCGATGGTACTCGCGATGGCGGTGATTAATATTTTTGTTATTCCTGCATTCGCTAAGGTTTTTGCCGGATTTAATGCGGAACTACCTTTGATGACCAGGATTCTACTAGGCGTATCAAATTTTACCGTGGAGTATTGGCCGGTCTGTTTATTTGCGTTAATTGCTTCGATCGTTGCTTTCAAAACCTATGTTGGTACACGTAATGGCCGTTATCAATGGGATAAAATGAAATTAAAAATCCCGATTGTTGGCCGCATCATCCTTAAAGGAACTCTGGCCCGTTTTGCACGTAGCTTTGCCCTGTCCAGCAAAAGTGGTGTGCCAATTGTGCAGGCACTTAATGTTGTGTCTCAAACGGTCGATAACAGCTACATCTCGGTCCGGATAGAGCAAATGCGTGACGGCGTAGAGCGCGGCGAAAGCATTTTACGTACCGCTGTAGTCGCCGGGATTTTTACCCCCGTCGTATTGCAGATGATCGCGGTAGGCGAGGAAAGCGGCGAGCTGGATGATCTGATGGACGAAATCGCCAGTATGTATGAGCGCGATGTTGAATACGAATTAAAAACCTTATCCTCTAATATTGAACCGATACTGATTGTCGGGCTAGGTGTTTTGGTGTTGGTGCTCGCTTTGGGGATTTTCTTACCGATTTGGGATTTGGGGAAAGTCGCGCTCAAGAAATGAAGACTCCCCTGCGCGATTAGGCCTGGAAAATATGAGCGTAATTTTTAAACTAAGAAGCATATACGGAGCTAATACGAGCGTTTGTCATTAAGTGTAAACACGGCTTTTGTGATTTTGCTTAAGTCCTAGAAGTGTTGTAATTTTGATAGACCTATACCAACGGACTAGGTGAATGGTGGTGGAATGTCCTTCTTTAACAATTGTTTGCTACTATTGCGGTATGGAAATGCTAGTCTGAATCGAATATGATTTTAGATGCCTTTTGTATCCTCAAACAGTATGGTCATCATCTGGAAATCTGGAGTACATCATGAATAAAACAGCTCAACGACAAAATGGCTTCACGCTGATAGAACTGATTGTCGTTATTACGATTCTTGGTATTCTGGCTGCTTTAGCCTTGCCTAGATTTGCGGCGATACAGACAGATGCTCGTATCGCCAAAATGAATGCTGCTTTGGGCACAATTAAAGCCGCTGCGGTGCTGGCGCACTCTATCCAGTTGACGCAACAACTTGCCCCGGGTGCATCGGTTGTGATGGAAGGTTCAACGATATTGATGACCGATGGCTATCCGACCAGTGCATTGACATCAATTGGTCATGCTGCCGGATTTACGACGGCTGCAGGCCTTGCTTTATCAGACTATGTACCCGTCGCAACCTCGGCAACGGTCTTTACCGTAAGTGCTGATGCATCCCATGCTGCTTGCGCCGTAACTTACACCGTACCTGCCGGCGCTGGCTTCGCACCAACTTACAGTAACGCCGGCGTGACCGCTGCAAACTGTTAATGTGTATTGAGATTGATGCTCAAAAATGAGCTTATTGTCGGTATGATTTGTTATTGAGCAACAGGGATAGTTTATTATGTCTACTCAATGGCTACAGAAATGATGCAGGCATGACGTAAGTATCGGGTAACAGTTCACGTAAAAAAAGGAGATGAAAATGAAGAAGCAACAATCGGGTTTTACCCTTATTGAATTGGTCATGGTAATTGTGATTCTTGGTATTTTGGCCGCAACCGCCCTGCCCAAATTTGTCGACTTGAGATCTGATGCAAATGCATCCGTCGCAGCAGGATACGGCGGTGCGCTTAGCTCTGCTGCAGGTATTAACTATGCCGGCTGTGCAGCCAAAAATTTTACTGTGACAGCGAATGTCTGCGTGAAAGTAGCAAAATGCTCCGATGCCGGTGCTTTACTTAACCCTGCTGTCACGATTACTGTCGGTGCATTACCAGCACCAACGGTGGCAAAAACCTTGTACATCGTGACCGATACTGCTGCAGCGACAAGTGCGACTGCTACATGTAATGCTGTCTATGGTGATGGTACTAATGCTGGTGTTGCATTTGCCTATTCGATAACTGGCACCTGATTCTCATCGTCTGGTTGCAATTGTAATGAAGCGGACATGAATTTCTTCTAGTTCATGTCCGTTATGTATTGATCTCGCTGTAGGGAGTTTATGCCAACAATATGAGGCTTCTTCAGTGACCACCAGTGTTGTATCAATACCGTATCGAACTAAGCTTTATTCTTACATGCCTGAATTGCCGGGCATGCCATCGGATTCAAATAAATCAACTTGGTAAGCGATCTGATTATGCGAACCAACAACATCCACATTTCATTGAAGGCGACAGGATTTACTTTGATCGAAATGATCATGGTACTGGTATTGATCGGTATTCTCTCCGTAGCAATCATCCCTCGGTTTTCTGATAAAAAGGCCTTCGATGCGCGCGGTTTTTTTGACCAGAGTCAAAGCATGGTGCGCTATGCACAAAAAGTAGCGATTGCGCAGCGAAAAAATGTATTTGTCCGGATTGATTCCACTGCAGGTCCTATTTGTGTTTTATACGTATCAACGGTCACTTGTCCGTCGGCCACACTTGCCAATGCTGTGTTGAATCCGGCAGATCAAAAAATATTTTCCCGCACACCTCCTGGTGCCATCAGTTTTACCGGCTCTGCACTTTTTTCTTTTGATGCGCTTGGTAAACCGAGTTTTTCCAGTGCCATCACTTTAGGTGTAACAGGAGATGGTTCCACACGAACGATGACCATAGAAAGTGATACGGGTTATGTTCACTAAGCTCGTCATCACCACCAGGCAATCGGGTATGTCGCTGATCGAGCTGATTATGTTTATCGTCATCGTCAGTCTGGCCATGGTCGGCATTTTGTCTGTGATGAATGTAACGAGTAAAGCCAGTGCTGACCCTATGTTGCGTAAACAGGCGATTGCGATAGGCGAGTCTCTGCTGGAAGAAATCACATTGCAAGCTTTTACTTACTGTCTTCCTACTGATGCGAATGCAGGTACAGCAACCAATACGTCGGCTTGTACTGGCGGAGCTCCAAATTCAGAGGATGTACTGCCGGCGACCGCCAGAGTGAGCAATCTCGCCGGTGTTCCTCGTACCGCGAATAATGTGGCGGACTACAATAATCTGGATTTGCCGACGACTATTTATGACATCAGTGGTAACGCGGTCGGTACAACTGGCTATACCGCCAAAGTCGCCATCACACAGGTGGGTGCGACTGCCTTTACGCCGGCCCTCAATAATAATGACGCGCTGCAGATTGATGTGACAGTCAAGGATCCCGCTGCGAATACGATACTGCTCACTGCTTACCGCTTGCGTTATGCACCCAGGGCGGTACCCTGATATGTCTCATCATCCGCTTTTTCAGCATGACCAAAAAGGATTTACCTTAGTTGAAGCCATCATGGTAATGACAATCACCGGCATATTAGCTGCCGGTGTTGCCGTGTTTATACAAAAGCCGGTACAGGGTTATTTCGATCTGGCAAGGCGTACAGAATTGAGTGATATCGCAGACACAGCGGTGCGACGTATTTCGCGTGACTTGCATCTGGCTTTACCGAATAGTGTCAGAACAGTAGCTGCTGATACCAGCTGTATTGAATTTTTACCGACCAAAATGGGAGGGCGTTATCGCGCCGATGTTCCTGGTAATGTGGTAGACACAGCCGTCGCGACATCGATTGTAGAGACCATCGGTCCGTTGAGTACCGCGCCTGTCGCTGGTGATAGAGTGGTTATTTACAATCTCGGTATCACTGGTGCTGATGCTTATAACAGTGATAATTCAGGTGTAGTCGCCTCCAGTGCGACCAGCGCTACATCGACTCAGATCACTTTGTCACCTTCAAAATTATTTCCTTTTACCTCACCGGCAAATCGTCTTCATATCATTTCCGGAACAGAGCAAGCCGTGTTTTATGCATGTAAGCTAACAGGCGTAGATGCGGCAGGTAATGGTCTGGGGCACTTATATCGTTTCTCCGGTTATGGCATCAATTCTAGTGTTAGTAGCTGTCCGGCTATAACCTCCAGCACTCCTGTACTGGCCGATAATGTCAGTAGTTGTAGTTTTAACTTTGCCTCTGGTGTGACAGCAAGAACCGGTCTGGTCTCGATACGGCTGGGTATCACCAAGAGTAATGAAACCGTTACGCTTTACCATGATGTTCATGTCAGCAATGTGCCCTGAATTTTATTCACTCCGTGAGAATGCAAAGCCCGCCTGTTGCGCTGATTCTGTCCATTCTATGAGCGCGGTGCGTGCACGTGGGTTCTCCTTGGTGGCTGCTATTTTTTTATTGGTCATATTGTCTGCACTGGGAACGTATATGCTTTCTCTCTCGACGATGGAACAGACTAGTTCAACGCAGGATTTATTAGGAAGTAAAGCCTATCAGGCAGCAAAAGCCGGGATAGAGTGGGGAACTTACCAGGTCATGACACCGGAAAACGCCAATCCGGCAACGACACCATTTACAACCCAGTATGCCTGTCCGTCATCACCGACCACTATTACGACTCTTGCCGGAGGATTAAATAAATTTTCTGTTCAGGTGAGCTGTCAGAGTACGAGCTTGCCTGAGGGGGGCAACGTCATTACGGTGTATCAGATTACATCGACAGCGACATTTGGTACATCACCGGCATCGAATTTTGTAGAGCGACAGATTTCTGCCAGTGTGAATACCTGTCGTAAGGTGGTAAATGGTGCTAGTTGTTAAGTTGATAAACGGATCAGGCAGATTCTTTAATGTGGACAAGCGGTTTTCAATTGTGTTGTCCTCAGAATGTTATTGGAAGTGAGTGAAATGAATTCCTTCATCAAGTCAGCCTCTTATCGGTATTGTCTGTATGTGATGAGTCTGTTGTTATCGGGCTTTGGCGTAACGACGGCATCTGCTGCCGGAATCGAATTTAATACGACGGGTGGTAGCAACGCCAATAACGGTTTGCATATCTATATTGAAGACACGACACACATTCAGGTGAAGCGTCTTGATGGCACCGGGCAGGTCTACAGTCCGGGTGCTGTGCCACCGAGTACCAGTCTGGATAACGGCGTGTTTTTGCGTGCAAATGGCAAGGTATATGGACCAGGCCATAACGTCACGACTTTTACGCCAACCGGCGGTATGTTTAGTACCTACAGCATTTCGGCAACAACACCACCCAATCCGGCTTCTTTTGGTGTTCAGCAGACGGCAACCGGTAATTTTGGTGTCACATCCGGCCCTCAGGTTACCGTTGTTTGGCGGTACACGACGCCACTCGATTTTATGACGGCTGAGGTAACACTGGTGATCCCTGCGGCTTACGCTGTGAGTGCTGCCAATCCGGTGCGCTACTACCATGTATTCGATACTTATTTGGGAGGCAGTGACAACGGTTGTGGTGTGAAGTACGGTGGTGGCGGTGCTTCGGTAGTCGTCGGTACTTATCCCCCTCCGGCGCCGAGCACGACTTGTACGTCAAGCACCAGTATTCCCAGTGGCGTTAATATTGTAGAGTCCTTTCGCGAGCGCAGCGGGCTCTCCTTCTCGCATTATTGTGCCTCGGGATGGAGTACTTTTTTTACAGGTAGTACTTGCTCCGTATTACAAACTGCCTCAATGAACGACACTATTGCGACGACGTATCAGGATACGGGTATCGGCATTGAATATGATTTCATCGCTCCTGGCACCTATACTTTCAGTTACGACTTTGTGATCGGTTCGCCAGTTGTACCACCTTATGATCATCTGGAGATTCAGCATGACGGCGTTGGAACTTTATGTCCGGAAAATGTCACTGTCCTAGCATGTAAGACTTCGACTGTGCCATGCAATGCCAGTGACTATGTGAATTCTGGTACTTTGACAGGCAGTCTGACGGTCACTCCCGCAGCACCTGTCGTAACGGCTACACCGTCTACATTTACACTAGGTTCGGGGGCGCCTAGCGCGACTGTCGCTTTGCAGCCAACGGCACCTGGCGGCGCTTATGTCTTGGGCGTCAGCAGTCTGAGCGCACTTCCTCTTAATGGCGTCAAATGTTATAACACCGCTACCAGCACAGCCAGCTGCGCGATTGTTTTTGCGAATACACCTTGCGTCGCTAATTTTGAATGTATGGAAACTGGCAAGCCGACCCAGTTGGCATATAACAATCTGGTTGTGACGCCATCTGCAAGAAATCCTCTTTATACCAAGTTGGCCGGAAGTAATTTTAAGTTCGATATCGTTGCCTTGCTGGCTAACGGATCTCAAGCGACCAATTACACCGCTGCATCAAATGTAGTGGTTGAGCTTTTTGACGATACGACGCCACCCGCATCATGCAGTGCCTACAGCTCACCGATTGCGAGTCAGTCCATCACGTTTGTTGCAGGCGATGCAGGTCGCAAGACATTAGTGACAGATTTTAATCTTCCTCAGTCGTACAAAAATCTGCGTTGCCGCGTCCGCGATCAGAATATGACACCGAATATTTATGGATGTTCGTCGGATAATTTCTCCGTTAGGCCTGTGGCACCGGTAATGAACACGACAGCCTTGGCTGTGCCGGCCTCGATTAATGATACAACCGTCATCAAAGCTGGTACGCCTTTCACTTTAGGCGCAACGACCAGCCCCGTCGCAGGTTATAACGGTATCTTACTTCTCGATATATCCAAATTAACTGCGCAAGATCCAAGTGCCGCCTCGCAGCAGAATGGCGGTCAGGTCGGTAATCTGTACGCCGCTAACACGACGAACAACCTGACTGTCGGCACCAACGCCAGTGGTGTTAGTAATAATGCGAGTTATTCCGAGGTTGGCTATCTGTATGCAAGTATTGGTAGTTTTCGCGATGATAATTTCACCAGTATCGATCTCAAGCCTGCCAATTGCGCGGCTAGTAATACGTGCGATTGTGTGACCTCAACGACAGGCAATGCATACCTCTCAGATGTAATTGACGCGAACGGACGTTATGGATGCTCGGTCGGGAACAAGACAACGCAGTCATTTGGCCGATTCATTCCGGATCATTTTTCTGTTGTCAAACCGACGACCTTCAATGGATTTTGTACCGCAGGCGGATTCATTTACATGGATCAGTCTTTTAACCTGACTGCCTCCATAGAGGCGCGTAATTTCAGTAATGCCAAAACCTTGAATTATCAGCAGCTATACGGACACGCCACCGTGACGGGGCAGATGCTGGATGGCTCTACTACGGTTGCCATTAATCGCCTGGCGATTACTGCACCTCCAGCCTCACCGTGGGTGAGTGGTGCCTATTCTTTTGTCGCAAATAAATTTACGCGACTGGCAGCTCCCGATGGCCCATTTGACGCTTTATCAATTGGATTAGGCGTTGCTGAGAGTTCAGGCATTGATAATGGACTTGTTCCACTTTGGGACAGAGACATGGATACAACCAATCCCGCATGCGTCCCCGATCCTACAGGCACCAGCAGCAACGCAGCCAGTGCCTGTAAAGCCGTCAAAATAGCCAGCACCAAAATGCGCTATGGACGCTTGAAATTATCGAATGCATCTGGATCTGAATTGCTGGCCTTGCCTGTTCCGTTAAAACTCGAGTACTGGAATGCAGCTTCTGGCTGGAATCTGAATACTCTGGATAGCTGCAGTAATATCGTGGCCAGTGATATGGCGTTTGCCTATCCCGCAACGAGTACTAAAACTCAATTGACGGCATGTGAGACGGCAATCACCGTAACCGGTACAGCGCCGAACCAGACTCTCAAATTAAGTGCTCCCGGCGCAGGCAATTTTGGCTGGACAGACTTGACGCTGAATCTGGATAGCGTCGCTGCAGGTAATCGGTGTGTCGCTGTTGGCGGAACCGGACCGCTCGCAACGACGGCTAATTTCCCCTGGCTTAAATATAATTGGCTGGGCACAGGCGTAGATAATCCAAAATCAAAAGCCAGCTTTGGCATTTACAAGAACGCCGGTGAATTTATCTATTTGCGTGAAAATCACTGACATCTGTCTGCTTATCGTCGTCAGCGCATCATTTTTGCGCATCATTGATTGACACTGGTTCGATATTAACTTAACGTCAAGTGAAACAATTCTTTGGATTCTGTGCATGAGATTTTTTGCAAAAAACAAGAAATATGCAGGATGGATGGCAATCAGTCTGGAGCGTGATTGTGCGCGAGTCGCACACGTGACCCGACCTGCAAATGGTAAGCCGGTATTAGAGATGCTGACCTCATTTCCTAATGCGGCAAGCCTGACAGAAACGCTGAAGCTCCTCAAAAAACAATTGAATGCGCAAAACTATCGATACAGTCTGATGCTATCGCAGGGTGAGTTTCAGTTGTTCTCGATTGAGTCACCGAATGTGCCACCAGATGAACTAAAAAATGCGATGCGCTGGCGGTTGAAAGATATGCTGGATTATCACATTGACGATGCCACCATTGACGTTCTTGATATTCCCGCAGACAAAGCGATCCAGGGGCGAGCACACTCCATGTATGCGGTAGCCGCCCGTAATCAAATTATTTCCGAGCGTCAGGCCGCTTTTGAGAATGCCGGTATTCCATTAGATGTCATCGACATCACTGACCTCGCACAGCGCAATGTATCCGTATTGCTGGAGCCTGAGGGCAGGGGGCTGGCCTTATTATCATTTGATGGAAATGGCGGTCTATTGACAGTCAGCTATGCCGGTGAGTTATATCTGTCTCGTCGAATTGATATCAATCTCACGCAGTTGCAGACTAAAGATACCGATAGCAAAAATGCTGTTTATGAACGGATCGCGCTTGAGTTGCAACGCTCACTCGATAATTTTGACCGGCAGCATACTTTTATTACCACGGCTAAACTGGTATTGGCACCATTAGGCGATGAGATATCCAAAGATTTGCAGGCCTATCTTGCTGCGAATATTTATATGGGGGTAGAGGTACTGAATTTTGCAGATGTATTGGATATATCGAAGACGCCTGTGCTGGCTCACCAGGATAGTCAGCAAGCGTTTTTTATGACAATCGGTGCTGCGCTACGTCATGAAGAGACAGTGTTATGAGCCAGCAGATTAATCTCTTTAATCCGATTTTTCTCAAGAAAAATACATATTTTTCAGCTGCCACCATGTTGCAGACCGCGGGTTTGCTGATGTTGGGCGTATTCGCCATCACCATCTATACCTCGCTACAAACGGCTAGTTTTGTCAAAACGGCAGATATCGTCAATATACAATTGCGCGACGCAGAAGCGAAAGTGGGAAAAGTAAGGGCGAATGCCATCGAGCCACAAAAAAACAGGCAAATCGAAAATTCAATTTTGAAAACAGAAACAGAACTAGCCAGCAAGCAAAAAATTTTGAATTTATTGCAAAAAAGTGATTTTGGTAATACCAAAGGTTACTCGGCATATTTGCAGGCATTTGCAAGGCAAATTCCCAATGGTGTCTGGCTTACGGGATTAAGTATTGACGGTGCAGGTAGCGATATCGGATTGCAGGGAAGAGCGCTTAAACCTGAATTGCTGCCTGTCTATGTCAACAGACTCAAGCAAGAAAATAGCCTGCAAGGAAAAAGCTTTTCTTCTTTACAGATGCAGATGCCATCCGGTGACGCAGATAAGCAAGATGCCGGTGCCGCCGCTTTAATAAAATCAAAAGGGCAGGTTTCGTTTATCGAATTCTCGTTAAAATCCTCTGGCAGTGCCGATGCCGCAGATGGTACCGGAGTCAAACCAAAATGAACCAACAATTACGTCTGCAATGGACTAACTTTGCCGCTAAAGTTGATAAATTGAGTTTGCGTGAACGATGCATTACGTTTGCCGTTTTAGTGATGGCGATCATGCTTGGCGCAAATACCTTTTTTATTGAGCCCCAATTCTTAAAACAAAAAACGCTATCAGAGAAAATTAAACAAGAGCAAGCACAAATCAGCGCAATACAAGCAGAGATCGGGCAGAAAATCACGATCAAGCAGGTTGATCCAGATGCCGGGAACAAGCAAAGATTGCTGTCTGTCCAGCAGCAGTTAGCAGAGCTTGAAAAGCGTATGCAGCATGTGCAAAAAGATCTGATTCCTCCTGAAAAGATGGGGACATTGCTGGAAAATATCTTAAAGCGTAATCAGAAATTGCAGCTCGTGTCACTGAAAACTTTGCCCGTGTCCAGTGTTGCCGAAGAGGTCGATGCCAATGCCAGAGTGGCGCCAGTCGCTACTTCGATTACTCCTCCAGCGGGTGCCGCAGCCGGCGTTGCCACCGATAGTATGAGTACCGAAAACGGTGTCATTTATAAGCATGGGTTCGAGATAGTGGTGTCCGGTAATTACCTTGATATGTTGACGTATATGCGTGAGCTTGAGCAAATGCCTGAACAGGTCTACTGGAGCAAGGCAAGAATTCGGGTAGATACCTACCCCACCGCAAGCCTGACACTGACTTTATTCACCTTGAGTCTGGAAAAGAAATGGCTCAATTTATGAGTTACTTTAACGAGAACCCCGGACATGACTCTCGTCAGCCTTTGATCTTGACTCTTGTGACCTTGTTTATTGCCGTGTCGTTGTTGAGTAAGCCTGCGCTTGTCGCTGCCCAGAGTATCCCGGATCCTACCCGTCCACCGGATACCTTGCTGCTGCCAGCGACGATGGCTAGTAATGAAATAGCTGCAGGCCCGGTATTGCAATCGGTATTGATTTCACCCAGTCGCAGGCTGGCGATCATTAGTGGTAAAACCGTTAGGGTGAATGACAAATTCAATGATCAGACGGTAATCAAGATTAATGAAACAGAAGTTGTTTTGCGCAATGGTAAAGAGTTGCAGACACTGAAGCTATTTCCGGATTTTGAAAAAAAATCTCATCGCGCGCCAAGCACTCTTCCCGCTAACGCGAACAAATAATACGGTGCGACTTTAAAGGTATATCAGCATGAGAAAAAACATATCGTCACATTTTCTAACGACATTTCCCGCGATAGTGCTATTGCTGGCGGGTTGCGCTGCACCTGCATCGAAACAAGAGACATATGATTTGATCAAGGAAGAAATACGCAAGGCCGCGATTGTGCCAGTGAAGCCCGCGGCACCCGAGACGGTATCGTTGTCCTTGCTCCCCGAACTTAAAGTAGATTTGCCGCTGGCCAGTAAATCTGTTGAGGAGCGTTTTAATCTGAATTTTATTAATGCGCCTGCGAATCAATTTTTTATGGGGATTGTCTCTGGAACGCGCTATAACATGTTGGTTCATCCTGATGTTACCGGTACGATTTCGGCGAATCTGAAAGACGTCAGCCTGATGGAAACACTGGATGCGATCAGAGAATTATACGGTTACGAATATAAGGTGGAAGGCACCCGCATTTATATCAAACCATTGACTTTGCAGACCAGGATTTTTCAGATCAGCTATCTGGCGTCAAGCCGTAAAGGGACATCGGATATCCGCGTCATCTCAGGCTCAGTATCTGACTCAGTACAAAGTAGCAGCAGCTCGTCGAATAACGGTGGCCAAAATAATCAGGGTAACAATTCACAGTCGATTAATTCGAGCAAAATCACAACAACATCCAATAGCGATTTTTGGTCCGAGTTAAAGCTGTCTTTAGACACCATCGTTGGCGCTGGTAAAGAAGGTCGTCAGGTCGTCATCAGTCCTCAATCCGGTGTTGTCGTGATCCGTGCAATGTCGGATGAGATGCGTAATGTCAGTGCCTATCTGAAGGCGACGCAACTGTCGGTTGATCGCCAGGTCATTCTGGAAGCAAAGATACTTGAAGTCGAATTGAATGACCGCTTTCAGTCTGGCATTAACTGGGCGTCATTCGCTGCCCTGAATGCGGCTCCAAACAGTCGTGCTTCGCTGGGATTTGTGTCGCCGGGCACCAACCTCAGTACGACGACGGTGACGGCGACAGATACGGGTTTAACAGCAACTAGCGGTACTGCACTGGGTGCTGTCAGCACTGCTGCCGGCTCCTTATTCGGATTGGTTTTTCAGACCAGCAATTTCGCTGCACTGCTATCCTTTTTAGAGTCTCAAGGTAATGTTCATGTCTTGTCCAGCCCGCGAATTGCGACACTGAATAATCAAAAGGCTGTACTTAAAGTTGGTAAAGACGAGTTCTTCGTTACCAAGGTGACCTCTACGCCCGGAACAAGTTCTACTACAGGCTCTTCTGCGCCGACATCAAGTGTCGAGGTACAACCATTCTTTTCCGGTGTGGCTCTGGACGTGACACCGCAGATTGATGAGAACGGCAATATCACTTTGCATGTACACCCGTCTGTCAGCAATGTCACAACAGTTGAAAAAACCTTGAATCTCGGAACGTCCGGCACGCTGACATTGCCACTGGCATCGAGTGCCGTGTCAGAGACTGATAGTGTCGTGCGCGGACAGGATGGCCGTATCGTTGCGATCGGCGGACTGATGCGCCAGGCGACGACGAATGATCGCTCACAGATCCCGGGGGCAGGTGATGTACCATTGGTCGGCGCCTTGTTCCGTAATACGAATCAGGTCGTGCAAAAGCGTGAGCTCGTGATACTGATCAAACCGACCATCGTGCAGGGCGACGGCGCATGGGAGCAGGATATTCTGGAAAGTCAAAATCGTATTCAGAATCTGGCACCGCGCGGGAAGATAGAAAAAAAATAAGTATGTACAAGTCTCACTTTGGTTTGCGTGAAATTCCGTTCAGTATCACGCCGGATACGAGTTACTTCTTTTTATTTGCAACTTTCCAGGCGGCCCTAAATACTCTGCTGGTTGCCGCAAAAAATGGGGAAGGCTTTATCAAGATTACCGGTGAGGTCGGTACCGGTAAAACGATGTTGTGCCGGAAATTCATGGCGACTCTGGGGTCTGATTTTTTCACTGCCTATATCCCTAATCCTTTATTGGATCCGGCAAGCCTGATGCGGGCAGTGGCTGATGAGCTTGAAGCGCCCGCAAATCAGGATCCGCATCAGTTACTCAAATCGATCAATCATCGTCTGCTTGATCTGGCCAGACAAGGCAAGCGTGTTTTGTTATGCATTGATGAAGCGCAGGCGCTGCCTCTGGAGACCATGGAGGCCTTGCGTCTGCTCAGTAATCTGGAGACGGAAAAAAGAAAACTGCTACAGATTGTTCTGTTCGGACAGCCCGAATTAGATATCAAGCTCGCCCGCAATGACATTCGCCAGTTAGCACAACGCATCACTTTTCACTACCATCTGCGTCCCTTGAACAGGCAAGAAATCCGGATCTATATTGCCCACCGTCTGGCGGTCGCAGGCTGTCAGCGGAATAACCTTTTTACTCCGGCTGCCCTGAGTACGCTGTATTTGTGCAGTCACGGCATCCCGCGCCTGCTGAATGTACTCGCCAACAAGGCACTGATGCTCAGCTTTGGCGAAGGCAAGCAACAGGTTGGCTTGCGTCAGGTACTTCTGGCTGCTAACGATACGCTGGGCAGCGTTAGTTTGTTAAGTGCCCGACATTGGTTTTCTCGTCTTTCGCTTGGAGTTTTGGTGCTGGCGTTCATTTCGGTCTGGGTCTATTTCAAATGAGTCTGATCAATCAAATGTTGCAGGATCTGGACAAGCGCGGCGTCGCGATTAATCCGGTTGAAAACGGCCCTGCAATGGTCCGGGCAGTTCCTGATGTATCGTTTGACCGTGGCAATAGTACCGGTCTGCTGATAAAAATACTGATCGCCGGTATGATCGTCGTCGTTGCCGTTATGGCCATCTGGATGAACTGGCGACCTGCCAGACCTGCTGGCGGCATCACCATATCAGCAACGCCTGCGCAAAAAAAATCTACTGACGTGCCTGTAGTTTCTACTGCTACGCCAATTGCCACATCGCTTGCTAAGACTGTTACTACAGCAGTTGCTACAGCGGCACCGGCGGGAGCAGACACCGCTCGTTTAAGTCCGGTAGAAAAGCAGCTCAATACCGGTACTTTGTCTCCCTTACCCCCACAATTGCTGCATCTAAAAATGAGTTCTGATCTTGACGCGATGGGACGCTGGGCGATTGCAGAAAAAAATGCCCGCTCTCAAGAGGACGACCGCAACAATAACCGCCAACAACAGAAAACGACCAGAGTAGTGCCTAGCAGTGTGTCAGCTAACGCTGACGGACGCACAGTAAGTGGCAAAACAAATCCTGCTCCGGCAGTGCCGTCAAATACACCAGCTACAGTACCAATACCATCAGGAGCGTCAACAACGTTCCCCGCCGCACCTGCCGCAACCTCCGTTGTAACAGCGATGAAAACGGTTAAAGAAATCACACCGCAACAACAAGCAGATAACGAATACCGGCAAGCCAGAGCACTGCTGCAACAAGGTCGTAATGCCGATGCGATTGCCAGCCTTGAACAGGTACTGAAATTTGACCCTCAGCATGCCGCAGCAAGACAAACCCTGATCAGCATACTGATCGATAGCAAACGTCATGAAGAGGCGATGCGCTGGCTGCAAAGTGGCCTGGCGCTCGACAAGAGTCAAGTCAATCTGGCGATGATACTGGCGCGACTACAGGTTGAAAAAGTGAGTGTCCTTTCCGCGATTGAGACTTTGCAGCGTAGCGTCAGTTATGCCGCGGAACGCGCAGATTACCTCGCGTTTCTGGCCGCATTACAGCAACGTGAGGGGCGTCATAAAGAAGCCGCAGAACTATACTTAAATGCGCTGAAGAAAAATCCACAGAGCGGATTATGGTGGATGGGATTGGGGATTTCATTGCAGGCAGACGGACGTTCCGGCGAAGCGGCTGACGCGTTCCAGCGGGCAAAGTCAAGCAACAGCCTCAGTCCCGAATTGCAAGCCTATGTAGAGCAAAGAATCACACAATTACATACGCGCTAGAGATAGTGGAGCGCTACGCCGGACCGCTTGCTCTTCTATGTACGCTTGCAATGCGTCACCTGCAAAAACTGCGCTTAACTATCCGTCGTCAGATACACCACGCACTTACGCACGAGTGGCGCAATCACCAGTACGGTAGGAAAAGCAATCGGCCACGTGCTCAAAAAGCTTTTGAGCCAGCGTGTAGCGAAATCAGGTGTTATGCCTTGATTGACCACCAGCACTACCGCAGAAATAATCGACACCATAATGATGGACAGCATGCCACCAAATAATATCGGTGCGAAGCGGGCAGGGATACGGCCTCTCATGTAAATTTCCTTTGTGCTAAGGGATGACAGTCAAGCAAAATTGATCTGTGCATCGCCATCTGATCTACTGATAAATCGCATCTTAAATCGTATCTTAGGTCGGATATCAGATCGATCATGCAATAGCGTATAACGCACTATGTATGAACATTGATCAATTGCTATACTGGTTAGTGTATATTTTAAACACTAGGTATTACAAGCGTATAAGACATTAAAAATGCCTATACTCCCTTTATTGTCTGCTGATGCGAATCAGTGGACGTTACCGACAGAAGGTGGCGCGATGAACAAACGATGCTCTCAATATTTTCGTATCTTTCTAATTGCAGCGAGTTTATCTGCAATAACCTTTGCCGCCGGTGCAGCGCCCGCGGCAGAGCCTTCCCTGTCGCAAGCCGCTCAACCCGCCGAGATGAAGGCGCTACATGCTTTTCTCGACGAATGGCATGACGATGCAGCGCATTCCCGCCTCGCCTATTTCGATAAGATCGCCAAGAACGGCGTGTACATCGGTACCGATAAAACCGAGCGCTGGACACGCGATGAATTTAAAGCCTGGGGCAAAGTCCATTTCGAACGACCCAGCGCCTGGACGTTTAAAGCAATCAACCGCCATATTGCCATGTCGTCTGACAAAGCCTGGTTCTGGTTCGACGAGCAGCTAGCCACACAAATGGGTATCTGCCAGGCATCCGGTGTCGTACATAAAACGGACAAAGGGTTTGAGATCGAACACTATCAACTGTCGATCGCTGTGCCAAATCCACTGGTGAACCAGCTTGTCGACAGTATCAAAAAATTTGAGGCGGATGAATATAAGAAATAATTATTTCTAGTGAACTACTTTATTTTCTTTAACCCTATTTTTTTCTCAATATAACTTGTTCCATCGAATAGGAAATGGGTTGCCTCTGAGGACGCAGCACCTCCTGGCAATCCTGTTAATCCGTAGTAGTCGTTGAGCAGAGTGGCTTTATTGATCTCGATAGAATGTGCATGTAAGTGCCCTGCAAAACAATATGAGGAGCCACATTGCCGGATTATCCAGAACGAGCAGGTATGAGCGCCGCAAAGGCAGGATTCTGCTGGTTTAACCAAAATACTCAGCTTATCAGTGGGTGAAAGCCTTACAAAAGAGGCTTCCAGCGATTGCCTTAGTGATGCAGCGCATCCAGACCTTTCAAATGGTGAATCAAGATGTTCATTAACCAGTGACACTAATTTACTGGGTAGTTTTATTGGCGTGATAAATTGTGTCTCCATGTTGTATGTTTCAGCTACGCAAACCGAACTTAAGACAAGCAATAGAAACATAAAAACGCGAGAGATCAGACGCATACGATTCCTGATTGATGATGAATATGCCGGAAAATTATTACTCTTCATTGACGAGTGTTTGACTGAGGATGAGCTAGTTTACTTGCGCTTACGATCAAATTTTTGCCAGTATTGAAATTCTTCTTCGTGCACCTCAAAGTCTAATTCTTGCACTCGCGCGGCTAGCCGCTGTTGTGCATCGGTTACGGCCTGGTTATAAATAATCGGGCCAATCTCTTCCAGAAAATAGCTCAGTAAGGCGTCTGCAGCGAGGTTGCCGATATTCTCATCCATGTTTTCCTGAAAGTAACGCTCAATGGAGGAGATTGCTCTGGTGCGGATCTCTTTTGGGATGTTGATGCTCATGATTTGATTGAAAATTGATAGTCCTGAATAAGTGGTTGCAGGTATTTTGTTGGTTGCTGCTAGATGAATTGACCGGCGGCGTATCCGCGCATTACGCCAAATTATTCCAGGCGCTACACCAGCCTTTTGCAGTGACCAGCTTATCAGGGAATATGGAGCATGCGCCGCTGGCATCGCTCGATTTACCTTGATAAAGAGCGCAATTCGCGCATTCTTGTCCGACGACATAATCAGGAAATTTCTTGCTATCGACTTTGCTCGCATCAGATTTATAGCCCAAGCCAATTGCCGTTGGATCGCTTTCGCTGAGCAGGGTATTTTCTGCACTAAGCTGAGAACCGGCTAATGCGCTACTTGCCAGACTAATCTGGAGGATAAATTGGCGGCGGCTGATCATATATTTTCCTGGTTTGGTTGAATAATTTAGGGCTGATCCAGTGAGGTTGAAATATCCTCGAATGGATATGTAGAGGACGAGATTATCGCAAATTGATTCACACAATCTTATATTTTTATGTGAGCGTAATGAGTCGCGGCGATGCGCTCCTCTTCTTATCGGTACCCAAACACCCATTCTAAGACGATGTTAATTTGCCGATGCGAATTAATGACGCAAACACATGTCAATGTTTTATGATTGTATAAACAGGTAGCATTCATCCGGGGGTATTTTTAATGGCAACGGTTAGAGAAGGTAGTAAAAGCGTCTTGCTGGTCGTCGATGTGCAGGTCGGTGTGATGAAAAGTGCGTGGGATGCACCGAGAATTATCAATAACATTGCGCGCACGGTGGAGCGCGCTCGCATGCAGGGAATTCCGGTAATTTGGGTTCAGCATGCCGATGAGGATTTACCGTATGACAGTCCGCAATGGCAATGGGTGCCAGAGTTAGTGGCACTAAAGGATGAATTGCTCATCCACAAGCATTTCAATTCGTCGTTTGAGCAAACAGTGTTAGACGAGGAGCTTGCCCGGCTTGGCGTAACGCATATCGTGCTCGCCGGAGCATCAAGCAACTGGTGTATTCGCGCCACGGCCTACGGCGCGCTGGAACGTGGATACGATCTGACGCTAGTCAAGGACGCCCATGCGACCAACAGCATGGATCTCGATCATGGCACAAGGCTTGAGGCATCAAGTATCATCAGCGAGCTCAATATCGCGATGACCTGGTTGAGTTATCCTGGTCGCGTTAACGGTATTGCGACGGCGGAGACGGTCGATTTCAGTCTGCTTGGTGGTGTTCGAAAGTAAGATTGATTTGATCATTTCACATTTCACATTTCGCAGTTGGTAAAGGAGACCTCGTATGTCCGACCGAACCATTCAATTGCACCGGGTATTACGTACTAAGCCTGAAAAAGTGTATCGCGCCTTTCTTGAGAGTGGTGCCATGGCAAAGTGGATTCCTCCATATGGCTTCACTTGTACGGTGCATCACATGGATGCCCGTGTCGGAGGTACATTCCGCATGTCGTTTCATCACTTTTCTAGCGGGAATAGCCACTCGTTTGGCGGCGAGTATCTGGAGCTGGTGCCGAACGAGAGGATTCGCTATACCGATCAATTCGACGATCCTGGTTTGTCTGGTGTGATCGAGGTGACTGTGACGCTCAAGCCTGTGTTATGCGGGACGGAGCTCTGCGTAACTCAGGCGGGTATTCCGGATGTCATACCGCTTGAAATGTGTTATCTCGGTTGGCAGGAATCGCTAGTCCAACTGGCGGCGCTGGTCGAGCCTGATATTCCGGGGTAATTATGAGCACTGATTTTTACCAGGTGGTATTGGTTAGTATTGATCAGTTTCCTCAATGAGATTAGCCCCTGTTAGTGCGACCTGCCATGGAGGCCTCTGATTGGGGCGGCACACTGAACCGGGAATCGGATGTCGCTAAAGTTCAGATTTCAAGGTTTTTTCAAATATATATACTGGGATAGAGTATATTTTCATCACCCCCATAAAACATGCGGAATTGGCACTAAATTAGCCAATACTCCCCTAAAAATAGAGTTTAATCGGCTTAATCCAGAAACTTCCGGCTCATTGGCGGCAGACTTCCGTACAATATCGCTTTGTTTTACCAAAAAGAAGAATAAGCATGTCCATACAATGGTTCCCCGGTCACATGAACGCTGCGCGCAAAAAAGCCGCAGAGACCATGGAAAGTACCGATCTGGTGATAGAAGTGCTCGATGCACGTATCCCGCAAGCGAGCTGCAATCCCATGGTTGAGCAGTTGCGTAATTTTCGTCAGCGTCCCTGTCTGAAAATTTTGAATAAAAGCGATCTGGCCGATCCGCATGCGACTAAGGCATGGCTGGATTTTTATAATGCGCAAAAGGGCGTGCATGCGGTTGCACTGAGTTGCAAGAAGCCGTCGGATGTCGCCAAAGTACCCGGTCTGGCGCTGGCGCTGGCACCGCACCGAGGCGTACCGACCAAGCCTTTGCGCATGATGATCATGGGGATTCCCAACGTCGGTAAATCGACGCTGATGAATGCCTTGCTAAAAAAACGTGTGGCCAATGTGGGTGACGAGCCTGCGGTGACTAAGGTGCAGCAACGCCTGTACCTCGGCAAGAATATGATTCTGGTCGATACGCCGGGTATGTTGTGGCCAAAGATTGCGCATCCTACCGATGGCTTGATGCTGGCGGCGAGTCATGCGGTCGGCGTAAATGCCTTGATCGAGGAAGAGGTCGCGACCTTTTTGGCAGAGCGTTTATTGCTGAATTATTCTAAATTTCTCACCGCCCGTTATGGCTTTTCTACAGACGGTATCGATGGCGTTAGCGTGATCGAAGGCGTGGCAAAAAAACGTGCGTATCGACTCAAGGGCGGTGAGTGGGATCTGGAAAAAGCCGCGCACACTCTGTTACTCGATTATCGCAGTGGCGCGCTCGGTCGCGTCAGTCTGGAGACGCCTGCAAGCCGCGAACATCTGCTGGCAACTTATGTGCCGCCAGTGCTGCTCGGTCAGGGCAAAACGACGGATGTCTCGCAAGGTGAACAGGGCGAGCTGGATCCGCTGCCACGTCAATAAATAATCGGTGAGCGGCGATGATCTCTTTCTTCTTCCGCTTGCTGTTTTGTTCCGCCATGTCCTATGTGGCGTGGAAAATCGGCGCTATTCTTGATGAAAAATACGCTCCGATCGGACTGTTAATCACATCGCCCTTATGGGGGCATTTATTTGCCCGCGATCTGCTGGCAATTCTTCCTGCAATCAAATATTGGGCCGAGTATGCTGCGCTACATAAATGGCAGGGCAAATACTATGTATTTGACGGCTACCATCTGCGCTTTTATCTGGTTGATGATGTGGTATGGGTACCGCTGAAAGACGTGTCTGAGCTGATCAAACCAGTGGTCGCCGAACGCGAGTTACGTCTGCTCGGTGCTGACTATGCGACGATCCCCGAACATACGATGCTTGGCATCACCGAGTCAGGTTTGTTGAAGTTGTTAATGGCACGCACCGAACACCGGCGCGTCGATCCGCAAATGATACGGCTGAAATTATGGTTGTTAAGCAGCGCATTGCCGAACGTCAAACGCTTGCCCGGATCGCGGGCAAATGCCAAATAGATTGCCGAAAAATGATCACAGGTGAATTTTACCCCGCTCCTTAATGTGATAAGCGATTGGTAAGAGATTAGCAAAAATCTGCATCGCAGCGGTTATCGTATGATGCATTGGGCCTAGCGGGGGAGTGGTCGCATCGGATGGCATGGTCAATACCAGCTCTCTCAGCCGTTGATGACCTTACGCGCAAATGATTCCAGATAATCCATCAATGATTCTGCGGCTTTGACCGCTTGTTCTTCATTGCCCTTGGCAATTGCTTTGGCAAGTAACAGGTGGCAGCGCGCACCCTCTTCAATATCACCTTCATGCTGAAACGCATACCAGAAGCGGCGGCATTTAATCACTAAAGGCACGACCGCCGCGACAGCAGAGGGATTGCGGCAAGCCTCGTGTACCACATGGTCGAGCGCCTGATCTGCTGCCATATAGGCATTTAGATCCGCGCATTTGGCGGCAACGATCATGTGATTCGCACATTCGACCATGTTGATACGATGCTGAGGTGTCGCGCGGCGGGCAGCACTACTGGCGATCAGTCGCTCGATCACGCGGCGGGTCTCAATCAGCGTCATGTGTTCAGCGGCTTCGATATCGCTCACTATTAGACCGCGGCGCGGCAATTGTTCTATCAGGCCGTTCGATGACATGCGCATCAATGCTTCGCGTAGCGGCGTGCGTCCCATGCCTGTGAGGTCGACTAAATCGGCTTCGACGATGGGTGAGCCTGGTTTGAGTTGCAGCGTAACGATCATGCTCTCTATCGCATCGTAGGCGATATCGGCGGCGCGTAATTTCGGGGCCGGAAGACTCAGTGGCGTCATTGGTGCTGGGGGCGACTTGGGGGCTGTGGCAAACATCGGGTATCCGAATTCTGTATTTTGTATGGATTTTATCGCTAATTTTTCGAATTTTACTTTGTAATTTTGATGTTTTATCAAATTCTTACTTGTTCTGTTTGTTTGGGCACGGATTTGTCATGCAGACCCGTGCCGGTGTTATCGTGAGAAATGATGATGGAGGCCGGTGACGACCTGCCACTCTGGCTTAGGTAGCTTAGGTTGTTTAGATGGCTTAATTAGCCTGAAGATAGGCCGAGACGTCAGGGCGGGTATCGAGTGCCTTGCGCACGATTGCGCTTACCCGGTCACGTTCTGCGCCGATCAGAGGCTGGCGTGGCAGGCGGACATTTTCATTGCCGACACCAACGAGTGCTTCGACTAGTTTCAGGTTCTGGACGAGCTTGGTCGACACATCGAGATGCAGCAGAGGCATAAACCATTGATATAGCTTCAGCGCTTCGTCGTAACGTTTTGCCTGCATCAATTGATAGAGCGCAACGGTCTCTTTGGGAAATGCAACAACCAGACCTGCCAGCAAGCCGTCCGCACCGACGGCCAGCCCTTCAAATGAAAGGTCATCGACTCCCATGAATAACTGATAGCGGTTGCCTACAGCGTTGCGCAGATCCGTGATACGTCGGATATTGTCGGTAGATTCTTTGATCGCCACCAGCCATTCGCAATCGGCCAGATCCTGGAAGTCTTCGGGCGTCAGGTCGACTTTGTAGGTTACCGGATTGTTGTACACCATGATGGGCAGTTGCGCTGCTTTGGCAATGGTGCGCAGATTGTCTTTAGCCTCGCGTGCATCGGCGGCATACAGCACGGATGGCATGACCATAAAGCCCTGCACTCCCATCTCTGCTGCGCGCTGGACAAAGCGTACCGCATTGGCGGTGCGGGTTTCAGAGACGTTGACCAGCACCGGCACTCGCTTGTCGGCAACCCGCAAAGCGATCTGAGCAATCTCTAGTTTTTCATCAAACGACAGGGTGCTGGCTTCTCCCAGGGAGCCGCAAGTCACCAGGCCATGCACGCCGCTCTCAATCTGGAAGGCGTAATGCTTTTCCATCTCTGCATGATCAAGATCCTCATTGGCTTTAAATTTTGTGGTGACTGCGGGGAAGACACCGTGCCATTTCCTGTTGTTCATGCTGTTTCCTTGATGGTTGATGATGTTAGTGATGACTTTATTGAATTCGCTTGATTTATTGGACGAAACTTTTGAGCGACGCTGGTCAGTGATGAAGTGGAAGTCTCAGTGCGGGTTGAAGCTCATTAGCTCATTCGATATGCTAATATACTTTAAATATATTTACAATATATGTGAAATGTTGCATGATATTCAAAATATTGTTGAATATTTATCTTGTTGTTGTTGTTCCATGTAAAATGAATAATATTAATTATCCTTAAAATAATATTCACGGCCACCATTCATGCTTATTGATTCCATGCCCATCACCTCCAGCGCCGACGTTAATTCCAAGCGACATCAGATTGCGAATGAAATTGCCGACGTTTTTTTTGCTGAAGCTTTATTTGATGCGATGCCGGATGTTGTCTTTTTCGTGAAAGATATGGCAGGGCGTTATGTGGTGGTGAATCAGACTTTGGTCAATCGGGTCGGCGAAAGAGAAAAATCAGCGTTAATTGGCAGAACTGCTGCAGAGATTTTTCCGGCGTCTTTGTCGGTAAATTACGATGAGCAAGATCAGTTGGTATTGAACGGTGATGCCGCACTCAATGATCAGCTAGAACTGCATCTATACCCGAATATGGATCCCGGCTGGTGTCTGACCAAGAAGTTACCTTTGCGCGATGTGAATAATGTCATCATCGGCTTGACCGGAATCTCACGCGATCTGGCGATGCCGGATCAGCGGCATCCGATTTATCATCAGATAGCTGCTGCAGTAAGACACTTGCATAGTCATTACTTTCAGAATATCCAGATGGCAGATCTGGCGCAGCTGACAGGCTTGTCCGTGGCTCAGATTGAACGGTATTTCTATAAAATATTTGCTTTGACACCACGTCAGATGATAGTCAAGATTCGCCTCGATGCAGCCTCATCGATGCTGGCTGATCCGACAAAGACCATTACTGATATCTCCGCCGCATGCGGTTATCAGGATCACAGTGCGTTCTCCAGAATGTTCAAGTCTACCGTCGGCATGACGCCGAGCGATTACCGCGATGTTGTATTGAGTCGCGCTTAAACTAGCTCCGCCGCACCGCGGAACGCTGTACCTGGTGCAGATCTTTTTTCGACGATCCTAGCTAATTTTTCTTTAGCGAATTCCCCAGATGAACGGATCGTTCTCATTCAGAAGTAAGCTCGCTTCGGCATTCACATAAGCGCGACCGCGTATGCTGGGCAGAATGCTAGTTACCTGAGCGTTGTCCGGTGCGCGTTTGTATGAGGCTTCAAATACGCTGCCGATGATGCTCTCCTGCCGCCAGATTTCGCCCTCTGCCAATTTGCCATCAGCTGCCAGACAAGCCAGCTTTGCGCTGGTGCCTGTGCCACAAGGCGAACGGTCATAAGCTTTGCCGGGACATAGAACAAAATTCTTGCTATGGTTTTGCGACAAGTCCGGTGCTGCAAACAGTTCGATATGATCGATCACGGCATCGTTTTCGCCAGTAATGCCTTGCGCCTCAAGTGCTTGCCGTACTCGCCAGCAATAATCGGTGAGGGTATCAATATCCGCCCGGTCCAAGCTCAGTCCATGTGTTGCGATTAAAAAGAACCAGTTGCCCCCCCAGGCTATATCACCGGTGACTGCGCCTATTCCATCGACTTCAAGCGTCACTGCGTGGCGATAGCGTCGTGCAGCGACGTTATGTACGGTCACGCTATGATCTGCATGCAGTTCGACTTGCACAGTCCCTACGGGAGTATCAATACGATGCTGCCCAATATGGATTTTATTTTGATAGGCCAGGCTTGCAACAAAGCCGATCATGCCGTGACCACACATGCCAAGGTAGCCGACATTATTAAAAAAAATCACACCCGCCGTACATGAGCTATCGTGCGGTGCGCAGGCCAGGGCACCGACGATAACATCGGATCCACGCGGCTCACAGACTGTGGCAGAGCGGTAGTGATCGAATTCTGAGCGAAACCGCACCAGCCGGTCTGCCAAGGAGCCGGCACCGAGATCCGGCCCGCCATCGATAATCAGGCGAGTAGGTTCACCGCCTGTATGGGAGTCAATAATGGATATTTTTTTCATGCGATCAGCATACGATATTGTTTTGCGGATGTCTTGACGAAATTCCACCGTAAATATGCTGAATTGAGCATAGCAAGCATGACCATAATGTCAGCCTGTCAGTTGCTAAATATTTCATCTTCTCAGGTAGGTCAATTCTGCTGACTTACAGCAGATTGATAGATTGGGTAGTGCACATAAAAATTGCCATGCGATAATGCACGTTGAATTACGAAAAAACCATCACCTTGCATGAATTTCGGACCACGACAACGCGAATCATCAATGCCTGATCCAGTAACCAAGCGCCTGCTGACAGGCGTGCTGATATCGCTATTGATCCACGCCTTCGTGCTGTCTTTGCAGTTTGGCATTCCCGGACTAGGACTACCCGGCATAGAAATGCCCTGGGAAAAGCGGCTAGCTCCGACCCCACCGACCCCTTTACGTGTACAAATTGCGAACACCTTGCCAGCAGCGCAGACCTTAGCGTTACCGCCACTACAATCTTTGCCTGTGCCTGATGTGCCGGTTCCGCCGTTACCATCAAACCCACAGCAAGCGCTGGTCACGCCGCCGCCAGTGACGGCGATACAACTTGTCGCGCCGGCGATTCCCAAGCCTGCTCTAGCACCGACGAAGTCGACTGCCGTGAAAAATAAAACAGCGCTCAAAAAAATAGCCAGATTACCTGCGCCGCCGATCTCTAGCAGAAGCGCGACACCAGTTACACCTGAAGATGTGCCCGAAAATCCTCCACGCATCATTGCTCAGGATGAGATGAAGGACGACAGCTTCGTGGTTCCATTACCAAGTCCGGAAGAGCCGGAGAGAAAAAGCACACCCAAGCCAGAATCGAAACCAAAACCGGAGAAACAGGCTGAGCCAGTCAAGCTTGCCGATCTGCCCGAGGCTCCTGATCCAGCCTTACAGCAAGCGGCGGAGGCGGCTAAGCTAGCTAAATTGGCGGATGAGAAAAAACAGGCAGAGATGATTCAGCAAGAAATTGTCCAGCAAAAAAAACTCAAAGAGGAAATGCGCCAGTTAGCTGAGGCGCAAGTACAGCAACAGCAACAAAAATTCGCAACAAAAAAACTTGAAGAAGACAACCGCCAGTTAGCCGAAGAAGTAACACGTAAACAAAATGAAAAATTGGCGGAGCAGGCCGCCAAACAGGCTGCCACGCTGGCTTTGCAAAAGCAGCAGCTAGAAGAACAGAACAAACGCACCCAGGAGCTGGCGCAACAGCTACGGCAGGACGAATTAAAACGTCAGCAGCAAGAAGCTGTGCGCCTGGATCTGGCACGTCGTCAGGACGAAGACAGCAAACAAAAGCAGGCACTTGACTTACAGCTACGCAAACAGGCTGAGGAGCTCGCTCAGCAACAAGCCATTGCAATAGCGCGTCAAAAGCAGCTCGAAAAACAAATGGAAAAGCAGGCAGAAGAAATAGCCCTGCGTCAAAAACTTGAGAAGCAGGCAGAGGAACTCGCCGCACGACAAAAGGCAGAAGAGCAGGCGCGTCAACTAGCCGAGGCGTTGGCGCAAAAAGAACGAGAACGTGTTGCTCAAGCAGCTCAGGCAAGCTCCGGACAAGCGAAATTTGAACCAAGAACCTTAGCGCCGCTTGGAAATAATAGTAGTGAGCGTAGCGGTGATCGCAGTGGCGATAGCCTGGCCGGCGCTGGTAATGACAGAGGGGCAGATAAGGGAATCGTCTTGCCCAAAAATTTACTCAGCAGCGATCTGGCTAGCCGCGCCTTGGATCAGGCACGTGGTCTCGATTTGTTGCGCGGTAATCCACCTGTGCCGCGATCCACGGAGGATATGACTAAATCCCGTCGTCGTAGTTTCCTGGGTAGCGAGGATAAAGAATTTCCAGTACGGATGTATGTAGAGAGCTGGCGTCAAAAAATTGAGCGCAATGGTAATTTGAATTATTCGCAAGTGGCAAAAGACAAGGCGCGTGGCGATCCGGTCGTGACCGTGATTATCCGCAGTGACGGCAGCGTAGAAGATGTGGTGATCAACCGCTCCAGTGGCAGGGCTGATCTGGATGAGGCGGTACGTCGTATCGTCAGGGTCAATGCACGTTACGCCGCATTCCCGCCAAATATCGCCCTGAAATATGACGTCATAGAGATACGCCGTGTTTGGAATTTTGATGAGACTTTAAAAATTCTTGAAGAGATGCGGTGATTTTTTTCGGACATGTAGCATCATTGTAAAAATAAAAAACACACGTCACTCACGCAGAATCTGTGTCAGTAATTCTTCTGGATTGAATTGACTGTTTTCTTGTAATTGCCCGTCACCTTGTGCTTGCCTCATTGCGCGTAATGCCAGCCAGGTGAGTACGTGAGCTTTTCCGCTAGGAACCCACAAGGGCTCTCTCAAGCATGTTGCCAGGTTTGTGAATGGAACACGCACTGTATGACCTTCCCAGTTATCGTGTATATCATCGAGTGTTTTAGCACTGATTCCGATACCGATTGCCGCACATTGTATGAAGCCATTACTACTTTCTTTGACCAGTGACAGAAGCGGAATATCGTCGAGTTCGATCGTCAACTCAGTTTCTTCCTGCACTTCTCTTTGTATGGTTTTCAAGAGATTCAATTGTCCTTGATCAAGGTCAAGTTGCGGATGCATTGCACCGCCGATTACATGCCAGTGATTCGGGTGAGTGACGACACTTTCAGAGCGACGATGCAGAATGAGTTCCTGCGTTTCTTCACATACGAGCAACGCACTTGCACTCAGGATTGCTGGTTGTTGCGATTGATCCCGCAGGCTGCAAATCCCGGAGAAATTGATTTCCTCTACTTCTAAGCAACTTGTATTGCTCAATGCTGAAGTAACAATCAGATGCGGATCATCTGGCCTATTTATTGCCGCTAGCCGTGTGGCATGTTGACGGCTTGCTGCCAGTTCAGCAGCAGACAAACTCGTGTGTCCCGTGATTTTAATGGAGGGGGCTATCGTAAGAAACGCAATGAATTCCAGCGTGTCGCCAAAATAATGTTGGAATTCCGGACGACGTGTTTGAAGTAGAGTGGGGTCGATAGGCATGTCGGAAAAATCCGGTTGTGGCAAGATGGTGATATCAATTGAGATCAATGGCATCGTACTTTGCTTTAGGGATTTGGTGTCAGTCAGTACGGTCGTTTCAATCATTTCACTCATTCTAACAGGCAAGGAATATGCGGATTCTCATCACAGGTGGTACTGGTTTGATCGGGCGACGTTTGTGTGGTGCGCTGCTGGCAAAGGGGCATGAAATCACCGTCTTGAGCCGGCGACCTGCAAGGGTCGGCGATGTGTGCGGGCCGGGTGTGCGAGCGATGGCAGCGCTCAGTGAATGGACCCCGGAAGTACAATTCGATGCCGTAGTGAATCTCGCCGGTGAGCCGATTGTTGATGCACGCTGGACGGCAAAACGGCAGGAAATTTTACTCGATAGCCGGGTCGCATTGACACGCGATCTGGTCGCCTGCATGGCGGTTGCGAAGAGCAAGCCCAGCGTTTTTTTGAGCGGCTCAGCGATTGGCTGGTACGGTGACACTGGCGATCAATTGATTAACGAAAACGGCGTCGCCGGACTGGATTTTGGGGCGCGTTTATGTGTGCAGTGGGAACAGCAAGCAGTCAAGGCAAATGATCTCGGTATTCGTACAGTGATATTGCGTACTGGACTGGTTTTTGATGCAACTGGCGGTATGCTGCATAAAATGCTGCTGCCTTTTAAACTCGGCCTGGGGACGCGTCTTGGCGATGGTCAGCAATGGATGAGCTGGATACATATCGAAGATTATGTCGCGGCATTACTGTTCGTTTCAGAACAAACTAATGTGAACGGTGTCGTCAACATGACGGCCCCTGGCGCGGTCAGGAATGGGGAATTCACGCAAACTCTAGCTGATGTGTTACATCGGCCTGCATGCCTAGTCGCACCTGCTGGTTTATTGAAGATGGCGATGGGAGAAATGGCGATCTTGTTGTTAGGCGGGCAGCGGGTGATACCGCAGGTCTTGAACAAGGCAGGTTTCGTATTTCGCTATCCGGTGTTACAACCTGCCTTGAAAAATTTATTGCAAAAAGAGTGAGTTGTAATGCATCGGAATCAGTGGTTATGTTTGCCGATAAATAAAGTGGGATGCAAATCCGGACTATGGCAATGCCGCTGGCGCAGACAGATAACGTTCAGATAAAGTCTTGTACTGACCGCCATCTGTATTGATCGTCGTCTGATGACTTTCTCCGGGGCTGAAAACGACACCCAGGCCGCCTGCGCCAACCAATTCACTCGCATGCGTCAGAAAATAACGTACACGATTGTCACGCCACGCACCGGACGATCCTGATTGTGTCGCCGCGACGCCCAATGGGGTTTGCCACCATAAAATAGGTAGTTGCAGACCTTGATAAAAACTTTTTGCAATCACAAAATGCTCGGAAAAATTGGGTGAGGTCTGGTTTGTTTCATCCCAGTACCAGTTGCTTCCGTCTCGTATGCAATAGCTGGGTTGCGGCTTGGTTTCAAAGCATCCAGCGTCCCTGTCTAGCGTCTGCATAACGATAAAATCAGCTTTGCCCGCACCGAACTGCTGCATGAAGCTCAGGTGCGATGATTGAATATCGCCAAACAAGGCAGGTGGAAAACCGACGTACGCATTCGGTGCGTATTTTCGCGCAATCTGTAGCAGGCAACTCGCTACCCCGCTGACATTATTGGCGAGTGTGCTGCAGTCAGCATCGGTGTTCACATAGGCAAAGACGGTTGACGGATCATTGTTGGTCGAAGCGCGCTGCGCATAACCCCAGAAATCCGGCTCCAGATTCACCAGCGCGGGTTTGCCGTAGGTTTTGATTTGTTGAAACAGCAGGCGCACGTTTGCCCAGTATTGACTCATAAAGCTGGCGTTGCTGAGTCCGCTTAAATTGCCATCCCCGTTAGCCGCCATCTGGTACAGGGTGAACATGGGTACTGCGCCGATGGTGTCAGCGTTTTTGGCAACGACTTGAATGTAGGCACCTGACGGACTATTCCAGGTTGGCCAGGCACCGGCACCTACACCGGTCAGGTACATGTCGTAGATGTCAGGTTTAAGCGTTTGTTTTTGCATTGACGCCAGATCGACAGAGCCGAGGCCTAGCAGCAACCGCGACGATCTGCCCCAGCGAGCGGCGAGCCATGCGGCACGTTTTTCAAAAGCAGCTGGTGGCGTGTCTGGCACAACTACGGTACCGGTGTTCGTTCCCGTTGTTGTGCTTGTAGTGGTATTGGTGGCTGTACTACTGGTCGCAGCACCACCGGAGCCGCCACCGCAACTCACAAAGAGTGGTATCAGGATCAGGTAAATTAAGGGACGAATTCGAGTCAGTATCATAAACGGCACAATAAATAATCAATCAGCGGATAATATCGCGCCCGGCTGGTGCCGGGATCGCGGAAAATGTAAAACATTATGACGGATGATTTTGAACCATGCAGAACCATACAGCCGACCCGGCCGACCCAGTCGCCCCACCAGTGATGACCAGGCGACCTGGTTGCGAACGATGCTTGCGTCCGCAATCGGCGTGCATTTGCCCTTGGGTTAACTGCATCAGCAGCGAGGTAGAGGTCGTTATATTGCAGCATCCCTTTGAGGTTCAGCATGCCAAGGGGAGCGCCCGTCTGCTACATCTTTGCCTGCAGGGAAGTCAGTTGCATGTGGGGGAGGTGTTTGATGAAAATTGGCTCCGCACGATATTGCAGGCAGGTGACAGGCATAATGTGCTGCTGTACCCAGAGACGCCGCAAGGAGCATCGCCAGGAATGCAGCCGGCAACTTTGTTGGATCCGGCAATACTGGAGCAACCTCATTTATTACGCTTGATCGTACTCGATGGAACCTGGCGCAAAAGCCGTAAGATGCTGTATCAAAATCGTTTGCTGCAGGCTCTGCCGCGTGTGACTTTATGTGATACGGGAGAATCGCACTATCGGATTCGCAAAGCGCATAAGCCTGATCAGTTGTCCACCTTAGAGGCGACATGTTATGCGTTAATGCAGCTAGAGAAATCGCATGAAAGTGAGCAAAGATCCGTGATTCTGTTGACGGTCTTTGAGCAGTTTATCGCACAGCAAGAGGCGATGCAGGCGATGTATCAAAAAGGATGTATGTAAAGAGAGTTTTTAAAACATCAGCACCTTGATTAATGCGCCTTCCGGAGTCTTTTCGGGCTGAAGGCCGCATGGAATGAACGGATTCTGTTTTGGGAATGCGATTTATTCTGATGATACTGACTGTTTTTGTTGATTGGCAGCGTCATGCCCGTTGTTATCAGGTTAAACCTTCGGACGCTTCACCGCGACGCAGGCAATGCTTGCCGCTTTGTTTGCCCGAGTACATCGCAGCATCTGCGCGCTTTAGCAGGCTGATTGCATCATGCCCGTCTTGCGGCGCTAATGCATAACCGATGGTGAGGCCCACACTGCAAATCTGTTCGCGTAGTTTGAATGGCATACTGAACGCATCAAGTAATTTATTGCCGAGATCGTGTGCTTGCTGCACATTACTTAATCCCATTGACATCACGACAAATTCGTCACCGCCGAGGCGCGAGACGATATCAACACTGCGTAAATTGGCTTGCAGTCGCTGTGCTACAGCGATCAGCAACTCATCCCCGATATCATGTCCGTACTGATCATTTACTTGCTTAAACCCGTCGAGGTCGAGCATGTACACAGCGAGTATGTTATCTGATGACGCATGTGGCAGCAGATTGTTCAGGTTGGTATTGAGTCCGCGCCGGTTCGGTAATCCGGTTAACGGGTCGGTGTGCGCCATAGAATGTAGTGTATCGCGTTCACGCGTTGCATTTTGTGCGGCAGTATGCAGCGCTTTGGTGCGCAGACCGAGGACGCGCATGAATACCAGCATATCAAATGTCGCACCGAACTGGAATGAATGTAAGGTCCAGAAATTCGCCGGGATACTACCCTTGATAACACCAATCAGAATAGCAGTAGTGACAAAATATACGACCCAGGCGCTGAGGAAGTAGCCGCCTACCGTATCACCACGCCGCGCCCTTGCAATAGCCCCCGGCATGCCCATCAGAACTGGCGTCATGCCAAGCGTACTGATGATGGCGGTCACGATATGGATGTCTATCATATCGAACGAATAGAGCGCAGCGAAGACCATCGTCAGGCAAGCGCCGCCTTTCATCATGACGCTGAAGTAACGATTGCGATCACGTCCTGCCAGTGCTTGCTCGATAAAGAGGAAGGAGCCGCATGCGGCGATCAGTGCAGAAAGACCACCGGCGTGTAACTCCATCCAGACGTTGTCAATCCAGACGTATTGAGCACCAACACCAAACTGTAGCAGGGAAAACATCAGGCTACCCGTCAGCAGGATGGCGTATTTCAGGAACAGATGCTCTCCCAGACTGAACCATTGAGCGAGACTATACATGAGCAAACATAAGGCCAGACCTGTCATCAGTCCCTGCAGCATTTGCTCATTCAGTGCACGTGCATGGAAATTCGACGGCTTGTTTAAACTGATCGGGACAATCATTGCTCCGACGGTTTCTACCCGCAGATACAGAGTGTAATCGGTATTTGGTGTAAGTTTTAATCCCAGTGCATGTGAACGGCTGGTAATTGGACGTTTTGAATAGGCTTGCATATTACCGAGCAAGGCGTGTTGTACTTGCAGGTTATTCTGTGTCAGATAAACGTCGATTTTATTCAAAGCCGCATAGTCAATATCCAGCACCCAGAGACCATTACTGGCAGAGGAAACGGTAAATGGAATACGCAGCCAGACGACGTCTTTGCGCAGACCCAGAGTATCTGCGGAAGTTTTTGGCGGGGTGAATGGCGATTGATCGGCAATGACCTGATCCAGAGTCAGCTTGCCTAGCGGATCGGACATGATATTGACGGCGGACCATACATTGACGACGGGATTTGCGTCGCGTAGCTGCAATATCTTCTGTGAAGCAGTCGTGATAACAGGATTTACCGGTTCGGCTGCAAAGGTTTGTGCAGCAAACAGCCATACTATAAGACAAACGATAAAGTAGTCAGGCAGGAACTGGCGGCCAGCAAAACGTCTGACGAAATTTGTCCAAAAACGGATGACCTGATACTGTCGGCTTCTCATGAGTTGCAAGATGGGATACTAAACCTGTAATGATGGAAGCGATTGGATTACCCTCATGTCCTGGGGCGCAAGGCAAAAGAAATAGTATCGTGGTGCTGAGCTTTTTCTGTCAAGCGCCATTTTGGACGAAGTTACGAGTATTTCATGAAAATTGTACAGAAGATAATGCAAAATTATTATTTCAATCGTTTGTAGTCGCATTAATTTTTTACCTCTGACAAATTTTCATCAGGAGCAGATTTTTTTTCAATCATGTCGGCTATTTTGGTTTCCAGAGAGTTCATCCAGCCGGGAGCTTTTGGATCAGATGACCAGCCAGACACCATCGTATTCACATTAGATAAAAGATGCTCCGGCAGTTTGAGCGGACGCGTCTGATCCATCAGGATGTCACTCATAAATTGTGTACCGAGTACGCGGGTAATGAAGCGGGAGATAGAAAATTCCGGCAACATCAGGCGTACCACGCCATCAATCGCTGCCGTGGCTAGCATGAACACGCTGAAAACGAATTTTGGCAACAAGCCGACGCGTTGATTAATACCGAGATCTTGCGCTGTAGAGGGGCCGCACAGGTAGCGTGTCATCAGAACTGGAAAAGGTTTGATCAGGCGAAAAGGAATAACGGATTCCATCGTTGCCATCAGCGCTACACCCAGACCCGGACGTGGGTCTGGTGAGATCGGCTCTGCACGCCCACGGGCTTGCATTTGCGCGAACATGGCTTCGGCTTGCTCCATGTCGTCAGCCATTAATTCACGGCGTATTCCGAGGATATGGCCGACTACGTTCCAGCTATGCAGGTAGGCAATTTCATCGTCTTGAGATAAACCCAGGCCAAGACGACGCAGGCTGCGTAAGAACACATAACCGAAGGTCAGCAGAGTATAGGCGAGCTCTTCCTGGTTGCACGGTAAACCGTCTTCACCTAATTTCCAGCCGTGTGCAAACAGCGCCTGGTACATATTGTTCGAGGTTTCCGGCAGGGCACTTGCGGCCAGCGGCGGGATGATGCCGGCATCTTGATCATTTTGTTTGTTACCCAGCGCTGAAACGACGTCTTCAGGTTTGCCATGCAAAATCAGATTACGGATTGTCGCGTGAATCAGACGGACTTTGAGAATTTGCGCAATGCCGCTGCCATCGGGGCTGGTGAGCCCACCTTTCATCATGACGGGGAAAATCATCGCAGCCGTTGAACGTATTCTGTATTCGGTGTGTTTTTCCAGTTGTCCGGCGACATGCAAGACGGCGGATAAATCAGGGATCACATAGCATTCTGGCAGGCTTGAGCAAAACAGCAGAGTGCATGACAGCATGCCGTAATCGATAAACAGCGTTTCGGCACGACGGATTTTGGCAAAATCTGCCCACGCTGGCAAAGTTTGACCGCTAGCCAGATAGGTTTGTAATGCTTGAGTGATTTCTGCCGGGGTGCTGCTGTCAGCCGGTGCCCAGTGCTGAATACTGGCATTGGTTTGCCACTGATCAAACTGCTGATTCACGATACCGATTTTTCGCCATTGCATTGCGTGGCTGGCGAGGTGCGTAATACCGCTGGCAGACGGTGCTGTCCATGTGCCGACAATGTCAGCAATAGCGGTATCTGCTAAAGGATCGGCCTGGTACTTTGACAGATCAAGTTGCGCGTCGCTGATTTTGCTGACTGCGACGACATTTGTTTCGTGAATATTCCACTGCCGCCAGCCTGCCCAGGCGCAGAGCAGAGGAATGCCCATCACAAACACTGTCATACTACGGATTTCGACCGGATAGCCGACCAGTAACTGGAATACCATCGCGCTGGCATACAAACCCATAGGCAGCAATGCATCGCGCTTGCTGTAGCTGCTCCCAGCCTGTAATCGAAGATCCTGCGTGGATAAGCGGAAAGTCAATAAAATCATGAGTGAGACAAAGACCCAGCCAAAAAAACCTTGGATCGTTTCGCCAAACCACCAGCCATCGGTTTTTGTCATGATCCAGGCTTTCAGCTTGAACACCATGTAAGGGTCTGCGCCGAGATCGAATGCGGTGACCAGCATTGCCGCAAGAAAAGACATAAACAGGATATTGCTGTAGCTTGATCTGGTGTCGACCGGTGTACGCCATACGATCAGATTGCTGATCACATAGCAGGAATAGGTCAGTGCAAACCACATCAGCGGGATCACTGCCGGTACATCGCCCAACCGCCATCCAAGCACATCGGTATAAACATAGCTGCCAAAAAACCAGCCGCGTGATGATCCCATCTGTTCGGCAAACCAGCCAAAACTGACTGCGATCAGCATGAATTTCAACGCAGTTTTTGCACCCAATAAATGCGTTGCATTGACCCAGCACATCGCAAACATCAATACCGAACTCGCGACGATAGCAATCGTTGTTTCACTGTGCGTACGCAAAGCCATGACGATTAAAAAAGCAGAGAAGAGGAGGTAACCGAGAACAGACCAGCGCGTCAGAGAAGATTTCATAGTTGCTTTTGAATGTGAGCGTTGAAATAGGGCTTAATGTATGGACTTAGCTGAATCGGCCAATGCGCGAGCGCAGGTCAATAGGTTCTTGGTAAATAGAAATATTTGCGTTGAGAATCTTACTCTATGAATACGGCGATGTGTGAATAATCCAATAGACTTGTCGCGAATGACGAGCCTGCAAAATATTAAATGATTGACGTCGCGCTGTTGTAGCGTCAGATAGGAATTGAAGTGCAGTTGAACCTGAAAAACGAAACTTAAAAACGAAACTTAAAAACAAAAAAGCCTCACAACAGAATTGTGAGGCTTTTTTTAGCGCCTGATTTGGCACTAAGTCAGCACTACATCAGTGCCAGGCTTAGTGCGTGGTCAGCAATGTAAGTCCTTGCGGAATTACATCATGCCGCCCATACCACCCATACCGCCCATGTCATGACCGCCCATGCCGCCGGCTGGTTTGTCTTCTGGCAGTTCTGCAACCAATGCATCCGTTGTCAAAATCAGGCCAGCAACAGACGCTGCGTTTTGCAATGCAGAGCGAGTTACTTTAGCTGGATCCAGAATACCCATTTCGATCATGTCGCCATAGGTATCGTTGGCAGCGTTGAAACCGAAATTACCTTTGCCGTTGATGATCGCATTGACCACAACGCTTGGTTCGCCACCAGCATTGGCAACGATCTCACGCAATGGTGCTTCGATGGCTTTCAATACTAACTTGATGCCAGCTTCTTGATCTGCATTGTCGCCTTTGATGACGCCAGCTGCTTCACGTGCGCGCAACAGTGCTACGCCACCGCCAGGAACAACGCCTTCTTCTACGGCAGCGCGAGTTGCGTGCAGAGCATCTTCAACGCGGGCTTTTTTCTCTTTCATTTCAACTTCAGTTGCAGCACCAACCTTGATCACAGCAACGCCGCCTGCCAGTTTGGCAACGCGTTCTTGCAGTTTTTCACGGTCGTAGTCAGAAGTTGCTTCTTCGATTTGCGCGCGGATTTGTTTAACGCGTGCTTCGATACCTACAGCCTGGCCAGCGCCATCGATGACTGTCGTGTTTTCTTTGCCGATTTCGATACGTTTAGCTTGACCCAGATCAGCCAAGGTAGCTTTTTCCAGTGTCAGGCCAACTTCTTCAGCAATCACTTGACCACCGGTCAGGATAGCGATGTCTTCCAGCATGGCTTTACGACGGTCACCGAAGCCTGGTGCTTTAACAGCAGCAGTTTTCAGGATGCCACGGATGTTGTTCACAACCAGAGTTGCCAGCGCTTCGCCATCAACATCTTCAGCGATGATCAACAGTGGGCGACCGGATTTTGCAACTTGTTCCAATACTGGCAGCAGGTCACGGATGTTCGAGATTTTTTTGTCGAACAACAGGATGAACGGATTTTCCAGGATAACGGATTGTTTTTCTGGATTGTTGATGAAGTACGGTGACAGGTAGCCACGGTCAAACTGCATACCTTCAACGATGTCGAGTTCGTTGTCCAGGGATTTGCCGTCTTCAACAGTGATCACGCCTTCTTTGCCGACTTTGTCCATTGCCTTAGCAATGATGTCGCCGATGTTGGCATCGGAGTTAGCAGAGATGGAGCCAACTTGAGCGATTTCTTTGTTGGTTGTTGTTGGTTTGGACAGAGTTTTGATTTCAGCAACGATAGCTGTAACTGCTTTGTCGATACCGCGTTTCAAGTCAGTTGGGTTGAAGCCAGCTGCTACATATTTGAAACCTTCGCGAACGATGGCTTGTGCCAACACGGTCGCTGTCGTTGTACCGTCACCAGCGTTGTCAGACGTGCGGGAAGCCACTTCTTTCACCAGTTGAGCACCCATGTTTTCCAGCTTGTCTTTCAGTTCGATTTCTTTAGCGACTGAAACACCATCTTTAGTGACTGTAGGCGCGCCGAAAGAGCGTTCCAACACGACGTTACGGCCTTTAGGGCCTAGTGTTACTTTAACTGCGTTAGCGAGAATATTCACGCCATTAACGATTTTAGCGCGTGCGTCATCGCCGAAAATTACTTGTTTAGCTGCCATGTTAAATCTCCAGAATCTTGAATGGGATTGTGATGCGGGTAGGGATTACTTCTGTACGATCGCGAAGATGTCTTCTTCACGCATCACCAGAACTTCGTTACCGTCAACTTTGACTGCTTGACCAGAGTATTTGCCAAACAGGACGCGGTCGCCTACTTTGACTTCTAATGCGCGTACAGAGCCGTTTTCCAGCACTTTGCCGTTACCAACAGCCAGTACTTCACCTTGATCTGGTTTTTCAGCCGCTGCGTCAGGTAATACGATGCCGGATGCAGTTTTTGTTTCTTGATCCAGACGCTTGACGATAATGCGATCGTGCAGGGGACGAAGGTTCATACAAACTCCTTTTGATTAGCTATGAATAGCAATGGTTTTACAAAATAATGTGTAGCTCTATTTACAATCGGGCAGAGAGGTAAATCGCTGACCAGATATGGCTACACGTAAATTCTTAAGTGAGGGAGGTGTTATTAGCACTCTCTCCCGACGAGTGCTAATTATATGGGCGAGGGACGTCTATTTCAAGACCGATTCGCAGGTTTTATTGAAAATACTTTAATAATCAGTTGCTTAGCCGGATTGTTTGGCTGCTGGAATTCATTTGAGTTTGAATCGTGGCGATCTAATGCAAAGGTCTGTGTGTTGTTGCCGGTAAGCGTTTTGCTTCATTTTTTGGAAGAGTGGCAGAATTCGATTCCTGAATGCTGATGTTTGAGTCTGAATTTCCAGGGTGGTCATTTTTTTATTCAAATCGGCATGGCTTACTTGCCTGTGCTTTATAGATAGAGCATTGCATCATCGAAATTGATACAGCGGTAATGAAGTGACGAATACGAGTCTGTATTTACTGCCGGGATATCGGTTGATTCACTTTTGCCTTATTCAAATCCATCTCCATAAAATGCCAGCTATTGTGCAGGGACCTTGCTACTTCGGTTCCTTCGTAAGGGGCGCAGTCATTGAATCCCATACTTTTATAAAGATGCTGAGCGGACAGCATGAAAGGGGCGGTATCAAGCACGACATGTTGATATCCAAATGCTTTAGCGTCGCTGAGTATTTTGCGTAAAAAAGCCTCTCCGAGGTGTTTGCCGCGAAAGCCTGGGCGGACATATAAACGCTTGATTTCTGCGATGCCAGTATTAAGGTAGCGCAAACCGACCATGCCAGCTAATTCATCCTCCAGTTCCACCAGATAAAAAACACCGTGTGGTGGTGTATCACTACATACTTTATTCATCATGCTCTCACTATATTCAGGAACGGACATACCCAGCAGGTCTGCGACCTGTATGCCAAATGAGCTTTCAATACCAGCTACGACCCATGTCATGTATTCATTATTCATACTCAGGATTTCTTTTCTGTGTACTTGAGAATCTGCGAGTTTGAAATTCAGCGTTGGCATTGTTTTGTCCATGGATTGAGTGGCTCAGAGTAATTGAGGCGGAGTAAAAAGCCTGATTGTCAGGTCTTTGCGAGCTGACACAATATTAAATTAGTTCATTATCTTTTAGTAAAAACTTAGTTTATAAAAATAAGCATAATGACATTTTTTATATTTCCAGACTGATAACTAATTGTGGTAATTGTGGCAAATAGTAGTGGGATCAGAATTTTCTATTGTGGTGCCGTAAATGTAACATTTTTCACATTGCAATATTGCAACGATTCCATTTTCAAGCGTCTTAATGTCTGATTAACTGCGTATCAGCTATCGGGCAATAGCGAGTTGAATCAACTGGCGAATAGGCTTTGGTTCAGCATGAATGTTCAGCGTATTTGTTGGGATACAGATCAAATGCCCTCACTCTGATCCACTTGGTTTTTTAGATTGGTTTATATCAACGCTAACCGCGTTTACTAATACTCACAGGGACACAATTCCTGTGGCAATTTGAAAATGGAGAGTATATGGAACAAGCTTTGAAGTTGACACAAATAGTACGCCCAACATTGTTGGCGGTACTGGTTGCAGGTGCCTGCAATGCGATGGCTGCTGAACGTGTTGAGCTGGACAAATATGTAGCGCCTGCCTCAACGCTCTCGGCAGCCAAGTCTTTAAGTGGTACGGTAGCGACAAGAGATTTGCTGGGGCTCTCGGCCAGTGAATTGCAGGCAGTTCGCAGCCAGACTTATGCTAACGGTAAAGTGGTAACACGCTACCAGCAGTTTCATCAGGGCGTACCTGTCTGGGGTGAGGCAATCGTCGAGCATGTGATGCCTGGTGCTACGCAGCCAACGCTGTCCGGTGCGATGCTAAGAAATGTAACGAACGATTTGCCTAGTGCCAATCCCTTATATTCAGCATCGCAAGCACTGACTCTGGCAAAGACGCAGTCCCGTGTTAATTCGACAGAGAATGAGCAGGCAAAATTGCATGTTCAGCTCGGTGCAAACAACGTTGCCAAATTGATTTACGTCGTTTCTTTCCTGGACACATCGAATCCTGCCAAGCCTAGCCGGCCGCACTATGTGATTGATGCCAACACAGGTGCCGTGCTGAAAAAATGGGAAGGCCTGACCCACACGCTGAGCGGCACAGGTCCTGGCGGTAATGCTAAAACAGGCCAATACGAATACGGCACTACCGCTGGTTACGGTTATTTAGACGTGTTGGTCAGCGGCTCTACCTGTAAGCTGAGCAGCACCAATGTTGATACCTACAACATGAATAACGCAACGTCCGGTTCCGGCACGCTGCACAGCTTTACCTGCCCGCGCAATACGGTCAAAACAGTGAATGGCGGTTACTCACCGATGAATGACGCGCATTACTTCGGCAATCAGGTCTTCAACATGTACCAGGCTTATCTTGGCGTACGCCCGATCAGTCAAAAACTGGTCATGAAAGTGCATTACGGTTCCGCTTACGAGAACGCTTTTTGGGATGGTAGCTCGATGAACTTCGGTGACGGTGCCTCCACCTTCTACCCGTTGACATCGCTTGACGTAACAGGTCACGAAGTCAGCCACGGCTTCACAGAACAGAACTCGAATCTGACTTACTCCGGCATGTCCGGCGGTATGAATGAAGCGTTCTCGGATATGGCTGGTGAAGCAGTCAAGTACTATGTCAAAGGCACTAATGACTTCAAAGTCGGTGTCGACATTTTCAAAGCCAGCGGTGCCTTGCGTTACATGTACAACCCACCATTGGACGGCGGCTCTATCGATAATGCAGCGAACTACACCAGTAGCCTCGATGTGCATTACACCAGCGGTGTATTCAACAAAGCCTTCTATCTGCTGGCGACAACTTCTGGCTGGAATACACGTAAAGCATTTGAAGTCATGGCGGATGCAAACCGTTTGTACTGGACTGCGAATAGTACCTTCGACCAAGGTGCTTGCGGTGTGGAGAAGGCAGCGGCAAATCGCGGTTATACCGTGGCGGATGTCACTACGGCATTTAACACAGTCGGTGTCCACGGAGGTTGCGGTGTCGTAGTGCCGCCAACGACGACAGTCTTGTCTAACGGCGTACCAGTAACCGGACTTTCCTTCACATCAGGTCAGCAGAAGTCTTACTCATTTGTCGTACCTTCTGGCTCAACCAACGCTAGCTTTAATACGTCTGGTGGCACAGGTGACGTTGATCTGTATGTACAACTGAATTCAGCGCCGACAACAACGACTTATTTGCAAAAGTCAGATGGTTCTTCTACGACTGAGAGCGTTTCCTTGGCAAGCCCAACAGCAGGTACTTACTATGTATTGCTGAATGGCTATGCGGCATCAAGTGGTGTTCAGATCGTCGCAAACTATACGACAGGAACTCCATCGAATGTGTTGACAAATGGGGTGCCGGTAACTGGTATTTCACTCGCTGCCGGTGCTAGCAAAGTCTATACAATCGTTGTTCCGGCAGGTAAAACCAGTGTCACATTCAAAACTACCGGAGGTACCGGTGATGCTGATATTTATGAGAAGCTGGGCTCCGCACCGACGACATCGTCTTACACCCAAAAATCGGATGGCGCGACGACAGTAGAGACCATCACAGTCAGCACGCCAGCAGCAGGCACGTACTACTTGTTGTTAAACGCTTATACAACGATTAGCGGTGTATCGCTGGTTGCGACATACTAAGAACGTGCTTTGTTAATGTAGGTGCATTTCTGTTGAATCCCGCTCCGTACTTCGTACCGGGCGGGATTTTTTTGTGGATGTGGAATAACTTTTTAAAGTAGTGCTGCGGTGCTGTAAACGTGAAATGGGGCGGCAACTGCCACCCCATTTTTATTCGAGCATAGATAAGGTTGGTTCGTTGTAGCTAACTTAGCTTCACTAAAATTAAGCTTATATTAAAACCACACTAAACCCACACTAAGCCAGTTTAAACGGCAACTCCCGTAAGCGTTTGCCAGTGATCTTAGCGATAGCATTCGCAAAAGCCGGTGCCAGTGCCGGTACGCCCGGCTCGCCCATACCAGTTGGCGCATCCGCGCTTGGTACGATATGAACGCTGACTTTGGGCATCTCGGTAATACGTGGCACGACAAAGTCACCGAAATTACTCTGCTCCACTACGCCGTCTTTCAGCGTGATCGCTGCACCTGGCATACACATCGATAAGCCCATGAGTGCGCCGCCCTGAACCTGTGCTTCGATGCTCTTAGGATTGACTGCCAGATTGCAATGGATCCCGGCTGTCACACTATGCAGCCTCGGCGTACCATCTTTGACCGATGCTTCGACGACATACGCGACTACCGATTCGAAGGATTCATGGACTGCGACGCCCCAGGCATGACCTTTCGCCAGGGTTTTCTTGCCATAGCCAGATTGAGCGACGGCCAGTTCCAAAGCCGCTTTATGACGCGGATGCTTGTTGCCTATCAGGCTCAAGCGATAGGCGACTGGATCTTGCTTGGTGGTAGTGGCGATCTCATCGAGTAAAGTCTCCATCACGAATGCCGTATGGGTGGAGCCGACGCTGCGCCACCATAATACCGGGACGTTGATTTTTGGATGATGTACTGACAGGCGCATAGGAATTTCATACGGTTCTTTCATTCCTTCCAGTGCGGTGGCATCGATACCATCTTTGACCATCATTGCTTCGAACGGTGTACCAGCCAGAATCGATTGCCCGACGACCACATGATCCCAGCCTGCAATCTGTCCTTTTGCGTCGAAACCAATCTGGGCACGGTGTACGTGCATAGGGCGATAGTAACCACCTTTTACATCATCCTCACGGCTCCACAATGTGCGTACCGCTGCGTTGAGACCTGCTGTTTTTGCGGCTTTGGCGACGGTACATGCCTCAACAACAAAGTCGCTGGTCGGTACGGCACGACGACCAAAGCCACCACCTGCCATCTGGGTATTGACCTTAACGTTTTGCGGGGGAATGCCCAGTGTTTTTGAGGCGGCGAAACCGTCCAGTCCAGGCATTTGCGTACCGACCCATAGTTCTGCTTTATCGCCGTTGAATGCCACGGTGCAGTTCAAGGGTTCCATGGGTGTGTGGGCTAAAAATGGAAAGACAAATTCAGCATCAATTTTGAGTGGCGCTGCTGCCAGTTTTGAGATGTCGTCGTTATATTTCAATTTGCCGGTTTGTCTGGACAACTCTTTGTAGCTCACTAATAACTGGGCACTGTCGGCTTTGTCGACAGCGGTATTGTCCCATTGGATTTTCAGCGCATCTCGACCTTGTTTAGCTGGCCAGTAACCGTCGGCAATCACGGCGATCCCCTCACCGCCGCGATCAACCGGAATGCGGACAACCGCTTTCACTCCGCGAATTGCTTTCGCCGCTGTGTCGTCGACACTAGCGATTTTGCCGCCGAACACGGGAGGGCGTGCAACAACGGCCGTCAGCATGCCAGGCAGATGGGTATCAATGCCGTATTGTTGCGCTCCCGTGGATTTTGCTTTCGCATCAAGCCGGCCTACAGGTTTGCCAATCAGACGGAAACTCTTAGGATCTTTGAGGCTGATTTTTTCCGGCACTGTCAAGTTCATGGCAGCTTCTGCCAGTTCACCATAGGTCAATTTCTTGCCACCAGGGCCAATCACTACGCCGTTTTGCGTTTTTAAGCTGGCGGCGTCCACATTCCATTGTTTCGCCGCTGCAGCGACCAGCATTGAGCGCATACGGGCTCCGAGTTCGCGATACTGTGTGTAGGAGTGTTTGATGGAACTGGAGCCTCCAGTCAGATGGATGCCAAACACAGGATCAACATAGGCTGGGTTGCTGTCGCCGTGCACACTCCTGACTTTACTCCAGTCGGCATCGAGTTCTTCCGCAAGGATCAGAGGTAAGCCAGTTTGTACACCTTGTCCAAAATCGAGCCGGTTGATTGTGATTGTTGTTGTACCGTCTTTATCAATCCGGACAAATGCTGCCGGTTGCTCGGTTACTTTGAGTTCACTCGCTTTAGCGCCAGATCCATCCGCACTGGTTTGTGCTGCACCGATCAGAGGATAGACGCCAAGTGCAAATCCACTGACTGAGGCGACTTTCAAAAAACGGCGACGCGGCAGATCAGTCTGCGAACTGATCGAATTGCTGGTGCCTGATTCTTTGGCCAGCATCGCTTGCAATTGTTTTGGTAATTCATTGCGGGTATCAAAATGCATGATGATCTCCTGGTTCAGGCAAGGTGGCTGGCTGCATCATGGATCGCAGCACGGATACGGACATAGGTTCCGCAACGACAGATATTGCCTGCCATCGCAGAGTCAATATCAGCATCGCTTGGTTTTTTATTCGACTTCAACAAGGCCGTGGCACTCATGATTTGTCCGCTTTGACAGTAGCCACATTGCGCTACATCGTGCTTGATCCACGCGTCTTGTACGACTTTGCCAACTTTGTCGCCTGACATTGCTTCAATGGTCGTGATTTTTTGTCCTGCTACTGCTGAAATTGGTGTGACACATGAGCGGGTTGCTTGCCCGTTCACATGCACAGTACAGGCACCACATAAGGCCTGGCCACAGCCAAACTTGGTGCCGGTCAAACCTAATGAATCACGTAATGCCCACAAAACAGGCGTATTCGGATCTGTGTCCAGTGTGTGTACTTTGTTGTTGATATTGAGAGAGGTCATGGCTTGCTTCTCCATTGAGTGGCGTTTGGGAATCGTGCTGAGGTGACTGCTATGAGTAGCTGATATCTGTGACAGGTATAGCAGACCCTGGCATCGTTGATGAATCGACAGCTATTCTGAGCTAGTTTGGCATTCTTTGCTGACGTTGCTTAGTAATTCGATATTACAGACGAATATAACGTCTCGCCTCAGACCAAAATTAGTCCCAACCGGCGCTCGCTAATTTGTAACAAATGAAGACTTCGGTAAGCAGGCTTGACGATTGTTTGGATGAGTATTCAAGAATTTTCAGACGGAACGCAGAACAAATTCTGACGGAATACCTAGTGGCGATTTCATCGGTTCTGAATCAGTTTGCGTGACATCTACTTACAAACTGCGGATAGGAATCCTGCGTCAACTTATCTATTGTTTCAACATGTGAGAACGAGATGTAAAACACAGAAAAAACGAATATTTTTTAACGATCGCCCATCGCAACGGAGACAGCCATGTCAGAGACTACGAGCTTAGCAGATAGACCAGATTCGATCAGTCTAGCCAAATTAGGCGATTTCACTAATGTCACCAATGCCACCAATGCCATCAATAATGAGAGCCAGGTGACATCACGCTTATCGGTTGCAGGTGTTACCAGCGGTATGCTGTCTGCATTGGTGTTGAGCGGATGCGGTGGTTCTGGTGGTGTCGCTTCTAATGCCGCTAATCCGGTTAGTGCAGATCAGGCAATGTCTGCACCTCCTGTGGCAAGTTCTCAAAGTTTGCCATCGCCTGCCAGTATCTCGTCGGCACAGGCGGCCAGGTTTTTAGCGCAGGCATCAATGGGTGCTACCAGAGCGCAAATTAGCCGGGTGCAGCAATTAGGTTATGAGGGCTGGTTGAATGAGCAATTCGCTTTGCCCGCATCTACTAGCCGGTTTGACTGGCTGGTAGCAAATGGCTACAACGCAGATACTTTCCGCAACTCGCAAGCAGGATTTGACTCAGTCGCCTGGTTTAAATTAATTGGCTCACCTGATACCTTACGGCAGCGCATTACCTTTGCCTTATCCGAAATCACCGTTGCTGCGATTGATGGCTTGATCGGCGGTGGATGGAAAGCATTTTCGGCGGCGACTTATCTCGATTTATTGGAGTCCAATGCTTTTGGTAATTACCTGACCTTGTTGCAACAAATATCTACCAGCGCTCCGATGGGGCAGTACCTGACTTTTCGTGGCAACGTCAAATACAATCCGGTTACGGGTGCTTTGCCCGATGAAAATTACGCTCGCGAGGTAATGCAGTTATTTAGCATTGGCTTATTACAATTGAATCTGGATGGGACTAACAAGCTAAATAACGGTGCCATCATCGAGTCGTATACTCTGGACGACATAACCGGCCTCGCCAGAGTCTTTACCGGATGGGATTTCAGCCTAGACAGTTTGAAATTGACGACACCAGACTTTTTGCGTCGGCCTATGGTGCAGGTGCCAAGCCGGCACGAGCTCGGTGCTAAGACCTTTCTTGGTATGACTATTCCTGCCGGAACGAATGGTGTTGATAGTTTGAAGCTCGCCTTGGATGGTATCTTTGCACATCCCAATGTCGCCCCGTTTATTAGCCGGCAATTGATACAGCGCCTGGTATGCAGCAATCCAAGTCCTGCTTATCTGCAAAGAGTCGCCAGCGTTTTTAATAATGATGGTAATGGCGTCAAGGGCAATTTGACAGCAGTGATCAAGGCAATCCTGCTGGATAGTGAAGCACGTAATGATGCAAAGATCAGTGACCCTACTTTTGGTAAATTGCGCGAACCTATTCTGAGACTGACAGCCTGGGCCAGAGCGTTCAATGCGAATTCACCGAGCGGTGTGTGGCGTATTGGCGATACCTCTGATCCTGCTACCCGTCTTGGACAAAGTCCTCTGCGCTCACCTTCGGTATTTAATTTTTTTCGCCCCGGCTATGTACCGCCCAATACGGTGATTGCCAGTGCTTCACTGGTTGCACCAGAGTTTCAGATTACCAATGAATCGACAGTGATCGGTTATGTCAATTTTATGCAGCGTGTTATCAGTGTCGGTATCGGCGATGTCACTGCTGACTATGCCGCCTTACTACCGCTGGCAGATAATGCTCAGTCCTTAGTCGATGAACTTAACCTGATTTTGCTTGCAGGTCAGCTTAACAGCACGACATATAACCTGATACGTAATGCGATCAATAGTATGCCGGGCGGTACGCTGACCGCACGTAATAACCGTATTTATTCTGCCCTGACGATGGTCATGGCAGCACCAGAATTTATCGTTCAAAAATAAGGAAGCATCATGGACAATATGAATAAGACGGGTGCTTCACGCCGTGCATTTCTGAGAAAAGCATCGGCGCTTTCTTTAGCCGGCGTTGCTACACCTTGGGCGCTGAATCTGGCGGCCATGGCGGAGGCATCGGCCGCTACTGCGAACGACTATAAGGCGATTGTGTGCGTATTTCTGTATGGCGGGAATGACTACGGCAATACTTTGGTACCGTATGATTCCAGTAACTATGCGGCTTACCAGCAACTGCGTCCAACACTGGCTTACAGCCGGGATAGCCTTTCGTCGACCATACTGACGCCCTCACTTGCCCCTATAGATAATGCCGGATTTAGCAGGCAATATGCGCTGGCGCCGGAGTTGGCTCCGTTGCTCCCTATTTTTGATGCGGGCAAGATGGGCGTGTTGCTGAATGTCGGTACGCTGATACAGCCGACGAGTAAATTGCAATACACAAATAAAACCGTGCCATTGCCGCCCAAACTTTTTTCGCATAACGACCAGCAATCGGTCTGGCAATCGTCCGCTCCGGAGGGTGCTGTGTCCGGCTGGGGCGGCAGGATGGGTGACTTGTTTGAGTCCGGTAATGGCAATTCCACTTTTACGTGCGTGAACGTCTCTGGCAATGCGGTATATCTGTCGGGAAATACCGCGGTCCAGTATCAGGTATCGACAACCGGATCAGTGCCATTAGCGGCTTCTACTAAGCCTCTGTTTGGTTCTGCCGCATCCTCAAGTGCGCTGCAGGCATTGATGAGTCAGACTAGTGCAAATTTGTTTGAAAACGAATATAACCGTGTTACGCGGCGATCCATGGATGCAAATAATACCTTGACCTCTGCGTTAGCTGGCGCGCCGGCAATCAATACAGTTTTTCCTGCGAATAACAATTTAGGGGATCAGTTAAAAATGGTCGCCAGGATGATCTCCAGCGCCAGCGCATTAGGTGCCAAGCGGCAGGTGTTTTTTGTCTCTATGGGTGGCTTTGATAATCATGACGGATTGCTGGATACGCATCCGGGATTATTAAAAAGCGTCGCCGATGCGCTGTCCGCGTTTTATAGTGCAACGGTTGAGCTGGGTGTTTCTAATAACGTCACCAGTTTTACCGCGTCTGATTTTGGCCGGACCTTGAGTGGAAATAATGATGGCTCGGATCACGGATGGGGCAGCATGCACTTTATGCTTGGTGGCGCGGTCAATGGCAAGCGCTTTTACGGTACGCCACCCGCTGTAGCGAGTGATGGGCCAGATGACGTGGGGCAGGGCCGCTTACTTCCTACGACATCGGTTGATCAATATGCCGCGACACTGGGGAAATGGCTGGGGGCCTCCGACACAGATTTATTGTCTTTGCTACCTAACCTCAAAAATTTTAATGCAAGTTCACGTAATCTGGGTTTTGTTTGATCGCTTGATCGGGTGCTTACCAACTGACTCCCATGGTAAAGTACAAGCTGAGTGTATGACTATCGGTTTGATAGTCAGACATATTGATCGTCTGGGAGAATTAGCATGGCAAAGAAAAATGAAGAACTTGATCCTGACACAGTAGCGCTGATCGCATGGTGCACTGAAGTTGAGGGATTCTTAGTCGCGGGTGGTGCGACTTTGGATCAGGCGCAGGAGCACATTGAAGAAGAAATCGATTGGTTCACTGACTTATTTTTTGACGGACTGACACCAGAGCAGGCGGCTAAAGAGGCTTTGAATGGTTGACCGGAATAGTGAATTGAACGTGAGAATATAATACCGTGCTTATGATCAATGATCGAAATGGGTGACAGCGCTTTCCTGATTAAATATGAATGAGACTGTCCTCATATTTTTTTGTGTTTTGAAACACTAATTGCTTAACCAGAAAAGCAATCCTATTTTTCTTGTAACGCTCATAATTGTTGATAATCGGCTCTAACAACGGAGCTTGCCGTATGTATTCATCGGCAATATCAGGAGGAATCCAGTCTGTGCGCCATTCGATAGTGGTTTTTTCACCAACATGAATCCGTGCGACACAGCCTTGCTCCCGGTTCATATCGATACCGGAACAAATTGCTCTGGGAAATTGTGAGTCAAAATCTTTTCTCACATTTTCCAGACCAAAATCAATCAAAATGCGGTCATCAACAATACATACAGCGTGACCTTCCACTTGCCCCGTTTTTGCATAACCTTTGTACCCGAGAAAAAATTGTCGATCGGGATTCTTCACAACGACGTAGCATGCCTGCACTTTAGTATTGAATCCTTGTTTTTCTAATAGATAGCTAAGTAATGCAGCCATGGCGACGCAAGAAGAGCCGTACTGATCAAAGTATCGGAGATTTTTAAAGTCGTAACAGATTTGCCTGATGCTTTTTGAGAGCTTGGCCTCTTGTGATAAATCTAGCAATACTGATTTCATAATAATTCTGTAATAGCTGAAGTAAACTAATTTTTGCGGATTTGATCTTGCTAACTAATCAGAGGTCTGTTGACACTTAACCCGGGATTGTGAAGAAGCCTAAGCGGGCATATCTCCTAGGCAAAGCCACATCGAGCCTATAGCATGGACAGGATTGCCATCTGCGACGATGTTATGTGGTTCTCAGACATTTCCTAAAGAGTTCGGTCAACAGCAAGATGATCCTCATTGCACTTGCCTTAGATGCCTGTTTCAACAATAAAGACATCCGCCTCGCCATCCTGCTTTTGCAATAAGCGTATTTTTTACGCTGAGTACTTATAAATTTTAGATGAGAATACCGCAGGAGAACGACAAAAACCTAGTTGTTGCAGGGTAAGTATTGTTAGTAAATGTAATGGAGCAGGAATCGTCAGGTAAGAGTGATCATAGTCGCTTGATATGCTTTCCACGCCAGATTTGCGGCACATAAATCCTCAATCGCAGTGCCTACCGATTTAAAGACAGTGATCTGTGGCTGATCTGTCCGGCCGGGATGTCTGCCGCTTACCAGCTCTGCGAGTTCTGCGACGATGGCACTACGTTGCAGATAAGCATTTGCCAGTGTTTGTGTTATGTCACCTGCTTCGCTTAGTGCGCCCGTATAAGTGTCCACAAAAACCTGTGCTTTCGCCATGAGTGCATCATCGACTTCACGCATATCTGGTGTAAATCCGCCGACCAGATCAAGGTGAGTACCTGCTTTTACCATGTGTCCCGTCACAATGGCTTGTCTGCTGGTTGTTGCGCAACTGATGATGTCCGCTTGTGCTGCCGCCTTGCTGAGATCTGTTGCGACGCTTAACCGAATATTTTTCGGTAGCTCGCATTGTTCTAGTATCGCTCGCAGACTGTGTTCCGCTTTTTTCTGTGAGCGTCCCCATACCGTAATTTCTTTGATGGGGCGCACCTGGCAATGTGCCGTTGCCAGGTAAGGAATTAGTTTGCCTGTTCCAATCATTAGTAGGTGTTCGCTGTCAGTCCGAGATATATAAGCAGATGCCAGGCCTGATGCAGCAGCGGTTCGTCTAAGCGTCAATTCCTCCCCATCCATCATGGCCAGTGGTACACCGGTCGTCGTGTCGAACAAGATAAAGATGGCATGCACCGATGGGATCTCATGATTCTCAGGCGCCACCGTTACCAGCTTGACACCGGTTGTGCCCTGCGTTTGCCAGACTGGCATGAGTAATAAGGTAGAGACGGGATTTTCCGACAATGTGTGCACATGCCTGCGCGGCGCAACGATGTCGCTGGTAAATGCCTTACGCAAAGCCGGAATCAGTTTTGCATATGTCAATTCCTGAGCCAGGAACTCTTTACTAAGATGGGGAATACTGTTCGCTTGATGTGATGAGGTCGTCATCCAGTCATTTTAGCGAAAAAATGCCCGGAAAAATAATTTCTCCGGGCGCTTTAATCTGACTGAATTGGTGCTGACACTAATTACACTACGGCGACTTTCACATCAATATTGCCACGTGTCGCGTTCGAGTAAGGGCAAACTTCATGCGCTTTTGCAACCAGTGCTTCTGCTGCAGTGCGCTCCATACCAGGAATCGAGACATTCAATGAGACTTCCAGGCCGAATCCACCTTTGCCGTTTGGACCAATGCCAACTAAACCGTTCACAGATGTTTCAGCAGGCAATGCAATTTTCGTTGCTGCCGCAACAAATTTCATCGCACCGATAAAGCATGCTGAGTAGCCCGCAGCAAACATTTGCTCAGGATTCGTCCCTTCACCACCTGCGCCGCCGAGTTCTTTTGGCGTAGTCAGTTTGACGGACAATTGATTGTCATCGGAAGCGGCGCGACCATCGCGGCCACCAGTTGCTGTAGCGTTTGCTGTGTAAAGAACTTGCATGTGATTCTCCTGAGTTGTCTTGCGTGAGAGTTACTTCAAAATAGTATTAAAACCAGTCTGAAAATTGAATCTGATGTGACTTTATCTGTCAGTGAAAATATAATAGTACACAATTAAATTGTTCGCAATCTAATTTGCGGGAAATTTTGAAAATAAATATGCCTTAGGATAAATTGTTTTCCGTTAAATCATTTCTAACCTGAGAGAGTTGAGTCTTTAAATTGATCAGGGTCTCTTTCGTTTGCCCGCTGGCGCACATGATTTGCAGGGGAATTTCTTTCGCTGCTTTTTTCAGTAATTTGCCCTGTTTTGTCAGATGGATTCTCACTTGTCTCTCGTCAATCTGGTCTCGATTGCGTGTAAGCAACTCTGCTGCCTCCATTCGCTTCAGGAGTGGCGTTAGCGTACCAGAATCAAGGAATAAGGCTTCGCCTATATCCTTGACCAAAATACCATCGTGCTCCCATAGCACCATCATGACCAGATATTGCGGATACGTTAGTCCGATTTTATCGAGTAAAGGCTTGTAAGTTTTTGTCATCGCCAGAGATGCGGAATACAAGGCGAAGCAAAACTGATTATCCAGCGCGAGTAAATCGATTTGGACAGGAACGGTATTTTTCATCGTGACAGCAGTAAATGGGAATAATGAGCGAGAGATAAGGGTTTCATCCAATTATCGACCTTATGGGATGGATAATCAAATAAGAAACATCGATACCTGCGATACCTTACCGGTATTTGGACGTTTCTGGGATTAACCCCTATTGCCCCAAGTTATAATGTAAGGCTATGGCAGGCTACCCCCGGCTGTGAATCTGGTACGGATGATAATGCTGCAAAAATATGCGTAAAGAATATATAGAGGAATAATCGTGACTTTTATCGAAAAATTGACAGAGGCTTGGGCGAAAAACAATTCTCTCCTGTGTGTGGGGCTGGATCCTGATATATCGCGTTTTCCGCGGGAACTGACGAACCAGCCGGACGCAATTTTTACTTTTTGCAAGACGATGATTGACGCTACTGCCGATCTCGCCTGCTCGTTTAAACCGCAAATTGCCTATTTTGCGGCTTTAAGAGCAGAAGATCAGTTGGAGGCCATTTGCCGCTATATCAAAACGACCTATCCAGCCATTCCTGTCATTCTCGATGCGAAACGAGGCGACATCGGGGCAACGGCTGAGCAATATGCGCGTGAGGCATTCGAGCGCTACGATGCCGATGCAGTGACGGTCAATCCGTATATGGGTTTTGATTCTGTTGCACCGTATCTGGAGTGGAAAGATCGTGGTGCGATTGTGCTGTGCCGCACTTCCAATGCTGGCGGATCTGATTTGCAATTTTTAGATGCAGGTGGAAAACCTTTGTACCAGCATGTGGCTCAACTGGTTGCTGATAAATGGAATACGAATGGACAATGCGCGCTGGTTGTCGGTGCGACATTTCCGAATGAATTGGCGCAAGTCCGTCAGATCGTAGGTGAAATGCCGCTGTTGGTGCCGGGTATTGGCGCACAGGGTGGCGACATTGCCGCAACCGTGTCGTCTGGCAAGACGCTGTCAGGTACAGGCATGATGATCAATTCGTCTAGGGCAATTTTATACGCCAAACCTGTTGACTCTGAAGACTACGCGCAAGCGGCAAGACGGGTAGCGCTGGAAACCCGAGACGCGATTAACCAATATCGCTGATTCTTATCAATAGAAACAAGAGAGGGAGCATATAGTTACTAGCTCCCTTTTTTATTGGATGATACTTCAGGCACTCACAGAAACACTGCTACCTGAGCTGCCACCGTTGACCTGAAACGGATCGGCGTAAGCGCGTAATAGTTGCAGCGCTTTTTTGAAGATTGCCGCATCGTTATTGGTGCCGCTACTACTATTGCTGCCAGTAGTACTTTCAGAATTGCTACCGGAGGTAGAATTTGCAGAACCTGATGTACTGGCTGAGGCGTTTGTTGAGGTATTGGACGCTGTTTTTTCCAGGTAGGCGAGAGTTTCTTGCAGTGATACTTTGCCATCCTGATTCGTATCTGCCGCATTAAAATTTTGCGCAACGCTAGTCAGTTTCGCCCCTGCTGTGCTGTCCGTTTTGCTGACGTCGCTGGCCAGACTGCTTAATTGATCCTTGCTTAAACCACCGTTCTGATCACCATCGGGAGGTGGTGGCGGGCGATTGGCATCTTGTGTTCCTGAGGTACGTCTTGCGTTGAATTGACTTTCTAACTCATCGCTGAGTTTTTTCAGGCCCGAGCTGAATTCTTGTTTGGTTACTTTGCCATCACCGTCACTGTCTAGCTTTTTGAAAAGATCTGAGATTTCGGTCGATGTTGTTGATGAGCTGCCTGTCGCAGCATTTGTAGAGCTTGTTGTACTAACGCCGCTGGTGGTAGACGACGAATTAATACTGCTGAAAGCAGATTCCAGATCTGAGACCTCCAGGTAGCCCTGGCCTTTTGTGTCCAGCTTACTAAAGACGTTCTCTGCGATTTTAGACGGGTCGGGTCTTTGTCTTTGGACGCTACTGGAATAGTTATAGCCAGAACTGCTGCCTACACTTCCTATTGAACTCATGATGTCACTCCCATCTGGTTGGCATGATGCTGCGGAAAAACGGATGCTTCCAGTGTTGCGGATGATTGTTGCCTGACTATGTCTGTTTTGTATCAGCGCTGACACATTGCCAGATTTTTGTAACAGGTGATTTTTTAGTATAGAAGAATCGTGCAAATTATCCAGCAGGATGCATGACGGGCAGGCGTAATTGGGCAATCAGTCCCGTTTTGCCGGGTTTATTCTTCAACACGATATCGCCTGAATGCTGGCGGGCAATTTCATTTGCGATGCTGAGGCCTAGACCTACACCGCCATCATGTTTAGTGCGGGATGTCGACAGGCGAAAGAACGGTTCAAATACCTTGCTGAGCTGATCTTCTGGTATGCCTGGCCCATCATCGCTAATTTGTATCAATAAATAATCGGATGTTTCTTGTAAATGAATATCCACGACGTCACCGGCATGCAGCGCATTCTCCAGCAAGTTCGAAATACATCGCCGTAAATCGGAGGGCATTCCCATAATCGGGCTTGCAATACCAGAAAGACCCATGCTTCTGCCTTGCTCATGAGCATTGTCAATCAGTGCTTCTGTCAATGCCTGCACATCCAGGCGTTGTGCTGTATGTATGTTTTGACCGTTGCTACGCAGGTAGTCCAGTGTGGCATCGAGCATCAGTCGCATTTCTTCAATATCGTTATCTAATTTTCCTTTCGCACTCTCATTATCCAGATGCTCAACCCGCAGTTTCATTCTGGTGAGTGGTGTGCGTAAGTCATGAGATACCGCAGCCAGAAAGCGTGCGCGTTCTTCCATTTGTTCGCGAATGCGCTCTTGCATACGATTAAACACACGGGCAGCTTGTCGAACCTCTGCCGGGCCTGATTCTAATAAGGGAGGGGCGTGTAGATTGTCGCCGACCTGACTTGCTGCTTGTGCCAAACCTTGAATGGGTTTCGCTAGGTTGCGCGAACCGAACCAGGCTGCGATCGCCAGAATGATGAATTGCAGCATCATGCTGAATAAAAAGCCCAGCATAGGACCGGGAAACCTTTCTTCATGCTCATGTGGCAGAGGAGGGCGACGTGATTCTGGTATCTGGAGCAAAGGATATTCTTCAGGTCGCATAGCGCCTGGCACGGAGACCTCTGGTGGGTGCTGTTGACGATGCGGAGGCAAGTGCTCGCCTAAAAATTGAAATAACAAGACGAAGGTCATGATATGGCTGACGATGACCGCAGCCATAGCCAGACCAAACAGACGGGTAAAAATAGTGTCGGAGAAAAAACGTCGCATGGGACTCGTTAGTACTTATAGTGAATTGGCGTATATGAGATATTGCTCTGCATATTTTGCGTTGCGTGTTGCGTCCGCCATACCGCAAGCGATGATGTACATCACCCCAATGGGGGCTGAAACATATATCCCTCGCCGCGTATCGTTTTGAGTATGGCGGGCTGGCGCGGATTGTCGTCCAGTTTTTGGCGTAAGCGCGATACTAATAAATCGATACTGCGATCATAAGCTTCGGCAGATTTGCCACGGGCAATATCCATCAACTGATCGCGACTGAGTACGCGTCCCGGACGCTCGATAAAGGCCAGTAACAAACGGTATTCGGCATTTGACAGCGGAATTACCATATTTTTTGGGGTGTAGAGTTGCCGCAGATGGCAATTGAGTCGCCAGTGATGGAAGAGAATCTCATCCCCGTTCTTATTCGGGATCTGGCGCTGACTGGCGGGTGAACGTCGCATGATCGTCTGGATACGTGCGACAAGTTCACGCGTGTCAAATGGCTTAACTACATAGTCATCTGCACCCAACTCCAGACCGATGATACGATCAGTGAATTCTCCGCGAGCGGTCAGCATTAGCACGGGAATCTGACTATCTTTACCCGTACGTAAGGTGCGCAACAAGCTCAGACCGTCCTCGCCTGGCAACATCAGATCGAGCAAAACAATATCCACGCGTACCATTGCTAACTGCTCACGCATCGCCTGTCCATCGGCGACAGCATTGCAGCGTATTCCAAACTTCTCCAGATAGCGGGCCAGCAAATCGCGTATTTCCTGGTCGTCATCGACTAACAAAGCGTAGATGTGCGGCTCTGGTAGCGGCGTTGACGCCTCACAAATTTCTTTTGCTACAGTAGACAACTCAGATTTCCTTTGCGTAGCGAAGCAGGCGGTCAAGTGCATGCACGATGGTCTGCTCCCGAACTGCATGACGGTCACCGCTGAACACTTTTCTCTCAGTATGAGTGACGCCACCTACTTGCCACGCAAAGCACACAGTACCGACAGGCTTGCCTGGTACGGCGCCACCAGGTCCTGCAATGCCGGTAGTGGATAGCGATATATGTGCCTCTGAATTAGCAAGAGCACCTTCTGCCATCGCAGCGGCGATTTCTTCGCTGACTGCCCCATGTTGCGCAATTAATGCCGCGGAGATGTCGAGTAATTCGCTTTTTGATGAATTGGAATAGGTGATGAAGCCGCAATCAAACCATTCGGATGAGCCGGCAATCTCAGTGATTGCCTGGCATATGCCACCGCCGGTGCAGGATTCCGCAATCGATAGCAAGAGTTTTTTCGATTTGAGTGTCACACCGACTTCTGTTGCGAGTTCGATAGCATTGAGCATGATATGGTCTCCTGTGGTTTTTTCGGAATACCAATGCGTAGAAAGTCAGATCCACGGATCTGACTCAGCAATTGGCCGGAATCAGCTACAGAATTACTTTACCACTTTGTGATCGTGATTTGATCGGCTTAACAAGAATTTACTGACTCATCAGTATTTGCCCTGATCACTTGCCGCTACCAGCAAAGAAAGTACTCAGGCGTAATCAGATCGCTCGCCACAATGCGAATAACAAGAGGGTATAAAACGCCGCCAGTATGTCGTCCCACATGACACCAAAACCCCCTTTTAGCTGACGGTCAAAGTAACCGATTGGTGGCGGTTTGACCATGTCAAACACGCGAAACCAGAAGAATGCCCAGCATTGGGTAGAAAAACTGGCGGGCAGGATGAGGAGTAATACCAGCCAGAACGCAATGATTTCATCCCAGACCATGCTCCCGTGATCGGCGACGCCCATATTTTTTCCGGTGACAGAGCATGCCCAGATACCGATAGCAAATCCGAGCAGGATGATCCAGGCCCAGACCGCAGGCGTAAATAACTCGGGCCAACGCACAGTGAGGACGTTAAAACTGAGCCACGCAAATAAGGTACCGGATGTGCCTGGCATCACAGGCGACAGGCCGCTGCCAAATCCCTGCGCAATAACATGGGCGGGATGTGTCAGCATAAAGCGGGCTGTCGGTCGTTTGATTTTGGCTATCTGGCCAGATTCTAATGTGGTCATGGAGTACTGAAGTGATCAAAAGATGTCAGGGCTAATGCTAATGGCTGTCCGGCGGCGTCGAACAAGCGCATACCCGGTTCGCTGTCTATCGTACCAACGCGCGTAACGGGCGTACTGCAGGATATCGATGCCGCCAATACTTGCGCCCGCAATTCTGATGGCGCGGTGAAGCAGAGTTCATAATCGTCTCCGCCTGCCAATGTAAATTCGCGTTGTTTGTTATCGGGCCGATCCTGGGACTGATTGAGCGACTGATGATATGACAAATTACGCAGCGCAGCTCCGGCGGGCAGCAAATCTGCGTACAGACTCGCTCCGACTCCGCTGCGTTTCAGGATATGTCCGAGATCTCCAAGCAGGCCATCCGAAATATCTAGCGCTGCATGGGCAATTCCCCGCAAAGCCAGACCCAGTGCAATTCTTGGCGTAGGTTGATGCATACGTTTCGCAGCAATCGCAAAGTCCTGCTCACTTAACTTTAACTCATTCCAGTAATGAGCCAATGCCAGTCGCGCGTCACCGAGGTCACCTGAAATCCAAATGTCGTCACCTACCTTGGCAGCATCCCGTCGCAAGGCTTGTCCTGGTGGTACTTCACCGAAAATAGTGATACTGATTGTCAGCGGACCTTTTGTTGTATCGCCACCGATCAGGGTACATGCGTGTTCTTTCGCCAAAGCCAGCATGCCGGCAGAAAAAGGCGCCAGCCAGCTCCGATTTGCTTCCGGCAGGGCGAGCGAGAGGGTAAAAGCCAGAGGCTTGGCTCCCATGGCGGCAAGATCGGACAAGTTCACTGCCAGACATTTATGTCCCAATAAGTAGGGATCGGCATCAGGAAAAAAGTGTCGGCCAGAGACCAGCATATCGCTGGAAATCGCCAGTTGCATACCGGCGTCCGGTTTTAGCAGCGCACAATCATCGCCTATGCCAAGTTGAATACGAGGGTCGCTGCTTGGGGGAGTGACGAAATAATCTTGGATGAGGTCGAATTCTGAGAGCATGCAGCATTGTACTCAGCTCAGAGTTATTAGAACAGACAGGAATGAGTGATTGCCCCTAGTGCGTCCGGCAGCTTGGTAAGCAGTCGCGTACCTTTACAGTCCCTTTCTATCGCGAAACCCGCAGGTGCCACTGAGTTTTGAAATTTGCATTAATGACAATTTCGTGACGTAAGGATGTTTTTAGTAATTCCATTAGAACTGACGCAAAAACTAAAACCTCTCACCACAGAGACGCTGATACATCGAGACATCGAGACATCGAGACACGGAGAAAAACAGGAGTAAGCAGTTTCTTGAAATATCAATATCAAGATAAATCCGCAAGCAGAATGCGCCTGCTGGCACAAAATGCCTTTGTAAGCCGCATGCAGGCTACGGCTTAGGTTTGTATCATGATAGGCAAGTTGTCTTTTGCATAAATCCTATCCATAAGGAAATGTTGGCGGGTGATCTTTAGAAACTCACGTGAACAAAGGTAAAAACCGAAGTTTTGCTCAAAACAAGAAATGAAACATTAGGTTACAATTATGCACATTATGTGACAATTGGTGCCCGAAGTGACTATATTGAATTCGAAAGATTTGTACTTTGCAGAGGAGCATCGCTCGCTGCTGGTAGAAAAAAACGTACCGCGTCGTCGTTCTTTTTTCGACGTCATGGCATGGGCTGTACAAATGCGGCTGACTGATACAGCAACCGGATTGAAAGGCAAAGTCGTTTTTTTGCTCAGAACCTTGCTGGATCCGGTCAATAGCCATGCATGGTATCGTTATGTCAGCAGCAACCATCTCTTAAAAACTGCAAGCTCAGATCCGGGTTTGCTGGATTCTATTCATCGTCCGTTTTTTGACCGTCGCATGCGATCGCGCGATCGACTCTCTCTGTTGACGAATCACTTTAATCTGGCAGAAACAATATTAGGCAGAGGCAATTGCCGAAGTGTGCTGTCCGGGCAGAAGCTTGAATTGGCGCGAGTTACCGGAAAGAATAATGACGTATTTCAACTGCGCTTATTCAGAGGCACGTCGTATAAGCGCGAGGGTGGTTTGAGCCTTGGTTTGTTTATCGACGATACTTTGCTGCAATGCGTGACTTTTTCTTTCGATCAACAGCAGCACTACCTGGCAATCAAAGTGGGCGGTGTGCAGGCAAGCAACTGTGGTGCCCGTGAACTGATCCGTGAATCCACCAAAGAGCTGCATGGAATACAGCCAAGATTACTATTGGTCGAAGCGTTGCGTTATCTCGCGCAAGAACTGCAAAGTACGACGATAGAATGCATCGCCCAAAAGAATCACATCTATCAAGCCTGGCGCTATAGATTTACCAAAAATATCAAAGCGGAATATGATCAGTTATGGACAGCGGCTGGCGGTATGAAGCGTGCATGTGGTAATTATTCATTGCCGATTACGACGCTTGAAAAGCCACTCTCATCCCGTCCCTCAAACAAGCGCAGCGAATACCGCGCCCGCTCTGTGATATTTGAAACAATGCGGGAACAAATCGCCCAAAGGCTCGCCATTAATTAGCATCCATTTCATTCATATTGATGAAATGGATGCTAGCGCTAACGCTCGCTCTGCCGGTATTACGCTTCCGTGAATTCAGCTAGTTCCGCTAAAAGCCGGGTACGCAGTCTCGCATCGTGAGGCGCAACGGCAAAGCCCGATAATCGGTTGCTGGCATCAAAAAACCGGCTGATCGTCACACCGTCATTTAATTCAGTCTCCCATCGTCCATTTGCCAAGTCTTTGATACCCGGCGGTACTACGGCAACAGGAAAACTCGGTGTTTTCACAATCACCGGAGACGGTTTTAAATCGATTACTGTGCTCTCGCCGAGTAGATTCCGTGCGATTGCGCGTGCCGCCACCATCAGTGGCGCAATATAAGGCAACACTTGCTGCGCGCCACCGGTAACTTGATATTGCGCGCAATCCCCCAATGCATAGATATTTGCCGCGCTTGTTTCGCCATAGGCATTAATCAGAATACCGCGGTCAGTCTGCAGCCCTGATGCTGTAGCCATGCGTAGTTTGGGACGCAACCCCACTGCGGACAGTACCAGATCCGCATTCACCAGTGATCCGTTTGCCAGCGTAACCTGAAGCGCATCGCCATCCGGCGCTTTGTGAATGCTGCTGGCGGTCGTGCCAAGTTGCAAGGTGATACCACGTTTCAACAATGCATCCTGCAAACCTAGTGATATCGCCTGTGGTGCCAGCGCTGCTAGTGGAAGAGGATTGGGATCAACCAGCGTTACCTTATGTCCGGCACCCGCCAGGTCGTCTGCAAATTCACAGCCGATCAGACCCGCGCCAAGAATTGTGATACGCGCCGACTCACCTGTAGCCGCAATTTGTTCGCGAAAAAGGGCATAGTCATCAAGGTGATTGACGGATAAAACCTGCGCTGCTGCATCGCCTGCAATCGGCAGACGGATAGCTTGCGCACCAAGCGCAATGACGACTTTGCTGTATTCAAAGTTGCCGGCATTCGTAACGACTTTGTTGGTCGCCGTATCGATATGATCGACCTTGGTTCCAGTCAATGAGCTTGCATTGACTTGCGCCGCCATTTGTTCTGCGGTCTGGTTGATTAAGTCTTTTGCCTGCTTGTTGTGCGCGCAGGCATTCGATAGCATCGGTTTAGAATAAAAGCCGCCATCATCTGCAGTAATGATGAGTAACGGCGATGTTTTATCCAGCTTGCGCAATTCACGCGCAACGGTGTAGCCAGCGATGCCACTGCCGATGATGACGATTGGATGCATAGTAAAACCTTGATTTTGTAAAATATGAGTCTGGTAACGCACAGAAGAATCATCTGAAAAGTATTCCAAGATATTCAGACGTTTACTGAGGCGCGTTACCTCTATATGAACGACATTGATTCAGGGTTGATTCCATGAGGTAGCCGAACAAGCTAACGGAGTTCAATCCGCTAAGTCAGCGATGTCAGTTGCGTCAATTAAGTCAATTAACGCGTATTCATGACCATCGACGATTGCAATATCGATGGTCATCGCACATCAAATTTCAAGCATATCGAAATCTGCTTTGGCAACGCCGCAATCCGGACATTCCCAATCTGCCGGAATGTCGTCCCAGCGTGTGCCGGCAGCGATACCTTCCTCCGGCAAGCCTAAAGATTCGTCATAGATAAAACCGCAAACGACGCATTGATATGTTTTCATAAGATTCTCGATTCTGTGTAATGAAGATAAGTGGCGATCAGGCAGGGACTCAGGCTTTAGAGGCTTCGAGCACGGCGCGATAATGGTTGGCATGACGCTCTTCCACCTTTGCTAAAGCGGCGAAGCGTTTTGCGGCAGTTTCCAGTGTGCGTTTAAACTGTTCGGCGTGTTCTTTAGACTCGGCAATTTGCTCATCATATTCAGCAACGGCGGCATGGTTACCTTCTTCTACTGCCAGATGACGAAACTTTGGATACATCTCTGTGTATTCATAAGTCTCACCTTCGATAGCAATTTCCAGCGCCTTTTGCGGCGTCATTTGTGTTTTTGGGTAAAGCAAATCGAGGTGGCCGAATGCGTGCATGACCTCTTGTTCCGCTGTCGCTTCAAACGCGAGTGCGACGTCCTCTGCGCCCGCTGCACGTGCCAGCTTAGCGAAGTAGCGATATTTAATATGGGCCATTGATTCGCCTGCAAAAGCGGCTTCAAGGTTTTGAATCGTAACGGACGGATTGGCGGTATTACTCATGGTGACTCTCCTGATGGTGATCTAAGATGCTGCAATCGGTGTTTGTTTGTTTTTACTATCGAACTGAGTGTAATGATAGATATTATTAATAAATTGTGGAAATTGATTGTTTTTACCAACTTAATAGGTAATGACTATGTTTATCTCTGTTGCGATCAAGAATTGAATTTAGTTATGTTTAAAAGTCATAGAAGTCGTACAAATACGTATAAAGTTAGAGGGAACCCTCTGCTAAAATCACAGACCATTCGTAAGTATTAAGTAAGCAAGCAAATAAAAAGAGAGGCCGCAGAGTATGGATTCGTCAGCAGATCAAAAAGAACTTTTACGTCAACAATTGCGTCAGGCAGCCCTGGAGTATCACGAGTTTCCTACTCCCGGCAAAATCAGCGTCACACCGACCAAACAATTGACGAATCAACGTGATCTGGCTTTGGCATACTCTCCCGGGGTGGCATCTCCTTGCGAGGAAATCGTTGCAGACCCGGCAAATGCATTCAAATATACGGCGCGCGGCAATCTGGTCGGCGTGATCACCAACGGTACGGCAGTGCTTGGTCTGGGCAATATTGGCCCGCTGGCGTCCAAGCCGGTGATGGAAGGTAAGGGTGTTCTGTTCAAAAAATTTGCAGGTATCGACGTCTTTGATATCGAAATCAATGAACTCGATCCAGACAAACTGGTGGATATTATCGCCTCGCTGGAGCCGACCTTTGGCGGTATTAATCTGGAAGACATCAAGGCGCCGGAGTGTTTTTATATCGAACGCCAGTTGCGTGAGCGCATGAAAATTCCGGTCTTCCACGATGATCAGCATGGTACGGCGATCATTGTCGGCGCCGCGATTATCAATGGCCTCAAAGTCATCGGTAAAGACATCAAAAATTGCAAACTCGTGGTCTCCGGTGCAGGTGCTGCGGCGCTGGCCTGTCTCGATTTGCTGGTCGATCTCGGTTTTCCCATTCCTAATATTTATGTCACGGATCTGGCTGGCGTGGTCTACAAAGGTCGTGCTGAACTGATGGATCCGGACAAAGAACGTTTTGCTCAGGACACTTCAGCGCGTAGCTTGAAAGAAGTAATTGAAGGTGCGGATATCTTCCTCGGCTTGTCCGCTGGCGGCGTACTGAAAAAAGAGATGGTCAAGGTCATGGCGGATAAGCCACTGATTCTGGCTCTCGCGAATCCGACACCGGAAATTTTACCCGAAGAAGTCAAGTCCGTCCGTGACGACGCCATCATGGCAACCGGTCGTTCTGATTTCCCGAATCAGGTGAATAACGTCCTGTGCTTCCCATATATTTTCCGCGGTGCGCTGGATTGCGGCGCGACGACGATTACCCGTGAGATGGAGATCGCCGTTGTCTATGCGATTGCCGAACTCGCACAAGCCGAGCAATCCGATGTGGTCGCATCGGCTTATGGCATCGCCAACCTGAGCTTTGGCCCTGAATATCTGATTCCAAAACCATTCGATCCGCGTCTGATGATCAAGATCGCACCAGCCGTGGCCAAAGCGGCAGAGGAGTCAGGTGTAGCGGCGCGCCCGATCAAGGATATGCAGGCTTATGTCGATCGTTTACAGCAGTTCGTCTATCACAGCGGCACCTTCATGAAGCCGCTATTCCAGGTCGCGAAAAAAGCACCTGATGAACGCAAACGTATTGTTTACGCCGAAGGTGAAGAAGAGCGTGTCCTGCGCGCTGTACAAGTGGTCGTAGATGAAAAGCTGGCGAAACCAATTCTGGTCGGTCGCCCAAATGTGCTCGACCAGCGTATCGAAAAGTTTGGTCTGCGCTTGAAAGCGGGCGTTGATTTTGAAGTCATTAATCCCGAGTTTGATCCGCGCTTCCGCGACTACTGGCAGACCTATTATGAAATGACCTGTCGCAAAGGCAATACCCAGCAATATGCCAAGCTGGAGATGCGCCGCCGCCACTCGTTGATCGGCGCGATGATGATCCACAAAGGGGATGCCGATGGCATGATCTGCGGCACCTTTGGCACAACAGGTTTACATTTAAATTATGTCAATCAGGTGCTGGGCAAGCGAGATGGCGTGAATGTCTACGCCGCGATGAACGCTCTGGTTTTACCAGATCGTCAGCTAGTCTTGGTTGATACGCATGTGAACGAAAACCCCAGCGCAGAGCAAATCGCTGAGATCACCATACTTGCTGCCGAAGAGATGCGTCGTTTCGGTGTCAAGCCGCGTGCAGCCTTGTTGTCCCATTCAAATTTTGGTTCCAGTAATAGCGAATCTGCGCAAAAAATGCGTGCCGCTCTAGCGATCATTCAACGTGACGCACCGGATCTGGAAGTCGACGGTGAGATGCATGGTGATACCGCGCTGGACAGTGCTTATCGTACCAAAATGATGCCAGGCACAACGCTGAAGGGCGATGCGAATCTGCTGGTGATGCCGAATATTGATGCGGCCAATATTGCCTATAACTTGCTGAAAACTACAGCCGGTAATAACGTCGCAATTGGTCCTATTCTGCTTGGTTGCGCAAAGCCTGTGCATATCCTGACGCCGTCTGCGACCGTGCGTCGTATCGTGAATATGACAGCACTCTGCGTGGTGGATGCGGTTGCGCAGCGCTAAGATTGCCCATGCAGTGTGCGTTGTTGATGTGCGTAGTTGATACTGGAGTGAATCGGCAGAAGTAAATTTCACTTCTTTAATTTGTTCGATGAAAAAGCCGGAAATCTTTTAATGGATTTCCGGCTTTTTCATTGCATCCGGTGATAATGATTTTTCGGAATTCTCTGAGATTTTTATATCCCGGATGATTAACGATGAGATCAACGCGTTAATAAAAAATCCATAATACTTTCAATAAATGAGAATCATTCGCATTTATTTGCTACAATAGTTTCTCACCTAATCATGAGGAACTGCATTATGGCAAACAACAACCGCTACGTAGAATGTCGTCAGGTGCTGGTCGCAAACAGTGATATTGGTCATGTAACGACGTGTCCGGAATGTGGCCATGTCCATGTGAACTTGCGCTCACTGACCGTCAGGTTTGAAATGGAAGCTTTCCGGGAGTTGGTCGATATGCTTGGATTTGCGCAAAAACGGCTGGATGCCGATCCGGCTTTGCGTGATGCAGAGACCAAGACGGTCAGTGTATCGGGCATTGACAGTGCCGTCGTCCGGCACTAACGGAGTATTCGTATGTGTGAACAGACAAAGAATGCAGCGCTGCATCAAAATGGCCTGATGGTACTAAAAACCGGCATGAAAGGCTCGCGCCGTCGTCGCTTGTGGGAGTTGCCCTATCACGCATTGTGTCCGGTGATCGGTGTCTGTCTGCCCATCCATGTATTGCGTCGTTTGGTCGATAAAGCCTTGGGCGGCCAGACCGTCGCCGATGATTACGAATTGCATTGTGGTGCGATTGCCGATTGCAAATTCCGTTCAGAGATGACTGAGCGTTTGCAAGCAGAACTGGAGCGTCGTTATGCGATTGCCTTGCGTCAGGCGACACGATATAAGACGACGGACGCTTTGTCTTCCTGGTGGGCACAAGGCCAGCATAGCAATGATGTAGCGGGCGTTTTATGGGCAACTCTGACCCATGCGCGCTGCGATTCCGTTCTGGAAGAGCGGGTATTAAGAGAAATCCACATGCTGCAACATCAGGTCGGAACTACCGAGCGCGTCAGTAGTCTGCGTTTTGCAGAAATGCAGGTCGCGTATGAAGTGATCGGCAAAGAACTTAGTGCCCTTCAAGAGCGCAGTAATCGTATCGTCAGTGCAAAAAGTGCGGCTATCGACCAATTACAAACCGATCAAGTGCAATTGCGCGCCGCGCTGATCGGTAAGAATACCGTCATCGCCAGTTTACAGGATCAGATCAAAGAACTGGAGACGGGATTCCCGGATTTGCGCGTCAGACAAGAGCAGGCACGTCATATTGAATTACAGATGGCACGTATTCATGATCTGGAAAAACAGATTGCCGTCATGCAGCGCCAGCATTCTCTGGTGCAGTCTGCACAGCACCAGCAACAACTTCAGCATCCGCAAACCGGTGCGACTACTTTACTACCCACCTCACCATCAGGACATGATGCAGCTTCTTTGCCGCAGCATACGAATGTCCTGAGTCACTTACAAAACCGCTCAGTGCTATGTGTCGGCGGACGTCCGCATATCGTGCCGATGTACCGTCAGATGATAGAGCGTACCGGCGGACATTTCTTGCATCATGATGGTGGCGATGAAGATAACCCTGCTTTGCTCGGCGCCAGTCTGGCGGCCGCAGATCTGGTGATATGCCAGACAGGTTGCGTCAGTCACGGTGCTTATTGGCGGGTAAAAGATCACTGCAAACGTACAGGCAAGCCCTGTGTTTTTGTTGATAAACCCAGTGTCAGTAGCATGGCGCGTTGTCTTAAAACGATGGCGCAAACAGTACAATCAGTACAAGCAGTGCAATCAGAAGCGCATGATAAGCTGGAAAAACTGGATATCGGTGCTGCCGGTGAGACATGCAAATAACCGTATTGATGCACCGCAGATGAGTCGTCACTAAAGTCCTTCTGATAGCGCGCAGGACTTTAGCGCTTGAGGATTCACGTAGTCTTTTATGGAGACGTCGGAGCGCAGGCATTTGGTTGTGATGAATTGCCGGAACAAGAGAAGTTTGCACATCAATCCGCAGTCAGCATGCGGTTTCCAGAGGCATTTCATGCTAACAGGCCCATCCAGCTTGCGGATTGATATGATGACTTCTAAAAAACCGTTAACTGATATTTCATGGAACCGCTTACTCCTGTCTTTTCTCTGTGTCTCCGTGCCTCTGTGGTGAGAGGTCTTGGTTTTTTTTGCGTCAGTCCTGTCGATGTGATGTTTCAATTAATAGATTTTTAGTCGTTCCCATGCGCTCCATGCGCCGCTACTTGGGTATATCGCATCGTCGGTATTGCAAAATCTTAAAGCCTCGCAATACCGACGTATTGCTCTATTAATTTGCTAGCCCTGCCTGGCGCGACAGGTTTTTTGTCAGATCAAGCCAGCTTTGTGGTTGCGGTTTGGCACGTTCGCGTACACCAAAAAAGCTGACGACCAGATCGCCATTTTTATCGAAAAATTCTACCGATGTGACATTGCCGCGTTTGACAACCCAGCCGTTTTTTAAATTGGATTCGCGCAGATGCAGGTTGAATTCTGGATCGAGGACGTTGTACCAGCCATCGCTGGCAGCCGTCTTGGTGATTTTTCCGCTAAAAATTTGCGTCACGGCCTCATTCCCCAGGAATGCCATGATACTGATCTGTCGCCGGGCTGATTCGTCGAGCAGATCACGCACGGCGGCTGACGTGATACGTTCTGCCATCCCCTCGGGTGCCAGCCGGAAAGCCTGTTCGCGGGACAGGCCAAATTCGGTGAGTATCTGATTGAACTGGTGTACGTCGGTCATCTCTGTCCAGGCTAACTGGAATTCTTTTAAGTCGACCTGGTTGTCAGGCTTCTCAGTCGTCTTGGGTAATGATGCGCCGATTTTCAGATCGGTGGTTTGATCGGCGAGACGAAAATCGGCAACCAGTTTGTCAAACACGGCGATACCTGCTTCATTTTTCAGATAGATTTTATGTGCTGAGGTGCCGCTGGCATCAAAGAATTGCAGACTGCGATTGGTCGCGCCATCGCGCCCCGGCTGTACTACTGCAAAAGCATATTTCCACTTCAGAAAATGAAAACGTAAATCGATCTCGCCACCGAGATAGCCTCCGGCGATATTGCGCAAACGTTCGCGGCGCTCGCTATCTTTTTCGGGGGCGCCTGTCTCTGCTTCTTCTTTTTGTTTGAGCCTGGTCGCGATACCTGTGCGTTCGATGACACCGTTTTCATTTCTGGTTGTGGCGAGCACGGTGCCGAGATCGAGTGCACGACGCATGATTTCCCGAAATGAATCCTCTTCGTTTTGCAGGCGGGTGACACCTTTGCCGATATTGGTCGCCAGCAGTTCAGCCTCTGAGACACCAAGTGTACGGGCAGCATCGCGGACTTGTAGTTTTGGCTGTTCAATGCGTAGCGTGGACCAGCGGTCCGCAAGCGCTGGGTTGGCTGCCTGAATATGGGCAGTCAACAGTACGCTGCATAGCGTGAATAAAAGTGTGGAACGCTTCATGATATTTTTTTCCTTATGAAATTTTGATCAGTAATTGATACTCAGACTTGCGGCGATATTTCGCCCTGCCAGCGCCTGACGCTCAATGTCGGCGAGTGCCGTTGCGGTGCTGCCTGCGGCCAGACTGCGTGACGATGCGTAGTCCCAATACTTACGGTCGCCAAGGTTGCAGATGCCGACGTTGAGTTTGATATTTTTGCGGATATGCCAATACCCTGAGACGTCGATGACGGCGTATGCAGGAACGGCGAAGCGGGCGCTAGTGATGCCAGTAATGACATCATTACTCGCCTGCTTGCTGCGTGCGTAGCTGAGGTTAAGCACGACACCAAATAATTGCGATGCATCGTCATAGCCAAGACCAGTGCTGGCTTTGTATGGCGCGATGGACGTGAGTTCACCTTTCTGGCCTGTGAACGTATTTTCGGCCGTACCACGTGATGCGCCGATCGCCAGGTCGAGGTAATACCCTTGCATGACAGGTGACCATGCACCGAGCTCTGCATGACTGGTAACTTCAGCACCCCAAGTTCTCACTTTACCTAAGTTCTCCGGACGATACAGACCAAAACTGATCGTTGGATAATTGACCGGATCAGCCGGTTGCACCGCATATTCAATGAAATTTTTGTACTGTGTATAGAACAGTGCGCTACGCAGACTGACGCCTTTAGTCGGCGATCCCTTTAAACCTAATTCAAACGCGTTACTCGTTTCTTTTTGCAAGTCGGGATTGCCCAATACCGCATAACCATTGCCAGTGCCGGTGTAGCTAAATGAATCATAGGTGCCGGTACGTTCTGCTGCGCTTGGCAGACGTGTACCGCGGTTGTATTGCACGTAGCCCTCCATGCCTTGCGTAAGTTCTACTGCAAGGCTTACGCTGGGCGTGAAATAACTTTCGCTTTCTTGCTGGATTTCTTTTGAGGCGGTTGGTACGGCGATTAAATAGTTCGCCAGATTTTTTGGTTTGAGTTGTCGTACTTCTGCGCGCAGTCCTGGTGTCAGTGTCGCCTTGTGGCCCATCAGATCAAAGCTGATGTCGTCGCGTAGATAAGCAGATAATTTATTGGTGTCCATATCGACCATGCGATTCTTCATGGTGATCTGGTGCGCGCCAGTGGCGATTACGGTACGGTCTTCCAGCCACGGCCGACGGGTTTTAGTCTGGTCTGCACTGATGCCGTAGGTGAGTGTGTATACATCGCCAAGTTGTTTGCTGGCGTTGGTGACGATACCAATACTGTTGTTGTAATAACCGGTGCTGATGTTGCGGATATAGGGTTTGCCGCCAGTAATGTAGCGCGCGTTGGTCAGGTCTTCTACTTTGGCATCCTGAACATAAATCTGGGTCGTCAAACTATCAAAAAATGGTGCAAAAAACCCGTTGGTTGAGCTGAGATAATGAGCAAGGCTGACGCGGGTGCGTTTGGTCGTGGAATCCTGCTGTGCTCCATCGGGGTAGGAGGCACCTTGCTTGTTATTGTAGGCGCGCTGATCGTTACGGTCATAGGCATCGATGGTCAAATCTAGTTTTTGTGAGGCCGATAAAGTCCATAAAAACTTAGCCAGTACTGCATCGGATGTCCAGTCATCGGGGTTGACCGGTGCGTCGCCTTTGCTCTCGTTTTCATGTCCCTTACGATGGACGATTACCGCTAATGCCTGCAAGTCTCCCATGCGCTGAGCGCCTGTTAATGTGTTTGCATAACTGCGGTTAGCTGAGGTGTCGCCTAGTTTGTATTCGAGGTAGCTATCATGCCCATCGCTTAAGTAATCCGTTGGTGATTTGGTGATAAATGTCACGCCGCCACCCAAGTCCGCGCTGGCGGAGCCGCTGTCAGATGTGCCAGCGCCGATGCGGACTTCTCGAAAGGTTTCAGGATCAAAGTATTCGCGTCCTGTACCAAAACTATTCAACGTCGTGCCATCTGGTTTCGGCGCAGCATCCGGAATCGCAATACCATCTACATCGAGGCTGACACGGTTGCCTTCAATCCCGCGAATGTTATATCCGGTATTGCCCGCGCCATCCCACACGTTGCCGCTCCCACTTGCGGCTGAGGGCACGCTGATCAGTGGCGCATAACGCACGATGTCTACCATGTTGCTGGCATTGCGCCGCGCTAGGTCATCGCTGGTGACGATGGTTTTGCTACCGGCACCTGGTTTATCTTTATTTGCTTTGACCTGAATTTCTGGCAGGGTCGTTGGTATCTCTGCCGTCGATTTAGCGGACGCATCGCTGGTTGCCGGAGCCTGGCTTATTTTCTGCGCCTGCTCTTGCATCTGTGCATGCGCTGTCAACGACAGGACGGGGGTGCTACATGCCGTCATCAGCGCCGCTTTCACTGCGATGTGCAGCAGGCGCGGTTGTCCTGCTGTGTTAGTACGGATAGATGTTAGAAACGTGCTGGTGGTTACTGGAGAAAAAGGCGTAGAGACGCGAGCAGCCGATGGCCGCAATTGCTGACTGATCATGATGATCCGGTTAGAGAGTGAAAAATAGCGTGAAAGGCTGGCTCTATAACTCGGTCAGCGCTGAGCGTAATGCAGGCGGCAGATGGAGGGAATTGCTGGCAATGAGATTACTTTAACACGAATGATTCTCATTTGCAAATTGATGTGGCGCCACTTTTTCTGTGAAAAATATGGCTCATGGCTTAATGATATGCAGGTGAATTTTATATACTCACCTATAGTATATTTTCAACGCGCTTATAAATATTGCGGATTGATGTCTGTTTTTACATTTTTATAGGGGAGTATATTGTCAGGTGCTACCGCATATCTGTATTACTGCTTGATCGGCACCCTTCCCGTAGCGACGACGCTTGATGCGCGTTCGCAATGACCGTGCTGGTCATCAAAAAACATATGCGGTTTGAACGCGCCTAATACGGCGGATTTGTGAACCCCGCCCATGAAGAAGGTTTCGTCAATCGCGATGTTCCAGGCGCGTAATGTGCGGATCACACGTTCGTGGGCTGGCGATGAGCGTGCCGTGACGAGTGCGGTGCGTAAGGGGAACGCTCTGCCATCAGCACTTTTAAAATTATTTTGCAGGAAAGACAGTGCCACCAGCAGGCGGGCGAAGGGACCTTCCGGTAAAGGTTTGTTCGCATTGTCGCGCTCGTGTCGCTCAAACGCTTCGATGCCTTGTTCCTGATAAATCCGCTCGGATTCATCAGAAAAAATAACGGCGTCACCGTCAAATGCAATCCGGATCTGATCTAGCTCTTGCTGCGGATTATCAGGAATGCCGTAGAGCAAAGCGGCTGCCACGCCCGAGTTGATGGCGGCCTGCACATCGTCTTCATGCAGCGATAAAAACAGACTCAGATTAAACGCCTGCAAGTAAGGTGATAAAGATGCGCCACCAACCAGTGCGGCGCGTGAAATATCCAGTCCGTAGTGTTTAATCGAATTAAAAATCCGTAAAGAGGTTTCAGACGAATTGCGCGACATGATCACGACCTCCACCAAACGGTGCTCTGGTGTCAGAGTATTCAGATGCAACAAGGCCTTGACCAGAGCAAAACCGGCACCGGGTTTGAGGATGGTATTTTCATTGACCAGCTGATGCTGCCGGTATGCGGCCAACCCCTGATGCTGAAAAATAGCTTCTTCAACTTCCAGATCGAACAGGGCGCGGGAGGAGATACCAACAACTAATAAGTTATCAAGCGAAAAAGCCATAGAGGTCCGTAATATCGTTCAGGCGATCGTTCAGGCGATCGATCAGTTTGTTGTGAGAGGTGCGTATCCTCAACCGGTAGTGCGCGGGCAGGTGCAGGTGTAAATATTTTGATTAGATATTGGGCGAAACTTCGTCTTGCCCTGTTCTGCTATCAAACTGCTCCAGGATTTCCAGATCAACCAATTGCAGCACTTTCATATTGGTACTCTCCAGCACGACCAGCGGTGCGACACCGTCATCCATTGCCTCCAGCCAGCGATTCGCGCACAGGCACCATTGATCACCGGGTTGCAGGCCGGGGAAATTCCATTCCAGGCGCGGCGTCATTAAATCATTGCCACGACTTTTGCTATACATTAAAAAACCAGCGCTCATGACCGCGCAGACAATATGCGTACCTGCATCCTGCTCATTCGTTTTACAGCACCCATCACGGAAAAAACCCGTCAGCGGATCAAACGAGCAGGGGACTAGCGGTTGTCCAAAGACGTTTAGGGCGAGTGTTGTAGTGGAGTTGGAGTTTGCCATTTCAGTCAATTGCTTTCGTTTGAGTGCGTTTCTTTGCCCACGATAACATTGCCGGTCCGAATAAACGAGAGATGCTATGACGATATTTTGCAAAAAAACGATAAGAGATAATGAGTATAGGGCGCAACCAAGGGCGTGTGTAAATCCACGCCAGTAGTTTTAAGTCCGTGCGTTGATAGGCTGCTGCAAATACGTCGATACCGATGAGTGTGACCGTGTCCTTACCATCACCTTCCAGTCGCCCATGTATCTGCGCCATCGCTTGCTCACAACTAATCTGGTAGCGATCAGATTGGTAGCTTTGATCAGCAATATCCACAAACCGGAGCAAGTCGCGCTGATTTTTTGACCGCAGCAGCACAATCTCTGCAAGGCATAAAGGGCATGCGCCATCATAAAAAATAGTCAGTGTTTGCACTTTAGTTCCTATTGCCATGTCGACTGAATAGAAGAGCATAACGCAAGACGGATATTGAGGTTGTATAGGGATTTAGTTCCTGGAATTAGTGTTAATAAGTTACTATTTCGCGTGGCTGTATATGGTTGCAAGCAGTGATCTTTAACTTATCTAAACCCTTGTAATAATTTTTATATAACATCGTGATGACGCCCAAAAAAATTCTTTATTGGCTGTTGCTATTTGTTTTTCTCCAAGCGGCGACTCTTGAATATTTCGACGCATATTTAATTCGTGAACCTTTGTTTCTGCATTTTCTTTATCTTGGTATAACTGCATATTTCATTGTGGCTTGGTATCACTTCGATACGATTGCTCGGGGTTATCGGCGATCAACCTATTTGAATGCAGGGATGATATTTCTGAGTGTCGTTGCTTTGCCGTATTACTTGCTACGCAGTCGCAATAAGGGGACTCGGCTTAAAGCAATCATGTCGCTTTTAGGCTTTTGCTTGCTGATGGGTATTGTTAGCATCGCAGGATCTCTTGTTGGGCATTTGATGTTTGCGAAATAGAATTCCCGATCTCTGCACTCAAGGTGAATTGCCCCGCTTTACTATTGATTGATATTTAATTCGACTTAATGTCGTCTAAAACTCCTATTTGACAACAAAATCATCTGGGAGCATTCTAGGTAAATATTAATTGGGAGAGACCTCATGCCGCAATATCGTTCACGTACCACCACTCATGGCCGCAATATGGCTGGCGCCCGCGCACTGTGGCGCGCTACAGGCATGAAGGACGGCGACTTCGATAAGCCTATCATCGCCGTGGTGAATTCTTTTACGCAGTTTGTGCCTGGCCATGTGCATTTAAAAGACCTCGGGCAATTGGTTGCGCGTGAGATCGAGGCAGCAGGCGGTGTCGCAAAAGAATTCAACACGATTGCCGTGGATGACGGTATCGCGATGGGTCACGGCGGCATGCTGTATTCATTGCCATCGCGTGATCTGATTGCGGATTCTGTCGAGTACATGGTGAACGCGCATTGTGCTGATGCGATGGTGTGTATTTCCAATTGCGACAAAATCACACCAGGTATGTTGATGGCGGCGATGCGGGTCAATATTCCTGTGGTGTTTGTCTCCGGTGGTCCAATGGAAGCGGGCAAGGTGATCAAGGTGGTCAACGGCACGCAAAAAATCATCAAGCTTGATCTGGTCGATGCCATGATCAAAGCGGGCGATAGCAGTGTGAGCGATGCCGATGTGGCAGAAATTGAGCGCTCCGCCTGCCCGACTTGTGGCTCTTGCTCTGGCATGTTCACCGCCAACTCGATGAACTGTCTGACCGAGGCTTTGGGCTTGGCTTTGCCGGGTAATGGCACCATCCTCGCCACTCATTCTGATCGTAAAGAATTATTCTTGCGTGCAGGTCGCCTGATTGTCGATATCGCCAAGCGCTATTATGAGCAAGATGATGCATGTGTATTGCCACGCAATATCGCCACCAAAGCCGCGTTTGAAAACGCAATGGCACTCGACGTCTCGATGGGTGGCTCGACCAATACAGTATTACATTTGCTGGCAGCCGCACATGAGGCCGGTGTAGCATTCAGCATGGCAGACATCGACCGTATTTCACGCAAAGTCCCTTGCCTGTGCAAAGTCGCACCGATGACGGACAAGTTTCATATCGAAGATGTGCATCGTGCCGGTGGCATTATCAGTATCCTCGGCGAACTGGCGCGTGCGGGTTTGCTAGACACCAGCTTACCGACCATCCATAGTAAAACCATGGGCGATGCGATTGCCAATAACGACATCACATGCACCCAGGATCCAGCGGTACATCAGTTGTTCCGCGCAGCCCCCGGTGGCGTGCCGACACAAACAGCGTTCTCGCAATCTGAGCGTTTTGCCTCGGTGGATATGGACCGCAGCACAGGCTGTATCCGCGATAAAGCCCACGCCTATTCGCAAGATGGCGGCCTTGCTGTCCTGTACGGCAATCTGGCAGAAAAGGGTTGCATCGTAAAGACCGCAGGCGTGGACGAAAGCATTCTCAAGTTCAGCGGTAAAGCGCGGGTGTTTGAAAGTCAGGATGCAGCAGTGGACGCCATTATGGGTGACACCGTGCATGAAGGAGATGTCGTCATCATCCGTTACGAAGGCCCAAAAGGCGGCCCCGGCATGCAAGAGATGTTGTATCCGACGTCGTATATCAAATCAAAAGGTCTGGGCAAAGTCTGTGCCTTGTTCACCGATGGACGTTTCTCTGGCGGGTCTTCAGGTCTGGTAATCGGTCATGCCTCACCAGAAGCGGCGGAAGGCGGTGCGATTGGTCTGGTAGAAGAGGGCGATATGATTGATATCGATATTCCTGAACGCCGTATCAACTTGCGCATCAGCGATGCCGCATTGGCTGCACGTCGCGTCGCGATGGAAGCCAAAGGCGATGCCGCATGGTTGCCCGTTAATCGTGATCGTTACGTCTCGCAAGCATTGCAGGCTTATGCTGCGTTGACGACATCGGCAGATCGCGGTGCGGTGAGGGATTTGTCGCAATTGAAGCGATGACTCGCAATGCGCAATAACACGCGATGACATGAGCGCGAAAGATATGCAATGAAATTCTGGGAAGGCCTCAAGCGAGAGTTTGAGGCTTTTTTATTGAAATTGATGATGTCAATGTAATAATGAAATATCTCATGGGTATGTATCAAAAGACATATCAACATCGGGAATGTGAAATCTTGATGACATTCGCCAATCATATAACTGATATCGAAATATGTGATTGGAATAGCAATAATTATCCAACTAAGATGACGGTGTTCTCATTTAATTAAGGAAAAACACCATGATCTCCATCATCATCCTAGCGCAACTCGCAGCAACCATCCTTATGTTGACAGCGGCATTGGCTGACTGATTTGATTGTTGTAAATCGCAGTACTGGTTCCAGCTGACCTGGACGTCGTCGTTAGCAATCAGCAATCTGAAATCGGCCAGCAACCAGCTCAATGCAGCACTACACTAGCTTGCTGATCTCAATGGCAACCGCCGCTATGGCTGCCAAAATTCGTTGGAGCGCCACCCTCGGCGCTCGCTAAATTCTGCAATATCCCGCAATCTGCGCTAGCCTGTTCGGTATGGCACAGGCTGCGTAATTCATTCAACTGCGTTTGCAAGTTGCTGAGTTCAGCAATCCTGGCTGCGACGTGATGAATATGCTCGTCAAGCAGGGCATTCACTTCACCGCAATTCTCGTTGGGCAAATCTTTAAACTTCAGCAAGTGACGGATCTCATCCAGTGTCATATCGAGCGAGCGACAGTTACGGATGAACTGAAGACGTTCGACATGCGCTTCGCTGTACAGACGAAAGTTGCCGTCTGATCGTCCCGGCTGCGGCAGTAATTGCTCCTTCTCGTAATAACGGACGGTCTCCACCAGACAGCCGGTACGTTTGGCTAATTCTCCTATCTTCAGATCATCCGGCATTGTGTCATCCTCGCTCATGAATTTTTGCTTGACTCTATACCTGCTACAGGGTCTTTAATGGCTACTATACGCTTAATCAGGACGACTCATGCATACCCATCACGAACATACTTGTTGCGATCACGGACATACTCATGCTCACTCAGCGCCTGCTGTGACGCCTGATCATACGCAAGAGATATCTCCGCAAACCGATGTGCCAGCCGGATCCAGCAGAACCAGTTTTGTGATCGACAATATGGATTGCCCAACCGAAGAAGCGCTGATCCGCAGTAAATTCGCTGGTATGCCGGGTATAAGTCAGCTGGATTTCAACTTGTTACAACGTAAATTAAGCGTTGTACATGCAGACCAGATAACGCAAATAGCGCAAATCACTGCGGCTCTGAAGGAGATCGGCATGAATGCGGTATTACTGCCAGCAAGCGGGCAGCAGAACGAGGCAATCCAGGTCAGGCCGCCTGGCGAATCACGCAAATGGTGGCTGCTTGGCATTGCCGGGTTTGCCGCGATCATAGCCGAAGCGCTGGTCTGGTCCGGTAGTGATGAGCATGGCTGGCCTGTGATGTTACTGGCGCTGTTCGCGATTGCCCTGAGCGGATTGACGACGTACAAAAAAGGGTGGATCGCTCTGATCAACCTGAATTTGAATATTAACGCCCTGATGGCGATTGCCGTGACTGGCGCAGTATTGTTGCAGCAATGGCCCGAGGCTGCGATGGTCATGGTGTTATTCAATGTCGCAGAAATGATCGAAGCATTGACGCTCAATCGCGCGCGCAATGCGATCCGGGGATTGATGGCTTTAACACCTGAACAGGCGAGCGTTTTGCAAACGGATGGCAGCTGGCAGATGCAGACAGCTTCGAGTATCCGCATCGGGCAAACACTACGTGTGGTGCCAGGTGAGCGGATTGCTCTCGACGGACAACTCAGTCAAGGGCATTCCGCGGTGAATCAGGCACCTATTACCGGCGAGAGTATTCCGGTGCTCAAACAAGTCGGCGATAAAGTATTTGCTGGTACGATTAATCAGACCGGTTCGTTTGAGTATCTGGTCACTGCGGTGCAAACAGACTCGACCTTGTCGCACATTATCAAAGCAGTCGAGGAGGCGCAGGCGAGCAAGGCACCGACACAACGCTTTGTTGATCGCTTCGCAGCGTATTACACCCCGATTGTGTTTGCGATTGCCTTGGCGGTTGCTGTTGTGCCGCCATTGTTATTCGGTTTGCCCTGGATGATCTGGCTATACAAGGCTCTCGTCTTGTTGGTCATCGCCTGTCCTTGTGCCTTGGTCGTTTCTACTCCGGTCACCGTCGTCTGCGGCCTGGCTGCTGCTGCAAAAGCCGGCATACTGATCAAGGGGGGGATGTTCCTTGAGCAGGGTAGGAATTTACGCAGTATTGCTCTGGATAAAACCGGTACGCTGACGCAAGGAAAACCTGTCGTCACTGATCTGATCATGCTGGAGGACAGTAAAGAATCTGATGCACAGCGCATCGCTGCGATGTTATCGGCTCGTTCGGATCATCCTGTGTCTGCGGCGATTTATCAACACATCCGGCAACAGACGCAGCATGATCTGGACGCAGAGTCCGATGTCGTCAGTGATTTTGAAGCGTTGCCCGGTCGCGGTATTCAAGCCCGTCTCCAGGGCATATTTCATGGACAGTTACACTTTTTGGGTAATCGCCGTTTAGTTCAGGAATTGGGTTTATGCAGTCCAGAACTGGAGCAGCGTTTAACAGAATTAGAAACACAGGGTAAGAGCGTTGTCGTGATCGGCAATGCAGTAATGGTAATTGCAATCATTGCCGTTGCGGATACTGTGCGTGAATCCAGCCGACAGGCAATTGCTGAACTACACAGCATGGGAATACATACGGTGATGCTGAGCGGCGACAACCAGGCGACCGCACATGAGATCGCCCGACAGGTTGGCATCGACGATGCGCGTGGCGACTTACTTCCTGGCGATAAACTCGCAGCCGTAAAGCAACTGAGTGATCAGTATGTAACCGTGGGTATGGTCGGTGATGGTATTAATGATGCTCCGGCATTGGCGCAAGCCAGTATTGGTTTTGCCATGGGGGCAGCCGGGAGTGATACTGCACTGGAGACTGCTGATGTCGCTTTGATGGATGACGATCTTAGAAAAATTCCGCACTTCATCAAGCTGAGTCGCCATGCTGCAGCGATTCTCAAACAGAATATCGTCATCGCACTGAGTATTAAAGCTGTGTTCTTTGGCCTGGCATGTGCCGGTGTCGCCACCTTATGGATGGCGGTATTTGCCGATATGGGCGCAAGCCTGATTGTGGTATTTAACGGCTTACGTTTATTGCGCTGGAAACAAACTGATTACATAAAATAGCGAGGTAACCGGATAATAAGTCGCAAGATCATGAGGTCAATGTGGTTAATTAGAATGAGGACTTGGCGCCGGTACACCTTGCAGATCAGTCCAGATGTCCTCGGGTTGTGAGCGATCCCGATAGCATATGCGACCATGATCCGGATAAGTGATCGTATCAACTGGCGCTCTGGTCCCTACCACCAGACATTTAGTCGGAGATTGACTTCGGTTTTCAAGAAAATGACCGACTGCTGCGTTCGCCAGAAATGTGGCGGCATCACCTGCATGCAACACGGATGTATTTGCTCCTTCGATGACCGTTATCTCACCTTCCAGAACGTAGATCATTTCATCTTCTTTGCTATGCCAGTGTTTTTTACTGGAGCGAGACCCCGGCTGTAGAATTTCGATGAATGCGCCAAACTGAGTGAGCTGACCCGCTTCGCTGATCCATAAGGTCTGATTCGGCGCTGATGTTCCAGGTGAGGATGTTTCTTCTTTTAGAAACTGGTGGGGACTAAAGACAGGCATGTGACTCACTCCTTTGTCGGTGGTATCTCAGATGGTATATCAGGTGAACTATCAAATAGTGCGATCTCTTAGATGCTAGAGCGGTATCACTTGAGCTCGCCACGTAAAAGCATGTGCAGGCGATCAAGGTTTTGTTCATTCGCAGGCTCGACGATATGACGTACTGCGTCTGCCACCTTCACGTCGTCAAACTCCTGAACCCACAGTACTTGAGTACCTTCTTTATCTGGTAACAAGGATACAGTGAGCGTGAAATGAGGGTGAGAGACATGGCGAATCACAAGCTTCTGTCCGGACTCGATTTCTCTGAATATATTTTCATTATGAAAGTTGGATCCGTCAGGACCATGCATGATGAACTTCCAGATACCACCTGCCTTGAACTCAAAGATTTCAAATGTGTTTGTGAAGCCTTTTGGCCCCCACCATAGCATCAGCCTGCCGGGATCAGAAAAGGCCTCATAGATTTCATTTGCAGTGTACGGAAGCGTTCGCTGCGTCTGCATTATCTGATGTTCATTCGTCGATTGATCCATTGAAATAGCTCCGGTTATAAAATTGCAGATAGTGACACCTAAAAAATAGCGGATGGATTTTAAGCCTACTAGTGGAGATGTCAGAACCTAAGGTTCTGGACGGTCCTTAAAGGTACGTTGATATGCTTACGTTGGACTATAAATAGCCTAAGAAGGCGTAATTTTGGTGCATCTTGTATCAATTTGTAATTTATTGTCATGATAGATACAAATACTGGAAAATTGCCATGAAAGCAATTATTCTCGATAACAATTTAGTTCTTAATCGGCAATTAATTGATAACTATTGAGAACCTGAATTGAGGATTTGTCGAGAACATCTTTGTATGTACCGCGAGATTCTCGTCATGACATTGGTATACATAAAGGTATTTTGCCATCACCAACAGATTACACACTGATCGGATAGAAAATGAATAACAAGAAATTGAGAATAATTGCCCTTGCCGCGCTCACAACATGTGGCGCTGCGGGTTCTGCCTATGCGGCGGATTGGCCATCAGGTTTTTCTAAATGCGCTGACGAGGGTGGCGTTTGTAAAGTAGGTGACAAGGCGCGCCAGGTATCGTTCGGCTTAAAAGATAAGTGGGTAATAAAATCCTTGTCTGGCAATGTCAGTTGTTCCGCTGCTAGCTTTGGTGTGGTAGCCAGCGCTGACGTAAAGGAAAAATGTGCTGTCGGCCCAGAGGACGGACAAGATGGCGGAAGCGGCGGTTCTAATGGTGGTGGATCAGGTACGGGTACCACTCCGGCTGGATATAGCGGAGGCTTTGCGGGACAAGTCACTGGCGGCGGTACAGTCGCCCCCGTTGTTGTCACTAGCGCAGCGCAGATGCAAAAGGTTATTGATGCTTACACGGGCACTGGTGGCCTTGTTATTCGTTATAGCGGTACTTTCGATTTCCGCACAATTCCTGATCCTTGTACTCAGTGGAAGAAACCGCAGGGCGCAATTGTTGAAGTCAAAAACAAAGGCAACATTACTATAGAGGGTACCAATGGCTCTGCCGCCAATTTTGGTATTGCTGTCAAAGGCGGCTCCAGCAATATCATTATCCGTAATATGACGATCGGTCTGTTACCAGGTTCTATTGACGCGATTGGCATTGAAGGTCAGAGCGGTAAATTCCCAGGCTATGTCTGGGTGGACCACAATACCTTGTTTAGCTCACTGGCAGAGTGCGCTGGCGCTGGCGATCTGGAATTTGATGGACTGGTCGATAATAAAGCCGGTGCCCATCATCTTACCTATTCCTACAATTACATCCACGATCATCATAAAGTAGGTTTGATTGGTTCTAGTGATAGCGATGCAAGCGACCGCTATATCACCTTCCATCACAATTACTACAAAGACGTCGGCTCACGTGTACCTTTGCAGCGCGGTGGCTATACCCATATGTATAACAATCTGTATAGCGGTCTCAAGACCTCCGGCATCAATGTGCGTATGAGCGGTTATGCTTTGATCGAAAATAACTACTTCGAGAACTCACAAAATCCGGTGACTTCCCGCGATAGTTCTGTGATCGGTAACTGGGAGCTGCGCAACAATAATATCAAGACGCCTGCCGATTTCAGTACCTACGGAATCAAGTGGATTGCCAGCGACTCCAAACCTACCCGCGATGCGACAGACTGGGTCACTACAGCGCATTTGCCAATTGGCATTTCGTACAGCTACACGCCAGATGAACCGGCTTGTGTGAAGCAAAAATTACCAGCGGTTGCCGGGGCAGGTACGTCCCTTGCCAAGCTGAGCTGCAAGTAATCCTTATTTGGTAAGCCATTCATACTAGCTGTGATTTGTCTGCGATTTGCCCTTTATTATGTTTGCACGTAAGCGTAAAAAAAGCCCTCAGAGATGAGGGCTTTTTTGCTTACCGGCTGCTATTCATACCCGGCTGGTAATTCAGTCAGGCTTGCGAAAATCATTTTCAATCCAGGCGTTAGCATTACTCATTGAGAGTTTATAGTTCGCGGCGACTTTGACTTTGGCTAGTTCATTACGGTCTGCATCCTGCGCTGTCAGGATGGCATAAGGATCATCGTCATCCGGCATGATATCCAGGCTGATTTTGTAATCTGCGGTTGCGGTACTGACCATTAAACTTTTATGCAAAATGGCATGTAGTTGTTGTTCATGACGACGGATGACTTCAGACGCTGTTTTGACCAGAGTACCAAATGCGTTTGCATCTAGTGGTTTGGGATTTTTTTTGTCGCGACCCATGGTCCACGGACCAACCAGTGCGGGCTCAGGTTCACCATCCTTGATCATGGCAACTGCCCAGCCTTCGTCGTCGTCATTCTTGATAACGCGCGCTGTCCAGCCTTTGTCCTTCCACAGGCGCGGCTCTTGAATTTTTTCGTCTGAGTCTTGCTCACTATCCTCAGGTAAATCCACAGGGTCGGTAAAGTCATTCATATGCTACTTTCTGTCAATATATTGAAATCAATCCTGCCGGAGAATTGATCGATAGAGTCGGGTGAATCTGAAAATAAAAAACCTCTTGAATTTTCAAGAGGTTAATGTTGAACGCGTCGTATGTTAAAGCCTCAGCGCATTATCAGATTAAGTATAGCGATTGTAATGCATTTCTCATTTCTCCAATCACATCCAAATCGCCAGCCACAGGTCGATTTAATTGCTTATCGCTTACTTACTCGCCTTAGCTGGGGTGGTGTAGAGGTCAATGATTGTACTGATGGCATCGCTGCACACATGGCAAAAACTGTCGCTACGATCGAACATGATGCATTGCATTTCAGGGCGGTAATAGCCTTTCGCTTCGTAATTGGCACCTTCAAAGGCACCAACGACATGCTGATGCGGTGCTTTTGAAAATAAGGCATTGTTATATTGCAGATCTTCTTTAAACAATGTACTCATTTCGGATTCTGGCCTGTTCGCCGCACGCAGGGCAGAGCGCTTTTTCTGATACTCACGGGAGTGCTCCTCGTACACCTCTTTTGGCCACGGGCTAGGCAACGGCGTACCGGCTTTTACTATATTTTTCCATTTTAATTGTGCCGGATCTGATAACGCAGTAACATTCGGCTCCCATGGTTCCTGGCGACTGGCACTGGACTGATAGGCGACAGGCGATGTGTAATATTCATCTGCTAAGCCAGCGAAGTGATGACCAAATTCATGAACGAACAAGTAATTTGCCCAATCGTTGCTAGCTGCCGCCGTACTAAACTGACCAAAAATGCCACCGCCACCATAGGTATCGTTATTTACTAGAATCTCGATAAATTCATAGGGCGCGTATTGGGCAATATCACGCAAGGCACGATTGTCTGTGGTCAATACATAACGCTCACTACCAAAGATATCGTAACGAGTTCCCAGCGGTGATGAGTGATATACCCCGGTCGACGGGCGTGACACGCCAGATTCCTGTGTTGGCACGGCCATCGCCCAGACATTGAAATCTTTTGCCCGTTCACGGAAGGGAGAGACTTGAAATAAATGATCAGACAATTTACGTGCATCGTTTTCAAACTTCGTCATATCCGCTGCCGTGTATCCATCACCTAAAATCAGCAGATCGACCTTTTGTTCAGATGGGCCGTTTACTTTGATTGGGATGACTTTTGCCGGAGCGGGACCTTGATGGCGAATCACATCCTGTGCGTCGGTATCGATGTCAATACTCCAGGTTACGACGAATTTATTTTTTTCATCGCGCTTGAGGATGCGCACACGCACTGGTTTTTCTGGTTTAGGAAAACGAACTGACTCTTGAAATGCACGTTGTACTTTATTCGCCTCTTCCGTGCTGCTCCACTCACCAAAAATTGTCGAAAAACCTCGTGAGTACAGTAATTCACCAGTTTTTAAATCCGATACCTCGACCTTGTTGACACCACGGTCGCTATCGTCGACCGGTCGCGCAAGATTACCCGCCCAAGGTAACGGTTCAACCAGAACACGCTCAATTGCATAGTTCTCGGTAGTGGCATTTCCTGTATGGACATAGTCAACCCGGACAGTCGCTGGTGTCAATGCCATCACAGGAGCCGCTATTGTCACCGTCGCTATTGCAAGTAGCGTCCTCGCTATCGTATTCAAAGTAGTTTTATACACATTAGCTCCATGATTGTTTTACCCACCCAGCTAGGACAGGTGATTATTTTAAACTGCAACTGCTGTTTACTTTTAGTGTCTGTGCACACTTGATTTTTTGATGAAATAAATTTTAGTCATCGCAGGAATATGGCTGTCATTGTGTGCTCTGGCAATCGCTATAAAGTACCTTCTCGATGAAAGAATTTTCTGTGCCAGATCAACCTATGATTTGAACTTGCAAAATACAAAAAAAACTAAAGCTCAAATAAGCGACATCACATACCGCTTGCATTAACAACAACCGTAGCGCTGGATGCCAAAAACGCCTGCAGATACAATAAAATAGAGAAGATCCCAGGCTCTCCCTTGCAATCTTAAATCGCTTCTGTCATAATCTTGGCTTGCGTTGCCGAGATGGCGGAATAGGTAGACGCACGGGACTCAAAATCCCGCGCTGCAAGGCGTGCCGGTTCGATTCCGGCTCTCGGCACCAACAGACATGCGGCTTTCAGAGATGAAGGCCGTTTTTGTTTTCTGGATACAGTTTCGAAAAAAAATATTAGAAAAGTCAAATTGGTAGCATTTACGCTATACATCAAACAGTAATTCCCGTTATTATCTTTGCCGTAGTTGAACGGATTTAATACGAAATCAACAGCGTTAATGCGCACCCACATAGCCACTGACTACATAGCCTTAGTCGTTATGTCATCTTGACCTGCTCCCCCAATTTAGTATGAAACCAATTTGGAGTCCGCAGTTAAAAAACGCTCTGCAAATCTATTTGGTGTCAGGTAACCCAGCGAACTGTGTGGCCGTTCGTCATTGTATTGCTGACGCCAAGCGTCAATAATTTCTCTTGCATGTCGCATCGATAAAAACCAATGCCCGTTCAAGCATTCGTCCCTAAATTTTCCGTTGAAGCTTCAATTTACGCGTTCTGCTGCGGCTTTCCCGGTTCGATGAAACGTAGTCGCAATTGCTTGCAGTATGCCCATTCATTGAGCATCTTGCAGATGAATTCCAGGCCATTCTCCACGGTCACGGATTTCGGCAACCCGCGGCTTTCCGCTAACCGTTCCAGTACTCCGACTACACGCCCACTCGGCAGCGAGATATCGACTTCGATTGCCACACATTCCTTCGTAAAGTCATCGACGATATTCAAGCAACGCAGCCGACGCCCATCGACAAAGCCGTCCGACACGAATCCATTGACCAACTTCTATTTGGCGCCGCCGCAAGGACCTTTTCTAGTCACTCAATACCAACTATACGTTTGCGCTTGCGCTGACGCACCATCAGGCCTACTACGTGGTACACGCTGTAGGTACCTTTAGATTGATTTTTCAACCTTCTCGCAGCAACAAGATAGGCAGCCGACGATAGCCATAGCGACGATTTTGGCCTGTGAGCACCGTCAAGCGCTTTGCCAATTCTGTACACTCGGTCGCTTCGATTCGTATCCATACAACGACCTGGATAGGCTAATCAGTCCACAGGCACAGGTACCGCCCAAACCATGAACCTGTATCACGTGTGTCATAACGAGATGTTTTTCCTGTAGGGCTCCACTTTCGGCCAACGACATTCTTCAACGCTGCATTGTCCAGCATGGCTTCGGCCAGTAGCTTCAGTTTGCCATTCTCGGCTTCCAGCTCTTTAAGGCTGAGCCTCTGACACGGTGATGCCGCCGAATCTGGCCTTCCAGTTATAAAAGGTGTAATCACTAATACCGTGCTTGCGGCAAAATGACGTAACCTTCGCGCCAACTTCGGTCTCCTTCAATACCCCGATTATCTGCTCTTCCGTGAATCACTTTTTCATGTCTGCCTCCTGTTGGCAGACTCTAGATTAGCACCGTACCATTTTCGGGAAGTAGGTCAATCTTTGCCGACAATGTGTGTGGCATTTTTGATTGGCATTTCTACGCAGTCACCTTTGGAAAAAATATTTCCACTGAGATTGTCTATCCTGAATTGTGGAGCAATGCTTGGAAACATTTTCAAGCCAAACTTTTGATCACATAGTTTATGTTGTGAACTTGGTGTTGCCATATCCAACATCAATGCTTCTTATAATTAATTCTAAATCATTCAATTCCTCACAAGGCTGAGTTCAATCACCGTCATCCCGTTTGGGCCCAATACTTTTGCAATTGAGTAAAGAGTAAAAACATATCGCCTAATACAAGTTTTTCTGCATTCATACTTATTTTTTTAAAGAAATATAAATTCACCAATTTGTAATAAATAAGTGCTAATGTGACATCTTGCCAAAAAGAATATATTTGGTTTGCTCAATAAACTCTATGGGTATTTAGGCTCATACGGCTGAATCCCTTTGCCAAAAACAGACTGATTATGTTTGGCAATTCTGAGCAATGTAGCTGATGGTCTTGCATTTGTTCTCAAATCTCAGTCGTCTATTTTTGCAAATAAATCTTATTGACTCATGTTCATTAAGACTTCTAACCCTATGGAGAATTTAATTGAAAAATTTGTTGATTTCCCTTTTTTTGTTGAGCCATGCCATTGTTGCTTTTGCAGACGGAAAAGCAGATTGTAATGCCGCTGCTGGCAGCTATCGTACGGGAACGGTGGTGAGTGCACCTAAATTTGCCAGTGCTACTCAAACGCTCAAAGGCGTAGGACTTTCTCATACCCATATTCGCGTTCAAACAGATCAGGACGGACAGATCTATGACGTTGCAATGGACAATGTATATGCTACGGACTACATCAAAAATTCCAAATCCATTCCAAAATCACTTGCTGCGATCAAACTGGGCGACAAAGTGGAGATGTGTGGTCAGTTATATTCGAGTGGGTATGGAATTCACTGGGTTCATGATAACTGTAATGTCACCCCGGACAGTGCTCATCCTGATGGATTCATTAAAAAGGTAGTAGGCAATGTTGAGGGTGGCAATTTGGAATCAAGCCAGGCATATTGCTACTTGTGGAATTAATGATTATTTGATGCTGATGACATGAAGTTGATGTGCACAATATATCAACTTCATGCATCTCAAAAAGGCAGTTGAGTATTCAACCGAGAACTCCTCAAGGTTTAATTTTCCTTAAGAGATTTGCGATATTCCTCCAAGAAAATCATCATTGTGAAATCATCATTTCGTTATGTAGCGGTACTTATTACAACGGGTCTTTGTTTATGCCTGTTTGTCTGGTTACGAAATGCAGGCGAATTCTCCGCAACTTCATCAGAAGTTCATTCACAAACGGATCCAAGATTAAGATCTTCACGTGATCGGAATGATTCAAATTCTCCATTCGGTTTTGGGAGCGCACTGATAACAACTGGAGAAGGTGCCATCGCTGACGGCAATCCGATACCTATTTATGGACGAAACGGACGTTCGGTCGATTTTGGCGGATTGCCTGTAGCGGCGTATATTTCTAAATGGGTAGGATTAGCAAGAGCAGGGAATATTGATGCCGCCTACAACGTTTATCAAGCGGAATCAGTGTGCGCTAATATTACGGAACCCTTAACCGAGTTCAACAGCGAAGCTGATCGTGAGCAGTTTGTAGCCGAGCATCAACGTCTCGTTACTTTATGTGCCGGCGTAACGCCAGCCCAGATTCAAGAGCGCCTGAGTTTTTTAAGCCTAGCGGCACGTGCAGGCAAAGTCGATGCTCAACTTGATTATTTCATGGAGGGGCCATATGGTCGTCCAATTGATTTAAAAGAGAGTCGAGATGATCTGTTGGTACAAACGTGGAAGAGCGAAGCAGTAATCGGTTTAAAAGCTGCGGCGAGTACGGGGGAGCCATTTGCGTTCGCGCTGCTTTCTCAAAGTTATGATGTTGGTGAAATCGTGCCAAGGGACGCCAAACTATCACTTGCTTACAAAGTAGCAGAGGCTGAGGTAAGGAGCACGGCTTTGTCAGAACCTCAACTAAGACGGAAATTTGGTTCGCAAATGTCTGGTGACGATTTTGATTCTGCTCTGCAAATGGGTAAAAAATTAGCGCAAGAATGTTGTAGAAAATAGCTTGAAATATTTTACTTTTACAGACCCATTAAGTTATTTGAGATAGACCAACTCACAAAAAATAGCTAATCAATCATAGCGCGACAGCAATGACAAGCTAAAAATACCGTCAACCTTATTTCTTCATGACGCCGTAATAAATGACCTCTAATATTTTGAGGATCATCAGCCAACAAACTCCCATCGAACGAACTCAATAATTGCTTAGCCTTGGCGCATGATTGTGCATCAAGCATTCGGCAAATCGCACGTCCATCGAATTTTATAGGTACATCATGTTGCAAGCACGGTTACAGCAAGTTATTGACCGACAAGAACTTAGTGCGCTTTTTCAACCGATCATTCACATGCAATCGGGAGAAACTATTGGTTATGAAGGGCTTATTCGAGGACCTTCAGACAGCCCGCTGCACTCTCCATTAAATTTGTTCAAAGTGGCTGCCGCGGCTAATTTAAGTGTCGAGGTTGAGCACTTATGTCGTAAGGTTGTACTGGAACGTTTTGCCTTACTAAATTTGCCGGGTAAACTTTTTCTCAACGTTAGTCCGGAATGCTTGCTCTACCCGACTATGAGAGATGGAGAAACTCTCGACTATATTCACCAATTTGGTATCAGTCCTGAGCGTGTGATCATTGAGTTAACGGAAAGTCAGCCAACATATGACTACGAATTATTGGGTAATGCACTGGCTCACTACAGCGACATGGGATTTCAAATTGCGATTGACGACCTGGGAGAAGGATTTTCTAGCCTGAGACTTTGGTCAGAATTGAGGCCCGCTTACGTCAAAATTGACATGCACTTCATTCAAGGCATTAACCTTGATAAGGTGAAACTACAATTTGTTCGCTCAATTCAACAAATAGCAGAAACTTCAGGCACATTGGTGATTGCTGAAGGAATAGAAACGCAAGCAGAATTACTACTAATTCGCGATCTGGGGATTGCATGTGGCCAGGGTTATCATATTGGACGGCCGCTAAGCGATCCACCGACGTTTACTTCACCTCAAATTGCAAAATCCTTGAGTAATCGAGGCATCGCAATTTATCCTCAAGAGCGTACACATTTTCAGACATCCACTACCGCGTTGCGGTTATTACGTGTAGTACAACCCGTATCACCTCAAATTTCTAACAACGAAGTTCTGGATATTTTTGTCCGAAACCCAGACCTTGAGGTGATTCCCGTAGTAGATCATGGTGTCGCCGTTGGCCTGATCACCCGTCGTAACTTGGTTGATCGGTTTGCAGTGCAATTTATCAGAGAATTACATGGAAAAAAACACTGCGATATGTTTATGGATCGCGCTCCTCTCATTGTTGATAAACATATCAAGCTACCTGAATTAAGTAGATTGGTAGTAGAAAAAGAACGTCATCATTTATTTAATGGTTTCATCATTAATGACCAAGATCAATATCTGGGAATGGGTACGGGTCATGACTTAATGCGTGAAATCACAGAAATGCAAATCAATGCAGCGCGTTACGCTAATCCATTGACTTTGTTGCCGGGCAATGTACCTATTAACGAACATATCGATCGACTCATCGAGAATGGCGGGCGATTCAGTGCATGCTACGTTGATTTAGATTTTTTCAAACCGTTTAACGATGTATATGGATATAGAAAAGGGGATGACGTTATTCAGATGACTGGAAAAATTCTGGAGGCTCATTGCGATCCTGCCAGGGATTTCGTAGGACATATTGGCGGAGATGATTTTTTAGTCTTATTGCAAAGCGAAAATTATGAAGAGCGTTTCCAAGCGATGATCGATGGATTTACAAATGAAATCAGACATCAGTTTAGCAAAAAGGATATAGAACTAGGAGGGTACATCAGCGAAGATCGTCGAGGTCAATCGGTATTCAACCCTTTGCTGACAATCTCTCTTGGCGTTGTCAAAGTAGAGCCTGGTCATTTTTTATCTCATTATCAAATCGCTACCGCGGCAGCAGAAGCGAAAAAACAAGCCAAGCGCATATCAGGAAATAGCTTATTTATCGATCGGCGAGCTGGTCCATGCGCACCAATGTATTCGGATCAAATTCAAGCTGCTTAGGCTGCTTAGTTCAAAAAACTAAGCAGCGCTAGAGGTTTTTTCAAGTCATACAGAGAAAAATATCGCCCTCAGTAATCTAAGAAACATGTTGTTACCTCCGATACAAATTCTTTGTAATCTCAAACGGATATCTTCACGTTGAATAGGGGCATCACAATTGCATCCCTTTTTACACCAT
>NZ_JBMPPE010000010.1:0-154639 GCF_049339445.1 Undibacterium sp. RuTC16W | reverse complement strand
CATCCCGAACAGGACCGTGAAACGACTCCGCGCCAATGATAGTGCTGCAACCAGTGTGAAAGTAGGTCATCGTCAGGCTTTTATTCCGCATAGCCCCGTTCAAGAAATTGATCGGGGCTTTTGCTTTAAGTGAGAATAGTCGATTTTGCAAGCGGTTTCGCAGATTTTAGCGAAATAAGCTGGAGAAAGACTAGACAAGAAGCATAAAGATGAAGTATAATTTTGCTTCTGTTGATGTGGTGACACACATCAAGTTTATCTGACTAGGCAAGAATATGGGTGCTTAGCTCAGTTGGTAGAGCGGCGCCCTTACAAGGCGTAGGTCGGGAGTTCGAGCCTCTCAGCACCCACCACAGATAAACAGCAAGAATGGTTAAGTAGTTTCGGAGTGGTAGTTCAGTTGGTTAGAATACCGGCCTGTCACGCCGGGGGTCGCGGGTTCGAGCCCCGTCCGCTCCGCCAGTTATAAAGAAAAAAGACAAGCAATGCTTGTCTTTTTTTTCGTCTGCATTTTCCTATGCTTTAGATTCCATTCATGCCGATTTACTCTGCAAATCCTTCGTCATTTCTGAAATCATTTTTTTGTAAAAGTGATCCCGCTCATCTTTAGGGCTGGAGTTTGTATCGATCATGCCTTGTACGGCATTTGAAACATTTTCAGAGCCAAATAACTGTACTCTTATATGCCAAAGTGCAAAATCTTTTGAAGCTTTGTCACTAGGTTCAATTGCAGCCTTGTGCAACGCATCCAGCAAACCAAGATAAGCATCTCTCATTTCCGTATATCGAATTTTTTGCCGTGCTGTATTTTTATTCAGAAAAAAATCGATAATGGACTTAATAACTGCTCCAAGGCCAAGTCCGCCAATCAGGGGTAATATCCAATCCATTTTTGTTCTCCACGTTATTACCATTCAATAGTTTTACATCGGCTATAAATATAGTGTATTTTTAATCCGATAGTTAATACTCGCTCGAAGGAATGCCGAAATCTTCTTCATTTCATTTTCCTGAATATCTAATTATGTAATTCAAATCTCGCAACAGTGTATGTGATTCATTTTCTCAGTGCGACTCTGTGTCTCCGTGCCTCTGTGTTGAGAGGTCTTCATTTTTGCATTAAAGTCGCGTGCAAAACAAAACCCCCGTCCAATTACTTGAGCGGGGGTTTCCAGTATAAGAGGCGTCAGTCCGTCACGCAGCCTGTGCGCTGTCCATCTCACCATCCAGCGCAAACACCACATCATTGAGCAAACTCGCCAGCTCTGCAATCATGAGTACAAAGTCAGCATCAAAGCGTTCTTCTTCATTACTACCCTTGTCCTTGCTTTCATCAAGCACATCCAGCGGTTTGATGCGCTTGATCGTCAATGTGTCGGTCAGGACAAAGCTGACCTTGTCATCCCAGGTCAGGGCCAGCTTGGTGCATTGCTTGCCGGCAGCAATATGTTTCTGGATGTCGTCCGGTTCCAGCGTGTAGCGCACATAACGCACAGTGGCCTTGTCTTCAGCCGAAGACTTGAGTTCGGTATCCTGGTCTATAGTGAAACCTTTGGGAGCTTCGTTACCAGCCAGCCAGCCTGTCATGGCTGCTTGTGGCGAAGTCTTGGTGCGCAAGCCTTCGAGTGGCAGTTTGTCGCAGCATTTCAGCAAAAGCTTGATGACTTCATCAGCCTTGGATGGACTCGATGCATCAATGACCAGCCAGCAGTTCACCGGATCGATCCACACATTGGTACTGCGCTTGACGCCAAAGGCACGTGGCAATAATTCTTCCGTAATGCGCTCTTTCAGGTCTTTCATGGCTTTGCGACCAGGTGCGAAGCCTTGTTCTTCTTCAATTTCCAGTGCACGCGCTTTGGTCACCTGGTTGATGACGCTGGAAGGCAGCAGTTTTTTTTCAGTTGCTAGCGAAATCAGGAATTGCTGATTAACACAATGCACCAGCTGATCATTACTGCGTGGCGACGCCCAACCCTGGCTTTGCATCTCGTTCGATGCGCATTGCGCAAAGGCGATGCGTGACAATTGGGTATGTAACTCCTCGGCAGTGATCTTCCAGGGAGTTGTCAGGCGAAAAACTTGCAAATTCTTGAACCACATAGCGTATCCAGACGAAGAAAACCTAGCATTCTACACGCCTGAGACCGCACGCTCACGACCAAAAACACCCCTTTTGCGGCAAGAACCAACGCTTCGTCGCTTTCTGGCATACAGGTTAGATCAGCTTTGCAATACTTCTTCCATCGCAGCAAAACAAATACCCGAATCTAATACTGACAGCACTCAAGGAGATCATCATGTTGAACCAAGTCATCAGCAACACACCAATCTATGTATGGGCAATTCTGGGTTTTTTGGCATTTCGTGGTATCAAAGCCAGCGCAGACCGTGAATTGACGGTCAGGTCCGTGATGATTATCCCTCTGGTTATGCTGGCCTTGTCGGTACAAGGCATATTGTCCGGTTTCGGTGCAGATCCTCTGGTGCTGGCAGCATGGCTGGCAACGATGACAGCAGGTGTAGCAGTGTCTTGGAGCATGGTCAGCGACAAGAATGTTCGCATCCTGGCTGAAAAAGGCACAGTGTTTTACCGTGGTAGCTGGGGCCCGCTGGTCATGATGATGTCCATCTTTGTCATGAAGTACGTTGTCAATGTGGCTTTGCATGTGGATCCTGCCCTGCATAGCAACATGTCGTTCGCTGTCATCACCACAGCACTGTTCGGTCTGTTCAACGGTCTGTTCCTTGGCAAAATGCTGCGTGTTCTGATCATGTGCAAACAAGCAATGTCTTCCAGCGCAGTATTTGCCAGCGCTGCTAAGGTTTAAAATACAACGGGTAGCTAAAGAAAGAGGATGAGTCGTAATTCGTAACAAGAAGATGCAAGATTCGCGTGCGGCATCTCAGACAGGGGCAGGGTGAGACAGTATAATGTCCCCTGTCCTTATTTTATTTATTGTCAAAATACAATAAAACTTTTGTGCCATGCTAGCTGAACAAAAACAAGAATTACTGAAATTATTCCAGAACGCGGTTGAACCCTTGTTGGTGGGTTCCGAACTGAATCCAACTATCTTGCTGGAACGTCCACGCGACCCTTCCCATGGCGATGCAGCATGCAATATCGCCATGCAGATCGCCAAGCCACTGCGTAAAAATCCGCGTGAACTGGCGCAGGATATTGTTGCAGCAGTGGAGGCACAAGATCATCCGCTGGTTGCCAGTGTAGAAATCGCTGGTCCGGGCTTTATCAATATCCGTCTTACTGCGGCTGCCAAGCAGTCAGTAGTCAGCAATATCTTGCAAAAAGGTGTTGAATTTGGCAAAAGCCAGCGCGGGGCAGGTGAAAAAGTGGTGGTGGAATTCGTTTCTGCCAACCCTACTGGTCCGCTGCATGTGGGCCATGGCCGTCAGGGTGCATTGGGTGATGCCTTGTCTGCCTTGCTGGATGCGCAAGGCTATGACGTCAGCCGCGAGTTTTACTATAACGACGCTGGCGTACAGATCAACAACCTGGCTTTGTCGGTACAAGCCCGCGCCAAGGGTTTTGCGCCTGGCGATGCAAACTGGCCAGAGTCTGCCTACAACGGCGACTATATCGCCGATATTGCAAAAGATTTTTTAAGCAAGCAAACAGTCTCTGCTGGTGATTGCCCGCCTGTGACTGCCAGTGGCGATGTTGACGATATCGATTCCATACGCCATTTCAGCGTGACCTATCTGCGTCGTGAGCAAGATGCTGACTTACTGGCTTTTGGCGTCAAATTTAATAATTATTATCTTGAAACTTCCTTGTATAAAGATAACAAGGTAGAGACCACCGTGGCCGCTCTGAAGGCTGCCGGCAAGACCTATGAGCAAGACGGCGCCCTCTGGCTGCGTACTACCGACTATGGTGACGACAAAGACCGCGTCATGAAAAAGTCGGATGGTACTTATACGTACTTTGTCCCTGACGTGGCCTACCACGTCACCAAGTGGGAGCGTGGTTACCGCAAGGCCATCAATATTCAGGGTAGTGATCATCACGGCACTATTGCCCGTGTACGCGGTGGCTTGCAGGCCTTGAATGTAGGCATCCCGCAAGGCTACCCCGACTACATCCTGCACAAGATGGTCACCGTCATGAAGGATGGTGCTGAAGTCAAGATTTCCAAACGTGCTGGTTCTTATGTCACCGTACGTGATCTGATCGAATGGTCTGGCGGCGGTGATGAACAGCGTGGCCGTGATGCCGTACGTTTCTTCCTGATCTCGCGCAAGGCAGATACAGAATTCGTGTTTGATGTTGACGTCGCTTTGGCACAATCAGATGAAAATCCGGTCTACTACGTCCAGTATGCTCATGCTCGTATCTGCTCGGTACTGGCGCAATACAGTACAGATGAAGAAGTATTGGGACAACTAAGAAACGTCGGTTTGTCCCTCCTGACAGCGCCACGCGAAGCATCCTTATTGGCAAAACTTGCCGAATATCCCGAAGCTCTGCAAAAAGCACTGGAAGAGCTTGGCCCGCATCAAGTAGCCTTCTATCTGCGTGACCTGGCCGGTGAGCTGCATAGTTACTACAATGCCGAGCGTGTTTTAGTTGATGACGAAGCGACTAAGATGGCAAGACTTGCCTTGATGCTGGCAACGCGTCAGGTATTACGTAATGGCCTCGCCCTGATCGGCGTGTCAGCGCCGAATAAAATGTAAACAAACAGGTGTATCGGAGACGCATGAAATCACACATTTATCCTTTGTCGCATAAGCAGCGTGGCGGCACTCTGCTAGGTTTGATCGTTGGCCTAGTCATCGGACTAGCGATTGCTGTAGCGGTTGCTTTGCTGATTACCAAATCCTCAACACCCTTTACCAATAAAGGGAACAAGGCCGCCGATACACCGGTCACCCAGATACAGGATCCGAACAAGCCGCTTTATGGCAATAAGGATGCCGTCAAAGAGGCGGCTAAAGATTTCGCCAAAGATGATGCAGTCAAGGCTGCAGAAACTGCTGCCAATAAAACCAGCGACAATAAGCCGGAGACGAAGCCTGAAACCAAGCCCGATGTCAAGGCACCTGTCGTGGATAAAGTCACCGCTACCACGCAGGAAAAAACCGATGCCAAACCAGCAGATGCTGCGGCTAAGTCTGCTGATGCAGTCGATGATAAATACGTTTATTATCTGCAAGCTGGCGCATTTCGTGAGCAGGCAGATGCAGAAAGTGCCCGTGCAAAACTGGCATTGATCGGATTTGAGGCGCGTATCAGCGAAAAGCCTTCTGATACAGGAAATCTGTATCGCGTGCGTATCGGTCCTTTCAATCAGATTGAGACAATGAACCGAATGCGCGCCAAGTTGTCTGAGAATAGTGTGGATGTGGCGGTTGTCCGGACTGCCAAATAACATAAAACAAGTGACTAATTTAAAGGAAATATGATGCGTTTTATCCGTCAAATGACACAGAAATTATTGTTCGTAGCTGGTTTAGGTTTGTGCGCCTTGTCCGCAAGTGCTGCACCTGCCAGTCCAGAAAACGGCAAGGAATATGCAACGCTGGAAAGACCGCAGCCAGTCGATAGCGGAAAAAAAATTGAAGTCATTGAATTCTTCGCTTACTACTGCCCGCATTGCAATGCGCTGGAGCCGTTATTGGCTGACTGGGTAAAAAAACAAGGCGACAATATTGTCTTCAAGCGTGTGCACGTATCTGACAGTCGCGTCCTGCCACAGCAAAAATTGTTCTATACCTTAGAAGCACTGGGTAAGGTCGATGAATTGCATGCCAAGGTATTTCATACCTTTCACGTTGAGCGCAACAACCGCCTGATGTCAGATGGTGATGTGCTGGAATTTGCCGTGAAGTCCGGTATCGACAAACAAAAATTTGTCGACGTCTATAACTCGTTTTCTGTGCAGAGCAAACTGAGTCGTGCGACACAATTGATGTCCGCTTATCAGGTCGATTCCTGGCCTAAACTTGCGATTGATGGCCGCTATGTGACTTCACCAGTGATGGCTGCCAGCGGTATGGGACGTGTCACTGAAGATGCTCAGAACCTTGCACAAATCCAGGTATTGGACTCGCTGGTCAGCAAAATTCAACGCGAAAAAAATGCACCGGCAGCAGCAACGCCAGCAACATCGGCAGCCTCAGCAGCAAAAGCCGCATCAAAGAAGAAATAATACTAATCATTCCGGGCTTGCCCTGAATCTAAGGAAGTCCGTCAGTCAATGGCGGACTTTTTTTATATGACAACCGTTTTTATTACCGGCGCATCATCCGGCATAGGTGCTGAACTGGCCCGCCGTTATGCAGAGCAAGGCGCTGTCCTGGGTCTGGTCGCCCGTCGCCAGGACGTATTGGAGCAATTACGGCAGAGTTTGCCCGGTGCGGATCAGCATCACATCTATGCTGTCGACGTTACCGATCACGATGCGCTTGCCAGCGCTGCGAATGCCTTTATTCGCAAGGTAGGTCGTGTGAATGTCGTGATTGCAAACGCTGGTGTATCCGTTGGCACCCTGACGGAACATGCGGAAGACATCCCTGTATTTGCCCGCGTGATTGAGACCAATCTGATCGCCACCGTAGCGACTTTTTCACCATTTATTCAAGTGATGCAGGGCTACGCAAAAGAGTATCCGTGCCGGTTGGTCGGAATTGGCAGTGTTGCCGGTATCCGCGGCCTGCCAGGTGCCGAAGCCTATAGTGCATCGAAGGCTGCCGTAATCAGTTATTGCGAATCCTTACGTGTTGAGCTGAGAGGAAGCGGTATCCAGGTAGTCACGATCGCTCCCGGCTATATTGATACGCCGATGACAAGGGATAATCCGTATCCCATGCCTTTTTTGATGCCAGTCCGCGCCTTTTCAGTGGCAGCGCTTGCTGCGATAGAGAGGGGCGATTCTTATCGTGTGATCCCGTGGCAAATGGGCGTCGTTGCCAAGATACTCCGGCTTTTGCCAAACTTCTTGTATGACGCTGTATTTGCGAAAGCGCGCCGTAAGCCTCGTGCCGGCGAAAGCTGAATACAATGGGAATGCCTTTATTTTTTACCGATGCAATAGGTCAGCAGCATCTTCCGTGCAGACCCGCGGATGATGCGGTGCGCATTGTCAGTCTCGTGCCATCGATTACGGAATTACTCTGTGATCTTGGCCTGGCGAAGTACCTGGTAGGGCGTACTGGCTTTTGTATTCATCCGGCAGCAATAATAAAAAACATTCCCAAAGTCGGTGGTACCAAAGATGTCAATATTGAGAAAATCAGGCGTCTCGCACCGACGCACCTGATCGTCAACATCGATGAGAATGAAAAGCCCACCGTCGATCAGCTTGCCGGATTTGTTCCTCATATCGTCGTCACGCATCCGAATACGCCACGCGACAATCTGGATCTGTATCGCATGTTAGGCGGCATATTTGGTGTAGATGCTGCGGCAGAATTGCTGTGCTCTGAATTTGAACTTGCCTATAACGAACTACCCGAACACAAGCATCCGCAGCGAGTGCTGTACTGCATCTGGAAAGACCCATGGATGACAGTGTCGCAGGATACCTACATCGCCAATATGCTAGCGCTGATCGGCTGGCAGCAATGGCGCACCGGCAAGCCTGAGCAAACGCCCTCTCAGCGTTACCCATCTTTCGCGTGGAGCGACGAGCTGGTACACAGCATTGACCGCGTCCTGCTATCCAGCGAACCGTACCGTTTCACTGAAGCCCATGTCGACGCATTAGAAAGGCAGCTAGGCAAACCGGTTCAGTTAGTCGATGGGGAAATGCTGTCCTGGTATGGCAGCAGGGCTATTCAGGGGCTACGTTATCTCAATACATTAGAGCGGACTTAAAAAACTGCTTTCCAGCGGCATGTCTACATTGATTCTCGTAGAGTAGCGCTGAGCCCGGCTTCAGATATAGTCCGGCCCGATATCACAGAACAACAAAATTTTTATTTTGTTTAGATCGTTTTCCCTATTTTTATCTTTCTTTTGTGGAAGATTACTCATAAAAGACACAGTCAGTCGCATCCTTGTTGACACATATTGAAGGCCGCGCAGATACTGCAAACCATCCTCTTTGCTTGCAATGAGGGGCGCTGGTGACTTGCAATAAAGCAGCATCCGGCAATGTTTTGTCACCCCTGTTCTCAGCTTGATTTTAATGTTGACTTCGAATTGGTCTTCTCTCCAAGTCACCAGCATCGCAGACATAGGCGTGCACTACATGGATGCATATTGCAGGCTTATATTTTGCTTTCAATTAAATAAATGACGTCGTCTTTTTAATCTGAAACATTGGCTAAAAGAGGACAGACGTATTCGTTTTGTATACATTTTTTGGGGAATCCTGTTATGACCATTTTGCGAAGAGCTGTCCTGCTGGCTCTCTACGGCGCGACTGCTGCCACTGTTAGCCCTGTCGTATTTGCCCAGACTGCGCCGGTTGCCGATAAGGCCGACTCTGGTATTCAGACGATGACGATTGTCGGATCCCGTCGTGCAAATAATTCTGCAACAGACACGCCATTGCCTATCGACTTTATCTCGTTGACCAAGGTTGCAGAGCAAGGTGGTCAGTTTGATCTGGCGCAGACCTTGCAGTATCTGTCTCCTTCGTTTAATTCGACGCGCCAAACCGGTGCTGATGGGGCCGATCTGATCGACTCCGCTGCATTGCGTGGCCTCGGCTCTGACCAGACGCTGGTTCTGGTGAATGGCAAGCGTCGCCATACCGTTTCGCTGGTCAATCTGTTCGGTGCGCGCAATCGTGGCAATACCGGTACCGATCTGAACTCTATTCCTATGATGGCGATCAATAACGTACAGATTTTGCGTGACGGCGCAGCAGCGCAGTATGGCTCTGATGCGATTGCCGGTGTTATGGACATCACCCTGAAAAAGAACCTTGGTTGTGAAGCCGTATTTGGCTACAGCCAGTATTCTGTTGGCGATGGCAAGAGCTTTTTGCCCTCTGCTTATTGCGGTATTCAGATCGGCGAAAAAGGCGTGATCGGTATCACCGCTGAGTACACAGACCGCGGTCGCTCGAATCGTGCTGATCCTGGTAATCCACGTACCATCGGTGACACCAAGGTACAAGGCCCTACGGTATATGTGAATGGTGAGTTGCCGAACGGCGGTAGCGATAAATTTTATTTCACCCTCGGCACGCAACAGCGGAAGGCCTCTTCTGCGGCATTCGCGCGCGGTGGTATCGGTTCTGACGACATCCCATCCCGTAACTCGGCCGCCATGTACCCGAACGGATTCGTTCCTTATATCAATGGCGATATCAACGATATTTACGGCACCGCTGGCTATAAATGGCAGCTTGGCGAATGGCGTGCAGACTTGTCCCAGACCTATGGTTACAACGAGCTGAAATACAACATTACCAATACACTGAATGCCTCGATTGCGAACAAGGATTTGCTGGCAGGTGGTAAAGGCATTAGTCCTAGCAGTTTCAACGCAGGTGGTTTTTCCTTTTCGCAAGCGACCACCAACCTGGACTTTAGCCGCTTTTTTGACGGCTTCATGAATGGTGTGAACGTCGCGTTTGGTGGTGAATATCGTCGTGAAAACTACAAAATCAATGCAGGCGAACCCGGCTCCTATATCGATGCCGACGGCGTCGGCTTTGGTGGTAATGCCGGTAGCCAGGGTTTCCCGGGTTTTCAGCCTGGTGACCGGACTGACAAGAGTCGTAACAGCGTTGCTGCCTATGTCGATATTGAAACCGATGTCAGCGATCGTTTTAAAGTACAGACAGCCGTTCGCGGCGAACGCTATAGCGACTTTGGCTCCACATTGACGGGCAAACTGGCTGGCAGCTATAAGCTGAATAATGTCGCTCTGTTGCGCGGCTCGCTGAGCACGGGTTTCCGCGCGCCGTCGCTGCAACAAGTGTATTTCTCCTCGACTTTTACTGACTTCATCAGCGGTGTGCCACAAGACGTCGTACTTGCGCCAAATGGCAGTGCAGCAGCAAATGCCGCAGGTATTCCGAAGCTGAAAGAAGAAAAATCTAAAAACTACACCTTGGGTGTCACGCTCACACCAGCCAAAGCCTTGTCCATCACAGCCGATTTGTATCGTATCGATATCAAGGATCGCATCGTATTGTCAGGCCGTTTTGACTCTGATAACTACCCGGCACTCGGCGCGACTCTGGCAACTTTGGGCGTTGGTCAGGCACAATTCTTCGTCAACTCCATCGATACCAAAACACAAGGTGTTGATTTGACGCTGACTCACAAAATGGATTTTGCTGGTGCCAAACTTGGAACCTATTTCGGGCTGAACTACAGCAAGACTGAAGTCACCAAAGTACACCCACCAGCTTCGCTGGCAGGCTTCGAGGATGTTGTCTTGTCTGAACGCGAAAGACTGTTTATCGAAAACGGTGGACCACGCCTGAAGGCAACTTTAGGCTTTGATTACACTCGTGGTCCTTGGGAAAGCGATGTCAAGATTATCCATTTCGGTTCTCAGACTCTGGGCACTTTCTCCGGTACGGCTGCCGGTGTGCCGAACGCGTATTACGCGCCTAAGACCTCGGCTGACGTGAGCCTGACTTATGCGTTTAACGATACAACCAAGCTGACCATCGGTGCGAATAACGTCTTCAACGTCAAACCAACACGACAAAATCCGGATGAAACTGATAATGGTTTCTACTACGATAGCGTGCAGTTCGGTTTGAACGGAACGTCGTATTTTGCCAGACTCTGGAAAAAGTTTTAAAGACATCTTATTCGTCCCATAAAAAAATGGCAGCAACTTCGGTTGCTGCCATTTTTTATTGAATCAACAGACGTCCGCTACCGCTATTGTTAATCAGGATCGATACGGTAATTGAACTCATAGTGATGTTTGCCATCTGCAATCGTGATCGCCAGAGTACCGCTGAGCCCAAGCAACTCTTCCGTACCTGAATCCGGGACGACGGTGCACGACAAGCTCGCCGCGCCACGCGTCATGATCCCCTTGTGTTGCAAGGCAAAACTACCGTGACGGCCATGCAGACTACCCGTCACAAACTCGATGGCAACATAGCCTGCCGAGCCTTTTACTGCCGTGCCGGCGCTCAGCATTTCGCCTTGGCTGCTACCTTGCAGATCACCATGAAATTGCTTGTCAATTGCGCGTCTGCCCATCATCGGCTGCGCATCGCCATGATGCAGATTGAGCGCAGGGAGTGTGACTTCAAATGTGCCGCTTGCTTGATGATTCATGAGGGGATTGCCTTTCAGGTGGATGTATGGAGTGCTCAGACTATCAATGAAAACGGCGTGTTAAGGATTACTCTTGCTCCGAGGGGGAACTCAATGGCAAGCGCAAGATAAAACAGGCACCTTCACCAGGATTACTCTCAACATGGATATTGCCGCCTAGTAGAGATGTCACGATGTTGTACACGATATTCAGTCCCAATCCGCTGCCACCTTTGCCAAGCTTGGTGGTAAAAAATGGATCAAAGATGCGTGGAATATCGTCTTGTCGTATGCCGACACCGTTATCCCGGAAGCGGATTTCGACTGTTTCCCTATTGAGTAGTTGCGCCGAGAGCCGGACTTCTCCTTTGGTCTTCGATTCAAAGCCATGCAGAATCGCATTGTCGATCAGATTAGTGATGACTTGCTCCAGCGGACCAGGATAACTATCCATCTCGATATTCGCTGCGATATCCAGATCGACTTTAATTCCTGACTGACGGATTTTCATCATCACGGTAGCGATGATATCGCTGCCAACCTTGGCCAGATTAAAGTGTCTTCGCTTGGAGCTTGCCTGATCAACTGCCACCTGTTTAAAACTGCTGATCAGATCCGCCGCTGCGTTGAGTCCTCGCTCCAGCAATGCGGAGGCGTGACTGGCCTCTGCTAAATATTGCTGCAAATCCGAGCGCCGTAATTGTCCTTGTTCAATCAGTTTATTAAATTCACCGGTGCGTTCTTTGAGGGTGCTTGAAATCAGCAGGCTATTGCCAATCGGTGTATTTAATTCATGCGCTACACCGGCCACGAGTGAGCCGAGTGCGGCCAGTTTTTCGCTGCGGATCAGATCGTCTAATGCGCTACGCAGTTCGCTGGTGCGTTCCGCGACGTTTTTTTCCAGCAGCGCGTTGGCGTTGGAGAGTGCGAGCTGCGTATTTTTGAGGTCCGTAATATCTGTGTAAGTCGTGATGAAACCACCCAGTTCACCCTCATCATGATACGGCGTGCCTTGCACCAGATGGGTATGGCCATTGGGGCGTCTGCGTTCAAACCTGTGTGCTTCAAAACGCTTTGCCAGAGCAAGGCGTTGCTGTACCTGCAGCTCAATATCACCGTCGCCATATTCACCGCGCTCCGCCATGATTCTCAGTAAGTCAGCGAAATGTTTGCCCTCGTTAATGACTGCCGGATCGTAATTCAGGACATCGATAAAGCTCTGGTTCCAGAGTTGCAGTTTCAAGTCCTTATCAAATACACTGATACCTTGTGGCATGCTGCTCAGCACGGTTTTTAACAGTAAGGACTGACGCTTATATTCCCGTTCTATGTTGCGTTTGTTCGTCACATCAACAAAGGTTGTCACGAAACCGCCACCACTGACCGGTGTGCTGCTTATTTCAATGATTTTGCCATCGGACCGTGTGCGTTCATAGGTATATGCCTGACCTTGTTCCAGCTTTTGCAATAGCCGGGTGAATTTTTCTTCGGCGGTTTTACCAAACTCGCCGTACTCGCCGCGCTCGATATTAAATGAAATGATGGAGTGAACGTGAGGCGGTCCCTGTTCAAACAAATGCTCAGGTAAGCCCAGTATTTGTAAGACCGCCTGATTCCAGGTCACGATATGCCATGACTCATCGATGAGCGCCACTCCGCCGGGAAAGTTATCGAGCACCGCCTGAAGCGTAGAGTTTTTTTGCTGTGTCGCTTGTTCGGCTAATTTGCGGCTGCTCAGATCGCGTACTACCAGAATCGTACGCGTCGTTCCGTTATCCGTCAGACAGCTTAGTCCCAGTTCTGCCGGAAAAAGACTGCCGTCCAGCCGCCGTGCCATCCATTCAAAGCGCTGAGGTATGCCTTCGTTAGCGAGTCGCACATACTCACGCGCGGTCGGCAATGATACGCGGCCATCCGGTTGTATTTCAGGAGAAAAATCGATGGGAGAGATGCGAGAAAATTGCTCGCGTGTCGCACCGTATAAGCGCTCGGCACTTGGATTACAGTCAACAAACCGCGTCCCCTCCAGCACCAGCATGGCATCAAGCGATTGTTCGACCATTGCTTGATAGATTGCCTCCCTGGAAATGCCGTGAGAGCCAAACATGGGAGTAGGCATGCCGTCCGAAGGGCTCATGCTAAATCCGCACAGGTTGACAGGACAGACAGGGCAGCCGCAGCGAGTCTGGCAAGCGCAGATTGCCTGAGTACACACGCCGCACGTCCTCCGTCTGCCATGCTGTCCCCTATTTTTGTTTCAGGCTCTCAGAATAGTACAGATCGCTAATGAAAAATAGAGGGCATGGTGTTTTCCGCTGAGCGGCGTTGTTCGCTGGAATACAGATGGCCGGTGAGAGCGTTGGTTGTGAGTCTTTCGCGCCTCTGCATGAATTATTTATTCGTCAGCGAGACACCGGCAATCACCAGCAAGCCGCCGATCACCATCGACACCAAAACAGGTTCACCGAGCAGCAGCGAACTCAGGCTGATGCCAAACACCGGCACCAGATTATTAAAAACAGCCGTGCGGGCAGGTCCTATCGATTTAACTCCTTCGTAGTACCAGACAAAGCCAATCACCGTACCGAACGCCCCTAGGTACACGATCGCTGCCAGTACGGACCAGGTGAACTGACTCCAGTCGACATCGCGAATTTCAAATAGGGAACCGCAGGTCAGCAGCAATAATCCCCACAGCGATGCATACGTGGTGGCCGCGATCGGGCTTAAGCCTTTCAGCGCATGGCGGCCGATGATGGTGTAGGCTGCCCACGCACAAACAGCACACAGCATAAACAACTCACCGACGCCGACCGATTGTGACAAATCATGCGCGGCCCCCGCGAGATCGCCGCGCGTAATCACAATCGCCGCGCCGACAAAGGCAATCGCGATTCCCAGCCATTTACGTGCGCCGAGGCGTTCGCCGAACAGCAGCGCGAGCGCCAGTGCCGTGACGATGGGATTAAGTGCCACAAACAAGGCAGTACGTCCCGCAGGCATGCGAGCCAGCGCAGAAAAAAAGCAAATATTGTAAAGAAAAATTCCTGTCGCACCGAGCGCAAAGGTCGCATGCAATTGCGGCCGGGTCAGCTTGGGCAAACCACCTTCGACCCGCCATGCAAGTAACAGCAACAAACCACTGGCGACCAGAAAACGGCCCGTCGCGGCGATCAGATGCGGGATCTGCTGCGCGACCATTTTGCCTGCAATAAAAGTACCGCCCCAGAACAAGGCGACGCAGATCAGTTTGAGATAAGTACGGAGTGGTGCGTGTGCGGTAGTGGACATGAGAGTGTAGAGCAAAAAAATCTGATGGTTCATATGAAACAAAGCTGATATTCGGGCGATGCGTAGATAGATCAGATAGTTAAAATAGGGGAGTATCACTTATTTCGATGACGTTCCGCACGTTTAATAAGCGGGATGGGCAATCTAATGTTGATACTCTACCGTAGTATATAAAAATTCCTGATACCGGAGTGCCGTTAGTCTTGCGGCGCTTCGTAGCGTTTCGTCCTGACGATCTCGCCTCAATTGAGTTAATCCCGACTAGCCTTGATCGTCTATAAGAGCCGTTACGGGAGTCCGCTATCCAGCCGATAATTTGGGCTAAATCCGGATAAACCGCAGAATCCCATCAGCGCCAAGTTCACGACGCAACACGCCGTCAAACCATAGTTTGTGCAGATGAGCCAGTGCCTCGCCCATGGCGAAGGTAATCTGATGCGCATCCAGCGGGCGGCGGAACATGACAGGCACGATATCGGCTGCGGATTGCAGCGTGGCGCAGACGTCAACCACTTCGGCCAGACGGTCGCGGTGATGGTCATTGAGTTGCTGAATCCTGGTATGCAAACCGCGGAAGGGTTTGCCGTGCGAAGGCAGAATCAGCACGTCCTCTGGCAGGGATGCATACTTTGCCAGCGAGTCCAGATATTGCTGCACCGGATTGGCTTCCGGTTCGATTGCAAATACCGATACATTGGTTGAGATCCGCGGCAGCACCATGTCGCCTGCAATCAGCAGCCCCACATCTGCGCAATATAGCGAAGCGTGTTCCGGCGAATGTCCAAAACCAGTGATTACCTGCCAGTCACGCCCGCCAATGCGAACGGGGCGACCCTCTTGCATGCGATGATAAGCGGCCGGCACCGAGGGCACCAGCGTGGTGTAATAGCTTTTGCGCTCCTGAATTTTTTCCTGCATGTCAGTAACCATGCCATGTTTTTTAAAGTGCGGAAACATGGCGCTCCCGTCGGCACCTGGCAAGCTCGCCGACATCATGCGCGCAAACGCATATTCTCCTGCTGTCATCCACAACGGTACCTGCCAGCGATTGCAAAGCCAGTCTGCCAGCCCGATATGATCAGGGTGACAATGCGTCGCAATCACCCGGACGATCGGCAATCCGCGCAGCCCTGCATCGGGATTGCTGAACAGGCTTTCCCACGCCGCACGCGTCGCATCGCTGGAAATCCCGCAATCAACCAGAGTCCAGCCATGCACCGATCCATGTTCATTCTCAATCACATCCTCGATCAGCCATACATTGATGTGGTTCAGCGCAAACGGTAAACCCATTCTCACCCACAGCACACCGGGTGCGATTTCTATGGTCTGCCCAAGTTCAGGCAAATGCTCGCCGAGCGGGTAGTCGAGTTGCAATTCCAATGGATTCATCGTGGTACTTTCACTAGGTAGTACTTTGCTAAGTTGAGGGTGTACACAGCCGCCGCAGAATGTCCTACAATGCGATTTTGCCTGATTTGACGTTTACGTAAACGGCATTTGTGACGCATTGTGCACATCACGAGCCCGAATTTTGCAATGCCCAGGTTCGCTTTGTTTCGCCCCAGATTGTAATCAACTATTTACTTCCTTGTTTCTGCCTATGGCCACCTACACGATTACAGAACTCGCCAAAGAATTCGATATCACCCCGCGTGCAATTCGTTTCTATGAGGACCAGGGCTTGATTAGCCCGACGCGCGACGGCCCGACCGGGCGTAATCGCGTGTACACCGCCCGTGAGCGTACGCACCTGAAGCTGACCTTGCGCGGCAAGCGGCTCGGTCTCAGCCTGTCCGATATCAAGAGTCTGGTCGACATGTACGGTTCGCCCAAGGATACCGAAGCGCAGTTGCAAAGTTTCTTGCAGGTGCTGGCGCGACACCGGGCAGCGCTGGAGCAGCAGCGCGAAGATATAGAGATCATGCTGGCCGAAATCAGTGCCCACGAGGAAGAAAGTCAGCGGTTATTGGCCGAGCAAGCTGGTAGCAAGTAAAACTACGGTAAGCCTTAGACTGATTTGATTGACGTTTACGTAAACGTCAATTTGACGTATGATTTTCAGACTCATCAGCGTACCTTGCCAGCATGTCGGCACTGTGCCACTGAACTACCCTGATTTTCACCGCTATCAGAGGATGTATGGATCAACCGACAACACCCGCAGCCCTGGATCACAAGCTCGCTTTTATGCTGCTGGAGAGCTTTAACAAGCAAGGTGCTCTGACCTCATGGGATGCGCGCCTGACCAGTATGACGCCCGGTGCCTGTGAAATTATTGTGCCGATGAGTAATAAAGTGAGTCAGCAGCACGGCTATTTTCACGGTGGTGTGATGGGCGCCTTAGCCGATGCGGCAGGTGGCTATGCGGCGAATACCTTGCTGATGCCAGTAAGTGAGTGCTTAACTGCCGAGTATAAAATCAACATCATGTCGCCCGGTATCGGCGACACCCTGATCGCCCGCGGCAAGGTCGTCAAGGCAGGAAAAACGCTGGTCGTTTCTAGCGCAGAACTCTTTGTCGTCAGTTTGGGAAAAGAAAAACTTTGCGCTGTCATGCAGCAGACTTTATTTGTAATTCCCAGGGAAAATTCCTGACACTGATTGATCGCAGGGGGACGGAATCCCGGAAAATGCGCCAACAGCAGTGCCCGGAAGCGTAATATGAAGTACAACAACTTTTAATAATGAAGTGAGGATGACATGCTCCATCTACCAGGTTTGACTTTTGATCACGGTGAAGACATCGCCGCTCTGCGCGAGACAATTCAACAATTTGCCGCCGCCGAAATCGCCCCGCGTGCCGCTGAGATTGACCGCAACGACCAGTTTCCCATGGATCTGTGGCGCAAAATGGGCGACCTCGGTATTCTGGGCATTACAGTTGGCGAGGAATACGGTGGCGCGAATATGGGCTATCTCGCCCACATCATCGCGATGGAAGAAATTTCCCGCGCCTCTGCATCGGTTGGCTTGTCGTACGGTGCTCATTCCAATTTATGTGTGAACCAGATCAAACGCAACGGTAGCGAAGAACAAAAACAAAAATACCTGCCAAAACTAATCTCCGGTGAACATATCGGCGCGCTCGCCATGTCCGAGCCAAACGCCGGATCCGACGTCGTCAGCATGAAATTGCGCGCCGACTGGAAAGGTGATCGCTGGGTGCTGAACGGTACCAAGATGTGGATCACGAATGGTCCTGACGCCGATGTGCTGGTGGTCTATGCGAAAAACGACCTCGAAGCCGGTCCGCGCGGCATGACGGCTTTTTTGATCGAAAAGGATTTCAAAGGATTCAGCATTGCGCAAAAGCTCGACAAGCTCGGCATGCGCGGTTCTCACACCGGTGAGCTGGTGTTCCAGGATTGTGAAGTGCCCGCAGAAAACGTCCTCGGTGGTCTGGGTAAAGGCGTGAATGTTCTGATGTCTGGCCTGGATTTCGAGCGCACAGTCTTGTCCGGCGGTCCGCTGGGTATCATGCAGGCCTGTATGGATGAGGTGGTGCCTTATGTCCATGACCGCAAGCAATTCGGTCAGCCGATTGGCGAATTCCAGTTGATGCAAGGCAAACTTGCCGACATGTATTCCACCATGATGGCGTGTAAAGCGTATGTCTATGCGGTCGGTCAGGCATGTGACCGCGCCACCAATCCCGAGCAAATCCGCGCTTTGCGCAAAGATGCTGCTGGTGCGATTTTGTACTCCGCAGAAAAAGCGACTTGGATGGCGGGCGAAGCGATTCAGACACTGGGCGGTAACGGTTATATCAATGAATATCCGGTCGGACGCCTGTGGCGCGATGCCAAGCTGTATGAAATCGGCGCAGGCACCAGCGAAATTCGTCGTATGCTGATTGGTCGTGAATTGTTTGCTGAGACGAAATAAATTTGTGAGCCTCCTCCCTGCTTACAAGAGCGGGGAGAGCATCACAAGAGTGCTTCTAAGAAAATGTCGCTAGCCTCTAGCAAAACCAGAGCGAAATTGTAGAGAATTACAGCGCAGCACATCAACCGATTGCCTATTACCAATTGTCTATTGCCGATCACATGACGCCCTTGCACATATCAACACCTTTGCTGCAGCATCGTAGCTTGTCGGTTCAGCTCGACAAAGCGGTCTGGCTGAAAATGGAAAACACACAGCCGTCCGGTTCATTCAAGCTGCGCGGTATTGGCGTGCTGTGCCAGCGTGCGGTGGACAAGGGGGCGACGCACCTGGTCTGTCCATCGGGGGGCAACGCCGGATTTGCCGCTGCTGTCGCGGGTGCCGCTTTAGGTGTCCGTACGACCATCGTCGTGCCGCACACGACACCGGACAATGTCCGTCAGGCGATTCGTGCCATCGGCGCCGAACTGATCGTCGAGGGCAAGCAGTGGGATGAAGCGAATCAACTTGCTCTCGGTATGTGTCAGGACCCTGCGGCGATGTATATTCCGCCTTTCGATCATCCCGATATCTGGGACGGCAACGCGACTTTGATTGATGAAGTTGTGAACGCTGGCCACGTATTTGATGTCGTTGTTTGTTCTGTCGGCGGCGGCGGACTGATGAGCGGTGTGGTGCAGGGCCTGCAGCGAAATGGTCTGGCGCATGTTCCCGTGATCGCAGTGGAGACAGAAGGTGCTGCCTCTTTGCATGCAGCCGTGCAGGCTGGTGAGCTGGTCACCTTACCGGCGATCACATCGGTTGCCAGTACGCTGGGCGCGCGTCGTGTCGCACCGCAAGCGTTTCAGTACACGAAAGAACATGAGATAAAGACCGTGACCGTCACCGATGCGCAGGCGATCCATGCTTGCCTGCGCTTTGCCGATGATATGCGCGCGCTGGTGGAGCCTGCTTGCGGCGCCGCATTGGCGGTGGCCTATCAAAATTTACCGGTTTTGGCGCAATACCAACGTCCTTTACTGATTGTGTGTGGCGGAATGGGGGTAGATCTGGCGAACTTGGCGAAGCTAGGTACACTAGCGTTTAGCCCATCACTAACATGAGCATGATGAGCTACCTCCTTTAATCTGCCAGCCGAGTCGCCATGCCCCAAGTCGCCTTCCCTAAATTGTTGTCATCCCAGATTGCGTTCGATATTGCACGCATGATCATGGATGGCTTCGACAAGCATTACCGCCTGTTCCGCGCTTCGAGCCAGACGGCCAAGCGCGATTTTGAATCAGGTAACTGGAAGGCTGCGCAGAGCGCTGCGAGAGAGCGTATCGGTTATTACGACAAGCGCGTAAAAGAGTGTGTGCAAAGTCTGGAAGATGAATACGATGAAGACGATCTGACCGATGAAGTCTGGCGCGAAGTCAAACTGCATTACATGGGTTTGCTGATCGATCATCTGCAACCTGAGCTGGCCGAGACTTTTTACAATACGGTCTGTACCAAAATGCTCCACCGGAATTACTTCCACAATGACTTCATTTTTGTACGTCCGGCGGTATCGACCGAATACATCGAAAACAAAGAGACGCCGCCGACTTATCGTGTGTATTACCCGGCCACCGATGGTCTGCATTACACGCTAAAACGTATCGTCACGAATTTCCAGCTCAAAGCAAACTTTTCTGATCTCGACAGAGATATCGGCTTCGTCGCCGAGCGCCTCACGGCCATCTTCGGCAACGATAAGATCGAACCCAATCATCAGATCCAGGTACTGGCAAATTTATTCTTCCGTAACAAGGGCGCCTACATTGTCGGTAAAGGTATTAACGGTAATAAAGAATATCCGTTCGTCGTCCCCATCCTGCACAATCGTAAAGGCGAACTGGTACTCGATACCGTCTTGTTTGACAATATTCAGATCACGGTATTGTTCTCGTTCACTCGCGCTTATTTCATGGTCGATATGCTGGTGCCGTCGGCCTATGTCCAGTTTATCCGCAGTATTTTGCCGAAAAAGCCACGTAGCGAAATCTATACGATTCTAGGTTTGCAAAAACATGGCAAGAATTTGTTTTACCGCGATTTTTTACATCATCTCAAATACTCCTCCGACCGTATCGAGGCCGCCCCGGGTATTCGCGGTCTGGTCATGCTGGTATTTGCTTTGCCGTCATTTCCGTATGTGTTTAAGCTGATCAAAGACAGTTTTCCACCACCGAAAGAGACCACCAAAGCATTGATCAAAGAAAAATACCAGCTCGTCAAAAACCATGACCGTGTCGGCCGCATGGCAGACACGCTGGAATATTCGGATGTGGCATTTCCACGCGCCCGTTTTTCGGATGAGTTACTGGCAGAGATCAAGCAATTTGCACCGTCGATTCTGGAAGAAGATGACGATGAAATCATCATCAAGCATCTGTATATTGAACGTCGCATGGTGCCGCTGAACATCTTTTTGACCGAAGCAGAAAAACGTGGTGATGATGCCGCTATCGAGCATGGCATAGTCGAATATGGTAATGCCATCAAGGAGTTGGTCGCAGCGAATATTTTTCCTGGCGATATGCTGTACAAAAACTTTGGCGTAACCCGCCACAGCCGTGTCGTGTTTTACGATTACGATGAGATTGAGTACATCAGCGATTGTAGTTTCCGCGTGATCCCGCAGCCGCGTAATGAAGAAGATGAAATGTCTGCAGAGCCATGGTATCCGATCGCCAGGAACGATGTGTTTCCTGAGCAATTCGGCACCTTCTTGCTTGGTAATACCAAGGTGCGCCAGTATTTTATGAAACACCATGCAGATCTGCTGACGGCAGACTATTGGCAGACCCGTAAAAAACGCATCATGGAAGGCAAGGTCGATGATGTTTTTCCGTATCCGCAAGAAGTGCGTTTCAGTCACGCCAGTACGTATCCCGGACATCAGGCAGCGGTAGCCAATGTGCAGAAGACTGCTGAAATTACTACCGATGAAGAATGAATGCACTGCTTACATTGACCCACTCGAATTTTTGACTATTTTTTGGAGACAAACATGAATGATCCTATCGTTATCGTCGGTGCTGCACGTACTCCTATGGGCGCGTTTCAGGGCGATTTTTCTTCGCTGACCGCCAGCCAGTTGGGAGCAGTCGCCATCAAGGCAGCAGTAGAGCGCTCCGGCGTCAAACCGGAGCTGGTTGAAGAAGTCCTGTTCGGTAACTGCCTGATGGCAGGCCAGGGACAAGCACCAGCACGTCAGGCACTGCTGGCGGCGGGTTTGCCGATGTCCACCGGCGCGGTCACCTTGTCAAAAATGTGCGGCTCCGCGATGAAGGCGACCATGATGGCGTTCGACTCCATCAGTGCTGGCAGCAATGACGTGGTCGTGACAGGCGGCATGGAATCCATGACCAACGCACCGTATCTGATTCCTAAAGCCCGTGGCGGTTATCGTATTGGTCACGGTCAGATTTTTGATCATATGATGCTTGATGGACTGGAAGACGCCTACATAAAAGACGAAAAAGGCGGAGGCCGGTCGATGGGTACCTTCGCTGAAGATTGCTCAGCGAAATATCAGTTCAGTCGTGAAGAACAGGATGCCTTTGCGATCGCGTCTGTTAAACGTGCGCAGGCAGCAACCGCCGATGGCTCTTTTGCCTGGGAAATTGCACCGGTCACCGTATCCGGTCGTGGCGGTGATGTCGTCATCGACAAAGATGAAGGCCCGCTCAAAGCCAAGCTAGATAAAATCCCTGCATTGAAACCGGCATTTAAAAAAGACGGCACTATCACTGCTGCATCGTCTTCATCAATCAACGACGGCGCGGCTGCACTGGTCCTGATGCGCGAATCTAAAGCCAAAGAACTCGGTCTGACACCCATCGCCAAAATCCTCGGTCACGCCAGCCATGCACAAGAACCAGGCTGGTTCACCACCGCACCCATCGGCGCGATTGAAAAATTGTACAAAAAAATCGGCTGGACAACCGCCGATGTCGATCTGTTCGAAATCAATGAGGCCTTCGCCGCAGTACCAATGGCCGCAATGAAAGACCTCGGTATTTCTCATGATAAGGTCAATGTCCACGGCGGTGCCTGCGCACTCGGTCATCCTATCGGCGCATCCGGTGCCCGTATCGTGATTACCCTGATCGGCGCGTTGAAGAAACAAGGTAAAAAACGCGGCGTTGCATCACTGTGTATCGGTGGCGGTGAAGGTACGGCGATGGCTATTGAACTGATATAAAACGGGTACGTCGGATTCAATTTCCGGAAGTATAGTGATGCTTTCGCCGGTCTATGCAGATCGGAAATTGAATTAACTTATGCATGAACTTAGATATTAAGTTACGCACAAAGTTACGCACAAAAATAACTGGTCACGGTTCAAATAAAAGTAGATAACTATGCCAACAGCACTCATCCTCGGCGCCTCACGCGGTATTGGTCACGAACTGGCCTTGCAATATAAGGCCGCCGGATGGCGCGTGATTGCCACCGCACGTAAAGCGGTCGATCTGACCGCTTTGCAATCCATGGGCTGCGAGGTCATGCCTTTGGATGTGACGAATATTAATGACTGTGGTGGCCTCGGATGGCGGCTTGATGATGAAAAAATCGACGTCGCTATTTTGAATGCCGGTGTCTATGGCCCGCGCACGACAGGATTGCAGACACCGCATGACACGCAGTTTGATGAAGTGATGCATACCAACGTGCTGGCGGCGATGCGGATATTGCCGATGGTGTTGCCGCTGGTTGAAAACGCCGGTGGCCGCCTTGCCGTGATTTCATCCATGATGGGTTCCATCAGTGAGCGTAATGGTAGCCACGGCTGGTTATATCGCGCGAGTAAAGCCGCTTTGAATTCTGTGCTCAAGGATGTGTCTTTGCAGACGCAACAGGCAATTTGTGTGGCGCTGCATCCGGGTTGGGTCAAAACAGAAATGGGCGGTGTCGGTGCTGAACTTACTGTGGAAGACAGTGCGCAAGGCATACGCAACACACTTGCCGGTCTGCACGCCGACGACAACGGACAATTTTTTAATTACAACGGTTCCAGCCTGAGCTGGTAACTAATAACAGAACCACGAGACAGAGTATGTTACTAACGCCCGAACACGAAATGATACGCGATGCCATTCGCGCCTTTGCCCAGGAAAAGTTAGTCCCTAACGCCGCGCGCTGGGATAAAGAGCATCATTTCCCCGCTGCAGAATTAAAGGAGCTCGCGCAGATGGGCGCGTATGGCGTGGCAGTGCCAGAAGAGCTCGGCGGTGCGGGCATGGATTATCGGTCCCTGGCACTGGTGCTGGAAGAGGTTGCCGCCGGCGATGGCGGGACTTCTACCGTGATCTCCGTCAATAATTGTCCCGTATGCAGTATCGCCATGATGTATGCCAACGAGGCCCAAAAAGAACAATGGTTACGCCCCTTGGCTAGCGGTGACATGCTCGGCGCATTTTGCCTGACAGAACCGCATGCAGGCAGTGATGCCTCCGAGTTGCGTACGACAGCGAAGCTGGAAAAAAGCGAAAAGGGTAATGAATACGTACTCAACGGCGTCAAGCAATTCATCACCAGTGGCAAACATGCGGACGTCGCGATTGTCATGGCAGTCACGGATAAAGCGGCAGGCAAAAAAGGTATCAGTGCATTCTGGGTACCTACCACTACACCGGGCTATATCGTCGCCAGCCTGGAACAAAAAATGGGCCAGCATTCTTCCGATACGGCACAAATTTTGTTCGAGAATTGCCGTATCCCCGCCGAGAATTTGATCGGTGAAGAGGGCATGGGCTACAAAATTGCCTTATCCGGCTTAGAGGGTGGACGCATCGGAATTGCCTCGCAATCAGTCGGCATGGCACGCGCCGCATTCGACGCAGCTCTGGCGTATGCCAAAGACCGTACCAGTTTTGGTAAGGCGATTTTTGATCATCAATCGGTGCAGTTCAAACTTGCCGACATGGCGACCCAGATCGAGGCCGCCCGTCAATTGATCTGGCACGCGGCGAGCTTAAAAGATGCGGGTAAGCCTTGCCTGAAAGAAGCGGCGATGGCGAAATTGTTTGCATCTGAAATGGCAGAAAAAGTCTGCTCCGATGCGATCCAGATTCACGGTGGCTATGGCTATGTCAGCGATTTCCCGGTCGAGCGTATTTATCGTGATGTGCGGGTTTGCCAGATCTATGAAGGCACCTCAGATATTCAAAAAATCCTGATCGCCAGGGCACTGGCGTAACGATAGGGTAGGGTGTGTCACGCGCACCGGTGGAGTCGCTTGGTGCGCATGGCGTACCTTACGGAGGGATAGATGAAAAAAGGCTACAAACAATTAGTCGATGAAGCCAGCGCAGAGATCAAGACCTATAGCGTTGCTGAAGCACAGGCTAAATTGACTGATCCTGATGTGCAGTTCATTGATATCCGCGATGTTCGTGAACTGGAGCGTGAGGGCATGGTTCCCGGGGCTTTTCATGCACCTCGCGGCATGATCGAGTTTTGGATTGACCCTGATTCTCCGTATTTCAAACCGGTCTTCGGTGAGCGTAAAGAGTTCATATTTTTTTGTGCCGCTGGCTGGCGTAGCGCGTTGACAACCAAGACCGTACAAGATATGGGCTTAGAGAATGTCGCGCATATTGACGGTGGTTTTAGCGCATGGAAAGCGGCAGGCGCGCCAGTGACGGCTAAGCCAGCTAAAAGTGAAAGTAAATAAATCAGTATGAAGGTCATGTGTCCCTGCTGTTCTGGAAAAGAGTTTGAGCATTGTTGTGCACCATTTTTAAACGGTAGTGCGATCGCGCCGGATGCTGAGACCTTAATGCGCTCACGTTACTCGGCTTACACTCTGGGTGACGAGGCCTATTTGCGCGCTACCTGGGATGCGCGTACCTGTCCTGTCGAGCGTATTGTCCATGATGATCCGACGCAATGGCTGGGCCTGGAGGTCAAAAAATACGCACTGGATACAGGTAAGACAGACAGCGCCACCGTAGAATTTGTGGCGCGTTACAAAATAGGCGGGCGAGCACATCGCCTGCATGAAGTGAGCCGTTTTTCACAAGAAGACGGCAAATGGTTTTATGTGGATGGTAACTTCCCGACCAAAGATGACAAGAAGAGAAAAGACAAATGACGACCTTAGATTCCAAACTGAATAGCCGCTCCGAAGACTTCAAGGCGAACGCCGCTGCGATGCAACGCGTGGTCGACGACTTAAAAGAAAAAATTGCTAAAATCGCTCTCGGTGGTGGTGAAGAAGCACGCAAGAAACATCTAGCACGTGGCAAGTTATTACCACGTGACCGCGTACAAATGTTGCTTGATGCGGGTACACCGTTTATGGAGTTTTCTCAGCTTGCGGCTTACGACATGTACAAGGAAAAAAATGATGTCGATGCCGCACCGTCAGCGGGTGTGATTACCGGTATTGGCCGGGTGTCCGGGCAAGAATGCGTTATTGTCTGTAATGACGCGACGGTCAAAGGTGGTACCTACTATCCGATGACAGTAAAGAAGCATTTGCGCGCACAAGAAATTGCCGAGCAAAACAATTTGCCATGTATTTATCTGGTCGATAGCGGCGGTGCGAATTTGCCGAATCAGGACGATGTATTTCCGGATCGCGATCATTTCGGTCGTATCTTTTTTAATCAGGCCACCATGTCGGCTAAAGGTATTCCGCAGATCGCGGTCGTCATGGGGTCTTGCACTGCTGGTGGCGCGTACGTCCCGGCGATGAGCGATGAATCGATTATCGTCAAAAATCAAGGTACGATTTTTCTCGGTGGCCCCCCCTTAGTCAAAGCCGCGACCGGTGAGGTCGTCAGCGCCGAAGATCTTGGTGGCGGTGATGTCCATACGCGTTTGTCAGGCGTAGTCGACCATCTCGCACAAAACGACACGCATGCCTTATCCATGGCGCGTACCATCGTCTCGAATCTGAATCGTCAAAAGCCAGCCAGCGTCGTATTGAAAGACGTCGAAGAACCAAAATTTCCCGCGCAAGAATTATATGGTGTGATCCCGGTCGATACCCGTAAGCCATTTGATGTAAGAGAGGTTATTGCGCGTGTGGTTGACGGCAGTCATTTCGATGAATTCAAAGCGCGTTATGGAACAACTCTAGTCTGCGGCTTCGCACATATTCACGGTATGCCGGTGGGTATTATCGCGAATAACGGCATTCTTTTTTCTGAGTCTGCATTGAAGGGAACGCATTTTATTGAGCTATGTTGCCAGCGCAAGATTCCGTTAGTATTTCTGCAAAATATCACCGGATTCATGGTGGGGCGCAAATACGAGAATGAAGGCATCGCCCGCAACGGCGCGAAGATGGTGACTGCTGTTGCCACCGCCAATGTACCAAAGTTCACCGTCATCATCGGTGGTAGTTTTGGTGCCGGTAACTACGGCATGTGCGGTCGCGCTTTCTCTCCGCGCTTTATGTGGATGTGGCCAAATGCGCGGATCTCGGTCATGGGTGGTGAGCAAGCTGCCAGCGTTCTGGCGACGGTCAAACGTGACGGTATCGAAGGTAAAGGCGGTAGCTGGACCGCAGATGAAGAGGCCGCTTTCAAACAGCCCATCAAAGAACAATATGAGCATCAGGGGCATCCTTATTACGCCTCGGCACGCTTGTGGGATGACGGCGTGATCGATCCGGCTGATACGCGGATGGTCTTGGGATTAGGTTTGTCAGCCGCGTTGAATGCACCTATTCCTGATGTGAAATTTGGCTTGTTCAGGATGTAAAATAAAATGAGCAGAAAATAATTTTTTATCAAAAATTTTTTGATGCCACACATCCGTGTAAGGAATAGGTGAGTAGTTTTTTTTGGTATTTTTTTGAATAAATCACGAGTATTTAATTGCTGTTTTTCGTAGTAAATGGGGTCTTATTTTCAACTATGTCGGAGATGAACTTGAGTAAAAGAATACGGAATTTTAGCCTGGGTATTTTGTCGTTTATGCTGGCGTCATTGGCATACGGTATAGAGATCGACAAGACTGAGGTTGGCGCGATTGTTAAAGACGGTATTGTTCAAATCGGGTCACACCAATATCCGCTTCCACCAGGAGAATGGGTCTTGATTGGAAAAAATAAAAGTCGGGTTACTTTTGCGTATTCCAGTCAGCAAGGTGCTGATATTTTGACTGCATATTTAATCAACGTTAAAGACAAACAATTTCGCGCGAGTGTCAAAATAGAGGCAACTACTTCGTCAACCGCCACTCATCGCTGGATGCCAGAACCATGTAAGCGTGATGACGTAGTTTTTAAGGATACGATGAAAAGCAATTATGACTATCCGGAGTGCCTGTTGATAAACCACAACACGAATGCATTCGCATCGAGTAACACTTGGCTGAATGCCGTGCCATTGTGGTTAGAAAATAATCAGATTAAAGTCCCTGTGACCACCCTGCTCGCGCAATATGACAAATATCAAACCGGTGATTTTGTGAAGGTTCGCTTTTGGATCAATCCTGAGCTTGCTGGTCAGACGCCATCAAAGAATGCTAGCTGGATTAAAAGCGACTGGCACAAGGACCGTTTAGAAAAAGACACTGATAAGCAGATATATATGGATAAATTTATTGCTTGGACAAAACAGTTGCCATCGATTTATAAAAAATCTTTGACCAGTGATGACCGGCCTTTAGCCGTTCCTGATTTTCCTGATTTGGCACAGTGAGTAGTATGAGTATTCAGATTTTTTTGCAAAACAAAAGCAAAACTAAATCTAAATCTAAATCTAAATCTGGAGAGATCTCTGCTTGACGAACAAACCGGACAACATGAACGATAACGACGAGGTGATGCATCGTGTCCGTATTTCCGGCGCTCAGCTTAGTGTGTTCTTAGCACGGTCTGAGTCATGCCCTGAATGATGATATTCAGCGTTACCTCGAGATAAATGCAGTATTGACGGCGATGGAGTTGCTTAGTCCTTAGCCAGACATGATTACTATGTTAGTAGAGAGCAAGCAAGAATGAATTACCAGACTTTGATCCTTTCAATTACTGAGCGACTGGCGACAGTGACCCTCAATCGTGCCGACGTCCGCAACGCTTTTAACGAAACAACGATTGCCGAAATCACACAGGTGTTTCGTGAACTTGATACAGACACTACGATCCGTGCTGTGGTGCTCGCAGCGAATGGCCCGGCGTTTTGTGCAGGTGCTGACCTGAACTGGATGAAGAAGATGGCCGATTATTCGCATGAAGAAAATCTTGCCGATGCAGGGCAATTGGCCGAGATGTTGCGCACGATTTATACCTGTAGCAAACCGGTGGTTGCCAAAGTGCAGGGCGATTGCTACGCGGGTGGCATGGGATTGGTTGCTGCATGCGATATCGTGGTCAGCGCAGATGTCGCGAATTATTGTTTAAGTGAAGTCAAGCTCGGTTTGATTCCGGCGACGATTTCACCGTATGTGATTAAGGCGATGGGGGAAAGTGCGGCGCGGCGTTATTTCATCACGGCTGAACGTTTCAGTGCAGCAGAGGCGCATCGTATCGGCTTCGTGCATGAACTGGTCAGTGCTGAGGCGCTTGATGAAAAGCTGGCTGAAATCGTCAAGTCGCTGGTGTCGAACAGTCCGAATGCAGTCAGGCAGGCAAAGCGTCTGGTGCAGGAGGTTGCCAGTCGCGAACTCACTGGTGAACTGATTGCTGCAACTGTTGAAGGCATTGCCCATATACGCGCATCGGAAGAGGGGCGCGAAGGTGTCCGTTCATTTTTAGAAAAACGCAAACCAGGATGGTTGCCATGAAAAAGAGACGTTTATTGACAGGTGCGGTCGCCCTCACTGCGGTCGCCGCGCTTGGATTAGCGACCTATCGCAAATCAACAGTGGAAATCACCTCAATTGCCACGATGCTGATGCAGTTAGAGGCGCTGAAGTCGCCTGACTCAGTGACGAAATTAGTTGCTAAAACGGGCTGGGCACCCTACAAAGTATTCGTGCATCTGGCGCAGAGTATTCAGTATTCGATGACCGGCTACCCCGAAATGAAGCCGGAGCTGTTTCAGCATACCGCTGGCAGCGTCGCCTTCTATGCGTTCTCGGTCGCCGGAGCGATGCGTCATAACCTGACCGAGCCGATTCCGGGGGCGCCGGTAATTGCCGATACGGGCAATGTCAGTGAGGCAATTGATCTGGTGATCAAGGCATTACAAGCGTTCCAGAGTTATAGCGGTGAACTGCGTCCGCACTTTGCCTATGGTGTATTGAGTAAGACAGAGTTTGCAAACGCGCATGTCATGCATATCGAGAATCATCTTAAGGAAATTCAGTTCTAATCACCCTCGTCAGAGTGACGGACTGGTGTCTGGTAGCTGTGTCGTCATTCTTAACGGTAGTCGTTGTAGCGGAGCGGCTAGCGCCTGCAAAAAACGCAATAGTCATCACGATACAGTGCAGTATTTTGTATTCCGGTTAGAGAAGGTTTTAGATAGTCTGACAAATAAGTCCAGCATTTATGCGGGTGTTAAGTCAGAAATGGCTGGAAAAGCCCGTAAAATGTGCGGGTTTTAAAAGTAGTCTGGAGTAAATTTGAATAATCAACAAGACTGGGTCGCACGTAGCCTGCAGCATGTATGGCATCCATGTACCCAGATGCAGCATCATTCCAGTGCCAATCCTGTGCCGCTGATTCCTGTCAGTCATGGTCGCGGTGCCTGGCTCTACGATATGGACGGCAAGCGCTATCTCGACGCGATCAGCTCGTGGTGGGTGAATTTGTTTGGTCATGCCAATCCTCGTATCAATGCAGAACTTAAAGATCAGCTCGATAAGCTCGAACATGCGATGCTCGCCGGTTTTACGCATGAGCCGGTGATTCAGTTATCAGAAAAATTAGCCGCGCTCAGTAACCACGCCTTAGGTCATTGCTTTTACGCATCCGATGGCGCATCGGCAGTCGAGATCGCCTTGAAAATGAGTTTCCACGCCTGGCGCAACGGTGGTCAAACAGAGAAGCAAGAATTTATCTGTATCAAAGGCAGCTATCACGGCGAGACTGTGGGCGCATTGGCGGTCACCGATGTCAGCCTGTTTCGTGAAGCCTATGGCCCGATGCTGCAACGAGCGCATGTCGTTGCCTCACCTGATGCCCGTCTGGCGCAAGCGGGAGAAACAGCCGCTGATGTCGCATTGCGTGCCGCTGCCGATCTTGAGCGTGTTTTGCAAGAGCGTGAGGGCAAAATTGCCGCTGTAATTATTGAGCCGCTGGTGCAGTGTGCGACTGGCATGGCCATGCACGACCCTGTATATCTGCGCCGTTTGCGCGAATTATGCGACCAGTATCAGGTGCATCTGATTGCCGATGAAATTGCTGTCGGTTGTGGCCGTACCGGTACTTTCTTTGCCTGTGAATCTGCCAGTATCTGGCCAGATTTTTTATGCTTGTCTAAAGGCATCAGCGGCGGCTATTTGCCTTTATCGCTGGTGATGACGACGGACTCGGTGTATCAGGCTTTTTATGATGCAGATATGCGCCGTGGCTTTTTGCATTCGCATTCGTACACCGGCAACCCGCTGGCCTGCCGTGCAGCCCTGGCGACGCTGGCAATTTTTGAAGACGACCAGATACTGGAAAAAAATCGCATCAAGGCAATAGCGATTAAAGATGCTTTCGCCGGCCTGACCGATGATCCGCGTGTGAGTCACATCAGGCAGCAGGGCATGATCTTCGCATTTGATGCGGTGGTAGAGGATGCTGCGCAGGCCGCGACTTTTTCACGTCGATTTTTTTCGGCGGCCTTAAAACAGGAATTGTTATTGCGCCCGATTAGCCGCACTGTGTATCTGATGCCGCCGTACATTCTCGACCCGCAAGAAATCGCCTTGTTAGCGTCAAAAACGATGCAGGTATTTAATGAAGTCATGACTGAGGTGGCTGTATGAGTCAGCGTTTGTTCCACCCATTAAGCCAATTACGCGATGAACTTGATGAGCTGGACGCCAGGCATCTGATTCGCCGTCGTCGTACGGTTGAGACCGCGTCAGCCCCGGCGTTGCGCGCCGATGGCCGGGACTTGCTCGCGTTTTGCAGCAATGACTATTTAGGACTGGCAGCACATCCGGCAGTTATCGCCGCTATTCAAGAAGGGGCAAGTCTGTACGGCGCAGGCAGCGGCGCGTCACACCTGATCAGCGGACATAGCAGGGCGCATGCGCTGCTGGAAGATCGCCTTGCTGAATTTATCTCACCTTACATAGATCATGCGCGTGCCCTGTATTTTTGTACCGGGTATATGGCAAATCTTGCGGTTATCAGTGCGCTTGCCGGTAAAGACGCAGCCTTGTTTTCAGAAGCATTAAATCATGCCTCATTGATAGACGGTGCCCGTTTATCGCGCGCTGCGGTCAAAGTATTTCCGCATCGTGATTACCTGTTGCTGGCGCAGATGCTACAAGAGTCGACGGCAACTACCAAGGTCGTTGTCACCGATAGTGTGTTCAGCATGGATGGCAATATCGCTGATCTGCCTGCCTTGCTTGCTTTGTGCGAGCGTTACGATGCCTGGCTGATTGTCGATGATGCGCATGGTTTTGGTGTGCTCGGTGAACATGGTCGTGGCGTGCTGGAACATTTTAATTTGTGCTCACCGAATTTGGTCTACATGGGTACGCTTGGTAAAGCCGCAGGTGTTGGCGGAGCGTTTGTCGCCGCGCACACCACGGTGATCGAATGGCTGGTACAAAAAGCCCGTCCCTACATTTATACCACCGCGGCACCGCCCGCTCTGGCGCATGCGTTGCTGACTAGTCTCGACATCATCAGCGGTGCCGAGGGTCAACAGCGACGTCGTCATTTACAGCAACTGATTGCAAGTTTTCGTCAGGGTTTGCACTTGCCTAGCTGGGAGCTGATGCCTTCAGATACGGCGATACAACCTATTGTGATTGGCGACAATGCGGTGATGTTACAGGTAGCAGCGGATTTGCTGGAGCAGGAGATCTGGGTCGGTGCAATTCGCCCGCCCACCGTGCCGGTCGGTTCAGCGCGGCTACGTATCACCTTGTCGGCATCCCATACTGAGACGCAAGTGACGCAGTTAGTCGATGCCCTGAATACGCTGGACGCACAAAATGGTAGCGATCTGGCGATGAATCTGGTGGAGACAGCGTGAGTACAGAAATAAGTGCCGAACTAAATGCCGAGCGAAATACCGATATAAATAAACATGCACATTTACGTCCGCATGATTATTTTGTGACCGGTACAGATACCGAGATTGGCAAGACACTGGTTAGCAGCGCCGTTCTGCATGCAATGACGCAGCAAGGCTGGCGTAGTGTCGGCATGAAGCCCATCGCTGCCGGTGCTGATGTGCGCGATGGCGTATTACATAACGATGATGTCGACTCTTTATTTGCCGCATCATCGGTCAGTGCGCCGCTGGAATTAGTTTGTCCGTATCTGATGCAGACACCTGCTGCACCGCATATCGTGGCGCAGCGTGAACAGGTGATGATCTCTTTGCCGCATATTCGCGCTTGTTACCAGCAGTTGACGACGCAGGCAGATGCCGTCGTGGTGGAAGGCGTCGGTGGTTTCTGTGTACCGCTGACAGCGCAGTACGACACTGCCGATATGGCACAGCAACTGGGTTTGCCGGTGATTCTGGTTGTGGGCTTGCGCCTCGGTTGTATTAATCATGCCTTGCTGACGGCGCAAGCGATTGCTGCACGTGGTTTAAGGCTGGCAGGCTGGGTCGCGAATACCGTCGATCCGGACATGCTCTACCTTGCTGATAACATAGCGGCTTTACAGATGCGATTATCCGCACCTTTATTAGGACAGATACCAAGATTAGATGCATCCGCACCGGGTGCAGACGTAACGCTGGCGCAGCGTGCTGCCGCGTATATCAATGTGAATTTATTGAAGTGAAGGAAGACTCATGCAAGCCAAAGAACAAACACAACAAGCGGTTCAATTTCAAGCACCAGTCAAAAAAATCGAAGCCGATACCTGGCCAGTAGATGATGTCCTGGCCTTGTTTGATTTACCGTTTAATGATTTGATGTTTCAGGCGCAGACTGCGCATCGCGCAAACTTCCCGAATGCCGATATCGAGCTTGCGACCTTGTTGTCGATCAAAACCGGTGGTTGCGAAGAAGATTGCGGTTACTGTCCGCAAGCAGCGCGTTACGACACCGGCGTCGAAGCAAAAAAAATGCTCGATGTGCGCGAAGTCTTAGATGCCGCCAAAGCCGCTCGTGAAAACGGCGCAACCCGTTTCTGTATGGGGGCAGCATGGCGTTCACCGAAAGACCGCGACATGGAAAAAGTAGAAACCATGGTGCGCGAAGTCAAGGCCATGGGATTAGAAACCTGCGCGACTTTAGGCATGCTGAAAGAAGAACAGGCGCAACGCCTCGCTGATGCGGGCCTTGATTACTACAATCATAATCTGGACACCGCCCCCGAGTTCTATAGCAATGTGATTTCTACCCGCGATTATCAGGATCGGCTGGATACACTTGGTCACGTGCGCAGTGCCGGACTCAAGGTTTGCTGCGGTGGCATCGTTGGTATGGGCGAATCACGCCGCCAGCGCGCTGGTTTGATTGCCCAACTGGCAAACCTCAACCCGTATCCAGAATCCGTGCCTGTCAATCATCTGGTGCAGGTAGAGGGCACGCCTCTGCATGGTCTCGACCCGCTCGATCCTCTGGAATTTGTCCGCACCATCGCGGTAGCCCGCATCACCATGCCAAAAGCCCGGGTGCGCTTGTCAGCCGGTCGTCGCCAGATGGGCGAAGCCGTACAGGCGATGTGCTTTCTGGCTGGTGCCAATTCGATTTTTTACGGCGATAAATTACTGACCACGCAAAATCCTGAAGCCGAAGATGACCGCGTCTTGCTCGATAAATTGGGTTTGAAAACCCGCGGCAAGGTCGAAGCCAAAGCAGGTAGCTGCAATTAAAAAAACAGAAAAAAATCCAACAGAGGTTAGAGACATGTTCACCAAAATACTCATCGCCAACCGTGGCGAAATCGCTTGCCGTGTCGCTGCTACCGCACGCCGCATGGGCATCAAAACTGTCGCTGTCTACTCCGAAGCCGATGCGAACGCGAAACATGTGGCTGTCTGCGATGAAGCTGTCCTGATCGGACCGGCTCCCGCTAAAGAGAGCTATCTGCGTGCTGATAAGATCATCGAAGTCGCCCTGGCAACGGGTGCGCAAGCGATCCATCCTGGCTACGGATTTTTATCCGAGAATAGCGAATTTGCTGATGCTTGCGCCAAAGTCGGTATCGCCTTTATCGGACCTCCCGCCTCGGCGATTGAGGCGATGGGGAGTAAATCGGCCGCTAAATCATTGATGGAAAAAGCCAATGTGCCGCTGGTGCCCGGCTACCATGGTGATAATCAGGATGCCGATTTTTTGCAAACAGAAGCTGACCGCATCGGCTATCCGGTCTTGCTCAAAGCCAGCGCCGGCGGCGGTGGCAAAGGCATGCGCGTGATTGAAAAATCCTCTGACTTTAAAGATGCACTCGCCTCTTGCAAACGAGAGGCAATTAACTCCTTTGGTGATGACAAGGTTCTCGCCGAAAAATATCTGCAACGCCCTCGTCATATCGAGATCCAGGTGTTCGCCGACACGCACGGCAATTGCGTCTACCTGTTTGAGCGCGATTGCTCGGTACAGCGTCGCCATCAAAAAGTATTAGAAGAGGCACCCGCGCCAGGGATGACTGCAGAACGCCGTGCTGCCATGGGTGAGGCCGCCGTCGCTGCTGCAAAGGCGGTAGGTTATGTCGGTGCCGGTACCGTGGAATTTATTGCCAATCAGGATGGTTCTTTCTATTTCATGGAAATGAATACCCGTTTGCAGGTTGAGCATCCCGTGACCGAGATGATCACCGGTACGGATCTGGTTGAATGGCAATTGCGGGTTGCCGCAGGCGAGCCGCTGCCAATGCTGCAGTCTGCATTACGTATTCATGGTCATGCCATTGAAGCCCGGGTCTACGCGGAGAATCCGGAAAAAGGCTTCTTGCCATCGATCGGTACTTTGCGCCACGCACGCACACCAGCCGCAGTACATTTTGAGCTTGGCGGTAGCGCGGATCCGGCGGCATTCCGTATCGACAGCGGTGTCCGTGAAGGCGATACGATTTCTCCTTTTTACGATCCGATGATTGCCAAGATGATTGTCTGGGGCAAAGACAGAACCGAAGCGCTGGCGCGTATGTCACAGGCCTTGTCGCAATACCAGATCGTCGGCTTGTCATCGAACATCGCCTTCTTGTCGCGCCTGATCGGCAGCAAAGCCTTCTCCGGCGCAGATCTGGATACGGGTTTGATCGAGCGTAATCAGGACGAATTATTTCCGATGCCGGTCGCTGCATCGCTGACGACACTGGCGCTGGCAAGCGTGTCACTCGTGTTGTCTGAAAAATCCCAAGGCAGTGACCCGTGGCAAAGCAGCCAGGGCTGGCGCATGAATAGTCAATTGCAACGCGCTTTGCAATTCACCGAAGAACACCAGACGCATGATGTCCTGCTGACTTATCTGGCGGGTGGATGGCAGGTCCAGACGGGAGGTGCAGTAGCTCAGGTCAAACTTGGATCGGCAACCCGGAGTGATCTGGTGTTGACAATCGCTGACCAGACGATCACGGGCACGGTGGTGCGCGATGGCGAGCATTTCCATGTCTTTAGCCGTGGCGTGCATACTGATCTGCATTACCACGACGCCCTCGCCCACGCAGGCGAAGCCGAGGCCGAAGGCGGTCGCCTCACGGCACCGATGCCGGGCAAGATCGTCGCTGTCCTGGTCAGCTCAGCGCAAGAAGTCAAAAAAGGCGATGCCCTGCTGATCATGGAAGCCATGAAGATGGAACACACTATCGCCGCACCGCATGACGGCGTGGTCGATGAGGTGCTGTACGCGATCGGCGATCAGGTCGCAGAGGGCGCACCTTTGCTGAGTTTCAAGCAAGACTAAGCTGATTGTCAGAACCCTCTCCCGCTTGTGGGAGGGGAAATATTACGGCTATCGAATATGAAAATTATTTTCCACGCCACCGGCGGCAATCCGGATCATTGGTTGCACAGCCTCAATCTCGCACTCCCGCAGCACCACATCCGCGTCTGGCATGAGGGCGATACTGCGCCTGCTGATTACGCCATTGTCTGGAAACCGCCTGCTGCGATGCTGGCAGGCCGCAGCGATTTAAAAGGGATTTTTAATCTCGGTGCCGGTGTTGACGCGATTTTGCAGTTGGGGGATGCCTTGCCAGCCGGCGTGCCGGTGATTCGTCTCGACGATGCTGGTATGGGGATACAGATGGCAGAGTATGTCAGCCACGCGGTGCTGCGATACTTCCGGCGGTTTGACAGCTACGATCACCAGCGTGACGCGCAGCACTGGCGGTTTTTGAAGCCGTTTGAAAAAAGCGATTTTAGCGTCGGCATATTAGGGCTCGGCGTATTGGGGCAGCGCATCGTTGATGCGGTTGCTCATTTTGGCTTTCCGCTCCATGGCTGGAGCCGCACGCAAAAACATATTCCCGGCGTTACTTGTTATGCCGGGACAGACGGCCTGGATGCATTTTTACAAGCATCGCGCGTACTCGTTTGCATCCTGCCCTTGACCGAGGACACATACGGTATTTTGCATCGCGAGAACTTGCAAAAATTACCCAAAGGCGCTTACCTGATCAACGTCGCACGCGGTGCGCATGTGGTCGAACAGGACGTGCTGGCGCTGGTACAAGAGGAGCATATTGCAGGCGCGACCCTCGATGTATTTCAGCAAGAGCCGCTGCCAGCCGGACATGCATTCTGGTCCGAGCCGCGCATCAGTATTACCCCGCATATCGCTGCACTCACCCTGCGTGACGAAAGCGCAAGGCAGATCGCCGACAAGATTCAGGCACTGCAACAAGGTCAGGTGATCAGCGGTATCGTTGACGCATCGAGAGGATATTAATATGACGACCAGTTTACCCAAACAAGTCAACATCGTTGAAGTCGGTCCACGTGATGGCCTGCAGAACGAAAAAGAAAGCATCCCTGCCGAGGTCAAAATCGCGCTGGTCAATCGCCTCACCGATGCCGGGTTCAGCAATATCGAAGCCGCCTCGTTTGTCTCTCCCAAATGGGTGCCACAGATGGCAACCTCAGCCGAAGTCATGGCAGGCATCCAGCGCAAGGCCGGTGTGATTTACTCGGTACTCACCCCAAACATGAAAGGCTTCGAAGCAGCGCTCGCCGCCGGTGCTGACGAAGTGGTGATCTTTAGCTCGGCGTCTGAAGCCTTCGCACAAAAGAACATCAATTGCTCGATCACCGAATCGATAGAGCGTTTCCGTGATGTTGCACTAGCTGCCAAGCAAAACAAGATCCGCCTGCGTGGTTCGATTAGCTGCTCTTTCGGTTGCCCGTATCAGGGCGAGGTTGATCCCGCCAGCGTTGCGGATGTGGTCAAGCGGCTGCGCGATCTGGGTTGCGATGAAATCGACATTGCCGACACTATCGGCGTCGGCACTGCCAGGCAGGTACAACATGTGATGCAACTGGTTGCGCAGGATTTTCCGTTAAATAGTTTATCGGGACATTTTCACGATACCTATGGTCAGGCACTGGCGAATATTTATGCGAGTCTGGAAGTCGGAATCTCGATCTTCCATTCATCTGTTGCAGGCCTAGGCGGCTGTCCGTATGCGAAAGGGGCGACGGGTAATGTGGCGACGGAGGATGTGCTGTTTATGATGCAGGGCTTGGGGATTGTTACTGGGATTGATTTAAATGCGGTGGTGGATGCCGGGCAGTTTATTTCCGGGCATCTTGGGCGGAAGGCGGTTAGTCGTGCTGGGAATGCTATTGCTGCGAAGCGGACTGGGTAATTAGACTTATTAGTATTGAGACTTAAAGTATTTTTAATTCCAAATTAAAAATATTGTTGAAAAGTTGATCTGAGTTTATATTTGTTCCGGCCTCAACATTCTGACCGTTGTGATGGTTCTCATAAACTAAAACTTAATATTTAAAAGCCTACGATGACACCACATTATTTAAAAAAGAGAGATACCGCTGCGTTAGTGTATTTTGTAAGTATGATTATTATCATCGCCATAAAGGTACTAAACTTAGGTATTCAGGAGCGGTTAATCAATGTAGTTCTTTTCGTGTGTACAGGTAGTTTTTTGGCTGCTTGTTTATTTTATTTAAGAGCAAAAAAGAGATCTGCTGCTTGGCTATTTGTACTGCCATTAGGAATTTTTTCTCTGATTATTTACTACTATCTGGAAGATCGATCGAATAAACTAGACCCAGTCAAATGCTCAGCTTGTGGCGGTTCCAACTTCGCGACGGATAGTAATTGCAGATACTGTAAAACTGAACTTCAATCAACGGCAGCTTTAGTTTCGTAGGATTCGTAGTAGTCGTAGGGTGCGCCGAGCGCACCGTCTTTTGTTAAATTATGGATGTCGCCTGCCTGGATTGCAGGCCGGTGGTAGACCGGCGGCTACTTACTTTTCTTGCTTCGCCAAGAAAAGTAAGCAAAAGAAGGCGACCGCACAGTCGCTGCCCTTCGGGTTCACGTTTAAGCAGGTCAAAAAATGGGAAGTGTCCGAAACTCGCCTGCGGCTCAGACAACGGACACTTCTTTTTCCATTCCTGACCTGCTCAAACGGCAGCGCCACAGCGGGTTGCAGGTCAACTGCAAATTCAAAAGCAACGGTAATAGCGTTGCGTACCGTTTGCGTTAAATGTCCTTGATGGTGAAATGCTCACAGACAAATTCCGCCTTACTCTTATTACTAAGCTTCTGAGCTCAGCGAATTGTTTTGTCTGTTATTGCGTGTTTGGCTTGCGCTCTGTGAGTATCAGCGACATGATCGCCAGCGCGGGTAGCAGTACGGTGGTGAGCAGGCTTGGTGCGCCGACGATGGCGGATGCGATGATGGTACTTGCCCACAGCACGGAATTGATGATCAGTGTTTGACGATTCATGATGACTCCTTCGGTTTTGACGTGCGTTCAATAAAGCGGTCTGGTTACCTAAAAAAATATCTCTAAAAATTCATCAGAGACTTCTAAAAAAAACTTTAATCGATAGTCGATGGAACTGTTCACTCTTCAAGCTTTTTACCTAAACCATGCTCTTCGCTTTGTCATTCCGGCGAAGGTCGGAATCTAGCGTCGTCATTGCCAAAAGACGCTGGCTCCCTGCCTGCCCCGGAATGACGATTTTAAGCTTGCGGCTTACCTGAACGGCATTACAGCTTACTCCTGTTTTTCACGGGGTCTCCCGGGTCTCAATATTTCTGCGGTGAGTTGTTTTGGGAACTGACTCCGCAATCCCCATGCGGCTCTCAGGCCGATATTGGCTGCAAGGCCTCATGAGTGCTGGACTTTCAATTTCTTGAGCGTTACTTGCATATTTTGATTGCACCAGTATTGTCGTTATGAACGCCAGATACAAACAAAGTTCCTTCCTACTATTTCTCTGCGGCACGGAACCATCAAGTTTCGTACAAATTCTCTGATATTTGCCATGGAACTGTCATATACGTGGACTAGAATATTTTTAGCACCAAAGGAATGACATGAATGTTGTGGTAGCAAATCTGTAACGTCAAAGAGTGACCAGCTAGTTTAATGGGAGACTGACGATGGCTGATATTGATAATGCTTTAGCGCAAGCGGTTCGTTCGGCAAATGCAGCGGCGTTAAGTCGGTGGCGAGAGAGGACGGTGGTGCGGGAAGCGGGTCTTGCCAGAATTTCTCAGAGTGGCATCGGTGCGGCGGATCCAGTTGATCAGGTGCGAGCACATACTTTGCGTGAATCGGCTCGGGTTAATTTGCGTTTTCAAGAGCGGATTATCGGGCCGACGGTGGATTTTACGATGGTGGCACCAGGCGATCTGGCGTTGAAGGCGGCGGCTCCTGTGGCGCGGATTGTCAGATTGCCGGGTAATGGCTACAGCCCTAGCGCGATTGCGACGGGCTTCATGGTGGCGCCGGGTTTGCTGATGACGAACCACCATGTTTTCCCCCGTAAGGAAGAGGCTTTTCAGGCAGCGGCTAATTTTGGTTATATCCGGGATGAACGTGGCACTGCTGCCGGAAGCTATTTCACGATTGACGTCGAGCGTTTTTACTTTGCGGATCCGGTGCTGGATTTTGCGCTGGTCGGTGTGTCTGACAACGGCACCAATGGCGAGCGTCTCGCTGATGTCGGTGTATGCCGCCTGATTGTGGCTACCGGCAAAACCCTGACCGGTATGCCTGTCAATATCATCCAGCATCCTGATGGCGGGCCCCGTGCGTTTGCCGTAACCAATAATCGTCTGGTGGATATCTTGCCCGAAGGTTTTCTGCATTACGAAACGGATACCTTGCCTGGCTCATCCGGATCCCCTTTATTCAACGCCAATTGGGAATTGCTGGGGGTCCATCACGCGGGGATTCCTAAGATCGTCAATGATCAGGTGATTACCCGTAGCGGTCAGCCTTTTAATGAAGATGCCGATAGCGAAAACGATGTCGTTTGGATTGCTAACGAAGGTGCGCGCATCAGTGCGGTGATCAAGCGGCTTGGGGCTTTGTATGCGAGCGCATCTGGCAGCTCTTCCGCGCAGCGATTGATGCTGGAGCGATTACTGACTAGCACCACAGACCCTCTCGTCGCCTACACCGCGAGTCCTCAAGCTGTTTCCTCCTCTGAAAGAAGCACCATGGCAAACAATCTATTTTCATTCAACGGTCCGGTGACGATACATGTGTATGCACCGGGCAATCTGGCGAACAATACCAATGACGGCAGTGTCGGAGCCGATACTGGCAACGCCAACAATGCCAGCAACATCAATAATATGGCATTCAGTGTGAGTACCGTCGCGACCGAGGCCAGACAAACTTTCGATCCGGACTATGCATCGCGTACTGGTTACGACGATCACTTTCTCGGTGTCGCCTTGCCTTTACCTACTATCGCGGCGTCACGCCTGAGCGAGCTTTATTGCGTCAAGGATTATCAGAACTATGCCGATACGGATCGTGCCGTGCCTGATGTGGATGTGTCCGGCCTGACGGCAGATGATCCGCTGATCCTGCATTACCACCATTATTCGCTGGCCTTCAATCAGGCATTGCGTATGTGTATGTGGACAGCGTCGAATGTTGATTACTCCGATGCGGCACGGCAGGACAAGCGTAAGCGTCAGGATCTGGGCGGCGAGGATTGGGCAGTGGATCCGCGTGTTCCACCTGCATTGCAACTGAAGGATAAAGACATCTATGGACCCGGCAAACGTATAGATCGCGGCCATATTGTGCGCAGAGAAGATAACTGCTGGGGTGTCGAAGGCGAAGAGACCGCATTCGCCAATGCCGACAGCTATCACTGGACCAACTGCACGCCTCAGCATGAGGCATTTAATCAGGAAAATCCGAAAGACAACTTCACCAAACAACCAATGTACGCTGGTGTTAAAGGAATCTGGGGTGAGTTTGAATCTGTCGTAGAAAAACAGGTGACAGCCGGTGGCGGTCAGGCGGTCTTGTTTGCCGGACCGGTGCTGACTGATGACAGTATCAAGTCCGTCAAGGTCGGCGGAGTGGCGATTGCCGTGCCAACATTGTTCTGGAAAGTCGTTGTCGTTCCTGCCTCACCAGCCCGCCGTCCCAAGTTACTCGCCTATGGTTACGTGCTGTCGCAGGCCGATGTAGTGAAAAAATATGGTCTGCAAATTCAGGAAGAATTAGCGGTACCACCTAAGTTTGAACGCATGCAGAAGTCAATTGCCGAGATCGGCGAAATGATCGGGATTGTTTTTCCTGACGAGGTCATCAATGCGGATCAGCTCGGTAAATAAGGCAAGGGCGGTGAGTTCGGAGGAGATGTCTCCGGCTTGATGTTTTCGGATGGAGGATTTTTAAGTTTCTAATAAAGGATGTCTAAAAACCTTCACATTAAAAAATTACATCGACGGACTTACGTAAAAAAGTCAGGACCTCTCACCACAGAAACACCGAGACACCGAGGACACGCCAGAGTAGCGGGGGAGCAGGAGTAAGGGTTTTCATGAAATATCGATGAAAGGGTTTTTAGAAGTTCCTAATATCACATCCGCAGACTGGGTGCGGCTTTCAGTGGCATTTCAGGCCAGAAGGCGCACCAAGCTTGCGGATTCGGTTTTTAAATCTTGTTTTTTTGTGGTTTTTGAGGCGTTGATATTGCTCATCACCTATTCTCCTCTGTCGCCTGCATGATCTGTGTTCAGGCGACGCTTAGAATCTCGCTCTGGTGCATGGCAAGCTCGTCAATCGGTGCAGGTTTGTGCAGTAAAAACCCCTGCGCAAAATCAATTCCGATCTCTCGTAATTTTGCCAGTACATCCGGATGGTCAACAAATTCGGCGACCGTTTTTACGCCAACTACTTTGGCGACGTCGGCAAAACATCTGACCGCGGCTTCATCTAAAGGATCCGTGACGACATCTACGACGAATTGACCGTCAATTTTTAAATAATCGACAGGCATTTTTTTCAGATAGCCGAATGATGATGCGCCGGCACCGAAATCATCTAAGGCTACGCGCACGCCGATCTCCCGGATCTGTTCGATAAACAGCGCGGCATCCGAGAGATTGGTGACGGCGGCAGTTTCTGTGATTTCTATGCATAGCCGTGAACAGATCCGCGATCCGGTCTCTTTGAGCAGATCGATTGCCCAGCGGTGAAAGGCGCGGTCACCGACTGACTGGCCTGACAAGTTGACGCTGATTTTGCCGATGTGGTCGATACAGGCGAGCGTCTTCATCCATGCGATGGTGTGCTTTAATACCCATTTATCGATCCGTGTCGCGAGCTGAAAACGCTCTGCTGCTGGTAAAAAAGCACCGGGCCCGATCAGCGATCCGTCAGTGTCCCGCATCCTTAGCAAGACCTCGGCATGCAAGCCCGGAGACTGATCGTTCAGTGCGATAATTTTTTGTGCATAGAGTACGAAATGATTGTCGTCGAGTGCCTGTTCTATCCGCGTTGTCCATTGCATTTCGCCATGACGGGCACGCATCGCCAGATCGGTGTCAAACCAGGCATGTACGCGGTTTCGTCCTGCTTCTTTCGCTGCATAACAAGAGGTATCGGCGGCCTGCATAATCGCCTCTGTGATGGGCCAGCGGCTGTCGACGGGAACCAGGCCGATACTGGCGCCAATCCGAAAACGCCGGTTGTCATGCGTGAAGCGGAAATCATCCATCCGGTCACATATTTTTTGTGCCACCCGCTGTGCCTGATCGACGGAGCACTGCTCAAGAAGGATAGCAAACTCGTCGCCACCCAGCCTTGCCAGGGTATCGCGGGTCCGTGCTGTTTCTGCAAATAGCTTGGCGACTTGTTGTAGTAACTGATCGCCTACGGCATGTCCGCAGGCGTCGTTGACCAGCTTGAACTGATCAAGATCGATGTAGAGCAAGGCATGCTGGCTTTGATCGCTATGCGCCATCTGCAGAACTCGCCGTAACCGTACGTCAAACTCTGCACGGTTGACCAGACCGGTGAGCAAATCATGGCTGGCACGGAAGTTCATCTCGCCAGACAGGCGGCGCTGCTCTGTTACGTCATGAAACACTAGCACCACACCGAGTACGTCGCCGCGCTCATTGCGGATAGGCGCGGCAGAATCTTCAACGCCGTACTCAGTCCCGTTGCGGGAGATAAGTATCGTTCTGGTCGCTAAGCCAACCACTTTTTCTTGCGCCAGGCACGCGGTGATCGGATTAGCGGCGGGCTTGCGGGTTTCTTCATTGACGATGTGGAAGACCTGCGTCAGCGACCTGCCTTTTGCTTCATCGACGAGCCATCCTGTCATCCGCTCTGCGACGGGATTGAGCCAGTTGATATAGCCTTTAGAATCGGTGGTGATGACGGCGTCGCCGATAGATTTGAGCGTCACGTGCAGCAGGGCGTGCTGTTCAGCCAATTCCAGTGCGAGTTTTTTTGGTACTGAGATGTCGATGGCTGTACCGACCATGCGCAGAGCAGTCCCGTCGGCATTACGCTTGACGATGGCCGAGCCCTTGAGATAATGCAGGCTGCCATCTGGCCAGATCACCCGGTATTCGGTGTCAAAATTATTTTCTCCGCGCACCGCTTGCCTGGCTGCGTATTCAATTTTTTTCACATCGGCCGGATGAATCTGGTTTAGCCAGAGCTCAATCGTGCTCGTTTCTTTACGTGGCACCATTCCGAATAGACGGTACATCCACGCGTCCCATATTACGGTACCGCTGATCAGATCGTATTCCCAGATACCGATTGCGCCGCTGTCGGTGGCGAGTGTGGTGCGATCATTTGCGGCCTGTAATGCCAGGTTTTCTTTAACGCGCTGAGTGATATCCTGAAAAGCACCGAACAGCCGTATCGGTTTTTTATCTGCGAACTCCACTGTGCCTACCGCGCGCACCCAGATAGGATGCCCATCGGCACGGATAAATGGCAATTCAAGATCCCAGCTCTTCCCCGTTAAAATGGCGTTTTGTACGGCGGCCAATATGACAGGCTGAGCGGCAGGTGCATAGAAGCGAATCGCCTCATCCATCGTCGGTTTAAAACCGGCAGGCACGCCATGAATGCGGCATGTCTCATCTGACCAGTAAATATCGTTGGTAATCAGGTCGACTTCCCATCCGCCGACACCGGCCAGCTTGCCTGTCCGGTCCAGGAACAATTGGCTTTTGCGAAGATTTTCTTCCTGATGCTTGCGTTCAGTGATGTCGAGCAGGGTGCCCAGCATCCATTCTGGCTTGCCATCGGCAGTCCAGCTGATGACTCTGCCGCTGTCTAATACCCAGATCCATGATCCATTTTTATGCTGTAATCGGACTTCGCATTCATAGCGGTTGACGCGGTTGTTGAAATGATTTTCCAGCTCTAGCTGCGACAATATTCTGTCGCTCGGATGAATGAGATCGACCCAGGTCTGGGTAGTCAATTTACCTAATTCAGCCAATGTCCTGCCGGTGATTTCCGCCCATCTCTCGTTATATTTGATTGCGTCAGTCTGGAAATTTTTTTCCCAGGTGCCGATGCGCGTGCTTTCGATAATATCGGCAAACCGCTGCCCCTTCTCAAGCAGCGCCCGCTTGTCGCGATGTCCTTCGAGGATCGCTGCTGCCGTATCTGCAAGACAGAGCAGAATCTCACGTTGTTGTAGGTTTAAACGTTGAGGTTGTTTGTCTAGGACACATAAGGTGCCGATGCGATGGCCATCTCCGATGCTGATCGGTGCGCCTGCATAGAATCGGATGAGAGGATCATTGATGACCAGCGGGTTATCGGCAAAGCGAGGATCCAGCAAGGTATCCGGGATTTCAAGCATGCCATTTTCCAGAATCGCGAGCGAGCAAAACGCGATATCCCGGGGAGCCTCAGAAACACCGGGCAGACCCAGATTCGCCTTTAGCCAGACTTTTTCTGTATCGACCAAATTAATCAGCGATATTGGTACGCCGCACACCAGTGAGGCGGCTTTGACCAGCGCGTCCAGTTCGGCTTTTGGGCCGGTATCAATCACATGCAGGGCATGTAACGCCGCAACACGTTCAGATTCAGTATGTGGGAAGGGAGGGGTATTCAAGATCGTTCTCCTAATGGAACCCACACTTGACAATAGGATAAAACAGAAACAATACAAGCATCAGTTCACCTTCAGTCTAGCCAAGAGATTTTTGGTGTGCAGAAATATTTTTATATTTTGACGCATTTATCACAATCGTTTGCAATCCCTGTTGCTCTGTTTAAAACGAATTCTCTTTTTAGCCGGCAGTTCAATTTTTATTATGAGTTGGTGTTAAGGTCATCAGTGCAGAAGGGGTGATGCGGGAGAGCTGCAGATGTCGGCGGGATTGATGCCGGACTGTCACAAAACCCAAATCTCTCACCCCGGAGGCACAGAGATACTAAGACACCGAGGAAAGTCAGGAGTAAAAGCGGTTAGACCAAATATTGGTTAAAGGATTTTTAGTCGTCACCACACTGAATCCGCAGGCTGGATGCGGCTTTCAGAGGCATTTCAGGCTAACAGGCGCATACTACTTGCGGGTTCATTTTGATATCGATATTTCACGGATCATATACGCATGCTTTTCTCGGTATCTCTGTGCCTCTGTGGTGAGAAGCCTTGATTTTTGCCTTTAGCTTGATATTAATCGCCAGGCCGATTTGATCGTAAGTTGCTCATTTCACCAGTTGTACTTAATGCCGTTGAAGAACCGGAGGCTGAAAAGCGATTTCTCTTTTGTGCGTCAGCGCACAGTCGCCATATCCGTCTTGGTTCATATTGTAATGATCACCCTGGAGTCACTATGCGCAATCACCAATCCTCTTTTGACAATGTTAATGACGCCGCTGACGCTGCTCGCAATCTGGTGTCTGTTCCGAGCGAGGCGCAAATTCGTGCCATGGGCGACGATGCCTATATGAACAGCGTGCAGCTCGCCTTTTTCACCCGACGACTCAAGGACATGGAGGTCGAGCTGCAACACAATATCAATGAAACGACGGAGCACCTGCGAGAGACCGTGTTGGTGCCAGATCCGGCAGATCGCGCCACCATGGAAGAAGAACATACACTCGAATTAAGAGCCCGTGACCGCGAGCGCAAACTGCTCAAGAAAATTCAAACGTCGCTGACCAGCATCGGGCAAGGTGATTATGGCTGGTGTACCGAGACAGGCGACGCGATCGGGATACCGCGACTCTTAGCCCGGCCAACTGCCACGCTGTCTTTAGATGCCCAACAGCGACTCGAAGCCAAGCGCAAAATGTATGGCTAACGATTCGGGCAATCATTGATTCCACGCGCCGTTCACTACGAATAATCCAGCCACTTGCGCACATAAAACCTCAACAACAATACGCGGTAAAAAATTGTTTTTGTCATGTCGATTTAATAATTATTTGAGATAATTCTGACCTGCTGTATCTGCACTGAGGCTGTGATGATTCCGTTGCTGGTGGAGTGATTCAGCGGTTGGTAAAGATCATTGTGACGAGAGCGGTCAGGTCGGGACTTCCGTAACACGATTCCACTCGCCTTCCCGCTGTTGCGAAGACACTCTCCGGTCCGTCCTTCGCATGCGGCACAGGCAGCAACGATCCTGCAGCATCAACACCATCATCGTCGCGCCAGGCCAGCGTGGTGTTGCGATATCGCTGTTCCATCTCTATCTCAAGGAGTTATGACATGCCAATACTAAAAATCGACAATGCTCAGCAAGCCCCGGTCGAGTTGTATTACGAAGACCACGGTAGCGGTTTGCCCGTTGTCCTGATCCACGGCTGGCCACTGAGCGGACGCTCGTGGGAGGCGCAAGTCCCGGCCCTGATAGAAGCCGGTTACCGCGTGATTACCTATGACCGGCGCGGTTTTGGCTGGTCATCACAGCCATGGTCAGGCTACGACTACGACCATTTTGCTGCCGACTTGCATCAACTGATGACCCATCTCGATCTGAAAAAGGCAACGCTGGTCGGATTCTCCATGGGCGGTGGCGAAGTCGCCCGCTACATCAGCAAATATGGCACGGAGCGCGTCGCCAAAGCCGTGTTTGCCGGTGCTGTTCCGCCGTATCTCTACAAGTCCGATGACAATCCTGAAGGCGGCTTGGACGATGCAATGATCCAGCAGTTTCAGGGCGCCGTCATCAAGGACCGCATTGCTTTTCTGGATGCCTTCACCGCGATTTTTTTCAGCGCTGGCGGCAAGTTGCTGGTTAGCGAAGCGCAACGCGTATATGCACGTGAGATCGCCTCATTTGCCTCGCCACAAGGCACGCTGGATTGCATAGGTGCATTCTCTTACACCGACTTCCGCAACGACCTGACTAAGTGCACTGTCCCCACCCTGATCATCCACGGTGACGCTGACGCCATCGTACCGCTGGAAGTCAGCGGCGCCCGCACTCACAAGGCGATTAAGGGAAGTCAGCTATGCGTGATCAAGGGCGGCCCGCACGGATTTAATCTTTCTCATGCGGCGGAATTCAATCAGGGGTTGATTGAGTTTTTGGGGGCGTAACCGGTAGGCGGGGCGTTTGATACGAGGATCAGACTTTCGGGTGATCAGGCACCAAAACTGCGCCACATGTTGGACAGAACTTGTCGAATGGTGCGACCTCATGCCCGTGATCGCACTTCCGGTTTTTTAGCAGATGCGGGTTATTGATTGCTGAGTAAAGCGTTGCAAACGCTACGGCGTAGAAGACCATCCAATGTCCGGAAAAGAGCCGCACGTCGGTTCCGTCATTTGACGTATTCAATCCGCCTTGATGACCTGGCATATTGTTGATACAAAAGATGAAGTTGATCACGACATAGCCGAATAAGCTATAAAGCATGTAGCGCACCCGAACGGGACAACCCGACAACGCCAATTTCCAAAAATCTGAATGCTTGCCGTGACGTGAAATACGGTTGGCAACTAGAACAGCTTGCGACTTTCTTAAGCAGCAAAAATCATCCAAAGCAACAAATCGCAGAATCTTTCCCATCTGCAAATATACTGAGTTTATAATCAGGCATATTTTCCAAACAGAGATCAAATAATGATGGAAGCCCATATGTCCTCGCAGATCCGTACCCTGTCGTATATCGAGAATGAAGACCACCCGGTATTTGGTACCCTGGTTGAGCAAATTTTGCATTTGCTGAACTCACGTCTGAGTTTTAGCGACATTCTGATTCATCAAAATAGTCCTATCATGTTGCGTCAGCCTAAGGGCCTGGTTGCGGTGACGGATTCGCCGATTACTAAAGAAGAGCTTGAAGAATTTTTTGAAGTCATTGAGCCGAACTGGTCTGCGCGGATACAGGATCGCGCATTTGACCGCTCGATTGATCTGAACACGGCGCGTATCCGTGCCAACTGTTTTACGTTCCAGGGCAAGAAGCGGCTGGGTTGCGTGATTCGTCGTTTCCCGCGTGAGCCGATGGAATTGAGTCAGCTGGGTTTGCGTCAGTGCGAACAGGATTTTGCCAAACTGACTAGCGGTCTGGTGTTGATCATCGGTGATACCTGCCAGGGTAAATCGACCACGATTGCGTCGATGCTTGATCAGATTAATAAGACCCGCTCTGGTCACATCATTACGATCGAAGATCCGGTCGAGACGCTGATACCGCAACGCAAATGCATCATCACGCAACGCGAAGTCGGCTTTGACGGTGACGTCGAGAGCTATTATCTGGGCGCTCTGGATGCTCTGCGTGAGCGTCCTGATGTGATTGTGATCGGCGAGATCCGCGATGCGCAGACGGCACAAGAGGCGCTGGCGCTGGCGGAGTCCGGGCCTCTCGTGTTGGCATCTCTGCATGCGCGTTCGACCGAGCTGGGGTTGCAAAAAATGTTGCGCTTGCTGGGTAACGGCGAGCCGCAGGCACAAGCACTGGCCCAGGCTTTGCGCGGTGTTCTATGTCAGGCGTTATTGCCGTCAGTCGAAGGCGAACGCTATTACCTCGCGACGGAATGTCTGACCTCGAGTCCTGCGGTGGCGCGGATGATAGAAACCGGCGGCATCTCTGGTCTGCGGGCTTTGATGGATGGTGACGCGAGCAAGCAGCATCCGGGGTGCTTTTCGATGAACATGTCTTTGAAGCAGTTGTTGATCGAGAAAAAAATTGGTCTCGAAGATGCACGTAATGCGACGACCGATCGTATCGGTTTTCTGGATGCCTTGAAAAAATAAACTGGCTTCTTAGCGGCTGAATAGACTGAGTAAGCTGAGTAAGCTGAATTGACAATGGCGCATTAGTAAATAATGCGCCATTTTTATTTTGTTACTGCCTTATTTGTTACAGCCTTACGCAACGACCGTCACACCTTTCCAGAAGGCGACAAAACTGGCGATTTGTTTTGCTGCATCTTTGGGATGTTCATAGGTCCAGGCGGCGTTGGCGTTGACCTCGTCGTTGACGATGACATCGAAGTAATTGGCCGTACCTTTCCAGCCGCAGACGGTTTCTTTTTCGGTACGCCGGAAATGTTCGGATTTGATCGCATGTCGCGGGAAGTAAGTGTTGCCCTCGACCACGATGACTTCGGAGGCATCGGCATCGGCGATGACGGCATTGTTCCAGATAGCGCTTGGCATAGAGTTCCTTAATGAAATTAGAGGACAGTCGCTACGCTGCGGGCGAGGCGGATGCCGGTTCTTTGCCAACGGGCGGTGGAGGGGAAAAAATTACGATAGCTGATGCGTGAATGATCTTGGGGTGTAAAACAGGAGGAGCCGCGCAAAACATACTGGTTTGCCATGAATTTGCCATTGTATTCACCGATCGCACCTGTTGCTGCTGCGTAGCCGGGGTAGGGCGCGTAGCTGCTGCTGGTCCATTGCCAGCAACAATCGAAGAGTTGCGATATGGCGTTATCCCTAGCTTCCTGGCGATGCTGTTTTTCTTGCCGTGCGGCGCATTCCCATTCGGCTTCGGTCGGGAGTCGCGCACCTGCCCAGCTTGCATAGGCGGACGCCTCAAAATACGATAAGTGACATACCGCTTGTTGCAGAGGTAGTTCGCGTAAGCCGTATAAACTATATTCTTGCCAGTCTGATCCGTGTCGCCAATACAGCGGATGCCGGATGTGGTGCTGCTGTATCCAGTCCCAGCCTTCGGCCAGCCAGTGAACAGGATTCTGGTAGCCGCCATCGTCGATAAACGCCAGATAGTCGCCGTTGCTGACTAATGCTGGTGCCAGCTGAAATGCTTCGACAAATTGCCGGTGTCTGGGTACTTCGTTGTCGAAGCAAAACCCATCGCCAGCATGACCGATGTCCACAAGATTCGCTGCGAATGTTCGCCATTGCTGTGTTTGCACGACGTCAGCGCAACGATCTGTTATATCGTCATTTTTATCTGTGTCGATGCTGGTCAGCATTGCGGGAGCCATAGGATTGCAGGACAGGAGATGCTTGATATCGGTCAGCATCAACTCCTGATGCTGCTGTTCATGTTGTATACCCAGCTCAACTAACCCGATCAGGCTAGCGGAGGTGTTCGTCGCAGCTAGGGTTTCATTGAAGGAATCACTGGAGGAGGGATTGAACAACTGCTGCATACGCCGGTCAACATCCTGCCGGTATACCTGCACCTCGTCGATGCTGGGGCGTGTTAGCAAACCTCGCTGCGGTCGTGGATGTTTTTCGCCTATGCCGTTGTAATAAGAGTTAAACAATAGCCGAAACGCCGGGTGAAAAGGCTGAAAGCCGGATTCACATTCAGCCAGGATAAAGGTCTCGTAAAACCAGGTGGTATGCGCCAGATGCCATTTCAGCGGACTGGCATCCGGCATTGATTGTGCCCCCGCATCTTCAGCCGACAAGCAGGCCGCAATGCGCAGCGAACGCTCTCTGACTTGCGTCCAGCGCTGTCGCAACTGGGGCGACAGCTGGTGTAATAAGTGTGATGGCATAGGGATGTCGTTCAAGTCAGAGAGCTTTAGCATAGACCACGGCGAACCACTCTGCGGCATCGGTCCAGTGACGGGACTGGCCAAATCCTGCTTCATGGAGCAAATTCATGAAGGACTCAAGGCTATACTTGTAGCTATTTTCGGTGTGAATACGCTCACCACGGATGAAGTGCCGATGTTCGCCGGGCCAATGAATAGTCAGATCCTGACGCGCTTCCAGATGCATTTCTATCCGCGATTGTGCTGCATTGAAGAAGGCTCGGTGCTGCCATTGTTGAACATCAAAATCGGTACCGAGTTGTTGATTGATGTGTCGCAATACATTCAGGTTGAATGCGGCCGTCACGCCCAGTCCGTCATCGTAGGCGGCGTTTAATACCGCATGCTCCTTGATCAGATCTATTCCGATCAGAATACCGCCGTCTTCACCACATAAGGCGCGCAGTTGCTTGAGGAAGGCGAGCGCCATTTCCGGTTCAAAGTTACCGATGGAAGAGCCAGGATAAAAGAACAGGCGACGGTCGTTACGTACCTCGCCAGGCAGACGCCATTCTTGCGAAAAATCGATGCCCAGAGCGGTCATTTCTATGTGGGGAAAGCGTTGCTGCAAGCGCCGTACGGCATCACGTAAATGATCCACTGAAATATCTATCGGTACATACTGATCCGGATGAAGTTGCGGAAACAGTCGCGCTGCTTTGGCGCAGTTGCCCGCACCCAGGTCGATGAGCGTGCCACCAGGCCCAATCGTATGTGCGATGTCACCCAAGTGCTCCGACATGATGCTGGCTTCGGTACGTGTCGGGTAATACTCCGGCAACACACAAATTGCTTCGAACAGGACTGAACCGACGGCATCATAAAAATATTTGGGGGAGGTGTGCGCCCTGTCAGCCAGCAGTCCTGCGGCGAGTTCTTGCTGGATTGCCTTACTTGCGTGAACGATATCAGACATACACCACCTTTTATAAAACATCAGTCAAGGCCAGCAGAAGAGACATGCCGAACATGTTTTGTCACCAGTAAGCGGGTAACGAGACAATTGAGCAAGCCAGCCTCAAGCCAGTAACAAAGCAAGATTGTTCTACTTTACCTGCTGGATAGTAGCTTGAATCAATGACCAGTGTTTGACATCAAAAAAGAGTTTTTCTATTGCAGGTCAGCATGTTTTTTTAAAGACGATCTGACGGTTAATTTTTTTTGCTTTTTTCTAAAAAATTACCAGAAATTTAGCCAGAATTTGCTATAACGAGATAAGAGGCTTTGCATTGATGTACTTTGCTTCTGACCACCGTTGTTGACAAATTTATTGTGACGACTCTGCCAATGCCGGCGCGCAACGCAAAACCTCCGAGATACTTTTTTTCCAAAAAATGGAGGCCATTATGAAACGCCGACTGTATTTCATGCTCCCCGATGTACCTAATGCCAGGTCGATGCTGGACGAGTTGTTGCTGGCGCGTATAGACGAACGTAGTTTGCATTTCCATGCCAAAGAAGGCAGCTTGCCGCGTGATATGCCAGAGGCAAATTTTTTCCAAAAAACAGATCTGATTCACGGGGCCGAGATCGGGATGCTGATCGGTGCGTTTTCGGGTTTGCTGGCGGGTAGCATGATTCTGATTTTTCCTCCCGAAGGCATAGAATTGCGTACGGTTTCCCTATTGGTGTCGATACTCGGTGGCGCGATTTTTGGTTCCTGGGCATCAGGTATGGCGGCTGCGGCGATTCCGAATTCTCGCCTGAAACAATTCAGTGAGGATATTGAACGTGGCCAGGTGCTCATGATGGTCGATGTGCCTTATCACCGGGTTGCCCAAGTCGAAGATTTGATTGCGAAACGTCATCCGGAAGTGCGCTTTGGCGGTGTTGAGCCGCATATGCCGGTATTTCCCTGATCACCTTACATGGTTCCTTAAACAGCGTGGTCGGTAGCAACTTGCTGTATCACCCAGGCCGCGTCATCCAGTGGCAAATCGTGTCCGGCGGACGGATGCAGGCGCAGTTCGCATTGCCATTTTTTTGCCAGATGGATCGAGCATAGAGGATTAACCAGATCATCTCGTTCACCCGCCAGCATGAGTAGTGCCACGGCGGGTTTTTGCGCGGGGGCGCGGTAACCCAATGCGGCATGTAATTGGCGCCAGATATTGCTGACTGAGATAGGAGCGCTCTCTGCATACGTCTGCCACTGTTTTAAAATCGACTCTGCTACGGCAGTGCTCTGTTTGCTAATTTTGCTGGTAATACGCAAGATCAGCTGCTCGCGTTTTGCCACATTACCAAATAACATGGTGAGTAGCAGAGCCGGATAATTCTTGGGTCTTAAACGGTGATAAAACGGGTTGTGCGGAGCGAGGCTGGTGTTGATCAGTACGACCCTGCTAAGTTCTTCTGGGTGAGCATCTGCCCATGCGACGGCGACCATGGCTCCCAGTGATACAGATAAGAGCTGATACGGCGGCGCATAGCCCCTTTTTTTCAGTTCATGACGGCAGAATTCTGCCATTTCTTGCACGCTGCTGGCGCTCGTTTCCCGGTGCAGCACACCATTTCCCGGAAAGTCCAGAGTAATGATGTCTTCGTCCGGATGCGCAGCCCTAAATTGCGTCGCAAACTCGCCCCAGTGGCGTGACTCACGCATCAGCCCGCGCAGCAGTACCCAGGTCATGGCCGATACCAGCGGGCGACGGCACGTTCTTGCAGACGCAGACGGCTTGGTCCCTGTGCCAGCCATTGCTGATGCCCGCAGGTAGCACGCATTAAGAAATCAAGCCAGGAATTATGACGGCGCAGCACTCGTTGCAAGCGATGTTCCGCAATCGGATTGAACATGCCGTGACGCGAGAATAACTGACGGGGATTTTTTTTTACCCACAACCATGATCCCATCTCCAGCGTGAGCGGTAAAAAAGTATTGCCATGATGCTGCTGTGATTGCAGATACAGATAATCCCAGACATCACCATGCGTCTGATATTGCAGGCTTTGCGGTTCAAACAGATAGTGATGATTCGGATGCGTTTGCTGAAATAATTCTTCCAGCGACAAAATATCCGCCAGATGCGGAATCGGATGCACATCATGCGCATGCGGAAACCAGATCCGGTCGCGCAGGCCAAAACCCGAATGACAATCAATCGCCATGCTGAACGAGCGGCCTAGCAACTCTTTTTGTACGACCTGGCATAGCGCCTGATTTTCGGCTTCCATTCCGGCACCTGCGGCACCGCGATACCAGGGCAGATGCCGGCTGATACGATGACCGCCGACCAGGAAGGGAACCTTGCCTTCGGCATCGACCGGTGCGTTGCGCATCAGATCGACGCCTTGCGGATTACAGCGGGTAGATTGCCACATGCCACCGGGATTAATCAGCGGCATAAACACCAGCCGCACATCTTGCAACAGATGATGCAAGCTTTTATCCCACGTCAGCCGTGTCAATAATCCACGCAAAAAACTCAGCAGCACTTGCGTGCCGATCCTCTCAAGACCATGAATACCACCAAAAAATCCGATCGCCGGCAACCCTGGATCAGGATTGCCCAGGCAGATCTGATAGACCGGAAAGCGTTGATGAGCCGCACTGACTTCGCAGACGACTTCTGCCTCCAGATGGCCACGACCTAATTCCAATATACGTTCCAGTTCCTGCAGTTCTGGTAAAGCGGCCATGGCGAGGTAGGGGAGTAATGAGACCCGCCCATGCTAGTAGAGTCACATCAAGAACGCAAGGCGAATACCTTGGCCCCGGATTTTCAGAAGAGAAATCCAGACTGATGAAAAATAAAACCGGCAGACAACAAAAAATTCCCTTTTGGAAAATATAATAGATTCACTATTTCCAAAAAAGCAAATAAAAATGAACCTGACACCGACTACCCCGGCGCTGGAACTCAGCGGACTGAGCAAGCAATTTGGACGCCCTGCGGTCGATCAACTGAATCTGCAAGTCCGGCGCGGCGAGCTGTATGCTCTGCTGGGCCCGAATGGCGCGGGTAAGACGACGACACTGCGCATGGTGGCAGGCCTGCTGGCACCGGACTCAGGCAGCATCCGGATACTGGGTACCGATCTCGCCAGAGAGCCCCATGTGGCCAAACAAAAGCTCGCGTACTTGCCTGACGATCCCATGTTGTACAACAAGCTCAAGCCATTTGAATATCTGGAGTTCGTCGCGGGTCTGTGGGGGATGTCTGCGGAAATTGCACAAACCAAAGCGCAGGAATTGCTCGACTGGCTCGATCTCAGCAAACATGCGGATGAACTGACCGAAGGGTTTTCGCGTGGCATGAAACAAAAACTCGCACTGGCCGGTGCGCTGATTCATTCGCCGGAACTGATTATTCTCGATGAACCATTGACCGGACTGGACGCCGCCGCTGCGCGCCAGGTCAAGGATTTGTTGCTGCGGCATGTGCAGGCCGGTGGCACAGTGATCCTGACTACGCATATTCTCGACGTGGCAGAGCGTCTGGCAGAACGGATAGGGATTATTCAAAACGGCAAATTAATCGCCGAGGGTACTCTCGACGAGCTGCGTAGCCAGACCAGTCACGGTGCGACGACACTGGAGGATGTCTTCCTGCAACTCACGGAGCCGACATAATGGCGGGCCTGCTCCAATTGAGAGAGGGAAGCGCAGCATGGTTGCTGGCACATGAAGTACGGCTGTTTTTTTACGACATGGGTGAGAGCAAGTCAGGAAAAAAGCGTAAACGCGGTATGTCACGGATGAGCAAACTCCTCATCATCGCGATGTTCTTGCTGGTGCACACCGCTGTCTGGCTCGTCATGCGCAAAATGCCGGTACTCAAGGACGAACCACCTGCGATGATCATGATGGGGGCGGGTGCGGCACTATTTGTGATGTTCACCTTCATGCTTTCCTTTGGTCTGAACCGCAGCGTACGGGCCCTGTTTGAGCGCGGCGATCTGGACTTGCTCTTGTCTTCGCCGCTGGCATCGCAGACGATTTTTACGGTCAGGCTGACGGGCATTGTGATTGGTGTGGCGACGTTGTTTTTACTGTTGTTGACACCGGTTGCCCATGTGGGCTTGATTCTGGGGCAGCCACGTTATCTGGGTGTTTATCCGGCCATCGTGAGTATGGCTTTGATTGCCTCGTCCTTATCCATGATGCTGACACTAGGCCTGGTGCGATGGCTAGGCGTCCGCCGTACGCTGGTTGCTGCGCAGTTGCTGGGCGCGGCGAGTGGCGCGTCAATTTTTCTGATCATCCAGTTGATGAATCATCTGGATATCGCCTGGCGTCAAAAAGTCTTTGCCCAGATTCAGCCACTACTGGAGCCAGGTCGCTTGCTGAGTGAGCAGAGTATGGTCTGGTTGCCTGCACATGCGTTGTTCGGCTCGCCTTGGGCCATGCTGGTCATGGCGGGTTTCGGTTTTGCATGTTTCAAGTTGACGGCTTACTTGACGCATGATTTTTTTGTCCGGGGCGTACAGCAGGCAGGTGGCGTCAGTGCGGCATCGATCACGGCGCAAGCCCGTACGGGCGGCAAGCGTAAAGGCGCTCAGCATCAGTTCAAGTCAGGATTATGGCGCACCGTTGTTATAAAAGAATGGCGCATGATCCTGCGCGATCCGCAGTTGATTTCTCAGGTCTTGCTGCAATTACTGTACCTGATGCCGATGTTTTTTATTGCGTATAAAAACGGTACAGTCTTGCCCGCTACTGCGGCGATGGTGATTTTTATCGGCGCATCGCTAGCCGGATCATTGATCTGGGTCATGGTCTCTGCGGAGGACGCACCGGATTTGCTTCTGTCTGCACCAAGCAGTCAGCGGATTATCCGCAATGCGAAGGTCAGCGCGGCAGTGATTCCTTTGCTGATACTCATCGCGCCATTGTTACTCTGGCTGGTATTACAGGCGCCGCTGACCGGACTGATGTTAACAATCGCAGCGTTCGCTGCGATGACAAATATCGCTATGCTGAATTTATGGCTGGCCAAGCCAGGCTCCAGAGCGCAATTTAATAAACGCGGACAAGGGAACTGGCTGGCAAGTGTGCTTGAAGCCTTCAGTGCGATGTCATGGGCTGCGACTGTCTATTTTAGTATGCAGTATGGCTGGATGGGGCTGACGCCGCTCATTGCAGTGCTATTGTTATTGGGTGTTGCGTGGTTGATGCGGATTGAACGAAATGCCCGGTAGTTGGTCAAATAGCATTCTTTCGGCTATGCCGGAGTTCCTATTGTTCACTGATTTTTTACCTTTTTGATTGATCTTGCGATGACATTCCTGACTAAAAAACGAGTTGCTTGGGCTGTTGGTATTGTGGTCTTGGCCGGAGCGGCTGCCAGCTACTATCAGAAAAATCAAAAGTCCAACAAGGAAGATGAGCCTAAGTTTAAAACTGCCATCGTTGATAAGGGCAATATCACGCAGACTGTGACCGCCAGCGGCACCTTAAATCCGGTCGCGCTGATTAACGTCGGTTCGCAAGTCTCTGGCACCGTCGTTGAACTGAATGCCGATTTTAACGACCGGGTCAAAAAAGGTCAGGTGCTGCTGAAGCTCGATCCGACTATTTTTAACGCGCAGATCAAGCAAAGCGAAGCGAGTCTGGCATCTGCCGAGTCGTCCAAGCGTCTGGCAGTTGCGAATTTTGAGCGTAACCAGAAGCTGGTCACACAGAACTATATCTCTGGCAGTGTGCTGGATCAGGCCAAGCGCGAAGTCGAAGTCGCCGATGCCAATATCAAACTCGCCAAAGCCCAGCTCGACCGGGTACAGGCAGATTACAACAATAGTGTGATTCGCTCGCCGATTGATGGCGTGATTATTAAGCGTACGATTGACATGGGACAGACTGTTGCCGCTTCGTTCCAGACGCCCAATCTGTTCCAGATCGCCCGCGACCTGACCAAGATGCAGATCGATACCAGTGTTTCAGAGGCCGATGTCGGTGCCTTGAAAGACGGCCAGCCCGCACGGTTTGTCGTCGATGCTTATCCTGATCGTGAATTTGAAGCCACCTTACGTCAGTTCCGTCTTGCGGCCAATGTGCAGCAAAACGTCGTCACCTACAACGTGGTGCTCGACGTAGATAATAAAGACGAGTTACTGAAGCCCGGGATGACGGCTCAGGTTCGCCTGGTCGTTGGCAATCGCCAGAATGTCTTGCGTATTCCTACCGCCGCATTGCGTTTTAAGTTGAGTGACGAAGAGATCGCCAAAGAAGAAAAAGCCAAAAAAGAGGCTGCAAAAAAATCCGGTACCGAGAGTGCATCCGCGTCAGCCAGTGCCAATGCAGTCCCTTATCCTGAAGCTGATGATGATATTGCGTTCCGCAGTAAAAGCGAGATGACACGCTCATTTAAAATATTTATTCTGGATGACAAGAACAAGGCAAAACCTGTTGATATCAAGATTGGATTGTCTAATTTTCGTTATACCGAGGTGCTGTCCGGCGATCTGAAACTCAGTGATAAAGTCGTCATCCGCGCACTAGACAATGCCAGCGCCAGCGCTCGCTAATGGATAGCACTATGATGGCCTCAAATGCACTCAATGCGTCCAGTGCCATACCAAAGACGCTGATTGATATTCATCAGGTGACCAAGAGTTATTTTTCCGGCGGTATTGAAACCCAGGTTTTGCACGGTATCGATCTGCTGGTACCTCACGGCGACTTTCTCGCCGTCATGGGGCAATCAGGATCTGGTAAATCAACGCTGATGAATATTCTGGGCTGTCTCGATCAGGCGACCGGTGGCACGTATCTGCTGAATGGTGTTGATACCCTGACGCTTTCACGCAGCCAGCTGGCTACGATACGCAACCGCACGATAGGTTTTGTATTCCAGAGTTTTAATCTGATCAAGCGCATGAGTGTTGCGGAGAATGTTGCCTTGCCCCTGATCTACGCTGGAGTTTCGCGTGATAAATCACATAAAAAAGCATTGGTTGAACTCGAGCGGGTAGGATTAAAAGACTTGGCGAAACGTCTGCCGAACCAATTATCCGGCGGACAGCAACAAAGGGTAGCGATTGCCCGCGCTCTGGTTGGCGATCCACCTTTGATTCTGGCAGATGAGCCGACCGGTAATCTGGATACCCAGACCAGCGTGGAGATCATGCGATCTTTGCAGCAGTTAAATGCAGAGCGCGGCATCACGATTTTACTGGTCACCCATGAGCCGGATATCGCGACCTACAGCAAACGCCTGATGCGCTTAAAAGATGGTCATGTCTTATACGACGGTCCGTCTGCCGAGGGTTTGCAACAACTGGTGCAAAGCCACGAAGCACACGCGCTGGCTGGCCTGCAACAAGGATTAAGCGGGGTACAGGTATGAATTTTCTTCAGGTGTTTATTGAAGCATTCCGCTCGATGAATGCGAATCGCTTGCGCACGTCGCTGACTATGCTCGGCATTATTATCGGTATTACCTCTGTCGTCATGATGCTGGCGGTCGGCGAAAGCGCCAAAAAGTTCATTGCCAAAGAGCTTGAGGTACTGGGTAGTAATCTGATGATTATCTCCCCGGGCGCTAACCGGACACAAGGCGTGCGGGCGCGCACTGGTACCGCGCCATCGTTATCGGTTGAAGATGCACTGGCATTAAACGATTTGCAAAGCCTGAACGGTGCGGCACCGGCTTTGCAGGGATTTTTCCAGATTGCAGTTGGTAACGACAATACGAATAATGCTGTGCTCGGTATTACGCCTGAGATGTTCAAAGTCCGTAACTGGAAAGTCGATCAGGGAAATTATTTTAGCGAATCTGATATCCGGGGCGCTGCCCGCATGGTCATTATCGGCAAAAAACTCGCGGAACAATTTTTCTATAAAGCCAATCCGATAGGTCAGTTTGTCCGCATCGATAACGTACCGTTTCAAGTGGTCGGCGTCTTGCAAGGTGAGGGCCGCATGTTTGACGGCGGCGATCTCGGCGAGATGGTGCTGGTACCGATTACCTCAGCGAGGGCAACCCTGATGCGCAGTCCTTTTCCACGCAATGTGCACTATGTTGTGGTGCAGGGAAAAAGTGATAAAGGCATGAAGGAGGCGGAAGATGACATCAAAGATATGCTGCGTGACCGCCATCGCATTCGCGCCGATCAGGTCGATGATTTTCGTATCGACAACCTTGCATCGATTGCCGAGACCGGCGCTAAAATCAGTGCAGGTTTAGCAGCGATGCTAGGAGCTATCGGCGCGATCTCATTGATTGTTGGCGGTATCGGCATCATGAACATCATGCTGGTATCCGTTACGGAACGTACCCGCGAAATCGGCATCCGCATGGCAATCGGTGCCAAGCCACGCGATGTGCTGTTGCAGTTTCTGACCGAGGCGGTTGTGATCTGTTTAGTCGGCGGTGTGATCGGGATCCTGCTGGCGAGTGCAGGCGCGGCGGCGATTACGTCGACCGGTAAGCTCGATGTGGAAATCGGCGTAGGCGCAATGATCGTCGCATGCGGTTTTGCCAGTTTTGTCGGTATCTTTTTTGGATTTTATCCGGCAAGACGTGCTTCCAGGCTATTGCCGGTGGATTGTCTGCGCTATGAATAAGCTCGTGGTAGCTGAGGGAGTGCGCTAATTTGCCTATGGTGATTGGTAAAAGTGTTGCATTTAACACACATAAATTCTGAGATTCTATGAATTCTGTCGCCTCGCTAAGCTGGGAAAATTTCCAATAAATCAAATGCTTACGTAACCATTCAAAAATTACTATCTTAATAATTTTTGAATGGTAATTTTTCCTGTTGGAAAAGTTGGCACAATATCTATTTTAAATGATATTGTTGCCTTCCCATTAACAGAAGGAGAAATTCAATGTTTCGTCGCTTAAGTTTATTATTCGTGTTTTTTACCAGTATGTCTGCGGCTTACGCATATGAAGCAGTTGAGTATGCGACTTGTGACGCTGGTTGCTATGGCCTCTGCGGTATGGAAGGCGTATCTAAAGCAAGCTGCAAACGTATTTGTAGTTGCTAACTTGTAATCTAAGTTTGTCCCAAACTATAGGCAATATAGGCAAAAAGTTGCCCATAGTTTGGGTGTGACACCCGATCACGGAACTATCATCATAAAAACACATACCAGATTCTGGGTCTTGCTCGTTTTAGCGAGTCAGCAAACAATTTCCAGCTCGGCTGAAGACCTCCCAGCTACCTCCGCGTCAAAAGAAGTTGTGATCAATGGCAGCCTGACTGATGTCGAGGCGCGGCGTGATTTTGTCGCAGGAAAAATCATTATCGGGCGTAAGCGTATTGAAGACAGTGGCTTACAAAATGTCGCCGAATTATTAAAACGCGAACCGGTCGTGACGGTTGGTAAGGACGGTCGCATTGGCTTACTTGGTTTGCCCGGTTATACCCAGGTGCTGGTTGATGGTATGCCGCCGACGGCAGGTAAGGAATTGAGCGAACTAGATCTGGTTCGTGTAGAAAAAATTGAAATTATCAAATCCGCCGTCGCTGAATTTGGTCCCTTTGGTATCGCAGGGACGATTAATGTCGTTACGCGCAAAATCGAACGCAAAAAAGCTGAACAATTACGTGCGGGTGCGAGCAGCGTGGGCGGCAAGCTGGGTGCCGATCTGGCATGGTCGCTTAATCAAAGCGAAACGGACTCGCCACTGAGTTTCAATACTCAAGTATCTGCTTACCGCCAATCCTCATCCAATGAAAACCAGCAGAGGCAAACTATTACCCGAGCCGGACTCACGACGCAAAGCGATGATGCTAATGTCGTAGCGTACAACCGTAATTCGGATCTGTCAGTGAGCAGCGCAATTGAATGGAAGGCAGATGCACGTAATACGATTAACTTTTCACCGGGAATCAGTGATACCTATTTTGATCAAGGTAGCGTTGAGCACAAAAATTATGCCGATGGCAAGACGCGTGATTGGCAACAAAGGACAGCAGGACCTTTTGTTTTTTTAGGCTTGCCTCTTAACTGGACTTACATCCCAAATGACGAAAGTCAGCTCACGCTAAACTGGAACTCCAACCGTATTCGCTCACGCTCCGAAATGAGCCAGACAGAGAGCTCATCTCAACAAACAACGACGCTGCGCCAACGAACTGAAAATCGACGCATTGATGCGGATTTTTTGCGTGTCAATTATAAAATTGCCCTGCCAAATGATCACGATGTCAAAGCCGGTGGTCACATAGGATACGGCAGGAACAGCAGTGAATTCAGCAACCAGATTAATGGCACACCAGACACCAGTCTGGATGCGCTGGGTACACGACGCGACATGCGACAAGACCAGCGCAGGCTGTTTATGCAGGATGACTGGCGGCTGAACAAAGAGTTCGCGCTGAATTTTGGGTTCTCATTTGAAGAGCGTGTCATTGACATCACCGAGGGTAACTTTCACAGTGAGACGCGATACGATTTGTTTTCGCCGTCAATCCACTTAGCCAGAAAAATCGACGGGGACGAATCACGTCAATTTCGTATTAGCCTGGCAAGAACCTACAAAACACCGTCGCCCGACCAGCTCAGTTTGCGTCCAACGATTAATCCGCTCGCAATGTGCGCGGCCAGCGGCGTATGCGGTACTAACAGCATAGAAACGGCGGATACAGCAGGTAATCCACGTTTGCAGCCGGAGCGTGCGCTTGGTTTAAATGTATCTTATGAACACGGCATTGGTGCCGATAGCCAACTGAGTGTTGAGCTATATTCACGTGCGATTGATCGCCTGATTGGTACCGACCTCATGCTTGAAAATGTTTCCTGGTCTAACACACAGCGCTATGTTGCGCGCCCCTCGAATCTGGGACGTGTAACGGTACAAGGAGTCGATCTGGAAGTGCAATTATCGATGCGCGACGTTTGGCCAGATGCGCCCAAACTTGACGTTCGTAGCAGCCTCGGTTTTGCACGTTCACAGATAAGTAGTTTGCCTGGACCTGATAATCGTTTAGCTGACCAGTCTCCGTATCGGGCGAAGCTGGGACTTACTTATGAATCGAAAGAATTGCCATTGAAGTTAAATACCGATGTGAACTGGACGCCAGGTGACTGGGTACGTACCAATCTCTCTCAGCGCATTTTTTATGCAAACAAAATAAATGTGAGCGCAAGTGCAAGCTGGAAATTCAGCTCAAATACCAAGCTCTTTATCAATCTGGATAATTTATTGAACAAAACCTCAACACGCGTCGATGAATATATCGCCAATGATGAATTAATCAGACTACAAACCAATAAGACGACGCCGGCAAAAATAGGTGTTCGGTTAGAAGTGAAATTATAAATGTCAGTCATTACCGCTCAATACCGCTAAACAAGGATGAACAAGTGAAACAACAGATTAAAAATTGGATGAAGAACGTTGTGCTGATGGCCGTAACGGTAACTGCCGCGATAGCGATAGGAGGTAACTTACCGCACTTCATTAATCAATGGCGCGGCCCGATCAGAAGCGGAGATTTCTCTGCTCACCTTGAAAAAAAACCTCATCGTCTGACTTTATATGGCACCTCTACTTGCCCGCATTGTCAGTCAGCCCGCACATTTTTAAAACAAGCTGGCATAGCATTCAATGATGTCTTAATTGATGAATCCAAAGAGGCGGCCCTAAGTTTTAAACAGCTACACGAAGGCGGTGTGCCGGTGCTCGTTTCTCAGAACAAAATGGTAGTCGGTTTCGATGAAAATGCTTATGATGAAATAATAAAAAATCACGTTGTAAAACAATAAGTATGTAAGACTAGAATCAAAATACTTGCTGTTCAAATTTTATCGTCAGGAGAATAACTATGAAAAAATATATAGCGGTATTTGTGGGCTTTACTTTACTGTCCGCCTTGACAGCTTATGCGCTTGACATCAAGAAAGATTGTTACAAGCGTTGCATGAAGGAACTCGACGACAAAGAGAAGTGCGAGAGGATTTGTAAAGACGAAACTTAGGCAGGTTAAAACGAGTCACTGTACGGCTGTTGAGTTGTATTTAAGTGGGCGGATTTTTTTGAATTTTATTCTTTAAGCTCTGTTTCCAGATTATTGCCGGTGATTTATCTGCTTCATGAATTGCTTAACTTCAGTAAAAGGTGGGATATTTATTACCACTGTTGTTGAATCAACAAAAATCATGAATATGGCTTGCAAAGCGATATAAATAGCGCAAAATGCAATCATATCTGCGGCTTTAGCCTATTATGTGCATGAAATGGATCTAATTTCCGTTTAGTGTTGTGGTGATAGAGCAAAACCGGCGGTGCTAGTCAGGCATTGGCCGGTTTTATTTTTTGACCGTTAAAATACCAACCGCCCGACAGGAGCCAGTGATGATGACCGTGCCCATCATTATCGATTTTGAAGCCTCAGGATTTGGTAAGGGCAGTTATCCGATTGAGGTCGGATTCTCTGGCCGGCATGGCGAGGGGTGGTGTACCTTAATTCGTCCGGAAGATGATTGGGATCACTGGGACCTTGATGCTGCGAAAGTTCATCATATTCCCCGCGAGATTTTGGTTGAACGCGGTCGTTCCGCCAGTTACGTTGCGGATCAGCTTAATTATTTTTTAAGTGGCTATACGGTCTACACCGATGGCTGGGCGCAGGATTATGTCTGGATGGCGCGTTTGTTTGATGCTGCCGATAAAGTGCCGAGATTCAAATTGGCAGATTTACGTGAAATTATCTCGGATGAACAGCAGGCACTCTGGCATGCGACCAAGGACCGGGTTCAGGAAGAGCTGCATGTGGCGCGTCATCGTGCCAGCAGCGATGCAAGGGTCTTGCAATTAACCTGGCTGCGCACCTTTGAGTCTAAGCTCAGTGCCAGTAACAGCGGCAGCGCACAATAAGCGCCAGCTCCTAGCGCTTCACCGCCAGAAGCTTTGCCAATGACAGATTGATTTTTCGCATAGTTTCGGCAGAGACATCCTTGCTGCACACAATATAGCGATTCAAGCCCGGTGGCATGCCTTTCAGATCGACTTGCAGGGTGTCACGCATGCTGTCCTCCTTGTCATGTAAAAATTCCCAGTCCTCACGGTCAATAAACATAAACGATGCCCGGTTTGCGCCGACCATGCGAGCCATGATCATGGGTGCTGCGCTGCTGCGTACCTGATTATTCTGGCTGGTCTTGATCAGGGTATCAATCGTCTCACCGTAGGACACACCCTCCACAACGCCTAAGCTTAAGCTGCTGTCAGACAGCAAGGAGCCCAGCGTTTTATGCGCCGTCACTTGCGCTGCCGCTACCGTACTAACGAGTAAGGTATGGGGCGGATCTGTATGAAATACATTACTGAACTGCACCAATGCCTCACGCTCGGGAATCCGGTACCAGCCAAATGAGCAGTAATTCTGCGTCCCGATCGCAAAATTATTCCAGATCCGTTTCGCCGGTTCCTCTGAAAAACGTACGACAATTTTGGCATCGGCGAATACCTGCCGGGCACGATCTAGCAATATGCCCTTCTCAACACCGTTCTCAATATACTGATGCGGTGGCTTGATCCGCCAGGCGACAGTCAGCGGCTCTGCGCTTGTGATGGCCGGGATGCTGACAAGTGCCGTCAATATCAGTGTAAAAAATTTCCGCATAATTGAAGAACAAAAAAGTCTATTGAGAGCAAAAGAGAGCAAGAGTCATTGACAATACCAGCGTCTTACATGCCATCATAGCAACCTATGTCTATCCATATCTAACAATGTCGCAAATCAGGAGAGAGTCATGCTTAAAAAAATAATGATACGTAGTGCAATCAGCATCTTCACAGTGATCTTCCTGATATTCGTCTATCTGTTATTTGCACCAGTGCCGATACAACCCCTTGCCTGGCAGGCGCCAGCCAATGCCGGATACACCGGTGCTCATGCGCCTAACCGTGATCTCAGCGGCTTGCAACTAGTCTCTCTCGGTAAAGAGTCTGGTCCAGAGCATATTTTGCCCGGCCCGGATGGCAAAATTTATGCGGCGGTGGCATCCGGCGCGATCTTGCGCATGCAGCCAGATGGCACACAGCTAGAGACATGGATCTCAATGGGTGACCGTGTACTAGGTTTCGCGTTTGATGCGCAGGGACGCATGATCGTTGCCATGCCCTCGCGCGGTTTGCTCATGATTACTCAGGACAAAAAAGTCAGCGAGCTGGTCACACAAGTGAAGCAAATCCCGTTGCAGTTTGTGGATGCCGTCGTCATTGCCCGCAATGGCAAAATTTACTTCACTGATGCGACCCAGCGTTTTGGCGTCAATGCATTTGGTGGTGTGCTGAACGCCAGTATGCTCGATTTTTTAGAGCATTCTTGTACCGGACGTGTGCTTGAATATGATCCCGTCACTTCAGCCGCCCGCATCGTCGCTGACGGCTTTTGCTTTTCTAACGGCATCGCCCTGAGTCAGGATGAGCAACATCTATTCGTTAGCGAAACCGCCGGCTACCGCGTCTGGAAGCTCGCGATACAGGAGGATCAACTGCAACTCAAGGACAAGCCAGATCCGCAGCGAGCATCGGTATTGCTGGATAATTTACCGGGCTTCCCCGACAACCTGATGCGCGGCACAGACGGCAAACTGTGGGTCGGCATCGTCAAGCCACGCAGCGCCGATTTTGACAAAATGTCGCTTAAGCCATGGCTACGTTCACTGACCCTGCGCCTGCCACGCTCGATGTGGAAAGTGCCGCAGGATTATGGCCACGTCATTGCCTTCGATGAAGCGGGCAAAGTCATCAGGGACATGCAAGATCCTGCAGGCGTCTATCCAGAAACATCCGGCCTCACCGAGACGGCAGATCGCCTGTATATCCAGAGCCTGCGCGCCAATAGCATAGGCTGGCTTGCCAAAAAATGAGGCAGATGAGCAACATGATTGCCAGACCGGAGTGCAATACGGTCGCTATGCCAGACATGCTTTTCACCCGTGCTGCCGAGCTAAATTACCGTATCGGAGGCCAGAGCATAGCTATTTAAGATGACACAAAGCAAAACTTGCCAAAAATACTTGGTTTGACTGCATCAAAACGCTATAAAATTCCCTGTTGTAACAAATTCATTCCTCCACAACTGAAGCGAGTAATTATGTCTAAATTATTGGATTATCTGAATACTCTGGATAAAGATGCAGCGGCGCGTGAAGCGCATAACAAAGATCCCAAAGCAGCTATGAAAAAATTTGGATTGTCTACACATGAGCAAGACGCATTTTTATCTAAAGATAAGAAGAGAATTGCTAAATCAATAGGAATTCCTGAGGCAGACTTACCGGCACTTCTTTGGCCGCAGTCTCAAAATACCACTTACTAAACTTTATCTGTATGACATATCGTTTATTTTTGAGGGTATTTTCCTCGATAGTGTCGATATTCGTACTCAGTTTCCCTATTGATCTAAGTGCAAATGATGGTGTTTCAGTTGAGCAACTATTTAAATTGTCTGAAAAATATTTGAGAAGTGCTCCAGAAAAAACGATAGAAGTATTAAATCAACTACAAGAAAAACAATCCACCTTTAATAAGGTACAACGTGAGCACTATTACCTACTATTGGCTAACTCACTTGCGAATAGAGGATTGCATCAAGAGCGCATTGATTTAATTTTATCTGTAATAAAAAAAGATTTAGAACCAAATACTCGTGCAAAATTTTTGTATGAATTATCTGATGCATATGTTGCACAAGGAGAGTTTGAGAGAGCTTTGATGGTAATGAACGAGAATATCGTTTTAATTCCCAAACTTACCGATTTAGATGCAAAGGGGGCTACGTTGCAGTCGGCCATTTCTTTGCTTAATTCGTTGAGGGCATTTGACGAGTCTATGACATATGCAGAGCGTATGTTCGCACTTACAAATGATGATAGCAATCATGTCAGCAAGTGCATGGGGCTAGCAAACAAAGTAGAAATTAATTTTTTACGTGGGAACGCAGTTGATGCAAAAAATACTTTGCCATCCGTGATTCGGACTTGTAATGCTATAGGGATGTCGAGTATTTCGTTGTTAGTCCAAACTTTAGCCTCTATTGATTTAATCGATTCAGGAAAAATTATGGATGGTATAGGTACCGGCATCCCCTTGCTCAAAGAGTTCGACGAAATTAATGAAAATTCGGATTATGTAATTCAATTGGAAGAAGCTTTAGCTCGTGCTTATTTAAAACTGTTAAAGCTTAGTAGTGCAGAGTTTTACGGGACTCGATCATACCAACAGGCCAAGGAAAAAAATCTTGTTCTGCAATTAGAAAAAACTAGCAGAACAATGGCAGCGATCAAACGAGCACAAGGTCAATTCTCCAGCGCACTCGAATACTACGACATCAGCCTTGCGTTGAAAGATAAGATCCTAAACGATCAGTTACACAAAAATCTCGCTTATCAGCGCGTCAAATACGATAGCCAGGACAAGGCAAATCAACTGAGTTTGCTGGAACAGAAAAATAAAACCCTGGCAATTGCACGTCAATTAGAGAAGCGCAATAATCAAAATCTGATTTTGCTGGTGACTTTAATCTCCGTTATCTTATTGATCCTGACCGCATGGCTGATCCGTACCTGGCAACAAAAGAATCAATTCCGCCAGACGGCGCAAATTGATGGTCTGACCCAGATCAGTAATCGCGCTCACTTCATTACAAGCGGTACGCATGCGATGCAGTCGACGCATACTGCTGTCAGCGTGATCTTGTTTGACATGGACTTTTTTAAACGCATTAACGATAGTTTTGGTCATGCAGTGGGCGACTGGGTGCTGCGCACTGTGGCTGAAAAAATTAAAGCTTTACTAGGTAAAAAAGATTTGTTCGGACGCCTCGGTGGCGAAGAATTTGTCATCTGTATCCCGGGTGCTAGCGAGGAGGAAACAGTGGCGCTGGCAGACCGCTGTCGTGTTGCGATTATGGAGATCGATACCAATCCTAGCGGCTACCGTTTTCCTATTTCGGCGAGTTTCGGTGTTGCCACCCGTGCTGCGCATGCTGACACCAGTTTTGAAGACATGTTGGCGGCTGCTGATAAGGCCTTATACGTATCAAAAACCGATGGACGCAATCGCGTTTCGACTTTTCAATAATTTACATCAAAGCACTTAATGCCAAATACAAAAAAAGGTAAGCTGGTCTGCGTCGGCACAGGCATGCGTATGGCAGGGCAATTGACCCCGATAGCCCAGAGTTATATTGAAACCTCTGATGTCGTTGTTGCCGCAGTGCCGAATATTTTTGCCCGAAAATGGTTACAGGGAATTGCGAAAGAATACGTATGCCTGCTGGGTTATTACTCTGACTGTGATGAAGAGGGTAAAGACCGTCGTGATACCTATCGCCGCATGGCAGACACGATTCTGGCGGAGTTGCGCGCAGGTAAAAATGTGTGCGCCGCATTTTATGGGCATCCCGGGATTTTTGCCTGTATCTCGCACATGGCAATTGCGGATGCGCGGGCTGAGGGATTCAGTGCCCATATGGAGCCTGGTATTTCTGCCGAGGATTGTCTGGTTGCCGATATCGGTATTGATCCGGGTAAACATGGCATGCAATCAATGGAGGCGACGCAGTTCATGATCTACCAGCGCACCATCGATCCGAGTGCTTTGCTGATCCTGTGGCAACCGGGTATTGCCGGGGATTTGAGTTTGAAGCGTTTTGATACCAGTACCCAGCGTTTGCAGTTGCTGGTGGATAAGCTGGCGCGGGATTATCTGCTTGATCATGAGGTGATTTTGTACGAGGCGGCAACTCATCCGCTGGAGCAAACCCGTATAGATAGGTTGCGCCTCGGTGATTTGCCGCATGCTGATTTGAAACAGATTACGACACTGGTGATTCCACCAGCCAGAGCGATGAAGATCGATCAGGCGATGATGGATTTATTGAACGCGGCGGCGTAAGCGTTCCGGATGGCAGGGCCGGGTATGACGGGCAACATATAAATTCTGCAAAATCCAATCAAGAATGGCTTACTATGTACCGTATAGCACGCCTTATTCGCTGACGAACTGGAGTGACATTTTGTCTAATCGATTCGATTTGCCTGCCACTGAGGTCGATAATGCCCTGTCTGTGTTAAGCCAGCAGACGGATGCCATGATCGAGAGTGAACCTGCCAAGACCGTTGTGGTGTTGCTGGAAGCGATCCGGCAGGCAGATCGTCATACCGATCCCAAATTGCTGGGCGATCTTTATTGCAAGCTCGGTAATTGCCGTCTCATGCTCAACGACCCTCTGGGGGTGCGAGACTTCGAATCCGCACTGGAGTTCGCCGAGCGCAACAACAGCACCTCATTGAAAGCCGATGTATTCCATGGCTTGGCCAGGACTTTTGTCATCTTCGGTGATACCCACAGCGCATTGCAGTATGGTGAAAAAGCGCTGGCGATTGGTCGTGAGGTTGATAATCCCAAAAAATTTGCCCAGATACTGATTACGTTGGGGTTGGTTTTTACCTATACCCAGCAGTTTGAGCGTGGTGCCCTGATGTATGCAGAGGCGCTTGAATTATGCCTGCGTCATGATGATCAGGACGGTTTGGCAAGGGTCAAAAATAATTGGGCAGATAATCTCGTCATTTATTTTGAAGCTTTGAAAGAAGATAATGCGTCGCCGCCGTTTGGCATGCTGGACGAGGCGATCCGTCTGGCACGTGAATCGCTTGAGCATGCACAGTCCGGTTCCCTGCTGCGAACGCAGTTATTAGCCACAGAGACCCTTGCGCATGCGCTGGAAGAACGCGGTTTTTATAGTCTTGCTCTGGAAGAGCTGGCAACTGGGCTGAACCGTGCATCCGGACATGGTTTTGCGAAAGAAGAACTCGACATCAAGGTTCGCATCGGTGCTCTGCGTTTACACCTGGGGCAGATTGCCGAAGCCATCCAATGCATGCTGGAAGCGCGCGAATCCGCTTTGCATATCGGCAATTATCCTTTCATGGGGGATCTGCTGAAGATTTTATCGACGGTCTATGAGGCAAGTCGTGAATTTGATGCTGCGCTGAAAGTGTATAAAGAATTTCATAGCGTTACCTTGAAATCCCGCGATCAGCGCGCCCAGATCAGCGCGCAGATTTTTGCTGCAAAAATGGATCTGGAACGGGCGCAGAAAGAGGCCAGTGTTCATAAAACACGGGTAGATCAGCTAGAGGATTTCAACCGTACTCTGCGAGTCCAGGTACATGAGGACGCTCTGACGGGATTACCAAATCGTCGCGCCCTTGAAGAAAAAATGTTGCAACGCCTGACAGGCCGCGTGACTAATGTCGCATTCGCGATGTGTGATATCGATTTCTTTAAAAAAGTGAATGACGGTTATTCGCATCTGGTCGGTGACGACGTATTGCGTGAGGTCGGCCACCTGATACAGTCTTGCCTGCGTTCCGGCGATCTGGCAGCCCGTATCGGAGGAGAAGAATTCGCTCTGGTACTGGACAGGACCGCCAAATCGGTGGAGGCCTGTGAACGTATCCGCAAAGCGATTGAAGCGTTTGACTGGTCCCGGCTTGCTGCAGGTTTGCACGTCACCATGAGTTTTGGTGTTACCCATATTCAGGATGGCGACGATCTGAAATCAATGATGAGCCGCGCTGACGCTGCCCTGTATCGCGCTAAACATAATGGCCGTAACCGGGTAGAAAAGGCTTAGCTTGTCGCCTGCCATGAGTATCCCGTCCAAGCCTTCAGCCGTAATCGACAGTGATGTGCTGGTCGTCGGTGGAGGCATCAATGGTGCCGGTATCGCACGGGACGCAGCCGGACGCGGACTGTCCGTGGTGCTGTGTGAGAAAGATGACCTTGCCTCACATACCTCATCTGCTTCTTCCAAATTAATTCATGGCGGCCTGCGTTATCTCGAGTATTACGAATTCGGACTGGTCAGAAAATCGCTGATTGAGCGCGAAGTTTTATTGCGTTCGGCTCCCCACATTATCACGCCATTGCGCTTCGTCATGCCCCATATGAAAGGCCTGAGACCCGCATGGATGCTGCGTGCCGGGCTGTTTTTATATGATTATCTGGCACCTCGCGAATTGCTTCCTTCGTCATTCGCCATCAAACTTCATCAGCATCCTGCTGGTGTCCCGCTACAGCAACATCTGGTTCGGGGATTTGAGTACTCCGACGGCTGGGTTGATGATGCACGCCTCGTCGTATTGAATGCGATGGATGCGGCAGAGCGTGGCGCAAGGATACTTACGCGCACAGTTTGCCTGTCGGCGCAACGAGATAGCGGTGCATGGCTGGCCGAATTGCGTGATGACGATGGCCGGCTGACGACGGTACGTGCGAAGAGCCTGGTCAATGCGAGCGGCTCCTGGGCGGCACAATTTCAGCAGATGGTCGCTCCCGATCAGGCAGGTAAAACCTTACGTCTGATAAAGGGTAGCCATATTGTTGTTAAACGCTTATTCGAGCATCCGTACGCCTATATTTTTCAGCATCCCGATGGCCGGATTGTGTTTGCCATTCCCTATCAGAATGACTTTACGCTGATCGGTACAACCGATATCGATTATCACGGCGATATCAATCAGGTCGCGATTGAGCCGGATGAAATTCAGTACCTGTGTGAGCTGAGCAGTTTGTATTTTCAGCAGAGCATTCAGCCTGCCGATGTGCTGTGGTCTTATGCGGGTGTGCGTCCGCTGGTCGATGACGGCAGTGTAGATGCCAAAGCGATTACGCGCGATTATCGTCTGGAGTTATCCGATGCTGACGCGCCCATGCTGACGGTGTTTGGTGGCAAGATAACCACGTTTCGCAAACTCGCAGAAGAGGCCGTCGACATGCTGATGCCTGTAATCGCGAGCGACAAGCCGCATCCGTCTGCGTGGACGGCCAGTGCCTGCTTACCAGGCGGGGATATTTTTACCAATCGGCCAGACAACCGCGCAGTCCTCGAATTTGATCGCTTCATACATCAACTCGCTGACGAATATCCCTGGCTTCCTCCTGCGCTATTGCACCGTTATGCCCGCGCTTACGGCACACGTATCCGCAAGCTACTGGAGGGGCGACAGTCTCTGGCCGCCATGGGTCAGCAAATTGTTGAGGGCTTGTATGAGGCCGAAGCCGAGTATTTGATTCATCGCGAATGGGCCTGCACGGCACAAGATATATTGTGGCGCCGTACTAAGCTGGGTTTGCATAACCCAGCTGAGGTCAGCGCCATAGTAGATGCCTGGATTGCAAGGCGTAATGCTGCCCATCGCTAGTATCTGTAGGGCGCTCATCGCTGGCAGAGCTTGTTAAGAGCGCTCGAACGCACTCATTCTGTCGCTGATCCCTGCCATCTGTTCCCCCATTTCTGCGCACTGTCGCATCCTGCTGGTCTTGCCTCTGGCGTTTGCTTAAAGTCACCCTACGCAATCCAATTTGCCTCAATCCGATGAGGTATTCATCGCAAAGTGATCAGGGAGATAAGACATGAACAAAGCCGATTATATGAATTCACTCAAGCAAGCCTTGCAAGGTTTGCCTGCCATCGTGATTGAAGAAACGATGTGGGATTACGAAGCGAAATTCGTTAATGCCATGATGGAAGGGCGCACCGAGGAGCAAGTTGTGGCCAGCTTGCCAAGTCCTCAACTGGTTGCCGCACAAAAGCGCAGCAAACAGCGTCTGGATGCATTTAAACAGCAAGCCAGTCCGTCCAATCTCGCTGCCCTGTTTGTGTCTCTGATCGGCGTGATGGTGTTTAACTTCTTCATGATCATTCCGGCGATGGTGTATGCCAGCATGTTATTTACGGCATTTGTTGCTTCAATGGTTTTTTATGTTGCGGGTATTGTGATTACTGCGGGTAGCTTGTCGGGTGTCGAGCACTTCAAAGTCAATATGCCTTCGCATCGTTATGAGGTCATGGTGGACGACGGCGACGACGTACGTATTCATTCTCGCTCTAATGATGGATTCAAGGTCGATATTTCGTCCTCGGGGATCATGGTTGAGGAACAAGACAAAGTACAAGGAAAAGTACAAGGAAAAGTACAAGAAAAGGCGCAAGGGAAAAATCTGGAAAAACCCCCTGCTAGCGCAGTATCTGCTTCAGCATCAGCAACTACGGCCGGCAACCCTGTCGCCGTCGCCGTACTCGGCGGTTCTGAGGTCGCATCTGCCAGTGTATCGACAGTTGCGCCTGGTCGTGTCGAAGTCAATGTGGAAAACAAATTACGCCGCTACAACGCTGTTCAGGGCATCGGTATTTTGCTGGGTGGCATCGCTCTGTTCTTGCTGAGTTTACTGATGACCCGATATACCTTCGTTGGTTTTAAAAATTACCTGCAATGGAATATATCTTTGCTCCGTATTCCAGCGAATGCTTGATTGAATTATTCCTCAAAGGAGAATCATCATGAAAAATTTAGTTAAAACCGCGGTAGGAATGTTATTGATGGCCATCGTCCTGATCGCCATCAGCACGGCGGTGATGCGGGCGCATGCAGGCGCTCCCGCTGCCAGCTCCAGCGCCTCTGTATCGAGTGAGACGCGTACCGTCGATGCGGGTGTCATCAATATCGTCATGAATGGCCCTATTGATCTGGTGCTCAGGCAGGCTGCCACACCGGAACTGATGGTGCGTGGCGAATCCTCGATGCTGTCACGCGTGACTACCCGGATCGAAGGCAATACCTTATATATCGGTACCCGAGGCATGTTCGTTATGATCCGTCAGCCTTTGCAGTTAGAGATGGCCTTGCCAGCACTGGAAAAATTACAGATGCAGGGCAGTGGCGATGCAAGTGTGAAGGGTTTTCGCGGGAAAAAAATCGATGTCTCCATTCGTGGTTCCGGTGACTTGCAGTTTGATAGTGACTTCCAGGACGTACTGGCCAGCATTGTCGGCAGCGGTGATATGAAGATGGCTCTGGCTGTCTGCGAGAATGTGGACATCAGCGTGATGGGTTCCGGCGATGTCATGGTCAAGGGGCAAACCAAAGTATTGCGTGCAAAATTAAGCGGCTCAGGTAATCTGGATGCGGCTGGCTTGAAAAGCAACCAGGCTAGCATCAGTCTTAGTGGCTCATCCGACGCCAAAATTACGGCAACACAAGAAATCAAAGGTCAGTTGAGTGGTAGTGGCGACGTCAGAGTCTACGGTAATCCGGCAAAACGCCAACTGACAAAATCAGGATCCGGCGATATTTACTGGCAATAAATAAGTAATCAATAAGCGATAAACCGGCAATAAAAATGGAAAAATAAAGCGGACATCAGCAGAGAGTGATACCGTTGGATCAGGCATGCCATTACATCAAAATATTCACCAAATCAGTGAGTATCAGCAGGAAAATTGTGTCGCGCTGCAACCACTGATTTTGGTATTTATCATGGGAAATGTTGCTTTGCACCAAATATAATGTAGTACTGCTTCAGTAAAATGAAATAAAATTCAATGGCCGCTGCTTGGTAGTGAAACTCTATTTACTTGGGACAATTTTCTGCAATAATCGTTCCGCATTTGTAAAAAAAGTTTCATTCGTGGTGCGGATGTCTCAAAAAATAAAAAGACATGCCGGTTTTTCCTCTTAACTTGACCGACCCAGAATCATGACTGCTATCCAAAGTAAGTGCCTGACCGTGTTGCTTGTTGCTTTTTGTCTGATTACCGATGCTGTAGCGCAGGAAAATCCTATGCAGTTCCTGAGCCGTGCGAATGCGAAAGTAGCAAAAGCTGCCGCATTGAAGACTCGTTGGGAAGGTCCGGTTGACGGGCCTAAATTATTGAAAAAGAAAAAGATTGTATTCATTGCCTCCGATCTCAGCGATCCGAGTATCGCGGGTCTGTTTAACGGCGTGAAAGAAGCGATCAACGGTGCTGGCTGGGAAATCCTGTACATCGATTGTCGTGGTCGCTGCAATCAGGGTGCCGCCATCGTGAGTCAGGCACTGGATATGTCGCCAAACGGTATTATTCTCGCTGGTGTTGACGCTGCTAGTCAGGCTAAGGGTCTTGCTGCGGCAGCCAATGCTAAAGTTCCTGTCGTTGGCTGGCATGCTTCTGTGAAGAGCGGTCCTACTGACGGATTGTTCACGAATGTGACGTCGAATCCAAAAGAAGCTGCGCAGATCGCCGCCTTGTACGGTGTGGTCGAATCCAATAGTAAAGCCGGTATTGTGGTTTTTTCGGATACCTCAAATCCTTACTCTGTCGAAAAATCAAAGGCGATTGTTGAAATCATTAAGCAATGCGAAAGCTGCCGTCTGTTAAGTGTAGAGGATGTTCCTGTCGCAGAAGCTGGCGCCAAAATGCAGCATGTAGTCGAGAACCTGACCAAGAAATTTGGTGCCAAATGGACTCACGCAATCGGTGTGAACGATATGTATTTTGATTTAATGGAACGGCCCGCTATCGCTGCGCTGATCGCGACGAATAAGGTGGCGGGTTTATCGGCAGGCGATGGATCAAGCGGTGCTTTCAAACGTATTCGTGCCAGTTCATTGCAAATCGGTACAGTGCCGGAGCCTCTGTTTATGCACGGCTGGCAATTGGTTGATGAACTCAACCGCGCCTTCTCAGATGTGGCTCCTAGCGGTTATATCACACCGGTACATCTGGTCACCGCGCAAAATATCGCGTATGACGGTGGCCCGAAAAACGTCTTTGATCCGAGTAATGATTATCGCAGCCAGTATCAGAGAATCTGGGCAAAATAAACCACGTCGCGTATGTTTGGCTACATGAGTTGACGAGTTAATCGGCTACCGCGAGAAGGGCGATCAGGCAACTGATTGCCCTTCTTGTTTTGTGCGACCTGATGGCGCTGGCGAGATGATGGACAATCCGGGATTGTTCCTGAAATGGTGAAATAGAATTACAATTCGCGCATGAAAAATGATGAAAAAAATACGCGATCTGCATCGCCAGGAGTCATCGTCATTGGCGGTGGACCAGCTGGTTTAATGGCTGCAGAAACCATGGCGGCTGCCGGTATTCAGGTGGATGTGTATGATGCGATGCCGTCGGTCGGGCGCAAGTTTTTATTGGCCGGAAAGGGCGGTATGAATCTCACCCACTCAGAACCAGTTGGTGCGTTCCATACCCGTTATCGTGAGCGCCAGGCGGATTTAAGTGCGATGCTCACAGAATTTGGCGCGCAGGAATTGCGGGCATGGGCAGACGGTTTGGGCATCGCGACTTTTGTCGGTAGTTCCGGACGGGTATTCCCCGTAGATATGAAAGCCGCACCTCTCCTGCGTGCCTGGTTGCACCGCTTGCGTCAAGCCGGAGTCCGGTTTCATATGCGTCATCGCTGGCTGGGCTGGCACGGTAATGATTATCTGTTTGCGACGCCCGATGGTGAGAAAATCATCCCCGCTGATACCGTAGTGCTGGCAATGGGGGGCGGCAGCTGGGCGCGTCTGGGATCGGACGGAGCCTGGGTTGCGCCTCTGCAGCAACGTGGTATTGCGGTTGCACCTCTGGCGCCGTCAAATTGTGGCTTTGATGTGACGTGGTCGGACTACTTCCGGCAGCGATTTGCAGGTCAGGCGCTCATGACGGTTGCCGTGCAGTTCGCTCAGGATGATGGTACGTCCTTGGTGCGTCAGGGGCAGTTTGTCGTTACCGGCGGTGGTGTAGAAGGTAGCCTGATTTATGCACTATCAGCCTTGATACGCAAGCGGATTGCGAGCCAGGGTAAAGCGCTGCTGCATCTCGATCTGGCACCGGGTAAAAGTGCCGAGCGCATTTTAGAAGAGGTCACGCATCCACGCGGATCACGCTCGCTTTCAAGCCACTTACAAACGAAAGTCGGACTCGATGCCGTAAAGATGGCCTTGTTGCGCGAATGCTTGCCTCCGGATCAATTTCAGCAACCGGTTCTGCTGGCCGCAGCGATCAAAGCCTTGCCTCTCGTGTTGCACGCGGCAAGGCCGATTGATGAGGCAATCAGCAGTGCAGGGGGTGTGCGGTTTGAGGAGCTCAATGATCAGTTGATGTTGCTAGATTTGCCCGGTATTTTTTGTGCAGGTGAAATGCTGGACTGGGAAGCACCGACAGGCGGTTATTTGCTCACCGCTTGTTTTTCCACGGGTAAGCGTGCAGGCAGCGGAGCGATAAACTGGTTAAAAAATAAGACTTTGATATAAATTGAAGTCTATTGATTGAGTCATGTTCAATAAATAATATTATTTTATTCAGGACTTACGCAAAGTGACGCGATGCCTGCCAATACACAGGGGACTTCTAAAAAACCTTGAATCCATATGTCATGGAGCAGCTTACTCCTGCCTTCTCTTTGTGTCTCCGTGGTGAGAGGTCTTAGTTTTTGTGTAAGCCCTGTAGATCACCTCAGATCAATTGACAGCTTAGCAAACAGCAGAATTCAGTTTATCCCCGCGTCCATTAAATGTTAAATAGTCTGGACTCAGTCATCTTGCAGTGCGGAAATTTGGTACAATCTACGCACTATGTACCGTGACTAATTCATGATACTGATTGGCTCCGATTCTATTTGTTTTGTTTGACATCTGTATTTGTGGCATGAGTGACTCTCGTTCAAATCCCCGGTCTAAAGTTTCCTGGCGCGCTGCGATTTTGCTCGCTCCCGGCAACATTGTTGCGGCCAAAATTCTGGATTTCACGATGGCAGGTATACAACTGCAATGCGCTCATGTTCTGAAGGAAGGACAGACATATCAGATCATGATGGAAGTGCCATCGAAGCGCGATGCGTCGCAACGCACCCAGGTCGTCTGCAAGGCGACGGTTCGCTACAATATTTTAAGCGGCAATGAATACCGCTCCGGTATGAAATATTTCGACTTTGCACCGGAACATCTGTTGTTGCTGCAAAGCTGGGCCGGTGCTCCGGTCACCATGGAATAAGCCCGGCAGCTCGGCTTTTCAAGATGATCCCGGAACACTTCCCGCACTCCTGAGCACGGCACTACCTGCTGTGTTATAAACATACTCTTCCGCCCATCCGGATGTTTTCGATACGATTTAAGATGATGAGCGAAAATTCGCCATCAGCACTCCGTAGTAACTGTGTACCCGTCTACTCGTGGTGCGTCGAATGAAAACTTCGGTTTAATTAATTACTATGTCATCACATCCTACGCTTCCAGATACAGCACAGCGCGTCGCCGTTTTGCTACAACAACTTGCTCACGAACACGCCATCGTTATGCTCCCGGAAACCGGCAAGACATCCGCCGAGGCTGCTGCCGGTCTCGGTTGCAGTGTCGCCGAAATTGCCAAATCGATTGTCTTCCGCCGCTTATCCGATAATGCTGCAGTGATGGTGGTTGCCAGCGGCAGCAACCGTGTCGATGAGGCCAAAGTCGCAGCACTTGTCGGCCCTTTGGGCAAGGCTGATGCGAAGTTCGTGAAAGAAAAAATTGGCTACGCGATTGGTGGCGTTTGTCCTATTGGACACGTCGAAAAAACAGTGATGCTGATCGACCAGGACTTGCTTCAATACGCCGCAGTCTGGGCCGCTGCGGGGCATCCGCATGCGGTTTTTAAACTGACGCCCGCACAGTTGATTGCGATGACGCAGGCGCCGGTAGCAGATATCGCTTTGAGGGTCGCCTGATGAGTATTTTGTACGATTACGATCCGACGAGCGCACAGGCTGCTGTCAATGAGGTACCGTCGCCTTGCGTTGGTATCTGTAAAATGAATGAGACGCGGAGCTGGTGCGTTGGCTGCTTTCGTAGCATTGATGAGATCACGATGTGGAGCCGCGCCAGTAATGATGCCAAGCGACGCGTCTGGATCGAGATTAAACAGCGTATGTTTGAGCCGGGTTAGGCTGGATCTTGCTCAGGTTTTTTAAAAAAATCAAACAACCCAAACAGTTCAACAATTCAGATCAGGCAATTGAGATCAATTAGTTCAACGCACTTAGTTGAGCTTACTTAATTAATTGAGATTACTTAGTTCAGAATAATGTATCAAGCCAAAATAAGCGACAATTTCTATGTCAACAGCCGCCGCACAAGTACCAGAATTGCCCGCCAGCATGCAGGTATTCGAGCGAGGCTGGCTGTCGTCGAATAATATTTTATTCATTGATGACGCATCTGATTCTGCATCTGCTGCGCTGGTCGATAGCGGCTATATGATCCACGCTGATCAGACGCTGGCGCTGGTGCAGCATGCATTGCAGGCGCGGCCACTCGATCTGCTGATCAACACTCATCTGCATTCTGATCATTGCGGTGGTAACGCGATATTGCAACAAGCGTATCGCTGCCATACCCTGATTCCGGAGGCAGATGCCGCAGCGGTCGCTGCATGGGATGAAGACGCATTGACCTTCAGCGCGACCGGACAGCGTTGCCAGCGTTTCACTTTCGATGGCATCCTGTCCCACGGTCAGAAGCTGCATCTGGGCGGTTTATCATGGCAGGCGCTGGCGGCTCCCGGGCATGATCCTCACTCATTGATGTTGTACTGCGCCAGCGAAGCCATACTCATTTCTGCAGACGCATTATGGCAAAACGGCTTTGGCGTTATTTTCCCCGAGCTGGAAGCTGAATCGGGTTTTACCGAGCAGGCCGCTGTGCTGGACTTGATTGACAAACTCGATGTCCGTATCGTCATTCCCGGTCATGGCGCGCCGTTTAGTGACGTGGCAGATGCGATTGATCGTGCTCGCAGCCGGCTTGCATATTTATCAGCCGATCCCAGACGCAATGCGCGGAATGCGCTTAAAGTCATGATCGCTTTTCAGCTGCTGGAGTCGCAGCAATTGCCGCTCCGTCAGATCAGGCAATCCTTAGTTCAGCATCGGCTGATGCAAGCGTCGGCGCATCTTGTCGATGAGCCGTTGGATCCTTTGCTCGATTCTCTGGTCGCGGATTTGCTCAAATCCGGTGTTGCAAGCCTGCAAGGCGATGTATTAATTAGTACACGTTAGTTAGCACACATTAATTAGCGAACATTAATCTGCACACCTTAATTCTGATTTCTTGCATCACCGGTCTCAATCTTGAGATTGTTGAAACCAAAAGCGATTTTCCTGCGAATAAAGTTGTACACATCTTGTCGGAGGTATCGTGGCAGTCTGGCTCAAAATACTATTTTCCTTTAGCGCATTCCTGATCTTGTTTGGCGTGATCGCTGCTTGTTCTCCGGTGCGTACGATTAATGCCCTGACACCCGGTTCAGCTTATGTCAAGACGGCGGACCTTGCTTACGGAGCAGATCTACGGCAGAAACTCGACATCTATGCTCCGGCTCATGTGCCCTCTGGCAGTAGCGTCCCTGTCGTGGTGTTCTTTTATGGCGGAACCTGGAATTCCGGTCAGCGTGCAGATTATCTCTTCGTCGCAGAGGCGCTCACCTCACGCGGCATCCTTTGTGTGCTGGCAGATTACCGGTTATATCCTCAAGTCCGTTATCCTACTTTTATACAGGATGGTGCGCTGGCGATCGCCTATGTCAACAAAGAGATACAGCGTTATGGCGGAGATCCTTCCCGTCTTTTTGTGATGGGGCACAGCGCGGGGGCTTATAACGCGGCAATGCTCGCGCTTGATCCGCGCTGGTTGGCAGAAGTCGGGATGCAGCCATCAATATTTCGAGGCCTGATCGGACTAGCCGGACCCTACGACTTTATTCCGATTACCAATGTCGATGCCCGTCCGGTATTTTTTTATCCCGATACACCCAGAGAATCACAACCGGTTCATCACGTCAGCGCCAGTGCGCCGCCCAGTCTACTCATTGCGCCGCTGGAAGATACATTAGTGAATCCCGTGCGTAATACGACGGGTTTGGCAAACAAGCTTCGTGCCGCGGGTGTGCCGGTGCAGGAATTTCACTTCGCTCATACTAACCATGTCAGCCTGATCGGCAGTATGGCCTGGCCTTTACGCGCTCTGGCACCCACCCTCGATACCGTGACTCAGTTTGTGTTGAGCGACGGTGGCAGAAATCCTGTAATTTCATTAGCACCCGCTGTACCTTAGTCCCGGGTAATAACGTCAGCCTGTGCGGGATTCACTGTTTTAAACAGGATTTTTCCATTTAAAAATCGGCCTAGCCAGGTATGTCTTACCAGCAGTTGATAACTCAGCAGACAGGCAGCGCTTGTCAGTCCGATATTGACAGCGATGCGTCCGACGGCATTGAGCGGGCTGTTATACAGCAAGGCTCCGAAGCCGATGGTCATCACCAGATGGACCAGATAGACCCAGTAAGAACTCTCCGCGATATACGCCAGGAACCGGTTTTGTTTGGGCAGGTAGTGTAAAAACAGACCGATCATGCCAAAGCACCACAACCAACTGACACCGTTATATAAAAAAGCCATCCCCGCCTTGAGCGGTAACAGGCTGTCTTGCAGAGTTTCAAAGCGTTTAAACAGCGCCAGATATACAAACAATAGTACAAAGCCCGCCAGCATATAACGCCAGCGATAGCGCGCATAAAGTGTTAACACCGCCGACTGATTCTGATACAGGTAGCAGCCAAAAACGAAGAACAGCCCGTTGTGTATGAACTCTGCCGCATCCGGAACAAACGACCCGCCCGGTGCTACCACGCCACCGCGATAGAAGGCTCCCGTCATTGCCAGTGGCAAGGCTAGTACCAAGAAGCCCCACCATGCCGAGGACAGGATTTTCCAGATGTGGGTGATACGCGTTTTCAGTGTATCCGTCAGATGCTGGCTTAAGCGATGCACGGCGGCTGCGGTCAGGCAAAACAGCATCAGATAATAGATGAACCACAGATGCAGGGTATGTATGACCGCCTTACCCGGTATCTGGGGGATCAGTGACGTATCAAATCCGACAGTACCAAACTGATTCAGGTGCACATATAAACTGATCATCAAACCGGAGGCAATAAACAGCGGCGGCCAGAACGCGATAAAAGGCAGCGCCAGGCGGCGCAGTCGGTTACGTAACATCGCCTCTATCCCGCGCTGCTGCAGTTGCATGCCGACGAAAAAACCGGCCACGATAAAAAATACCGGCATCCGGAATGCATGGATCACAACAACCAGCAAATCTGCCGCCAGCGTACTCTGATTGTCGTGCCAGGGTAGCATGCGTGGTCCCGCGGTGTAGATGACGGCAATGTGCAGGACGATGCCTAGCCACATCATGACCGCGCGCAGATTATCGAGCGAATGCAGGCGTTGTCCTTGATCCATGAAAACTCCTTATTGACGAATCTGCATATCAATGCAGAGACAACAAAAAAATAGAAAGTAAAAAATAGAAAGTGCGGCTACAGGCGGTACATCCAGTCGTTCTCGTTCTTCTTTGTATCGTTCAAAATTTGCTGCGGACTACGACCGGTAATCTCTTTACAGTCCCTGACCATATGCGATTGATCGGCATACCCCTGATCGCTGGCATGGTCCGCCCAGCTCAAGGCTTTGCCCTGTTTCAGATTTTCTTTCAATTGTTGATAGCTGCGATTGGCGCGCCACAATTTAGACAAACCTAGTAAAGGCAGACCCGTCTCCCGCCTTACCCTGCGTTGTATCTGACGCGCGCCAACTCCGACAAAAATACTGGCCACATGCAAACTCAGATTGTGACCAAGACGCCGCAATCTCAGCCACGGACTATTCTCAAGTTGCCGGGTGTGCAGCGCCACAAAATTCTCAATCAGGCGACGTCTTTGCGCATGATCCGGCGCTACAGCGACTGCTTGTAATAAAGCTGCTCCAGTTGCATTCAGGTACGTTGTTGCATCGACAAGCTGGTCTTGTAGTAAGGACAGATCCACTTCAAACAAATGATGAAACGCATCTGAAAAAAATACCGCCATAAAGCTATGCCGCTCACCGATATTCATCGTCATTCCATAGTGGCTCTGGCAACCGGCCAGGATGATGCGCGGCAGGCGCTGATCGCGAACTTGTTCTCCTTGCTGTCGCAACTCCGTTTCGCCCGCCAGCATCCAGGTGATGCAGCAGAACGGCGTCGCAGGAAAATGGTTCATACGTTCGACCTCATTCAGTTCACAGCCTCGCGTATCCCTGACCACATACATCAGAACATGCTCAGCCCAGCGGGCACTGGCGGGCCACATGCTGGTTTGTGGAATTTTATTGAGTTCGGTTACTGGCATAGAAAGGCATACTACCCGGGTAAAAAATTGGTGTATTGAACGATTACGACATCGGACTGCAAGAATTGTAAGCGCTAGAGTAATAAAATCTTAAAAAAGAAATTTCTAATAACCTTCACATTAAAAAATCACATTGACAGGAGTGACGCAAAAAATAAGACCTCTCACCACAGAGACACAGAGACACGGAGACACAGAGAAAGGACAGGAGTAGCAGTAGTAATCAGTTCATCGTTCTATCGAGTAAAGGATTTTTAGAAGTCTAAAAAAATCAATCCGCATATTCTGTGGGGCTTCTGGGCCAAAAACACGTGGAAAAGCGCATGGAATAAGCGGATTCTGTTTTCGATGCTATTCTTTTCAGAATTTGTAAGCTCTGATTGAAAGACATTACACGCTCAAAGGCGCCAGCAACGCCTGCAGATCGTCTGCATTAAATTTCGGTGCCAGCGCGGCATCGCTGCCCAGTACGCCTTCTGCCAGTGCGGCCTTACGCGCTTGCAGATCGAGAATGCGTTCTTCGATACTGCCTTCGACCACCAGCTTATACACAAACACGGCTTGCTCCTGACCGATGCGGTGAGCGCGTGCGCTTGCTTGTTCTTCGACTGCCGGATTCCACCACGGATCCATGTGAATTACCGTGTCAGCCGCTGTCAGATTAAGCCCGACTCCACCGGCTTTCAGGCTGATCAGTATGACAGGCATCTCCTTGTTCTGGAACTGCGCGACGATGCTGCCGCGTTGTGCGGTCGGGGTTTTGCCGGTCAGGCTCAGGTGGGGCAATGCCAGCGTCGTCAGTCGTCCGGCGATCAGGCCGAGCATTTCTGTAAACTGTGAAAATACCAGCACACGGCGGCCTTCGGCCACCAGACTGGGCAGCATGTCACTGAGCAGTTCGAGTTTGGCTCGCTCCATCGTGTCCGGTGTTTTTGTCCCTTTCAGCAGATAGGGATCGCAACATACCTGCCGCAATTTGAGCAAGGCATCGAGTATCGTGATCTGCGCTCCGGCAAAGCCTTTGCGTTGCAAAATACGGCGTACCTGTTCATCGGCAGCGACTCGCACGCTCTCATACAGATCGCGTTGTTGTCCGCTCAGTTTGAGTCGTTTAATGATCTCGGTTTTTGGCGGCAATTCGCTGGCGACATCCTGCTTCCGGCGTCGCAAAATAAAGGGCCGCACGCGTTGTGCCAGCAGTTGTGCGCGCAGGGTTTCACCATTGACTTCGATGGGTTTGCGCCATAAGCGGGTAAAGCTGCGCATGTCGCCAAGAAAACCCGGCATCAAAAAATCAAACTGCGTCCATAACTCGCCAAGATGATTTTCCAGCGGCGTGCCGGTAATGCATAAGCGATGCCGGGCTCGCAAGCGCCGTACGGCATCGGCGCTGCGGCTGGCAGCGTTTTTGACGGTCTGGGCTTCATCGAGTAGTAGTAGGTGGAAGGTCTGCGCTTCCAGCATTGCTAGATCACGCCACAGTAGCGGATAGGTCGTCAGCACGATATCGGCATTTGCGATGTTGGCAAATTCATCGGCGCGTTGCGAGCCTTGTAATGCCAGCACACGTAAGCCCGGCGTTATCCGTCGGGCTTCGGCTTGCCAGTTAAAGATCAGCGAAGTGGGTAAGACGACTAGCGCCGGATGGTCGAGCCTGCCAGCCTGTTTTTCAATCAAAATATGAGCAAGAGCTTGTGCAGTTTTCCCCAGGCCCATGTCATCCGCCAAAATACCCGCCAGATGATTCGCCCGTAAATATTGTAGCCAGGCGACGCCATGCAATTGATACGGTCGCAGCGTAATGCCCAGGCCCGGAGGTGCGTTGATCGCTTGTGGCTGACCAACGGCTTGCAGACGTCTTGCCAGCGTGCGCAAGCCGGATTCACCTTGCAATTGCCAGCCGCCATGCACACCGGCGCGCGCGGCCTGACTCTCTAACAAACTCAGGCGCAGTGCTTCTATTCTTTGGGCATCCCAGGTGGATAACTGCAGGGGACCTTGCAGTTTATCTTGCAGACGTTTTTCATCGGTCAGCAATTCCAGCATGTGCATGACAATCGCTTTGAGCGGAGCTGCCAGCGCATCGATCCGCTTGCCACCCGGCGCCCGTAACTGGATCACGGCCAGATCGTCAATCGCAGCGACTTGCGCCGCGCTCAACCAGCGGGCATCGCGCTGTATCAGATTCGCCAGCATGGGAACCAGATCCAGTACCTGGCCGTCGATTTCTATCCCCAGGCTGAGAAGCCACGATCCCTCACGTGCTGGCAGCCCTAGCCGTGTGATAGCGGTGGTATAGCCATGCAGGGGCGATGCCACTTCTTTACCGCTTATTTCACCGGTCTCTTGATCGATGATCAGATGCCAGGCATCGACAGGCACGCTCTCATGCGCGAAGCCTGGATGGAGGACTACGGACCAGCCAAGCGCTTGCAGTGCCGGCAATCGCTCCGCCCAAAAATCAGCAAAAAAATCTTCTTGCTGCAAGCTCCATAAAGGCCCGAATGGTATCGCGGCATCATCACTGCGCCACTGCAGACTTGCTGCGGGCAGGGGGTGCAAATGCAGATCCCAGACCTGATCCAGCGCATCCGCTTCCGCGCCGAGATCGCGTAGCAACACGACGGGTTGTCCTTCTGCGTCAAGCAGGTCCTGTGTGGAATGCGGGCGGCGGTTGAGTAAAGTGGTCGGTGCCGACGTCTGCCAGCGCACTCCCGTGTCTGTGGTGTAGAGCCAGTCAATCTGGATAACCGTCACACTGCCGCCGCGTGGTCCGAAGGTGCCGGTCGGTTTCATACCTAATAAACCATCGCCACGCGTCAGGGTTTGCAGGGTGATGCGCGGACGGAAGATGCCTTTCAGAGTATGAGACATCGTCATTCAGGGACTTTGTCTAAGCGCGGCACTGTAGCTTTAACCGGACACCGTGCAGGCAGGCATGAGGTAAGGAGACGAGTCATGTCGATAAAATTGGCAGCGATGAGTGGAGAGTGAGACTCATCATAAGCGATGGGGATGCGATGCAATACAATGCAACCACTTTTCACGGTTTGCCGGGCTTGCAGTGCATGAGTGATACTCATGACACTTACCGCATAAGCCATCAGGCCGACTGTCTGATGCGGATGACAGTTTGTTCAATGATGCTGGTCAGACTAGAGAGATCTATCTCCGACAGACGTTTGATATACAAACATCCCTTACCCAGCTTGTGTTTGCCCAGATCCGCCAGCAAATCATCGCAGCCACCCGCCCCCAATGTCAGATACAGCGCCAGATCCTGTTTGCGCGATGCAAAACCGATCAGGCAAATATCGCCTTCCCGCCCGCTCTCGTACCGGTAGTGGCGCGTGTCAAAACCGACGATGCTGGTTCCCCACATTCTCGCTTGATGTCCTGTCGCTACAGACATCAGCTCAATCAGCGTCAGGCAATCCTGCCGGCGAACCGGATCAGTGATTGCGTCAACGTAGTCGCTGACGCTCAGATCGTTTTGCCTGGTTTTGTTTTCTGCCATGATCGCCTCGCTGGTGGATAGCTATATTTTACTAGTGTCCTGAATTGCCAAGTCTGTTTCACTACTTGAGACTACCAGTGGCTGAGCCGGATGAGTATGCTTATTTCAACTGATAAGGCGCATCTTCAAAAGCACTGACCGGTGCCAGATCTGCATAGTCTGTTGGCCGGCCTTGCTGTTTCGCCATAAACGCCTCCATCAGGTTGCTGCTTTGCCAGATGCCCGATTGCAGCCAGCCCATTTGTTGCAAGGCATCGTGAGTCGAATGGTCGCGTGCATAATGGATCGCCTGTTTGCTGCCCCAGATCGCTACCGGCGGTTTGGTGGCGATTTCGGCAGCCATGTGCAGTGCGGCTTCTATCATTAATTCCCGGCTGTCGAACACTTCGTTCACCAGCCCGACCGCGAGCGCGCGCTGGGCGGGCAGGCGGCGACCGGTATAGGCCATTTCATGCACGATGCCCTCGGGGATCAGTTTAGGTAAGCGCTGTAAGGTACCGAGATCCGCAGTCATCCCGATATTGATTTCCTGGATGCAGAAAAAAGCATCCGCGCTGGCGAGCCGGATATCGCTCGCGCAGATCAGATCGACGCCGCCACCGATACAGCCGCCATGAATCGCACTGATGACCGGCATGCGTAATTGCTCGATCAGATTAAAAGAGTGATGCATGTCTTGCAGCACCAGCGTGATATTGGCGCGACCAACCGCGGTGGCGTCATCCAGACTTACACCACCACCTGCGAATACGTCGAGCGCCATTCCGGCAGTGAAGTGTTTACCCGTTGATGAAATCACCAGCGCCCGTGCCGATGCTTCGCGTTGCAGAGTGCTCAGAATACTCACCAGCTCACGAAAAAATACCGGCTGCATCGTGTTCATACTGGCAGGCCGGTTCAATTGCAGATGAGCGACTTTGTCCTTGATGCTGAAGTCAAAACATTGGTAAGTCATAGGGTCTCCGGAGATGATGATCGTGGGTGATCGTGGGCGATTTTTGGTTGTTAGTGATGTAGCTGATAGTGCCGATAATGTGGATACAAATGGCGTAAGAATGTAGCGCAAAAATTGCCAGACAAACTAATTCGCCGTATCAGATTCAGAAAGCTTTATTCAGGGTGTTTTAACGAATGCAGCACCGCCCGGATGGCGGCACGGTAGAGCTCATCCGAGTGTTCTTTTTTCAGGTAATAGCCTTTGAGCTCCAGACTGATCACACCGTGCATTGCCGCCCACAACAAGCGGGCCGCGGCACTCGGACTGGATTTGGGCAAGCTGCCTTCTTGCATGCAATGCTCAAATTCATTAATCAGCGGCGTGAATGATTCCCATGCTGCGACCCGTGATTCCAGCGGCGGCACAAATCCGGCAATCGCATCGCCGAACATCACCATGTAATAGCTGGGGTTGCGTCTGGCGTAATCGTGATAATTGGTTGCGTACATCCAGATCCGATCGAGTCCGTGGGTTTTTTTTGCGACGGGCAGACTAGCCTCGTATTGCGTGAAATCCTGGATCAGGCGGCTAAACCCTTCCAGATACAGCGCATTAGACAATCCGTCTTTACCGCCGAACAGCGAATACAACAAAGTGGTGGAGCAATTCACCGCATCGGCGACCTTGCGCACGGTTAGTGCTGCCGCGCCTTCTTCGACCAGCAAGCGGGTTGCCGCGTCGAGCATGCCCTGACGCAGGGTGTTGCGCAACTCTTCCTGCCCTTGCTTGAAATCGATGACTTTGGTTTTCGGTGTTGGCATAAATGACCCGCAAAATTCTTGTGAAAAACAACGTTTTTTCTGATAACATCATATCAGCCTCACTAAAAAACGCCAAGAACAACACGCTAAACAGGTAAACAAACCAGGTTTCTTGTGCAATTTGATTGATACGACGACGCCTGACGCCAGCTCGGTATCATCCAGTGAGAACCAATTTAATTAAGAGACCGGACCCCTTATGACGACTTCTCATCTGCCTAAAGCATTACAGAATCTTTCCTTGCCGGTTATCGGCTCACCGCTGTTTATCGCCAGCGGTCCCAAGCTCGTTGCCGCGCAATGCAAGGCCGGTATTGTCGGCTCATTTCCTGCACTGAACGCCCGTCCTGCCGAATTGCTCGACACCTGGCTGACCGATCTCAAAGCCGAGCTGGCCGAGTACCAGGCAGCCAATCCCGATGCCAAAGTCGGCCCTATCGCCGTCAATCAAATCGTGCACCAGTCAAACGACCGTCTGGCACATGATGTCGAAGTCTGCGTCAAACATCAGATCCCTATCATCATCTCATCACTGCGCGCACCGCCAAAAGAGATGCTGGACGCCATCCATAGCTACGGCGGTATCGTATTGCACGACGTGATCTCTATCCGCCATGCACAAAAAGCCCTGGAAGCCGGTGTTGACGGCCTCATTCTGGTGGCCGCAGGCGCTGGTGGTCACGCCGGTGGTTTGTCCCCGTTCGCTTTGGTGGGCGAAGTCCGCAAATTCTTTAAAGGACCGATCGCCTTATCCGGCTCGATTGCCTCTGGCGACGCGATTCTGGCAGCTCTGGCGATGGGCGCAGACTTCGCCTACATCGGCTCACGCTGGCTGGCAACGCAAGAATCCAACGTCGATGACGACTACCGCCAGGCAATTATCGAATCCAGCGCCGCCGATATCGTCTACACCAATCTGTTCACTGGCGTGCACGGCAACTACCTGAAAAAATCCATCGTCGCCGCAGGTCTCGACCCGGACAATTTGCCGGTCGCCGATAAAACTGCCATGAACTTTGGTTCAGGCAGTAGCAGCAAAGCCAAAGCCTGGCGCGACATCTGGGGCGCAGGCCAGGGCGTAGGCCTGATGGAAGACGCACCAAGCGTCGCCGAAGTCGTCACCCGTCTGAAGGCGGAATACGATACTGCAAAACAGCGTATCAGTAACGCGTAGATTGAGATACGTGCGAATGTAGTGATTAGTCACTGAAATAAAAAAGGCATCCATGGATGCCTTTTTTGCTGTTGAATATTTGTCTGAGCCTAGTAATGGAAAGTTGACTCTGGTCGCACCTGACAACCTCGGTTATTTTTTTATCCGACCAACTAAATTCCATCACCGGAAAAATTTCCTATTGTCTAAAGAATACATTTGCTCACTGGCAATCAGTGTCACCTGCACCTCATGTGTCTAAACAGCTGCCCAAATTCAAGTTTTTTCGCTTGTGTGCCGTAACCAGACTACCTCTAGCCTTTTCCGCGAAGAAACTTCTTATGCGCCGCCTCACTCTTGCTTTAATTTCCTTAGTGGCACCGCTGACCTGTGCGCAAGTCCAGGCTAATGATGCGTCGACTCCTTCTAAGCCGATCAAGCAGGCGTCGGCGAAGGAGGAGGCTTCTTCGAAAGATAAGGAGGAGAGCAAGGCGTCCAGCAAAGAGAAAGACAGCAAGGAAAAAGAACCTAAGGAAAAAGAAACCAAAGAGAGCAAGGCCGCGGCGGCGGCGCGGGCAAAAGAGTCGCTTGCCGCTGACGAGCTCGCCGCCAAAATCGCAGAAAAGCTTGCCGTTATCCGCAAGGAAAAAGAGGAGGCCAGCGTTCGTTCTAATCCAAATCCACGTCCTGTGATCCGTAATTCGTATATTTCACCGGTCAGAAAGCCGGTTGAGTCAATCGAAAGCAAAGCCAAGATGACTGATGCGCACGGCGCGTCTGCTTTGGCGGCGCATAGCGCTGTGCATTGGAGCTATGAGGGTGAGGGCGGTCCGCTGAGCTGGGGCAAGCTGAGTCCGGCTAATGCTAAATGCGATACCGGTGAGCGTCAGTCTCCGATTGATATACGTGACGGGATTAAAGTTGAATTGGATCCGATTGGCTTTGACTATAAATCGGCGAGTTTCAATGTCCTGGATAACGGTCACACAATCCAGGTCAATCTGGGTGCGGGTAACTACATCATGGTGGGCGGTCATAGCTATGAACTGGTGCAATTTCATTTTCATAAGCCCTCAGAAGAGCGGGTCAATGGCCGTAGTTTTGAGATGGTCGCGCATTTGGTGCACAAAGACGCGAGCGGCAAGCTCGCCGTTGTTGCCGTATTGATTGAGCGCGGCAAGCCACAAGCGCTGGTGCAGCAGGTCTGGAACAATTTGCCCTTAGAAAAAGATGACCCGGTCAAGGCGCTGACCACAATCGATATGAATCAGATTTTGCCAGTCAAGCGCGACTACTACACTTATATGGGATCACTGACGACACCGCCATGCAGTGAGGGTGTGTTGTGGCTGGTGATGAAAGAGCCGATAGAGATTTCACCGGAACAACTCGCGATTTTTTACCGTTTGTATCCGATGAATGCGCGCCCCATCCAGAAACCATCAGGTCGCCTGATTAAAGAATCGAACTAGCGTTGAGAGTGGTATTTACTATACTCCCCCTATTTTTTGAAAAAATAGGGGGCAACCTATAGTATTTACTGCATGAATTATTTATACTGGGTTGGAGTATAGGCAATTCTGCCAGTAACATAGCGTCACCATGCAAGGAAGGGCGACTTTTTTTCGCAACAATGACCGCGCACTACGCGGTGCGGCAAGGCTACAAACTCTTACAAATTCTGCGTCAACTCAACAGGTATCTCAGGGGTTATCTCCTTAGTGTGATGCACACTATCGAACAGGAGTACCCCATGCGTTTATCTCAATTTGCCCTCATTAGTCTCATCGCTGCATCGGCCGCGTTATCTGGTTGCGCAGTGTACGCGCCGGCACCTTATGGCCCCGCTGTCGTTGTCAGGCCAGTACCCGTTGTCGTCAGTCCTGGCTGGGGTTATGGCTACGGCTATCATCACTGGCGTCGCTGGTAGTCCCTGTAGCTGTGCCTGATTCATCCCGTCGCTTCAGATTGCAAGTTAAAGGTTCAGCAGGTAACCTGCAATCTGGAATCTGCAACCTTACAGACGGCAGCCTCCTTGCCTGCTACTGATAGCTGCGCGCATCGTCAATGACTTTGCCGTCATTCGGCAATTGCTGATGATCGACAAATAGCACGTCACCGCGTAGTTTGGTGACCTCGCGCAAGCTATCCACAATCGCTGCTTTCAGAGCTGCGTCGCGTATCTCGCTCTCGCAATGCAAGGTCATCGTATCATTCGCCAATTCACCGGTGACGACCAGCCGTGCTTTGCGGATTTCGGGGTGGCGTTTGACGACCTCGGCAACTTGAGACGGATGGACAAACATGCCCTTGACCTTGGTTGTCTGGTCTGCGCGGCCCATCCAGCCCTTGATGCGGGTATTGGTGCGGCCGCACGGTGATATGCCGGGCAATATCGCTGACATGTCCCCGGTGCCGAAGCGGATCACGGGATAATCTGGATTAAATGAGGTGACCACGACTTCGCCGACTTCTCCCTCCGCCACCAGATCTCCGGTGGCCGGTCTGACGATTTCGAGGATCAGGTCTTCATCGAGAATCATGCCGGGATTGAGTGTGCCCCCGCTGACGGTTTCATACGCAATATTGCCAATATCGGCAGTCGCATACATCTGCACCACATTCGGTATGCCGTGCTCTTGCAGCCACAGGCGCAGGCTCGGTGGTAGCGCTTCTGCGCCGACGACGGCATATTGCAAGCTGGAGATGTCAGCCCCCATTTCTGCCGCTTTTTCGATAATAATTTTTAAAAAACTTGGCGTGCCGACATAGGCATCAGGGCGTAATTCAACGATCGCCTGCACCTGCATCTCTGTTTGGCCTGTGCCTGCCGGGATCACCGTGCAGCCGATTCTGGCGGCGGCACCTTCTACCATAAAGGCCGCTGGTGTGAAGTGATAAGAAAAACAGTTTTGAATCAGATGTCCGGCGCGCAAGCCGACCGCATGCAGCGGACGCGCAAACCGCCACCAGTCCTGTGATCTGCCTTCGGGATCGAAGATCGGTCCCGGCGACATAAAAATGCGATTCATCTGCCGCACGCCAGTCGTTGTCAGTCCGCCGAAGGGCAGCGCGCTTCTTTGTATCTGTTTCAGATCCGATTTACGCGTCACCGGCAGTTGTGCAAGGGTGGCGCGGCTTTTGATATCGCTGGCCTGTACTCCCTGCAAAATCGCTGCCCATCCCGCTGCGGTTTGCGCCTGGGCGATCAATTGCGGTAGCCGCGTCATCAATGCCTGCTCGCGGCTCTGTGGGTGACGGGTTTCTAATGCGTCCAGATATGCGTCAAAATATGCGCTCATGGCTGATAGAAAAGGATAGAAAGAGGTTGTCGGTAAAAGATCACGTTGGTGTTATGGAAGCATGCTCATGCTGTTGAGGCCTGGCTAAGCCAGCCAGCGTTTACGACGACGATAAAATTTCATGTCGCGAAAACTCTTGCGACCAGCCCCTGAGACGCCGAGATAAAATTCTTTTACGTCTTCATTGGTCGCCAGATCCCTGGCATCACCTTCCATCACCACACGTCCGTTTTCCAGGATGTAGCCGAAGTCGGCATAGCGTAAAGCGACATTGGTGTTTTGTTCGGCCAGCAAGAAGGACACGTTCTCTTTGGTGTTCAGGCTTTTGACGATGTCAAAAATCTCTTCGACCAGTTGCGGTGCGATTCCCATTGATGGCTCGTCGAGTAAAATCATCGACGGTTTTGCCATCAGCGCGCGTCCGATTGCACACATCTGCTGCTCACCACCGGAGGTATAGCCCGCCAGCGAGCTGCGACGCTGACGTAAGCGCGGGAAGTAGTGATACACCATCTCCAGCGACTCTTTTAATTCGCCGCGCGAAATGCTGCGGGTATAGGCACCGGTCAATAAATTTTCTTCTATGCTCAGATGCGCAAAGCAGTGGCGTCCTTCCATGACTTGTGACAGGCCGCGCTTGACGAGCTCGTTCGGGGTCAGGTGATCGACACGCTGTCCTTTAAAACAAATATCCCCTTTGGTAATATCCCCACGCTCATTGCGTAGCAGCGTCGAAATGGCTTTTAGCGTGGTCGATTTGCCCGCGCCGTTGGCACCGAGGAGGGCGACGATTTTTCCTTGCGGGACTTGCAGTGAAATACCTTTGAGTACCAGGATTACATGGTCGTATATGACCTCGATATTGTTCACACTGAGATAGGCAGGATTTTGATCCACCATACTGGTGCCACTATTGCCATGTCCCGCATTGGTATTGCTGATCGTGTGTATCGTCATGGTGTTCTCATTCATCTCGGACAAGTTGTGCCGGCTCGCACGTGTACGGCAATCACAGTCGTTTTGTACTGATAGCAGATCAAACTTCATCTGCGCTAATTCATCACGCTAAAAGAACCCACTCCTGCTTTGTATCCCTCACGAATGAGGCGGCAGGAGTGGGAAATCCAATAAGGAAGCTGTTGTATCTCGATACGGCGGTGATTTACTTCAGGCAAGCCGGGGTAATTTTTTTCTCCGCTGCATATTTGTTGGAAGATTCCTCCAGCAATGCGCGTGTCAGTGCCTTATCACCCGTCATCCAGTTTGGTGTGATGGCTTTCCATTTGTCGCCCGTCCATTGCTGTACTTTGACGGCGCCTGAACCTTCATGGTCTTCGCATGAGGTTTTGACCGGCGGAAACATGCCGAGCGCGCCCAAGGTTTTTTGACGTGCTTCATCGACATTCAGATTTTCAAAGCCCCAGCGGATTTGTTCCGACGTGACGGTTTTACCCTTACCGTATTTGTCCTGCGCTTTCAGAATCGCTTCTGCCCACAGCATCGCGGCGGTTACACCACGCATGTGATACACCGATCCGACCCGGCTCTTGTCACCCAGATTGCCTTTGCCCGCGGCATATACCTTGCTGCGGATTTCATCGAGCACCGGATAATTGCCCGGTGTATTGAAGGTCATCGTGGTGTAGCCTTTGGCCGCATCGCCTGCTGGAATCGCATCTTCCTCTGAACCCGCCCACCAGACGCCGAGCATTTTTTCGCGTGAGAAACCATTGCGTTGTGCGGTCTTGATCGCGACGGCATTCATGACGCCCCAGCCCCACAGAATCACGTAATCAGGATTGGCCTGACGGATTTGTAGCCACTGTGATTGCTGCTCATTACCCGGATGGGCGACCGGGATCTTGATGAGTTCAAAGCCGTATTGTTTGGCCTGCGCTTCGAGTACGGGCAGAGGTTCTTTACCAAATGCAGAGTCGTGATACAGATGGACGATTTTTTTTCCTTTGAGTTTATCCATACCGCCGGATTTATCACCCAGATATTTTGTCATTGCCGCTGCCTGATTCCAGTAACTCGTGATCAGGGGAAAAATATACGGAAATACTTTACCGTTCGCGGCGTCAGAGCGGCCATATCCCAGTGTCGTCATCGGGATTTTGTCGTCGGCGACCCGGTCCAGAATACCGTAGGCAATGCCGGTAGAGAGTGGCTCGACCAGCGATGCGCCGCCATTTGATTTTTTCAGGCGTTCGTAACATTCAATACCGCGAGAAGCGTTGTATTCGGTTTCGCATTCTTCCCATGAAATCTTGACGCCGTTCAATCCGCCTTTGGCATTGATCAGATTAAAGTAATCAATCGCCCCGCCATAGAACCCGGAGCCACCAGCGGCATAAGGGCCGACACGGTACGACAGCAAGGGAATGAATTGTTCATCCGCCTGCGCGACGCTGGCAGCGCCGATGGCGCTTGCAAAGGCAGTGCCTAGCAATATTGACTTAAGTAATTTCATGATGTCTCCTTCGTGGTTGAATAAGGTAAAGCCCGATGCTTGATGTGCACATATTGAGTACCATCGCATCTTTTATCAGCACTGCCGGAATATCTTTCTGGCAGCTCTAGTATTTTTCGTTGTTCACAGACCCTAATATGGAAATGGCCACAAGCGTAATTTTTCTTTCGCGATCTGCCATAGTCTTGCCAGACCATGCGGCTCTACAATCAGGAAAAAAATGATTAGCGCGCCGAACACCATCAGCTCCAGATTCGATGCCACATTGGTTGGCAAAGAAAGGCCATGCGCAATCAGATTCAAGACAATCGGTAACAAAATGATGAAGGCGGACCCGAGGAAAGAACCGAGGATAGAGCCGACACCACCGATGATGATCATGAATAAAATCCGGAACGATAAATCGAGGTTGTAGGCTTCTGGCTCCACCGTACCGAGATAGGCATACGCATATAAAGCACCTGCCACACCGCAGTAGAATGAGGACACGGCGAAAGCCAGCAACTTGGTACGCATCAGCCGAAAGCCGATCACTTCGGCGGCGACGTCCATGTCCCGCACCGCCATCCATGAGCGGCCCATATTCGACCGTACCATGTTTTTTGCCAGCAGCGCCAGCACACAGACGATACACAGGGTCAGCAGATATTTTTTGACGGGCGTAGTAAAGCTCACGCCAAGGATCACCATCTCCTGCGCTGTGATGACACCGGAAGAACTGTAATTCGTGAACCACTGGACTTTAGTCAGGCACCAGACCACAAAGAACTGCGTCGCCAGCGTTGCCGCCGCCAGATAGAAGCCGCGGATACGCAGCGACGGCAGGCCAAAGGCGATTCCCACCAGTGCCGCACACAGGCCGCCCAGGATAAAGGCTAGCAACACCGGAATGCCAGGAATCCGCAACACAAAGTTATACGACGCAAACGCCCCTACTGCCATAAACGCGGCTGACCCCAGAGACAACTGACCCGCATAACCGGTCAGAATATTCAATCCCAGTGCCGCCAGAGAAAAAATCAAAAATGGAATCAGAATCGCTGAAAATGTGTAAGGCGTCGCGATCAGCGGTACGACCACAAAGGCCAGCGCCAGAATAATCGCGAACCCTATCCTGTCCTGACGGATAGGAAAAATCTGATTGTCCGCAGCGTAACTCGGCTTGAACTGACCTGCTTCACGGTAGAACATGGAATTTCCTTATTTTCAATTTCAAATGCGTAATGTTCATGCGTGTTTTCACGTGTTTATGCTTGGGAAGGCGCATGGATAGTGCGCATTCAGTTTCTGGAACTTCTAAAAAGCCTTTAATCGGTATGTCATAAAACCTCTTACTTCTCTCTTTTCTCCGTGTTTCTGTGTCTTTAGGTGATAAGTGAGAGGTCTGGGTTGTTGCATCAGTTCTTTACCAAGCACATCAGATACGCCGGATAATTTTCTCGCCAAACAAACCTTCAGGCCGCACCAGCAGGAACAGTAGCGCCAGAACATACGGAAACCAGCCTTCAATACCACCGCCGACCATAGGCCCGATGTAGACCTCGGCGAGTTTTTCCGACGCGCCGATAATCAGACCGCCGACAATCGCTCCCGGCACCGAAGTAAAGCCGCCCAGGATCAGCACCGGCAAAGCTTTTAACGCGACAAAGGTCAGCGCAAACTGCACGCCGTTACGGGCGCCCCACAAGAGACCCGCAACCAGTGCGACGAAACCTGCGACCGCCCACACCACGCCCCAGATCTGTTGCAAGGGAATGCCGACAGCCAGCGCGGCCTGATGATCGTCAGCGACCGCTCGCAGCGCACGGCCGATTTTTGTCTTTGAGAATAACAACGCCAGACCGGTGACCAGTAGGGCGCAAATCAGCGCAGCAATGACGTCGAATTGCGACACGATGATGTTGAATTTTTCCATCAGTATGTCGATCGGCACGTCGTCAATCGGCAGGTTCAGGCGGTGTGGTTGTGAACCCCACAATAACTGGGCCAGGCCTTCGATAAAAAACGTCAAGCCAATGGTCGCCATGAACAAGGTGATTTCCGGCTGATTGACCAAAGGACGCAGAACGATGCGTTCAATTGCCAGACCCAGCGCGACCATCACAATCATAGTCAGCGGGATCGCCAGCCAGAGCGATAGATTGAATTGCTCGGTCAGCCCGACACAAGTCAGCGCAGCAAAAAATACCATTGCCCCCTGAGCGAAGTTGAACACACCGGAGGCTTTGTAGATCAGTACAAAGCCCAGGGCAACCAGTGCATACATGACGCCTGAGAGCAGGCCGCCAATCAGGACTTCAAAGAAAAAATTGATATTCATTTCTAGCTTTCAGCTTACATGACGCAAATATTCAGCAAACATGCATTGTTGACAGAGGACCACTCAACACAGAGACAGGGCGACATAGGAAAAACATGAGAAAGACTGCTCATATGCAGCACCTGATTTTCTCTGTGCCTCTGTGCTTAGTGGGTTCAAAATTTTTATCATCAATGTGCTACGCCAAGATAAGCGTTAATCACTTCCTGATTCGCCAGCACTTCTGCCGGTGTACCGTCGCCAATTTTTTTGCCATAGTCGAGGACCACCACTCTGTCGGAGATATCCATCACGACGCCCATATCATGTTCGATCAGCACAATGGTGGTGCCGAGCTGATCGTTGACGTCGAGAATGAAGCGGCTCATGTCTTGTTTTTCTTCGACGTTCATACCTGCCATCGGCTCATCGAGCAAGAGTATCTCCGGTTCTGCTGCCAGTGCCCGGCCGAGTTCGACGCGCTTTTGCAAACCATACGACAAGCGGCCTACCGGTGTTTTGCGGATGTGCTGGATTTCAAGAAAGTCGATGATCTCTTCGACCTTCTGGCGATGGGCGATTTCTTCTTTTTGTGCCGGGCCCCAATACAAAGCCTGCATCAAAAAATTGCTTGTCATCTTCAGGTTGCGCCCCGTCATGATGTTGTCCAGGACGCTCATGCCCTTAAACAAGGCGATGTTCTGAAAGGTGCGGGCGATGCCGCTTTTTGCTGCGGCATAGGTATTCATTCCGCGCCGCTGCTGACCCCGGTAGGTGATATTGCCTTCTTGCGGGTGGTACACGCCATTGATGACATTCAGCATGGAGCTTTTACCGGCACCGTTGGGACCGATGATGGCGCGAATCTCGTGTTCTTTGACGTTAAATGAAATATTCGTCAATGCCTTCACGCCGCCAAAAGACAGTGAGATACCTTGCAAATCCAGGATCACTTCACCGATTTTTCTACCTGTGTCTGTTGTACTTGTTATGTCCGTCATGCTGTCCTCACGCTGCTTTTTGTTATTTTTATTGTTTTTGCCGTAGTGGGCTGATTGGCAGCGATTACTTTGACATCGCTGATGTGCAGATCAGCACTGACTTTACCTTGGCGACCATCTTCAAACTTCACCTGTGTTTCGATATGCTGAGAGCGTTTTCCTGAGTACAGCGCGTCGATCAGCACCGCATATTTTTGCGCGACAAAGCCACGGCGAACCTTGCGTGTGCGGGTCAGCTCATCGTCATCGGGATCAAGCTCTTTATGCAGTATCAGGAAACGATGGATTTGCGTATTCGCCATCAAGGCTTCGCTGGCGAGATCGGCGTTGACTTTTTCGACGCAGGACATGATCAGCTGATAGGTCTCCGCCTTGCCTGCCAGATCGGTGTAGCCGGCATACGCGATGCCGCGCCGCTCTGACCAGTTGCCAACGGCTTCCATGTCAATATTGATGAAAGCACAGACGGTGTCGCGGTCGTGGCCGAATGCGACGGCTTCTTTGATGAACGGAAAAAACTTGAGTTTGTTCTCGATATAGTTGGGCGCAAAAATATCGCCATTGCTCAGCTTGCCAACGTCGGCTGCGCGGTCAATAATTTTCAGATGGCCTTCGCTGTCAAAGATGCCCGCATCGCCGGTATGAAAGTAGCCATCTGCATCCATGACTTCGGCAGTCGCATCGGGGCGTTTGTAATAGCCCTTCAACATCGAGACCGATTTGACCAGCACTTCTCCGTTGTTGGCGAGTTTGACTTCGACTCCCGGTGCAGCAAGCCCGACGCTGTCAAATTTAATATGTCCGTCAGGTTGCAGACATACATAAGCACAGGTCTCGGTTGAGCCGTATAGTTGTTTCAGGTTCACACCGATAGAGCGGTAAAAGCGGAACAGATCGGGGCCAATCGCTGCACCCGCTGTGTAGGCGACGCGTACGCGAGACAGGCCGAGGATATTTTTTAGCGGGTCATAGATAAAGAAATTGCCCAGAGCGTAGTGCAGTTTGTTCCACAGGGAGACGGGTTTGCGGTCGAGAATATCTGATCCAACTTGACGCGCGAGTTCCATGTAGTGATGGAACAATTGACGCTTGATGACGCCAGCATCTTCCATCCGTATCATCACGGTGGTGAGCATATTTTCAAATACTCGCGGTGGCGCAAAATAATAAGTCGGGCCGACTTCGCGCAGATCGGTGAGTACGGTCTTACCCGACTCCGGACAATTCACCGTAAAGCCCGCAGCCATCGCCTGTGCATAGGAAAATAAATGATCGCCGACCCATGCCATCGGCAGATAAGACAAGATGTCTTCACGTTCAGTCAGATGATCGAAACTCGCACCGCCATGCGCAGCGTTCATAAACGAGCGATGCGTCTGGCAGACACCCTTCGGCTTGCCCGTGGTGCCGGAGGTGTACAACATGACGGCGGTGTCATCCGCCTGTCCTGACTCAAGCTGTTGCATGAAAAATTCCGGATGAGCCTGATCAAAAGCGCGTCCGATCTCTTGTAGCCTGGCATACGATGTGAGTTCCTGCTGGTGATAATGACGCATGCCGCGATCATCATCGAACGCTATATGCCGGATCCCCGCATACTGCTGTTTGATTTCCAGCAGCTTATCGACTTGCTCTTGGTCTTCGACGATGGCGAATTGAATTTCGGCGTTTTCCAGAACGTAGGCCATATCCGCTGCGGGAGCGTCCTGATACAGCGGTACCGCGATACCCCCCAGACATTGCGCCGCTGCCATTGCCCAGTAAAGGCGCGGACGGTTATCACCGATAATCGCCAGATTCATCCCGCGCTGAAAGCCTTGTGCCGCCAGCCCGCAGGCGAGCGCGCGGACTTCTGCACTGACCTCAGCCCAGCTCCAGGTTTGCCAGATACCTAAATTTTTTTCGCGGAACGCAGGCCGGTCCGCACGCATGTGCGCATTGCGCAGCAAGAGCCTGGGAAAGGTCGTATCAGTCGTGATTGCAGTATTCGTGTAGGTCATTGTCTCCGCCAGCTACTTAATTCGACTTGCACAAAATGGATCGCCATAGCTCATCATAAATCGTGTTAGTCCTGATGATGTGGGTGAGTTTCCTCACTCTCCCTTACGGCATACTTACTGGTCTATGCGTGTTTTTTTCAAAGCTTCATAGACCGGCAGGACTTGTGTCATTGATCCCGATGCAGGAGCAGACTGTTGTAGCAGCGTGGATGTTGCGCGAGTGCACAAGATGTTCCTTGTGGCTTCGTTCGCTTATACAATGTCTCCAGATTTTCTCATTTATATTTGTTAAGAAGATAGTAGACAGGTCAAACGCAACAGGCTGTCATCTGCCCGACAATCTCATTTAAACCACAGACTATCGTTGGTGCATCGCAGCATTCATCGATAGCCGATATGATCTGACATCACCCAATTCCATTGAGCGCCTTCACATTTATGAACCTTATTGTGTGTCTATCTGCACACCTTTTCAATCAGGATGCAGATCACTAGCCATGTCAGACAATCCCTTGGCGGCAAGCACGCATCAATCTCAAGCGGAGAGCAAATTTGCACGGACGATCTGGGCAAGCATGCTGGCACCCGAACATATGCAAAAAGTGGAAGCAGAAGTCATCGAGCGCTTTGTTCCTGCGGGTGGCTATGTCTGCCGTAAAGGCGATACCGTTGATTTCTGGATGGGTGTGATTCAGGGATTTTTAAAAATGAGCAGTATTTCGCCAGAAGGCAAGACAGTGACCTTTAGTTGCATGCTGGCCGGTGGCTGGTTTGGTGAAGGTTCTTTGCTGAAGACGGAGCCGCGTAAATACGATGTCGTTGCCTTACGCGATACGCGGGTTGCCTACATGCCGCGCAGTACCTTCAACTGGTTGCTGGATAACAGTATTCCGTTTAACCGCTTTTTGCTTCAACAATTGAATGAGCGATTGGGACTATTTATTTCTTTGGTCGAGTACGATCGCATGCTGGACACCGACACGCGGGTAGCGCGTTGCCTGGCAGCGATGTTTCATCCGTATCTGAATCCCGGTAGCAGTATGCAACTACAAATTTCTCAGGAAGAGATCGGTTATATTTCCAGCGTATCGCGGCAAAGAGCGAATCAGGCCTTGCAGGTTCTGGAAAAGAAAAAATTACTCAGTGTCGATTACGGCGGTATCACGATCCTTGATCTGGATGGCCTGCGCGGTTTTATGGGTGAACCGGGAAAATGAGTGCCATGCATAAGAAAACCCTGAGCATCATCGGTGCGGGTAAAGTCGGTCAAGTGCTCGGTCATCAATTTGTGCAGCATCAGGTTTTTTCTCTCCTTGATGTCTGTAACCGGTCGTTCGATAGCGCAGAGCGTGCGGTAGCGATGATAGGAGCGGGACGTGCTGTCAGTGTTGGTAACGATCTTGGCAACGGTATTGCTAACGGTATAGCCGGGGCGCAGTTGCGCATTCCTGATGTGTTGATGCTGACGGTGCCGGACGACCAGATTGCGACGACTTGTCAGGCTCTGGTCGACGCCGGAATGATCCATGCTGCCAGCGTCGTGTTTCATTGCAGCGGGGCGAAAGCATCGACAGAGTTGCGGGCGGCAATTGCTGCTGGCGCAAAAGTCGCGAGCGTGCATCCGGTGTGTAGCTTTGCCAATGTTGCGCATCTTGTTGAGCATTTTTCCGGCACGATCTGTAGTCTGGAAGGTGACGATGCTGCCCTCGCTGTCTTATTGTCTGCGATGCAGAGCATCGGTGCCCGTACCGTCGGGATCAGCGCCGGTAATAAGTTGCTGTATCACGCCGGTTCGGTATTCGCGAGTAATTATCTGGTCAGCCTGATGGAACTGGCGTTGCAGACGTACCAGGCCGCGGGTATCCCGGCGGAGATGGCAATGGCGATGGCACAGCCGCTGGCACAGCAGAGTTTAAGCAATGTGTTTCAGATGGGACCGGCACAAGCCCTGACAGGGCCGATTGCGCGCGGTGATATGGCAACAGTCGTGAAGCAGCAACTACAGGTGGCGCAATGGAATGAGCAGGCGGGAGCTGTGTATCAGGCGTTTATCGCGCCTACCGTCGATCTGGCAGCAAAAAAGCAGTAAATTTTTTTGCGCCAGTTTAACTGAGACCTTACTCAGAGAAATACACGCTGTTACGACCGTTTTCTTTTGCCTGATATAACGCGACATCCGCACGCTCAAATACGCTGTCTTCGCTTTCGTTGTCCTTGCATTGCGCGACACCCATACTCACGGTAATACTGAGCCTGCCTTTTGCTAAATCGGTGGTGCGCGAAAAATCATTCGCCGCAATGGTGCTGCGCAGGTTTTCGGAAATGGATGTGGCTTTTTCGAGAGTACAGTTTTTTAATAAAATCAAAAACTCTTCACCGCCCCAGCGACAGATGATATCGCTCTCGCGTAGCGAACGTTTTGCGATCAGGGCAATTTCTTTCAACACGTGATCGCCGACCAGATGACCATGTTTGTCATTCACTTTTTTGAAAAAATCGATATCGACCAGCGCTACGCACAAGGGCTGGCGTGAGCGTTCGCTATCGAGCAGCGCCTGTTGAAATACGAAGTCAAATGCCTGGCGGTTGAGCAGCGAGGTCAACTGATCGGTTGCGGCAGATTTTTCTATGCGGGCTTGATAGCGTTTTACCGACAACACCAGCAGGATCAGGACAATCAGCGTGATGGCCGCACTGATCGCGATATTGATGAGGGCGATATCTTGTAAAGGTTTCAGATCGCTGTTGAGTTCTTGCTCCACCAGCAGATGCCAGCCCAGTTCAGGGATAAAGCGCGAATTGACGAGGATATGCTCGTTATCGAGCTTGTACTCCAGATGCAGTGAATCACTTTTTTTATTCGCCAGAATCTGCGTGGCGATGTCGCTGATTCCCGGTGTACTTTGTAGCGAACTACGGGATTTTTTGATAGTACTGCCAGCCAGAACAATCGTCCCTTTTTGATCGACGAAATAGATATTCCGGTGGAAGCGAGTCTGATAACTGTCGATCAGGCGTTTCATGGTATCGAGGGTCATGCCGATGCCGGTTGCGCCGATAAATTTGCCGCTGTAATCGAGAATTTTATAGTTGATAAAAATCGTCATGCTGTCACGATTCGCCATGTCCACATCGACATTCGTTTCGTAAGCAGGTTTCATGGCGGCGACCCGGTAAAACCATTGATCGCGCGGTTCGGTCGGGCTGACGGATTTCAGGACACCGCTGGCGTGATAATACTGGTGCGTGAGATTCGATACCATGAAGCTGGAAATCGCATTATTCTTGGTTTTGATTTCTTTCAGATAGCGAACGATTTGTTCCGGCTCTTGTTCGCCGTTAATGATCCAGTCGCGCAAGAAGGTGTCGTGCGCCATTTGCGACGAGACAAAGACCGGACGCAATATATCTCTCTGGATTTCGGAGTACACATTGTCACTTGTGATCGGCAGCGTCTGCTCGGACAAGCTCTGATGGATCGCATCGCGCGACACCATGAATCCAGCCAGATTAGTGAAAACGAAACCAGCGACCAGAATCAGCGATAGCCAGATCAACAAACCGTATTGCTTTAATATTTTTCGCATGTGATGGTGATCAAAACGCGGTCAATTTTTGATGCCGTGTGGTCGTAGGACACGGATCACTGTTTGCAGTGCTGCGGCAAGATCATACTATAAAGATGGTGGATTCCCCGCTAAATTGCGTGAAAAGTAATTCTATGTGGAAATATTTTGCATGAAAAAAATGCCGCAATTTGCGGCATTTTTTTCACATGGCAGTCTGCATTATGGACGCGGCGTTAATGAGACATGCAATTTCAAACGTGAGCCTGGGTCATACGGCATGATGCTGGTGTAAGTACGGTTGTGATATTCATAGGTCACAGCGTAGCCGTTATTGCGGGTTTCCCAACGGTCAACATTCGCGCAGCGACGTACTGGCTGGCTCTCGTAGGTGCTTTGTCCGCGATTACTATCGTTGTTGCCATTGTCGACGCGATCGCCGACGATCGCACCAGTCAATGCGCCGGCTGCTGCGGCAGCAATACGGCCATTGCCGCCACCGACCTGGCTACCCAGCAGGCCACCGGCGATACCGCCGATGATAGAGCCGCCGGCACTACGTTCGCGTTGCGGTTGCTGACGTTGTACGTTTTCGTATTCAGTGCGGCACTCCTGACGTGGCATATTAACTTGCTCCACTTGTGGGGTGACGCTGATGACCCGGGCAAAATCTTCAAAATCTGCCGCGCTTGCTGCGGACATGCCTGCCAGGCCCAATAATGCTGTCGTGGCGGAGAGAATGGCTGTTTTTTTCAGATTGATGCGCATTTTGTACCTCGTTTTATTAATCACAGTCCTCATATAACGACGAATACCCCAAAAAAGAAGACACAGGAAGACACGCAAAATGTAAAAGTCTGTATCAATTATTTCCCGATGTGCCATATGATACTTGTCGCATTATTAAAACCCGTTTCTATTGATGCAACAAGGTATAGCAAGCTCTCTGGAATTTTCCTCAATCTGTTTGTGATCGGATCGAAGATGCAAATGCAATGGACTAGCTGGGCAACGATAGCGGCACTGGCCGTGTATGTCTGGACTGCCGTCAATGTCAGCCGTGCACGCAGCCGTTATAGCGTCAAGGCTCCGGCTGTTGACGGACCGCCCGAGTTTTTACGTGCCATGCGGGTGCAGGTCAATACCGTAGAGCAAATCATCCTGTTTTTACCTTCTCTCTGGCTATGCACGCTGTGGTTTGGTGATCATGCTGCGGCTATCGGTGGTGCGGTGTGGGTCGTGGGCCGGATCTGGTATGCGCTGGCCTATTATCAGGATCCCGGCAAACGTGCTAAAGGTTTTGTGCTGACGATCACGGCGTCGCTGAGCCTGTTGCTGCTCGCGGTGATTGGCTTGTTGCGTTGATACTGGTCTTGAACGAATCTCGACAGTATCTTGACGCCATATTGATCGATGCCACCGACTAATTTTACGGAATGACTCTCTATGACCCAAACCACTAAATTCAATGCGCCGCTATGGGCGTCTTATGTGCTGGCCGCACTGGCTTTGTTGCTGGTGCTGAAGGCCGGTTTGCTGGCGGCTTTGTTCTCCGGCTTGCTGGTGTATTCGCTGATTCATTTGCTCGCTCCGACGATAGAGAAAAAATTCAGCGGTCAGCGTGCGCGTATGATTGCCGTCATTTTTTTATCGGTACTGATTGTCACCGCGATCACCGTGATGATCTGGGCGCTGTATGCCTATCTTCGCAGTGATGGCGGCAATGTGCATGTGTTACTGCAAAAACTCGCCGATATTATCGAGACCTCACGTAATCAGATGCCGGAATGGGTCAGCGCCAATTTGCCAGGCGATGTGGACGATTTGAGGGAGATGCTGAGCAACTCTTTGCGTGAACATGCGGGAGAGGCCAAGATTCTTGGGCAGGAAGCTTTTCATGTGATTGTGCATCTGTTGCTGGGGATGGTGATCGGTAGCATGGTTGCTTTACAGGACAGCATAGAGCAGGCGAACTATCGTCCGTTTGCTGCGGCCTTGCATCAGCGCGTCGCTAATCTGGGATTGATGTTTCAGAAAATCGTGTTTGCTCAGGTGCGGATTTCGTTGATTAACACTGCCTTCACCGCTATTTATTTGATGATTGTATTGCCGCTTGCGGGGATCCATTTGCCTCTGACCAAGAGCATGATTGCGATTACCTTTATCGCCGGCCTGATTCCGGTCGTCGGAAATATCGTATCTAACGCAGTGATTGTAATCGTTGGTCTGTCACATTCTCTCAACACCGCCGGTGCATCACTGATATTCATGATCGTGATCCATAAACTAGAATACTTCTTAAACGCCCGTATCATCGGCGCGCAGGTCAATGCCCGTTCATGGGAATTGCTGACAGCGATCCTGGTGATGGAGACCGTATTTGGTCTGCCCGGTGTGGTTGCCGCACCCGTGTTTTATGCGTATATCAAAAAAGAGCTGACCGATCAGAGGCTGGTGTGAAGAGGGCCGACATAGAATTCGCAGAACTTATTAACGACTAAAATACTGACTAAAAAGGACGCACCATGATTTTAGAACTCGCCGATATCCGGATTCAGCCGGGCAAGCAGGCAGAATTTGATCTTGCCATTCAACGTGGTTTGACAGAGGTGATCTCGCACGCCAAGGGTTTTCGCGGATATAAAGTGAACAAGGGCATTGAATCCCCTGAGCGTTATGTGCTCATGATTTTTTGGGATACATTGGAAAATCATACGGTTGATTTTCGCGAATCGCCTGCGTTCTTGCAGTGGCGCGGGATTGTGGGTTCTTTTTTCGCTGTGCCGCCGACGGTAGAGCACTTCAATTTATTAGCCAAATCATAATTGTCGTTTAATGCCAGTGCATCAGCCTGGCGTCGCCTGAGATTTGCATTCTGTTTTTTCATGCAAATTTAGTGAGGCAAAACGACGACACATCTTGATAATTGGCATTTCATCCCAAGTTAGCGAGACCAGGCACGTCGGTTGCTGATTCCCGTTAAAATCGGCTATTCAGTCTCAACGCTCAGCTAGTATCCGCTATCAAAAGGTCAATATGGTTCCGCATCTCGTCACCGCCCTCAACGGGCCCTTGCATGATCTAGAAAAGAAAATTCTTGAAGCCACACCGGCGATTGAGCGCTGGTTCAGGCTCGAATGGCAGGAGCATACGCCGCCATTCTATTGCTCGGTTGATCTGCGTAATTCGGGCTTTAAGCTGGCGCCGGTAGACACCAATCTTTTCCCTGGCGGATTTAATAATCTCTCGCAAGAAATGCTGCCACTCGCCGTGCAGGCCGCCATGGCCGCGATCGAAAAATATTGTCCCGATGCGAAGAATTTGCTGCTGATCCCTGAGCGGCACACCCGCAATGCCTTTTATTTGCAAAACGTGGCACGCCAGATGCAAATCTATCGTCAGACCGGTCTGAACGTGCGTCTCGGCTCCTTATCTGAAGATATTAAAGAACCAACGCCAGTTGACTTGCCCGATGGCACGCAACTCATCTTGGAGCCGCTGGAGCGCTCGGCCAATGGTCGCCGCCTCGGCCTGAAGAATTTCGATCCTTGTACCATCGTATTAAACAATGATTTGTCCGCAGGGATTCCGGCGATTCTGGAAAACCTGAATGAACAAACTTTATTGCCGCCACTGCACGCGGGCTGGGCAGTGCGTCGCAAGACGAACCATTTTTCAGCGTATGACGAGGTCGTCAAAAAATTTGCGAAGCTGGTTGATATCGATCCCTGGATGCTGAATCCTTACTTCGCGAAATGTCATGGCATTAACTTCCACGAAGGTACAGGGATTGATGCGCTGGCGGCGACGGTTGATACCGTTCTGGCAAAGATACGTAAAAAATACAAAGAATACGGCATCAAAGAAAAGCCCTTTGTGATTGTGAAAGCTGATGCTGGTACTTATGGCATGGGTGTTATGACGGTACATGATTCAAGCGAAGTTCGTGATTTGAACCGCAAGCAGCGCAACAAAATGTCGGTCGTCAAAGATGGTCTAGAAGTCTCGGACGTCATCGTGCAAGAGGGCGTACACACCTTCGAGCAAATTAACGAATCGGTTGCTGAGCCCGTTGTCTACATGATTGACCGTTATGTGGTTGGCGGTTTTTATCGTGTCCACGAAGATCGCGGCGTTGATGAAAATCTCAACGCACCGGGCATGCATTTTGTGCCGCTGGCATTTGCCCAGCAGCATGCGGTGCCTGACATGAAGGCCAAGCCGGGAACTGCCGCACCGAACCGGTTTTATATGTATGGCGTCGTGGCGCGACTGGCGTTGCTGGCGGCCTCGCTGGAGCTGGAAAGAACGGACCCGAATCCTGAAGTTTATTGACGTGCGCTGAAGTGCATTCATCAGAGCGTGTAGGAGCAGCAGAGCAATATGGAGCCGGATGAAACTGAAAAGTGTATTCGTTTTGTATTTACTTAAATATCGGCGTTGATGGTAATCGTGACATGGGTGAGCAGGTCAAGTTATCCGGCAAGCTCAAAAAACTTGTGTTGCTATCGTAAAAAACAGTGGTGTTCAATTAATGATTATGAAAATTGCCTTCCTGACCGACCCTCTCGATCAATTCAAAACCTACAAAGATTCGACCTTTGCGATGATGCGCGAGGCGGCGCAGCGTGGCTATGCCTTATATGCGTTCGGCCCCGAAGACATGGCGCTGGAAAGTGGAGTGGTCGTGGCAAATATTCGCCTGATCACGCTCACTGGCGACGCTGACGACTGGTATCGTGCAGAGGCGCCCAAGGCGATGCGGCTGAGTGAATTTGACGCCGTTTTGCAGCGCAAGGATCCGCCGTTTGACATGGAATACATTTACGCGACGTATTTGCTGGAGCTGGCGGAACAGCAGGGAGCACGCGTATTTAATAAGCCTGCAGCCATCCGTAATCACAATGAAAAGCTGAGTATTGCGCAATTCAGCCAGTTCACTACGCCGACGCTGGTGACGCGGGATGAGCAAAGGATTCGTGCTTTCCATCAGACTCACCAGGAGATTATTCTCAAACCGCTGGATGGCATGGGCGGCGCTGGCATCTTCCGTATCCGTGCAGATGGGATGAACCTGGGATCGGTGATCGAGACACTGACGGAGAATGGTCGTCGTACCATCATGGTACAGCGCTACATTCCTGAGATCGTGCACGGCGATAAACGGATTTTATTGATCGGCGGTAAGGTCGTGCCGTTTGCGCTGGCACGTATTCCGCAAAACGGAGAAGTGCGGGGTAATCTGGCTGCCGGTGGTGTGGGTGTGGCGCAGGAATTGACTGTGCGGGATCTGGAAATTGCACAGACTTTGGCGCCAATACTGTACCAGCGTGGCCTGTTGCTGGTAGGATTAGATGTCATTGGGAATTATTTGACGGAAGTTAATGTCACCAGTCCGACATGCTTCCAGGAGATTACCCAGCAAAAAGGCTTCAATGTGGCGGGTATGTTTATCGACGCATTGGAGGCGGCAGTGAGCGATAAATGAATTCCTTTTCTGCATTACGAGCATCCGGGTGAGAGTGGTAACAACATCCCTGTAGCAGTACTATGAGATGAAGGAATTTATATACTCCTCTAGAGTATTTTTTAATGTCTAGATAAATAGTGCGGAGTAAGCATGGTTTTTGTGCATACTCCCCAGAAATGTGAAAATGGTCGGGATTCTTTTATTAACCCATGCGCCTTTAGGTTCGGCCTTTATCGAGGCAGCATCGCATGTGTTCCGGGGCAGGCCGGAGCGCCTGGAGGCGATTGATGTGATTGCTGATCAAAATATTGATCAGGTCAATCACCTCGCCCGTGAGGCCGTCAAACGTCTCGACGATGGCTCCGGCGTGCTGGTCATGACCGATATTTTGGGCGGTACGCCTTCGAATTGCTGCCGTCAGCTCGGCGAACCGGATCGGGTTGCCACGATTGCCGGCATTAGCATGCCGATGCTGTTACGTGCGATTACTTATCGCCACGATACCCTAGATGTGGTGGTCGAAATGGCGCTGGCCGGTGGGCAAAACGGTGCGCTGCGTGTCGATAGCCGGGTCCGTCTTTCGCCCCATTAGTTCTCCTTAATGTTGTTCGTTCTGTTCAAAAAGTGAAAGCACAATGATCCAACAAGAAATCGAAATCGTGAACAAACTTGGCCTGCACGCGCGTGCCTCTGCCAAATTCACTCAATTAGCGAGCAAATACAAAAGCGAAGTCTGGCTCACCCGCAACAACCGGCGTGTCAACGGCAAATCCATTATGGGCGTCATGATGCTGGCAGCAGGCAAAGGCAGCAAAGTCATGCTGGAGACCGAGGGCGAGGACGAACAAATCTGTTTCGATGCCATCGTCGCGCTGATAAATGACAAGTTTGGCGAAGGCGAGTAGCGAGGTCAGCGGCCTAGCTGCTTCATAAAACCGGCGGCAGCTAAGTCAAAGCAAAAATCACGATCGACATAAAAGAACGAGGGGACAAAGCGTGGCGTCATTTACATTGCAAGGTATCCCCGTATCACGTGGCATCGCCATCGGGCGAGCACATCTATTACGTCCGGCAGCGCTTGATGTTCAGCATTATCTGGTCGCTCAGGAGCAAATCGAGGCGGAAGTCCAGCGCCTCAAGGACGCGCTGGTGCAGGTCCATAAAGAACTGCAAACAATCTGGGCCGATTTGCCGCAGGATGCGCCGACCGAGCTGGGCGCTTTCCTGGATGTGCATGCTTTGATCCTGTCCGATCCGATGATTTCTGAAGCACCGCTGGATATCATTCGTTCCCGCCACTACAACGCCGAATGGGCGCTGGTCACCCAGATCGACGCTTTGTCAGCGCAGTTCGATGAGATTGAAGACGACTACCTGCGCGAACGCAAAGCTGATATTCAGCAAGTAGCAGAACGGGTACTCAAAGTCTTGACCGGCAGCGCACATGATTTGCCTCGTGAGGCCGGGATCGACGAGCGCAATGCCAATATGATCGTAGTGGCACGGGATATTTCGCCTGCCGATATGATGCAATTCCGTGATGTGGCATTCGCCGGTTTTGTCACTGATGAAGGTGGTCAGAACTCGCACACCGCGATTGTTTCGCGTAGCCTTGGTATTCCGGCAGTGGTCGGTTTAGGCAATGCGTCACGCCTGATTCAGCAGGATGACTGGCTGATTATCGACAGTGACGCCGGTGTCGTGATTGTCGCACCGACGCCATTGGTGATTGAGGAGTACCGTCATCGCCTGGCAGCTTTGTTAAAAGCGCGTAAAAAATTAGCCAAACTCAAAAAAACGCCAGCGATTACCCAGGACGGGATAGAAATCACCTTGCTGGCGAATATCGAATTGCCGCAAGATGCAATCAGCGCAATGGAGGCGGGTGCCAGCGGTGTCGGGCTGTTCCGCTCCGAGTTCCTGTTCATGGGGCGTACCGGTCAGGAGCAGCAATTGCCGACCGAGGAAGAGCAATTCGTCGCCTATCGTGATGCCGTACTGGCGATGAAAGGCAAACCCGTCACGATACGTACGCTGGATGTCGGTGCGGATAAGCCGCTGGATACCAGCGAGCATAATATTTTAAATCCGGCACTGGGTTTGCGGGCGATTCGTTATTGTCTCGCCGAGCCGCAATTATTTTTGACGCAACTACGTGCGATTTTGCGCGCCTCAGCGTTTGGCCCCGTGCATATCCTGATCCCGATGATGGCGCATGCCTTTGAGATTGATCAGTCTCTGGCCCTGATCGACCAGGCCAAGGAGTCTTTGCGTCACGAATCGCAAAAATTCGACGATACCGTGCCTGTCGGTGCCATGATCGAGGTGCCTGCTGCGGCGCTGAGCTTGCCAATGTTTGTGAAGAAACTGGATTTCCTCTCCATCGGCACCAATGATTTGATTCAATATACGCTCGCTATTGACCGCGCAGATCATGAGGTCGCGCATTTATACAGCGATATTCATCCGGCGATTTTGCAGTTGCTGGCAATGACGGTGACCGCCGGACAGCGTGCCGAAATTCCGGTAGCGATTTGTGGAGGTATGGCGGGCGATCGGCGACTCACCCGCTTGCTGATAGGAATGGGTTTTCGCGAACTCTCGATGCCTGCTGCTTTGTTGCCCGAGATTAAGCAAGAAATCCTGAACACGAATATCGGCAATCTTCAGGCACTGATTAAAAAAATCCTGCATTGCTATGATCCGGATGTAATTCAAGACTACCTGACACAGCTGGCATCGATCTGATTCTGACCAGGTGCACTTGATTTCATGGAATTTCAATGAATTCGATGGAACTTCATTCAATCTGATGAGGCTCGGTGCTTATCTGGCCTTGGCGGATCAGGTTTGACGCCCGGCCCAGACTTCGCTATCCTTCTTTTGTTGCGCCGATTTGAAATCAGCTTGCGGGCGCAGTTCTGACATTATTTCAGAACAATAAATACGGCTAAAGCGAGCTTGAATGCACGCAGTACCTCTCTCATTCAGCCCCCCTTTTAGCCTTCCTGTATTACCGTAAATCAGTAAACGAGATCAGATCTCTAGGAAGACGCATGACTACTAGTTCGTCAATAACCGATCATCGCGCTGCGAGCAGTGTCGGTATTGTGGAGCCGCAAGTGCTTCATTTTGCCGATGCACTGACTTTGCAAAGCGGTGCGACGATGACCGATTACACCTTGATGGTGGAAACCTATGGCACCTTAAATGCTGATAAATCGAATGCCGTATTGATTTGTCATGCACTGAATGCCTCGCATCATGTGGCCGGTATATATGCCGATCAGCCTAAGAATGTGGGCTGGTGGGACAACATGATTGGTCCGGGAAAACCGGTAGACACCAACCGGTTTTTTGTCATCGGTATCAATAATTTAGGCTCTTGTTTTGGTTCGACCGGACCGATGCACTCGAATCCCGGCACCGGAAAACCTTATGGTGCAGATTTCCCCGTTGTGACGGTGGAGGACTGGGTGAAGGCACAGGCACTGGTAGCAGACCGGCTTGGCATTCAGCAATTTGCGGCGGTCATGGGCGGTTCGCTCGGTGGCATGCAGGCACTGGCATGGAGTATGTTGTTCCCGGACCGGTTGCGCCACTGTGTCGTGATTGCGTCGACCTCCAAATTGTCAGCACAAAATATTGCGTTCAACGATGTCGCACGGCAGGCAATTCTCACAGATCCGGATTTTCATGGCGGCGATTTTTATGCGCATGGCGTGGTGCCACGACGTGGCTTGCGGGTGGCACGTATGATTGGTCATATCACCTACTTGTCTAATGACGATATGGCAGAAAAATTCGGACGTGATCTGAAGTCAGGTGAATATCAATTTGGTTTTGGTGTCGATTTTGAAATCGAATCGTATCTGCGCTATCAAGGCGATAAATTTTCAGATTATTTTGATGCGAATACGTACTTGTTGATCACCAAGGCACTCGATTATTTTGATCCTGCCAGACAATTCGGCGGTGACTTAAGCAAGGCCCTGGCGGGAACGAAAGCAAAATTTTTACTCGCATCGTTCACAACAGACTGGCGCTTTTCTCCGCAATGCAGCCGCGATATCGTGCAGGCGCTGGTCAGTAACCAGAGTACGGTCAGCTATGCAGAAATCGATGCACCGCATGGCCATGATGCATTCCTGCTTGATGATGCGCGCTACCTGAATCTGGTCGCCGCCTATTTCAACAATATCGCGCAGGAGTTGTCATGAATTTTTCTGAACTCAGTGAACTGCGCCCTGATCTGGCCTTTATCGCGCACTGGATCAAGCCAAATGCCCGCATTCTCGACGTAGGTTGTGGCGATGGTGTGATGCTCGATTATCTGCAAAGTGATAAACAATGCGCGGCCTACGGCATAGAAATCGCAGATGATAAAGTCCTCGCCTGTACTCAGCGTCGTGTCAACGTGATTCAGCAGGATATGGAAAATGGTCTCAGCATGTTCCAGGACAATGGTTTTGACACGGTGCTTTGTTTGTCTTCGCTACAGATGATGAAACATGTCGAACCCTTGCTGCGCGATATTGCCAGGGTAGGGCAGGAGGCGATAGTATCATTTCCGAATTTTGGTTATTGGCCGCATCGCACAGCCTTGTTGCGCGGCAAAATGCCAGTATCCAAATCCTTGCCGTATGAGTGGTATGACACGCCGAACTTACGCTGCGCGACGATTTACGATTTCGCTGATCTGGCGAACGAAGTAGGTCTGGAGGTGTTGGAGTGTGTAGCGCTGCATGAGGGCAAACCAGTGACATTTTTACCGAATTTGCGCGGTAGTCTTGCTGTATTTCGTTTGCGGAAAAAATAGCACTGCCAGTAGTAAGTTACGCTGGATTTGTACCATCCGATTCAGCATGACTAATTACTACTAATTACAACTGATACCTTGTGTAGCCCGACAGGGTGACCGGCTGGCATTCTTAACTTAGAAAAATCTGCATGAATAATAAGCACAACGACCCGAGCAAAGTCGCGTCAGATAAAACGGAATCCGGTGGCTGGCAGCAATACCTGAACCGGCGCATGCTGATCCTGGTTTTTTTAGGATTCAGCTCAGGATTACCCTTATTTATTTTGATCAATCTGGTACAGGCCTGGTTATCCAAGTCGGGTCTGGATGTGAAGGCGATTGGATTGTTCACTCTGGTGATGTTTCCTTATCCTTGGAAATTTATCTGGTCACCCTTGATGGATCGCTTCAGCTTTGGCAGTTTGGGCCGTCGACGCGGATGGATGATGCTGACGCAAGTCGCCTTGTTCTTCGCGATAGGCAGTCTGGGCTGGCTTGACCCGGTGACGCAGTTACCCGTCATTGCCGCCTTGGCGACTCTGGTGGCGTTTCTCTCCGCGAGTCAGGATATTGTGATCGACGCATTTGGCCGCGAGATTCTGGACGACAATGAGCAAGGTCTGGGAGCTGCGGTCAAGGTGAATGCGTATAAAGTTGCCGGACTGGTGCCAGGTGCTTTGTCATTGATTCTGGCGGACTTAATCAGCTGGCAGTGGGTGTTCTGGATTACCGCAGCTTTTATGTTGCCCGGATTGATGTGCACCTTGCTGGTTAAGGAGCCGCAAGTCTATGGCGATCCTCCGAAGACAATTGAGGATGCGGTTATCTTGCCGTTTCGCGAATTCGTCACACGTGACGGTTGGGCCAATGCAGTCTGGATATTGAGCTTTATTTTTCTGTATCGCCTCGGCGATAGTATGGCGGCGACGCTGGCGACCAAATTTTTTATTGATCTCGGTTTTCAATTGACGCAGATCGGGGCGATTGCCAAGGTCACATTATTTTGGGGCAGCATTGCCGGTGGGATTGTCGGTGGGATCTGGATGATACGGCTAGGGATTAACCGTGCTTTGTGGATATTTGGCGTGGTGCAGGCGCTTAGTATTCTGGGTTTTGCGTTGCTGGCACATACGGGTCCGAATATGCTTTTGCTCGGATTGACCCTGGCGTTTGAAGCCTTTGGCGTTGGGCTTGGTACTTCAGCCTTTGTCGCCTTCATTGCACGTACGACAGACCCACGGTACACCGCTACGCAGTTTGCTCTGTTCACGAGTCTGGCAGCGGTACCGCGTACGTTCACCACGTCACTGATTGGTTATATCGTCGCGCAGACAGGATGGTTCCAATTCTTTCTCTTGTGCTTTTTGCTGGCGATTCCTGGTTTACTGTTACTGTTTAAAGTCGCGCCTTGGAACGAAAAAAAAGCGTTGCCTGCGTTGGTGGGTGACCGTATCTGATTTTTCGATTTGTGACATCTTGATATTCTTTAGTTCGTTATTATGTCGTCGTCAAATGTATCAAAGGTAGGAATAATGAAACGGATCTTTTTTTCAGTGCTGATGCTTGTTCAGATGGCGGGTTTATCTGCTTATGCTCAATCACCTGAGCCACAAGATGGCGTGAAAGTCGGCGAGATGTCGATTTTTCGTAAGTTAGGCGGTGGTCTGGAGTCACAGGCGGCGATACAGTATCAACAGACCTTGCAGCAGGCTCAGGGGCAGCATGCTTTGGGGCCAGACAATCACCCGCAAGTGATACGGCTACGTGCGATTGCAGAAAAGTTAAAGCCATTTGCCATGCGTTGGAATCCCAGTGCGCCGGAATGGAAATGGGAAGTTAACCTGATCGCATCAAAACAAATCAATGCCTATTGCATGCCAGGCGGCAAGATTGCTTTTTATACGGGCATTCTTGACACGCTCAAATTAACGGATGACGAGGTAGCGATCGTGATGGGGCATGAGATTGCACATGCCTTGCGTGAGCACGGTGCTGAGCGTGCAGGTAAGGCGAGGGTGGCTAATTTTGGTGTCAAGCTCGCAGAAATTATCGCCGGTGCCAAAGGCTATGACCCGAATCTCGCCGGTTCAGTCGTGGGTGGTGCCGCCAATTTAGGTATGCTGAAATTTTCACGTGATGACGAAACAGAGGCGGACGTTGTTGGTCTCGACATTGCGGCACGTGCTGGCTACGATCCGCGTGCTGGCATTGCATTATGGCAAAAGATGGCCATCGTGAATAAAAGTGCACCACCGCAATGGCTCTCTACACATCCTGCCGGCAAAGACCGGATAGAGGAAATTCGTCGTCACTTACCCGAGGTCATGCCTCTGTATGCTCACGCTAAAGGCTTGAGCTCTGGCGTTATCGCTCCCTACCGGAGTAATGTCAAACAGATTGCTGCGATCGATTGAACCGCGCTTGCCGCCCCTATCTCAACTCAGTTTGACTTGAATTTGCACTGAAATAGTGCAAATTGTGCATATTTGTCTCATTTGTGACCTTTTTCTGCAGACTTTTTCTTCATGTCACGAAGCCTTCATAATTGGCTGGCAGACTTTGCTTTTGTAAAAATTTGTTGTTAGACTTTACTTTGACATAGATATATCGGCTGAAAATTGCAAAAAAACCGCTGTTTTTTCTAAAGCATGTAGTGAGAAAAGAACGGTATTTGCGAATGGCATGCTTCCTGCTTTTTTGCTTTAAAGAAGGTATTTCAGTCTTCACGAGACATATTGCACTCTAAAAAATGGTGCGGTAACTGTGAAAATAGATTTTCCCGTTTTTTTTAAAAAATATAGCAATCGTTTGCGCGGTCTTCAATTTTCTTCTTTTTGAATACAAGCAATCGTTTGCGCAATCCTGATAATAAGCTTATTTTTTTGGCATGTTAAATGCCCTAAAAAAGGGAGATGTTGTGGTACTACAACGCTCAGCCTAAGGATTGGAAGTAATTTTCAAATTTATTTGCAACATGTTTTTGTTTTGACTGAAGTCGATCAGCAATATTTCAAGCAGTGAAGAAATTGGTCCCTGATTTATCGTTTTGTAATGAATTCTAAAAACCCTTGATCCAGGAGTAGTAAATGAAACAATCAAGAAATACATCAGCATTTCCATCGCGCTTGTCGATGGTTGCTGTCGCTTGCCAACTGGTGTGTCTGAGTGCCTACGCACAAACAACGCCACCAGCAGAAACTAACGAGCCAACTGATCCTAACCGTGTGACCATCACCGGTAAGAAAGTCGGTATGGGTTTGATGGTGCAAGAAATCGCGCCAAAAGCACGCAGCACGATCACAGCCGAAGAGCTGGCAAAACAGCGTCCGACCGGCAATGCGTACGAAGCTCTGGAACTGATGCCAGCGGTGAATAGCTACAACTACGATGCAACAGGTTTGTTCGGTGGCGGTTTGACATTGCGCGGTTTCAACAGCGATCAGATCGGTGCAACGATTAACGGCGTACCGGTTAATGACTCCGGCAGTTTCTCTGTGTTTCCGCAAGAATTTGTGGATCAGGAAAATACTTGCACGCAGTTCGTAACACAAGGTTCAACAGACGTTGACTCTCCGCAGATCGGTGCGACTGGCGGTAATTTCGGTATCACTACCTGTGATCCATCTAAGACAAAAAATATCCGCCTGATGCAAACAGTCGGTGGCTTGAATTTGTCCAAAACCTATGTCCGTTATGACACAGGCATGCTGGATGAGCGCTCACGTTTCTTTATTTCCGTTTCTCATGCGCAAGCTGATAAATGGAAAGGTGCGGGCGGTGCTAACCGTGACCACGTCGATATGGGATTCCGCATTGATTTCGATCGTTTTAATTCGATCAACGGTACGATCTTGTATAACAAAGCGATTAACCAAAATATCAGTACTTTCAACCTGGCTGATCTGGCTAAAAACGGTTACTACTACGATTACTCAACTCAGTTTATCGGTCACGTAGCGCCAACACCAGGTAAAGCAGGTAATGATCCGGTACAAGCCAATGCTGATACTTACTATCAGTTGACCAAAAATCCGTTTCAGAACGTGATTGCATCTGCTGTTGGCAAATTCCGTTTGGGTGAAGACACTGATTTGAAAGTTACACCATACTTCTGGTACGGATTTGGTACCGGTGGTGTGCAGCAACGCCTGCAAACGGAAGCTGCTTTCCTGAACCAATCAACTGGTAAATTAACTGGCGCAGTCGATTTGAACGGCGACGGCGATACTTTGGATAAAGTAATTGTTGCTAACAGTAGCGTCACGCGTACGAATCGTCCTGGTATCACTGCATCATTGACACATACTTTTGGCAACCACCAGATTTTGGCTGGTTTCTGGGCGGAGCGTGCTGTGCATGAGCAGTTTGGACCAATGGTAGCTGTGGATGCAAACGGCAATTCAAACGATGTCTGGTTGCGTGAGGGCCGTATTTTACGCCCTGATGGTTCGCCGTTCCAAAGTCGCGACTGGAAAACAATTAGCACGGCGTATCAGTTCTTTGCCCAAGACACGATCAGCATGATGGACGATAAACTGAGTATTAACATCGGTTTGCGTGCACCTACAATGAAGCGTGATTTTACTAACAATGCAAATGAAGGCTCCGCCGTCAGCTACAACATTAAGAAAACCTACTCTGAAATATTGCCTCAGTTAGGTGCTCGTTACCAGATCGATTACAACAACTCCGTGTTCGCGAGCTTGGCTAAGAACATGAAAGTACCGCCAAACTTTGTATATGCCACAACAGGTAACGTTGTCGTAACAAACGGTGTGGCGACAATGCCCGTCGATGTGAAAGCAGAAACTTCGTATAACCTGGATTTGGGATATCGCTTACAAAGCGAAAAACTCACGGGCCAGTTCACTGTATATTCGGTTGATTTCCGCGACCGTCAGGCAACTGCTTATGATCCTGTAACGAATCTGAGCAGCTTGACTAGCGTGGGTAAAGTTAAAACTCGCGGTTTTGAAGTTGAATTGGGCAATACACCAGTCAACGGCTGGTCTTTTTACAGCTCACTTGGTTATGCTAAGAGCGAAATTCAGGATAACCTGATCGTTAGTAAAACAGCGACTTTACCAACCGCTGGTAAAGAAATGACATTGACGCCAACTTGGAAAGCAGGTCTGAGTGCACAATATGAAACAGGCGCTTGGTACACACGTTTGAAAGCGAAATATACTGGTAAGCAATGGGCGACAATGACCAATGACGAATTGGTTCCTGCATATACAGTCGTTGGTTTTGACGCTGGCTATCAATTTCCAAACACAACGTATCTGAAGAAGCCAACAATTCGTTTAAGCGTCAGTAATCTGTTGAACGAAGAATATCGCAATCCATCTAGCTTCAACGTAACGAATGCTCTGGCGTACGGTACAGCGGCAGGTAAGTCAGTATTCTATTACTTAGGCGCTCCTCGTTACGCTTCTGTAACGTTCTCAACAGATTTCTAATCTGATAGAGAAAAATGATCGTGACGACATTGAATTACTGACTTAATTCAATGTCATAACAATCTGATTTGTACTAGCCTGCAATATCGCCACGCGTTATTGCAGGCTTTATTTTTTTGGGAACCGATATGTTCAGCACGAAATCTGTCGCATCCATATTCATCGCCTTGTTAGTAACTGCCTGTGCTACACCAAAGCAGTCAGCGGTTAGTTCAGGCCTTACCACTGAAATCACGATTTTCAGTATCAACGATTTTCATGGAAATCTGCAATCGGACAAGCCTATTCCTTACCTGGCTCCGGCGGAGGGGGCAACGTCGAACGGTAAGACCGCAACTAAACCAGCGGGGGGTTATGCCTATCTTGCGAGTATTTTAAAAGAACGTCGTAAATTAGCACCGGCCAGCATACTCGTTGGCGCCGGTGATCTGATCGGTGCGTCACCGATAGGTTCGTCGATACTCAAAGACGAGCCTGTGATTGAGGGCATGAATCAAATTGGGCTGGATGTCACGTCGGTTGGCAATCACGAATTTGATGGTGGACGCCAGGATCTGCAGCGCAAGATCAACGGTGATTGCCCTGCCAAAGGATGTGAATTTCCGGGATTTAAGGGGGCTAAATTCGACTATATTGCGGCCAATGTCATTGATAAGGCCAGTGCGCAGCCGTGGTTGAAACCCTATGTCATCCGTCAGGTCGGCGACATTAAAGTCGCGTTTATCGGTGCAGTGACATCGGATACGCCTAATCTGGTTTCTGCTGAGGGCATCAAGACTTTGCAGTTCGATGAGGAAGCTGCTGCGATTAATCGCTATGTTCCGGAGATCAAGGCGCAGGGTATTTCTGTGATTGTAGTGTTGATACACGAGGGCGCCAATTATGTGGGTGCCGCCAATGATCCTAGCTATCAGTGCGAAGGTTTAAAAGGACCGATTGTCGATATTACCCGCCGATTGGATAAGGCTGTCACGATGGTGGTGTCCGGGCATTCGCATCAAGGCTATACCTGCAAGATTGACGGTCGTTTGCTGGTGCAGGCGCGCAGCTATGGCGCTTATCTGACTGAAACTAAGCTTACGATTAATCGCAGTACCAATCAGGTCGTGTCCGCCAATGCGACCAATTATCTGGTTGATCAGGGGGCATTGGTTGCGGATCCTGTCGCACAACAATTGGTTGATAAAGTCAGTACCCTGACCTCAGAAATACGTCAACGTGTTGTGACGAAACTGGCTACACCGTTGACTCGCTCAAGTGGCTCTCGTGGATTTGACAGCGCTCTGGGTAATGTCATTTCAGACGCGCAATTACAGTTCGGCTTACGCTTTGGGTCGGCTGATGTGTCTTTTATGAATGCAGGCGGTATTCGCAGCGATTTACCTTCCGTGACGGATAGCAAAGAAGTTGACGTTACCTTCGGCGATATCTATGCCGTACAGCCGTTTGGTAATGAGTTGGTCAGCATGAGTTTGACCGGCGAGCAGATCATCGCGTTACTTCAGCAGCAATGGGCAGGACGCGATGCTGACGATCCTAAGAAGCTTTTTGTCTCCAATGGTTTTAGCTATCGATGGAACTCCGCGTCGGATATCTCTCAGCGTATTCAGGATTTGCGTGTACACGGTCAGCCTATCCAGCCAGCGCGTTCATACAAAGTGATTGTGAATAAATTCCTGGCCGACGGTGGCGATGGTTTCACTATATTCAAACAAGGCCAGCAGCGCCAGATTATCGGTCACGATCTTGAGGCGCTCGAGGTCTATGTGCAAGAGCAGGGAAGCAAATTGTCTGGGGTGAAAAAAGACCGGGTAATGCGCAGTGATGTCGTCAAATAATGAGTGCCGACGCTGACAAGTTTCTGTCCGATAATGATAGGAAATAAGGGGAGTATGCCATTTATTCACATGATTCCGCAGTAAGGATAAGCGGAATCATGTAATACAATTGCATACTACTTAGGAGTATGTAAAATTCGTTCGTTATCTTGTTTGCCGCATGTCCGTCTCAGGATGGTGACGATGTCAGGTAGGCAGACCTAGACTTAGGCGTACTCAATGATCAGTGGTGCGTGATCGGAAAACCGTTCTTCTTTATAGATAAAGGCATGCTTCGCCTTTGCCGCGATGCCGGCAGTTGCCACATGATAGTCAATACGCCAGCCGACGTTATTTGCCCACGCCTGCCCACGATTGCTCCACCAGGTATATGCGTCACCGGTTGTTTCCGGGTGTAAGCGGCGATACACGTCTACCCATCCTAGCTCCTCAAACAAGGTCGTCATCCAGGCGCGCTCTTCAGGTAAAAAGCCGGAATTTTTTTGATTGCTTTTCCAGTTTTTCAGGTCAATCTCTTTGTGTGCAATATTCCAGTCGCCGCAAATAACCAGCTCCCGTCCCTCTGCGATCAGGGAGGCTAGATGTGGCATGAACAAGTCCATAAAACGGAATTTTGCTTCCTGACGCTCAGGCGAGGAGGAGCCGGACGGGCAATATACAGAAATCACCGATAAGTTACCGAAATCACAGCGCACATAACGGCCCTCTGCATCGAATTCAGGACTGCCAAAACCGATTTTTACCGCATCAGGTTTTTGTTTGCTGTATACGCCGGTACCCGAGTAACCTTTTTTCTCCGCATAATGAAAATGTCCGTGATAGCCATGCGGCATCAAAAAATCACCCGTCATATCCGGCTCTTGCGCCTTCAGCTCCTGTACACAAACAAAATCAGCCTGCTGTTGATTCATCCATTCAAAAAAGCCTTTTTTTGCTGCAGAACGTATGCCATTGAGATTGGCTGAGATGATTTTTGTCATAACAATATGATATCGGTTGAAATGTAAGGTAAAAAGAATACCAGATGATTCTGCGTCCGGGGATTGTGTTGATTTTCAAATCTCATTTTCGCTTTGAAAATCAGCATAACAACAGGCTGGGTCTATCACCTAAAAAGAAGCCCGCCTCAGATCATAGTTTATACTTCCGAGTTTGACGATTAACCGCAATCTATTATGCTTGTCTGAGAGGCCGCCTGGTGCTTTCTGACAGAAAAAAGAGATCATTTTGAAAAATTTAAAACAAGAATTTATTCGCTTTTCGGTTGATGCCGGGGTTATCCGCTTTGGAGAATTTGTTACCAAAGCAGGGCGTAATTCTCCCTATTTTTTTAATGCGGGACTGTTCAACGATGGGGCAAATTTAGGACGTATTGCGGATTTTTATGCACAGACTTTGCTTGATTCTGGCATTGAATTCGATATGCTGTTTGGTCCGGCATACAAGGGTATTACTCTGGCATCTGCCACCGCAGTTGCGCTTGCGGCAAAAGGCCGCAATGTACCGTTTGCTTATAACCGTAAAGAGGCTAAAGACCACGGCGAGGGGGGAACCATCGTCGGTGCCGGATTACAAGGCAAAGTCGTGATTATCGATGATGTTATTTCTGCCGGCACATCGGTGCGCGAATCGGTAGACATGATTCGTCATGCGGGCGCTACCCCATCGGCAGTATTAATTGCTCTTGATCGTATGGAGCGTTCAGGCAAGGATGACGCGTTGTCTGCGCATTCGGCTGTTCAAGAAGTCAGTCAGACCTATGGTATGCCGGTCATCTCCATTGCCAACCTGAATGATTTGTTTGATTGTTTGTCTGCCGCAGGTGCAGATACTCAGATAGCCCGGCACAAGGATGCCGTAGCCGCGTATCGTCAGCGCTATGGCGCGATCTAACTCCTGATCTCCGGTTAAGGTCGCACTTTTACATTCTGTTGCCATTCTGATGCAAGAGTTTGTAAGTAAATCAAGTGACTATTGTATACTGAGCAAGTGTGATCAACGTCACAGGTATATCTCGTCATGAGTGCCCCCAATTGATATGGTCGGTTGAAAAATAAGAAGAATTTGAATATTCGCCTCGGCGAAGAGGTTTATGAATGAGTAAAAAAGCATTAATCACAGGCATTACTGGACAAGATGGCGCCTACCTCGCTGAGTTGTTGTTGGAAAAAGGCTATACGGTGTATGGCACTTATCGTCGCACCAGCTCGGTTAACTTTTGGCGTATCGCAGAATTAGGAATTGAAAACCATCCTGACTTGCATCTGGTCGAATACGACTTGACGGATCTTTCAGCCAGTATCCGTCTATTGCAGACCACCGGTGTGACAGAAGTCTATAACCTTGCAGCACAAAGTTTTGTCGGAGTTTCTTTTGATCAGCCTTTGACAACAACGGAGATTACCGGGATCGGTGCGCTTAATTTGCTCGAAGCAATACGTATTGTGAATTCCGAGATCCGTTTTTATCAGGCATCCACTTCAGAGATGTTTGGCAAAGTACAGGCGGTTCCACAAATCGAGTCTACCCCTTTTTATCCACGCAGCCCTTACGGTGTTGCCAAATTATATGCACACTGGATGACGATTAATTATCGTGAGTCGTATGGTATTTTTGGTTGCAGCGGTATTTTGTTCAATCATGAATCGCCGCTACGCGGTCGCGAATTTGTGACCCGTAAAATCACGGACTCTGTAGCCAAGATAAAACTAGGTAAGCTCGACTGTCTTGAGCTGGGCAACATGGATGCCAAGCGTGACTGGGGATTTGCCAAGGAATACGTAGAAGGCATGTGGCGCATGCTACAGGCTGACAAGCCGGATACGTTTGTCCTGGCAACTAACCGTACAGAAACCGTGCGCGACTTTGTCACCATGGCATTTAAGGCGGCAGATATTCAGTTGAGATGGCAAGGTGAAGCAGAAAACGAAACCGCTGTTTGTACCAAGTCCCATCAGGTGCTGGTCAGAGTCAATCCTAAGTTTTATCGTCCGGCGGAAGTGGAATTGCTAATCGGCAATCCACAAAAAGCGAAAGATGTATTGGGCTGGGAACCTAAAACAAGCTTAGAGCAATTATGTCAAATGATGGTTGAAGCCGACTTGCGCCGTAATGCCAATGGCAACTCATTCTGATCCTGCTGGTAAACCACGCGCCCTCATCACGGGACTGAGAGGGTTTACCGGACACATTCTTTCTCTTGAATTACAGGCTGCCGGATATCAGGTTTTTGGTACGGTTCATGGAACAGATGCGCGCGGTCCTGACACGTATGCGGTTGATCTTTGTGACCGCCTGCGTCTTAACGAAGTGATTTCCGAAGTTCAGCCAGATGTCGTCGCTCATCTGGCTGCGATCTCGTTTGTGGCACATGGTGACGCCGAGGCGATCTATCGGGTGAATGTGCTTGGTACCCGACACTTACTCGAGTCTCTTGCCAGTCTTGAGAAGCGACCACGCGCCGTTTTATTGGCGAGTAGCGCTAATATTTACGGCAACACCAGAACTGAGATTATCAGTGAGCTTGAACCAGCAATGCCAGCGAACGACTATGGCGTCAGCAAGCTTGCGATGGAGCATGTTGCACGGTTATGGATGGATCAACTGCCGATCATCATTACGCGCCCGTTTAATTACACTGGGGTAGGCCAACCAGAGAATTTTCTTTTACCAAAGATCGTCAGTCATTTTCGCCGTAAAGCCCGGCACATTGAATTAGGTAATCTTGACGTTGCCAGAGACTTTTCCGATGTTCGCATGGTGGCAAAAGCGTATGCGCGTTTGCTAGAGTTGGCACCTGCTGGTCAGACTTTTAATATCTGCTCCGGTACTTGCTACACGCTGCGCCAGATTATTCATATGGCAGAGACCTTAGCCGGTTATGAGATCGATGTTCGCGTTAATCCTGCGTTTGTCCGGGCGAATGAAGTGCATAAACTGATGGGAGATCCATCTAAATTACAGCAGTACATAGGTAAGTTACCGTCGATCCCTCTGCAAGATACGCTGGCGTGGATGTTGAATGCAGAGAGTGTGTCAGTATGAACATTATCTTATCTACCGAGGCGATTCGCCCACCATTGGCCGGTATCGGAAGATATGCATGGGAGTTGGCAACACGCTTGCCGCTGCAGACAGACATTGAATCAGTAAGATATTTGTCTGATGGTCTCTGGGCCGATTTACCTCGCATTAACTCTGCGACGGGTCTTGTCGGTAACGCCGATCAAAAGCCGATGGAGCCACCTCCTGCACCACAGCTCAATTATAAAGGCCGGATGCGCCAGCGCCTTGGACGCTTGCCGTTTGTCGCCAGAGCATACGGTGCACTGATCCCTCTGATGGCTAGTCGCCAGCTAAATAAGGTCTCCAAGGGTATTTTTCATGGACCTAATTACTTCGTTCCGAACACTCGTTTGCCAAGCGTGGTCACAATACATGATCTTTCTGTTTATCGTTATCCTCAATGGCACCCGAAAGCCCGGATTGATCGCATGCATGTAGCGATACCACAAGCGATCAAGCGAGCCAGTCTAGTGTTAACTGATTCTCTCGCGACACGTCTGGAAGTGATACAGGAATTCAGCTTGCAGCCTGATCAGGTGCGCGCAATTCCACTTGGCGTTGATGAGGAATTTTGCCCGCGCTCCACAACAGAATTGACCCCCGCACTGGCAAGATTTGGATTGCAATGTGATGGTTACAGTTTATTTGTATCGACGATAGAGCCGCGCAAAAATTTGATCAACCTGTTAGCGGCTTATCGCATGCTACCTCTTGCTACTCGAAACAAGTGGCCTCTAGTGTTGGTTGGCGGCGAAGGATGGCAAAGCGAAGAAATTCATCTCCAGATTGAACGTGCGGTGACTGAGGGGTGGTTGAAATATCTTGGATTCGTAGATGAACAATTTCTTCCGCTCTTGTATGCTGGTTGCCGTTTATTCGCTTATCCGTCGTGGTACGAAGGATTTGGCTTGCCTATTGCAGAGGCAATGGCAAGTGGTGTGCCAGTCCTCACATCAAACTGTTCTTCCATGCCTGAAGTGGCCGCCGGTGCGGCGATGCTGGTTGAACCAGGTGATGTCACCTCTATTCATTTCGGGTTGAAAAAAGCACTGGAAGACGATCAGTGGCGCGCTATGGCAATTTCCAGAGGTTTGCAACGGGCTGCAGAATTGACGTGGGATGCCTGTGTGAAAAATACCGTGATCGCTTACAAGGTGGTACAAAAGTCATGATGAGCGTGCGCCCATGAAAGTGCTACATTTTTACCGCACCTATTACCCTGACAGCTTTGGTGGGGTAGAGCAGGTGATACGCCAGATGGTCGTTGGCACGGCGCGCCTAGGTGTTAGCGCCGAGGTATTGACTTTAACCCGCGATAAAAGCAACTTTGAGCTCGAGTTCGAGGGGCATCGGGTCCATCGTGCTCCGCTGAATTTTGAAATTGCCTCTACAGGATTCTCATGGACTGCCTTATCCAGGTTTAAAGAGTTAGCTAAGGTCGCAGATGTCGTTCATTATCATTTTCCATGGCCATTCATGGATGTGGCTCATTTTTTCGGCAATATTAAAAAACCGTCTGTAGTGACCTACCATTCAGATATTGTTCGTCAAAAATATTTGCTTAAACTCTACCAGCCATTGAAGCATTGTTTTTTAAACGACGTAGACAGAATTGTTGCTACGTCGCCGAATTATCTTGCTACCAGTCCGATACTGGAGCGTTACAAAGACAAGACAGAGATCATCACTTACGGCCTTGATAAAAGTATTTATCCTGCACCCTCAGCGCAGTTGCTTGATTACTGGCGTCAGCGGGTAGGTGAAAAATTCTTTTTGTTTGTCGGCATGTTGCGGTACTACAAGGGTTTGCACATCTTGCTAGAAGCGGCTGCTGGTAGCGATATTCCGGTAGTCATTGTCGGTGATGGTCCGGTGGAGGCAGATCTCAAGCGTCAGGCGCAAGCATTGGGCCTGAAGAATGTTCATTTTCTTGGCGCTTTACCAGAGCCGGATAAGGTCGCTCTGCTGACTTTATGTTACGCGCTTGCATTTCCCTCACACCTGCGTTCAGAGGCATTTGGTATCTCCCTGTTAGAGGGAGCGATGTTTGGTAAGCCTATGATCTCCAGCGAGATCGGGACAGGAACGACCTATATTAATATTGCGGGTCAGACCGGATTAGTTGTGCCGCCGAACGATCCTCTGGCATTCAGGCAAGCGATGCGCTACTTAGTGGATCATCCGGCAGAAGCTGCTCAGATGGGGGGCAAAGCCCAGCAACGTTATCAAGAGCTATTCACCGCAGAGCAAATGTCGCTGAATTATCTCGACCTTTATCAACGGGTGCTTAACAAGCTTTAGCACTTGTGCTGGCTTGTTATCAGGATCGGATTTATTTGAATGTAATGGATTTGATTGCGATGCCGAGTTGACGTACATCGTTACTAACACCTAATTTTTTGCCGGATACTGCATCAGGTAGGGTCAGATCAATCACCGCGTCCTTACCTGGTTTTTCTGGTAAATCCACGACCATCACGTGTCTTGAATGACTATCGTCGAACAGGTAGTTCTCAGTTGCTTCCCCATTGACCGTTATCATTACTCTTTGTGTAATTTTCTGTACAAGGAAGCCACTGGCATCAATTTCTATTCGTTTAATATGCTGTCTATTGGCAGGTACAGGACAACGAATATGTACGGAATTCGCCTCAGTCCATGTGCCAAAATCTTCCGCAACGCTTAATCCCTGAGCCGTACAGGGGTTGTTTTTGTTCAGGCTCGTAAAATTGATGGTATCAGTGATACCTAATTTTTTTGACAGGCAGGCACCGTCTAGTACAACCAGTGAATTCTCTGGTGCTGCACGCCGGCAGTTGACGTCAATATCATAAGCGGAGCCCGCCGAAGTAAAAATGCTGGCGACATAATTCCAGTCAGCGACCTCAGCACTCAAAGCCAATACTCTCGGCGCTTGAAATAGACCGGTAGAAAACATATATGCTAAATGGGCATCTGATTTCTCTATCGCATATACAAAATCGAATTTCCCGGACGTCCGTGAAGAGAACGATTGTTTTCGATCCAATAACTGGCGCTCTGTTCTTGCCACAGCCGAGGCACTGAATAAATGGTGCGAGGGGAACGCACACACAAATGCAATAGCAGTGAATAAAGAAGCTAGCAAAGGATTGACGTAGTCGGGTATTTTTTTATCGGCATCACGCATCATCCGTGGATGTAATTTATGTACAACTAAAAATACAAAGACAGCAGCTTCGATCAGGCAGACTGTATTCAGGCCAAAAACATACTTTTTGACTGCGTACTCTGAACCTAGTCCAAGGCACAGTGCTAATACTTGAGCCATGCAGAGTCCGGATACCGCCATCCCATACAGACCGATATAGTTGACGGCTTTAAACCGGTCAACAGATCCGGTTTCACGTATTGAAAACCAGATTCTGCATAGGAGACAGGAGCTGATGAAAATGAGACTGCTATAGATCAGATAGGTACTTGTTGCATTAATGTGCTGGACATGAAGCTCACCGTTATGCAGGCTGATCTGACGCATTCTGGCAAACGCAGGATGTAAAAATAACGCCGCACTGGCAGCAAGAGTGTATCCGGCAGTATGGCCTGCGGAGAGCCATTTATTTTTATTGGAATGCCATTGCTGATAAAGCTCAGATCCCAGCAGCGCAATATAAAAACACAACAGTTCCAGCGCTGGTAACAGATGAATACCAACTGCGATATGGATCGCCAGAATAAGGAGACAATTACGCCAGCCCTTTTTCGTTTCTGGATGATCGAAACGCAGAGTCAACACAAGTATTATCAGGATGAAGGCTTGGCCGACAAGTTGCGCGAAGAAATAGTTAACATCAATTTCACTGGCATGCAGATCAAATTGCAGAAAATAGTGATTGATCAATAAAAGTAAACCCGAAGTGATATAGACGAGGATACTTGGTTTCTCCGGTAAGCTCGATAAGATATACGCGATACTCGACCAGACCGCGAAGACGGCAAGTAGTGCTGTTATATGCATTCCCCAAAATGGAGAGTGAGTGATTTTACCGATCAGTGCGGCGATCAGATGACTGCTGCGAGGATAAAAATTCATCTCTGCCAGACTGGCATCTCCGGCATACGGGATGATCAAGGAATCAGAGAGGCGTGCCGTGAGTGCATAGTGATGTGCCAGATCGATTGAAAGACTGGATAGTGAGTCATACGACCACAGCAAGAGGCCCGCCGCAGTCGTCACTATCAACAGGAATTGAACAGTGATTGATACTTTGTGACTGCGTAGCAGGTGTCGGGTCATGTCTGTTTTTGCGGATGGATTGAGAAAGTCGTTTAGCGTTTATTTACTTTGCTGTGCCAGCATCAGATGCGCTACAGCCTTACCTTCACGAATCGCATAGTTGGTACCGCGATCTTCAGGGTAAATCTGCGCCATTGTGCTGATCCACGCATTGCTGAAGGGTGTTTCACGACCAGGTACGTAGCTTGAATAGCCGCGCTCTGTTACCGGTTGTGCGTACTCTGCTCGCCAGATCCGGAAATCGCTGATCCATGAGCGATCAAGTGCTGGAAACATGCGCTGTAGATGCTCCAGAGCGAAATTCAGATAATCCTGATCACCATAACTCCAGAGCGGATCTTCTTTTGCCAAATAGCGCGACAAGAAGACGATGTGTTTTCCGTCATAATTAGCAGGGCTATCAAAATTGGTATGCTCTATCACGCCGACAAAGGGAAACCCGGGATCGTTCACATTAAGCCAGTAAGTATCTGACAGGCTGCGGTCCAGTTCCAGCACCAGACATGCATTAGCCAGATATTTGACCCGGCGCATCTGAGTTAACCACTCCTGATGCCCTGTTCCATCAAAGATGCTGGCAATCACAGGAAATGCCGGAGTAAACAGAAATTGTTTTGCGTTGACGATGCCCTCATCAGTCTGCAATCCGCTGATGTGGCCATCCTGTGCAATCACATTCCTGACTGGTTCTGCGAAGCGAATTTCGCCGCCGAGACGTACGATTTCATCTACCATGGCTTGCGCTAGTCTGCCGAAACCACCTTTGAAATAGGCCAGTTGTTCACCACCCTTGGCATCTCTGGTACTGCCGCGTAACACGAGTTTTTTCCACATCCAGACTGCATTGACTGCCTCTGAAAAAACAGAGAATTTGTTTTCTATCAGAGGTTGCCAGACGATTCTGTAGACGTTCTTGCCGCATAACGGTTCTAGCCATTCTCGTATCGACAAGTGCTCAATGGCTTTCCAATCCTTGACGCGACGAACCTGTAATACCAATAAGCCGAGGCGTATACGGTCAAAGAATGAGAGGGGCTTAAAGCGTAATAAATCCAGCGGCGTAGATAAGCGCCAGTGGCGCCCGTTGAAGTACATGCCGGTTTTGGAGGGCATCGTCACTATTTCTCCCTCCAGACCCAGTTCCTTGACCAATTGAGGCACATACACGTCATTATCAAACCAGTGATGATAGAACTTCTCGATTTTGACGCCATCTTTGAATTCGAACGTGCCGGCAAGTCCACCCGCGGTCGTGTCGGACTCCAGTAGCAGTACTCGCTGGCCCTTACGCGCTAATTCGAGTGCAGCCGTAAGGCCAGTGAAGCCAGCGCCGACAATGGCAGTATCAAATTGCTTATTCATAGTTTGTTTTTTTCATGAAGACCGGTAGTGACATTTGCATTATTGCCAGCCGGATTAAATGTGATTTTTCTGTTCAGGCTGAATTGCAGTACGACCACCATCGGTAAGCTAATGAGCTTGGCAATGCGCGCATCCAGGTTCATCACTTGCACTAAGGCCCAAAGTAGTGCGGCAGAAGCGGAAAAACCGATCAGGGCGATGAGCAAGAACAGCACCAGCCTTTGTAATATCTTATCCCGCATACCGAAGGTAAAAATCCGGTTCAGAAAGAAGCTCATCAAGGTTCCGGCCAGATATCCCATGCCGTTGGCTGCCTGATACCAGGTTCCGCTGGTGACGGCGATGTAAAATACAGCATAATCAGTAGAGACGCCGATGCCACCGCAAAGGCAATACAGTAAAAATTGCATCAGGACGCTTTCACTTGAGACTTTGCATGATCGCGGTCTGGGTTGCTAGCAATCCCTACCGTTTCACCAATCACATATTGAGGACGGGAATTGAGCGTTAATAAAACCCGGCCAAGATATTCGCCCAGCATCCCCAGCGCCAGCAATTGAACGCCACCGACAATAAGGATGGTAACGATCAGAGATGACCATCCTATTGGCATACGGTCCAGGGTAAATTTTTGTATGATTAAAAGAAGTGCCAGCAGGAATCCTAAACCGGAAAAGCAGATACCTGCCAGCGAGGTAATACGTAAGGGCACAATAGAAAAACTGGTCGCCATCTTGAGCCAGAGTGAAAGAGATTTTCTGAAGCTATAACCAGAATCTCCCGCAAACCTGTCATGGTGATTCACATCTACCGTACCGATGTTACGTGTAACTGACAAAATCAGGCCATCGACATAAACATATGGTCCCTGGTAACGCAGTATATCGTTGCGGATGGCCGCTTTCATCGCACGAAATGGCGATAGATATAGCCCTTTGGGTTTTTGCATCAGGTAACCGGCAACGAGATCGTTGATACGGCTGCCGACAATTTTCCAACTTGCATGCTGACGTTTTTTGAAGCGTGCATATACGACGTCACGGCCTTTTTCCAGTTCGTCCAGAAGTGCAGGAATGTCGGAAGGAGAATGCTGTAAATCATCATCCATTGTCACGATAATCTTGCCGCGTGTTTGTGCAAAGCCAGCCATCAAGGCATTGTGTTGTCCTGCATTCATCCGTAGTGAGATGCCACGTACCCAAGGGTAATCTGATGCTAATTTTTCGATCGCATGCCAGCTATGATCAGGTGAACAGTCACAGACAAAAATTACTTCATAGTTGTCGCGCAAGGACTCGATTTCATTGAGCGTTGTATGTAGCCGGGCGACTAGTTCCGGCAGCACTTTTTCGCTGCCATAAACCGGGATAACGAGAGATAGTGCGAAGCTTACAGGTTCATGCATAATATTTCCGGATGAGGTTGTTCACATAAGTGTGATCAAAATGGATGCCCATGCAACTCGCCGCACGAATCGCTATGGTCGCCTCAATGTCATAACTTGCACCACTCTCCAGCACTTCGCACAATGCCTGGATATCCAGAGTATTTTCGAAAATCTTGACCAGATCCTGGATCGATGTGGAGAGTGGATTGGCAATATTGATGATCTGATTGGCAGTATGCTGATGTCGCAGCAAATAAGTGGCGATACTACTGACATCCTGCACGTCAATTAAATTCCTTCGGGCATGACGCCAAATTTTAAATGGCAAACGTGAGCTGATTTGCTGGTGCAAATAATTGGTTAATGTATGCGGATTGTTTGTTTTTCCTACCACTTGTGGCAGACGGAATACCGTCATTGCTCCGGCATTCAACACTAACTCTTCCATCTCAATTTTATGCCGGACATACGGAGATTCGGTTAATTTAGGATCATATACAGAGCAAGTGCTGAAATAGACCGTTGTTTTGTTTTGTGTCAGCGCAGATGTCAGTAAAACTTTTTCGCGTGCAAATGCCTCTGCATTTGTTTCCAAAGAATTAGACACACCGGAGGCAAATATCAGATGCCGCGCATCAGAGGCAAAAAGTGGTGCAAATGCCCGTGCCAGCAATCCGTTTCCAATAATCATATTGACAACTCAGTTGATGCAAAAATAAACGTCTCTCAGGGCCATACTTGTTGCGGGCATCGCCGTAAAGTGAATGCCGTATTACCAGATTTAATTGAGCCAGGGGGCGCGATGAGATTTTTTACTTCTCTGGTCTTACTCCCGTACGCCAGGTTGTGGTGATATTTCGTGATGCCATCCTTTGTGCAATAGCGTATTCAATAGTTGAACCGCACTTTCTTCCCAGGTAAGCCAACGCATTTCAGTTGATTGCGGAACGCGATTTTCTTTCAATAGTTGCAACCATGTCTGAATGGTATCTGCCAGCACAGTAGTTGTCAAACCGTCAAAATAATAGGCATGTTCTCCCATTACTTCTCTGAATACCGGTATACCTCGCGCGATAATAGGCAGGCCATGTTGGGCTGCTTCAATCAAAGGCAAGCCAAAGCCTTCGCCCTCAGATGCAGCGAGTAAGCCTGAAGACCATTTGTATAGCTCCAGCAGCATTTCATCCGACGCATTGTGTAACCAGATGAGTCGCTTGCCGTTTTCCGGATGAGTCTGCAACCGTTCTGCGAGAGCATCGACCTTCCAGCCGTGTTTTCCTACGATGACCAGATTGACATCAATCCCTTGCGCCCATAACTGCTCAAATGCGTCCAGCGCATGAGTGTGACCTTTACGTGGTTCCAGGGTTCCCACCATGAGCAAGCTGGGGCGTATCTTAAGCAAATCGAGCAATAAGTCCGCGTCATCGTTTAATCCATAACTAGGTTTGCTGGCATCAATATCAGCACCCAGATGAAAGTAGCCGAGACGCAATGTATCTGCTCTTGCCGGCGAATTCCGGATCAGCCAGTTGGCTAATTCATCTGCAACCGCACGCGATATACACACCAGTCCGTCTGCAATATGGCTGATGGTATGAAGCCATCTTTCAAACTCTGCCTCAGTACCTTCAGGGAACACGTCAGGACGTAGCACAGGCAAGATGTCGTAGACCACAAAATATAGGTGCACGCCTTTATTTTTATAGTCCTGTAGCAGGCTGCGGTTTTGTCTGACGCCGCTAATCAGCAAGTCCAGACCCAGAAATATATCGCCATTCTGTATTTCAACCGGTGCATCTTCGTTGTCCGGTATTTCACATTCAAGCCAGTCTTGCAGATAGTGTCTGGCATAACGATAAGGCTCACCGCCACCCGGGCTGTATACAGGCTCAATTTTGTATTCCGCAGGAGGGGTGTTGAACAACGCAGTGATGATACTCCGCACTACCCGCTGAATTCCGGTTTTCAGATCAGATTGCACCAGAGCCGAAATATCAATCAGCAATTGACGTCGGCCAGTTGATGGCTGATTGGCGGCAATTGCGATGGCTACTTGCGTCAGCTGGTCTTCGGTTGCGATACCTGTCTGGCCGATGTTCTTGAGAAGATGGCGATAATGAAGCCTGACGCTGTGCTGTGACAGGTCCTCAATCGCATCACGGTAGAGTTCACCTGCTTTTTGTGGCGAGTGCTGTGTCGCAATGTACTTGCGGGCAGCGACCGAAAGCTGTTGCCGGAGTACCGGCTTGTGCCAGATATTAAGTAAAGTTGTGCTTAGCTGCTCGAGGGAAAACTGATCATCAATTTTTAACAACACGTCATCCGGTAACTCTGCGGTTGATCCATGCGCGTTGACGATAGTCGGTAAGCCATGCAATAAGCAATCGAGTACCGAAGCCGAGGTTTCTCCCCGGGTTTGCGTTCGCAATTGCACGGCAGTATTGGCAGCGATCAGATATTGGCAATACTCTTCATGAGATACAAAACCCGTGATTCTGACACTATGGCCCGCAGGATGCACAGCGATTTTACCGGTAATCTGCTGACCATAAATACCGCCATCGTTTTCACCGACAAAGATTAATTTGCAATGCGGATCAAGTGCCAGCGGCGAGTTTAGCCAGGCATCCAGCAGTTGCTCATTGCATTTAGTCATGCCCATCAGGCCAAACGAGCAGACGATAAAGTCAGTCTCTTTTAATTGCAAAAGACCACGTGCGCTAATACGGTCAAGGTCATGATGGGAATGACCTCGTAAAAGCGGGATCGTACGCCAGTTCGCCGCACTCTCGCGGCCATACCATTGTTCAGCTAATTGCCTAGGATAGTGCGAGTGAACAATCGTCCCTGCTGCGTGATCGAGTACCCCCTTATTGCACGGATATTTCCAAATGGATTCGGTAACGCCGATCTTTTTTTGATCCAAGACAGCATTTAAGCCGTGCGAATATTGCAGTGCTTTACCAAACGCATTGTCCAAATAAGCGCTATGGTCGAGATAATCGAGCACATTTGCCAGGAAAAAATCATGCAGCACGACAATACCGGGATGACGCTCAAGCAAACGAAACATATGCTTGTGCGCTGGTGAATTACCAATCTGGTAAAGCACATGATCAAATTCTTCCGCATGTGATTCAAACCACTCGACACTACGCACAGGGAATGCACCTGCTGACCATACGTCGCTGACCACAGGCTGGTCGAGAATCAGTTCTACATCATAGTAGCGGGCTAATTCGGGTATTAATTCAGCACTGTAGTCGGCTATCCCTGATCGCTCAGGTGGCAGCGGTGAGACGAAAGCAAGCCTTGAGCGCCGATGCTGTGTAGAGCGCTGTGACTTACGGTTCGCTATATCCAGCAGCGCAGACAGTATTGTGGCAGGATTACTTTCATCAACGATCAGAGGCGCGGTATCCGGGAGTACGGCGATACTTTTACGTGCTAATTCAGATGTCGTCAGTATTCCTGCTGCACGCTGTAAATTCGACTGTCGGCTAGCGTTTGTGGCATCGTCCGCTGCCAGTATAGGAATAATGGCATTTCCCACTAGAAAAACAGTCTGATATGTATCGAAATCTGGCACGACAGTACGTATCACATGAGGATCAATTGCCTCGATGATATGCGGTGCAAACACGATATCAGGATTCAGGCTAGCTAAAAAACCTGCCCGTACTTGTGCATGGATTTGTTGATTCTGATTAAGAACCGCAAGCGATATGCCATCCGTATTTTCTAAGCGTGGTGTATTGAAACTAATGATACGTTCGGCATTAACGACACCGTTAAATGCAGTACGGATAGGGGTAATGGTCGCAGCGAAGTGCATATTCAAGACTACCCAAACTTCATGTTCGCTAGCTAGCCGAGCGACTGAGAGGGCAACTAACAGAGTTTGTTCTGTAACTGCTGAGAGCCCACTTTGAGCTGCCTGTAAATCAATAACGATACGCATAATTATTTATTAATCGAACTGATACGATGTAAATCATCCAGTGTTTTGCGCGCAGATATCGTGAGATTACTGGGCTCAGGAGTAATGGCATCTGGTATTGCAGATGTATCTGCAGAATGTTCTAAATGACTGAGATTTGTTGAAATAACGACATTTTTTTTTGATCGCAGCGACGAGATTTTTTTTATACACCAGCGCAACGGACGGGTGAGTTTCCAGGAGCGGCTGGCATATAAGACTGCAAGTTGATGTTCTAAGTCTTTAACCTGCGCAATACTCTGCTGTAAGCTTAATTCTGATTCTATTATGCGAGCTTCGCAGTGAGTCGTTAGTTCTAATGCTTTTTCTTTCGCTATCTTGCGTTCTTCCACAAAGTAAGCAAGAGCTTCGAACGACTGCAGTTTAATTTTGTTCGCGTTGTCCAGCGCTTCACGCATCATGCGGTCGGCTTCAATCACTCTCTGGTTCGCAGCGTTCGTATTTGCCCAGGCCCGATCCAGATGCGTCGAAATGAAATCGTCAAACACATTCGCCTGCACGGAGAGGATGTCACGCAGCTCTATGTGTTCAATAGCGACATAATAACGATTCAAGCCATCGAAATAAGCAAAGTGGTAGTCGTGCGCAACAATTAAATGCTCCCAGGTTTCGTGATTAGTTACCCGGCTGTTTGGCATCGTTGCTTCTACGATTAAGATCCATGGGCGCCATTTTCTGAGATCTGCGCCGCGTAATACTTCCCCTTCAAAACCTTCAACATCGATTTTGAGAAAATGAATTTCTTGGGTGGCAGCATTCTCTGCGCAAATCTGGCTCAATGTACGTTGTGGAACCTTGAGCTCGATAACATCAAATCCGTCAGCCTTATGGGCACTTGCGACGGCTTCGTCGTTAGACGCCCAGCCGTTGACTGCCGGAACATCAAACAGTGTAATCTCCGCTTCCGTTGCGCCAGCAGCGATTGCGAGATTAATATCGCGTGGTCTTTGCTCCTGAAATGCGAGCTGAAACTTGGGGAGCGGTTCTATATTGATGCCGCTCCATCCTGCATCGTAGAACGCTTTGGTCACAGAGTGTTCTACGGGATCGTTCGCCCCAACATCGATATAAAACCCGTTCTTGATGTGGCCAAGTGCGCGCCATAGCAACACATCTTCAAAATTTTGAGAGTAAGAAATAAAAGGCATAATTTTGCAAGACCTAACGAAGATTGCCGCTGAACGCGGATGTCAATGCCGTACCGGATTGCGCGTCAAAATGTGCAGTGAGGAATTCTGCAAATGAGGATTTACCATAGACGAGCTGTGCGATGACCGCTTGTGCCAGCAGATCGCGTGGTGCAGGCAGCAATTCACTGCGTTTAAAGAAAATCGCGTCTCCCCAGCCGAGTCGGTCGCGGGACGTTTGATGTGACGCGCTATGGTAGGGGTAGTGGCATGTAGAACTAAAATCGACAAAATAAAATCCCTGTTCGCGGAGTAATGTTTCGACATCAGTGAACAGTGCTTGTCCTTGATAAATTTCAGCAAAAGACACTTCACAATGTACGACATTCGTTCGGCTCAGAGTTGCGGTCGCATGTTTCAATGCCTCAAGTTCAAACCCCTGGATATCCAGTTTTAAAAAATCGATACGGGTTACCTCTGTCAGAACCTGATCCAGTGTGCTGGTTGCTACTTGCTCAGTCTGGACTGTGGCGAGATGACTCAGATCGACCAGATCTTTTATCAGGGCTGTATTCAGCGGTAGAAGAGAAGAGGTCGCATCATAGTTATTGATATGAAACGTATGATTGCCGCCATCACCAATAAACGTGGGAAACAGCGTGACTCTGCTGTCTGGATGACGTTGTTGACTCTCCGCGATCTTATCTTCTAGCGGCTCGAAGCCGATCGTCTGGTAAGGTAAACCATGACTGGCAATCGCCGCATATACATGTTGTTCCCCCTCCAGCTCTTGCGCGCCGACATCGACGATAGTCAGAGGATCCTGCTCAAGCAATGGTAATGCCAGAGACGCCAGCGTTGTACTTACTGTTTTTTGTTGCGATTGTAATTGCAGATTTTTTTTAAATTCATCACTCTCTGCAATGGCATTCAGGATACTGCCGGGATTGCCGTGTTCTGTGATGGCCTGTGTCCAGTAATCTAATGCAGCCGGTTCTGGATCGCGTCCCAGCAAGCCACGATAAATGCTCCGTACTAGGGTTTCATTCCGGAACAGTAAAGTCAAATCAGGGGCGTCTTGCATGGCTAATGGTTTCATCGGTTCAAATCTTATTTCAATATTTTTCAAAGCTGAGTTGCGGCTGTAAATTAGTCAAACCTGCCCAGGTGATCGCCGAAGGATTAGGCAATACAACAAATGCACTGACCTCATGCAGATACGTAATCACTTCTTTAAATGCACCTTCGCCATAGCCGCCGTTCGCCAGGCCGATAGTAATGGTGTACTCATCGGGGAACAGGCTGAGCGCAAATGAAAATTCCACTGATAAAATCGTATTCGCCTCAGCCTGCCCCAGCGTTTCATGCATACAGTACGTATTGGTTTCGAACAGAACTACGCCATAACGGTTACGTATCTTAAATCCCGCATGAGGATCCTCAAGCGGCTGTCGGATCCTGAAGTCAATGCGCAAGGTGACACGTTCGTCCGCGAGCATGCTGTATTGGATACTGCCATCCTGTTGCACGAAGTTCACTCCAACGCAGTCTGCACGTCCGGTTGTAATACTGCCGGTTTTCCCCTCCAGTGCAGGCGCATCGGTGAGGCGCGTTTCGTGCCCGATACGTCGCTCCTGTTCGTGGCTGGTATTGACCTGCAAAGGTGTTTTTGCCTGATCCAGGCGACTCAGCAATTCAGCCTGATATAAATCAATCGCTTCTTTTGGCGCACCATCAAATGCCAGTCCGCCTTCCCGTATAAAAATACAGCGGGTACAGGTATTCAATACCGTGCCGGTACTATGCGATACAAATAGCAGAGTGGTTCCCGCCTTAGTGAATTGAGTGATGCGTTCAAAGCATTTTTGCTGAAAGAAGACGTCACCGACTGCCAGTGCTTCATCGACAATCAAAATATCAGGCCGTACACAGGTCGCTACACTAAAGGCAAGACGCATCTGCATACCGCTGGAATACACTCTTACTGGTGAGTCAATATAGTCACCAATTTCTGCAAATGCCTCAATCTGCGGCATCAACTGACTGATGTCTTCCATCGACAGGCCCATTAGCTGGCCTGCCATCAAAACATTGTCGCGTCCGTTGACATCAGGATGAAAGCCCATACCCAGCTCCAGCAAGGCCGCGATTCTGCCATTGCTCTGCACTGTTCCGGTGGTTGCCTGTGTTGTACCTGTAATCAGTTTGAGCAGTGTACTTTTACCTGCGCCATTGATACCGATGATGCCGACCGCTTCACCGGTCGTGATAGAGAAATTGATGTCCTTTAATACCCATTTCAAGCGATGTTGCACACCGAGAAAGGGTAGTACCCACTCAGCCAGACGCGACCAGCGGGTCGCATATTGTTTGTAGGCTTTGCCTAGATTATTAACGTTGATACTGCCCATCAGAGTTCATCCACCATTTCACCGACACGCTTACGGAATAGCTGCATGCCGAGCACACAGAGCAGGAGACTCAGCACCAGCGTTGGTAGCAGACTTTGCCAGGAGGGGAGCTGTGCACTAACCAGTATCGTCTGATATGCCGCCGTCATTTGTGCCATCGGGTTATAGACCAGCAATGCCCTGATCGGCGCTGGCAATATGCTGGACGGATACACAATGGGGGTAAGCCAGAACCAGAATTGAATAAAAATACTAAAAAATTGACCGACGTCCCGGAAGAAGACGTTCAGTACACCGATAATCATTGCCAGACCAATGGCAAATATCACCTGCAACAACAACACAGGCAATATCGCTAAGAACACCCACCCGGGAAAATTCCCCGATAAGATTAAAAACCCAGTGAACAGCCCAAAAATAATCGAGAAATTCAGGCAGGCATTCAACACAACAATGAGGGGCAAGCAGATCCGCGGGAAATTAATTTTTTTAATTACATTCGCATTATCCAGAAACATGGTTTGTCCACGCGCGACGATCTCAGCAAACAAGCCCCACGTCAGTATGCCTGCACACAGGTAGATGCTATAGGCAAACGCTGTATCTACCCCGGGCAGCCTGCTATGCATGACTTGAGCGAAGATCACGGTGTACACCAGAATCATCGCCAGCGGGTTCAGAACAGTCCAGGCGGCACCTAAAATTGCGTTGCCATATTTAGCCTGGAATTCGCGTTTAACGCTACCCAGAATAAAGCCGCGATATGCCCACAAGCCGCGTAACATAGCGACCGGAATCATTCCCTTAAGCCCTTATATCGCGGTTGAAAACAGAAGTGGAGTGTCATGTCAGAGCTGGGAGAAAATGCAATAGGTTTCAGCAACTTCCATCGTGAAATGGAAGTGACCATTATATGTCAGTCATGCCAGCCAAAAAGGCTGACGCGACATTGTCCGCGGACAAGTAAGGCTCAAGCGCAGTGCGCCATGAGATACATAATTTATCCGGCTACACGGCCATAAATATCATCGAAGCGGACAATATCATCTTCGCCCAGATACGCACCGGATTGTACTTCGATCAATTCCAGGTCAACCGTGCCCTGATTCTCCAGTCTATGCTTTACGCCTAGCGGAATATAGGTCGATTGATTTGCCACCAGCGTCATCGTCTCATCGCCACGAGTCACCAGAGCGGTGCCACTCACGACAATCCAGTGTTCCGCGCGATGGTGATGCATTTGCATCGATAAGCGGCCACCAGGGGTTACGACGATACGCTTTACCTGAAAATGTTCGCCGCTGTCGATAGAGTCATAATGACCCCATGGACGATAAACCTTGCGATGATTATCGGTTTGCGGATAGTTGCCCTCTTTCATGCGATTGACGATGCGTTTGATATTCTGCGTATTGTGCTTATTCGTTACAAGGACCGCATCGGGAGTTTCAATCACAATTGCATCATCGAGTCCAAGGCATGTAACCAGACGACTATCGGATATCACCAGACAATTGCGGGAATCCTCCATCATCACCTCACCATGGACCGAATTGCCCTGAGCGTCCTTATCAGACACTTGCCAGACCGCGTCCCAGGCACCGACATCAGACCAGCCCGCATCGAATGGCACCACACATCCCGGGATACCTAAATCCGGTGATGCCGGTAATTTTTCCATGACGGCATAATCGATCGAATCTGATGGGCATGACAGAAATAAATCTTTATCGACACGCACAAAATCACAATCCACTTTTGCTTCCTGCATAGAGCGTTTGCACGCGTCATACATTGCCGGATTGAGGTGAGCAATCGCTTTCAGCCATACGCTTGCGCGCAGCATAAAGATGCCGCTGTTCCAGAGATAATTACCCTCTTGCAGATATTGCTGTGCTGTTTCTAATGCAGGTTTTTCAACAAAAGCGCGCAAGCTCCTGGTCACCGAATCTGGCAACGCATCGCCGACCTGAATATAGCCGTAGCCCGTCTCCGGACGGTTTGGCACAATGCCGAAGGTGACCATCGCACCTGCGATCGCTTGCGGCAAACCGCTTTGTATTGCCGCATGAAACCCGGGCACATCGGCAATCACGTGATCTGCCGGCATAATCAATAAGACCGCATCGGCATCATTCTTCGCTGCTTCAATTGCTGCCAGCGTCAATGCCGGAGCGGTATTGCGACCAGCTGGCTCCAGCAGCAGGGTCGGTTTTGCAAAGCCGATAGCGCGTAACTGTTCTGCGGTGATAAACCGATATTCCTCGTTGCACACCACGATCATGGTTTGTGTCACCGGTAGTACACCGTCGAAATCCCGTATGCGCGTCGCGGTAGCTTGCAGCATGGTTTCTTCACCGATCAGGGCAAGGAGCTGCTTCGGGTGTTTTTCACGGGATAAGGGCCACAAACGAGTGCCAGAGCCACCCGATAAAATCACTGGTTGGAGTACCATCAAATTCTTTCAAAATCGGTATAAAAAATGGTTGCTACCTCATGCCGTACGCGTTACCAAGATCCAGTTCGCCGTCAGTTCTTGCAGTGCGTTCTCGCCGTTCGCTCTGACAAGCACTCTTATACTGTGAGGCTCTTGGCAGGAGGTGCAGACCGTAATTCTCAGGCACATCCGGCTTAGTCGCAATAGTTTTGTAAAAATACTATCAATTTGAATGCTGTGCGGCAAGATTACTTACAAATAGAAATAAATTTTCTGTTTTCTCGGCTTATTAGGAGCGACAGGGGGTTAATCAATGACAGAGATCAGTTCCCCAAAGCTAATTTTTGCAATTCTTCGGGTTTGCGAATAATCAGCCGGTGCAGATCTTTCTCAACGATTCCTTGTTGCGCCAAATGCAGCAGGGCACGTGTCACTGTCTCACGGCTGGTATTGATCATCATCGCAATATCCTGATGGGTCGGCAGATTTTCTACAATCTCCAGGTTACCTGGCACCAGCTTCTTCGACAGCTCAATAAATGCGTAAATCCGTCGCGAGGTGTTATTAATACTCAGCAGGGCACGGAATTCAGAGTCCCGCTGGATCTTACCCGCGAGATGCCGCAAGATCATATTCGCTACATTCGGCGAGTGTGCGAACAAATGTAACGCCGTTGCGCTCGGTAAAAAAGCCACCAGTACATTGCTCAGGGCAACCACTGAGGCGGAACGGGTAGAGCCGTTAATAATCGCAATTTCACCAAAAAAATCGCCCTCATTCAGCATTCGCAGACCAATGGCTCTGCCGTCTTCTGTCACGTCGACGACCTGTAACTGACCTGAGAGTAAAAATAACAGACTGTCGCCCAGTCCGCCTTTTTGCAGTACGACGTCACGGCGGTTGAATTGTTTGACGCGCAAATCCGTCTTGACCCTTTGCATTTCCTCTTCAGTCAGATTCGCAAACAAAGGAATCTTCCTCAGATGTACGGTGATCTGATTGACCTTTAGCTGCACCTTGGTCTGTATCTGTATCTTGACCTGAATCTGCTCAGGCGCGTTGATTACTGCCGCAGTCTCTGCAGCAGCAGCTTTATCAGTCACAACGGTGATATTGTTTGAGACAGTCATTAACGAAAAATTTACCCGATGTGATCTACAAAACTATAAAAAAACAGCAATGACGCAATGGTTCCCACACCTGCCGTATTGGCCGCCATATCACGCCAGCAGAATTGCCTCCCCGGTACCCAATGCTGGAGAATTTCAATCAGCAATCCGGCAAGCAGCAGGCCTGCAAACCAATAAACCAGTTCCTCATTGCTATGTACAACCAGTCGCGCCAAAACCGCTAATCCGGCAAACGCGATAAAGTGCATCCACTTATCGTTGCGTATAGGCGGCAACCAGCTTGCAGGCACCAGACAGCCCACGCAGATCACAGCAGATGCAAAAATAAATAACGCAATTTCGGGAAACATCATCAATTCACAAAAAAACTACAACGTAATAGCGACTACCGGACGTCTTAATTAGCTCTTAAATATTTTTTAAAACCAGGCCACACTCTAAAAACCTTGCCACAGCCAGCTGGCTTGTAGCACCTTACTGTTGTACTCAAACAGGGAGATATTTTCACGATTTCTGACCTGGCGAACCTCAAACAGCACGCTGTGATTCTCCCTGACCGGAAAACTCAATGCCGCCCGGACTGTTTGCGTGCGTTGATTTCTTGCGACATCAATCAGGCCGGGTGAATATACCTGCTCGCTTTGCCAGCGCTGAAAAGTCCATCCAAGTTCGCCAAATATCTGATCGTTGATCCTGCCCCTGCCTTGCAAGCTTGCAATCTCTCCTGAGCGGTGTCCGCCAATCCGGTTACTGTTAGCGCGGTCAGATAAATACGCAATACTCGCTTGCGCCCGATAAGCATTTTTTTGATAGCTGAACAGGCTGCGTAATTCCCATGTATTCGCGTCATAACCAAGCAAGGTCGGATATTGAGTCCGTGTCACGCCACCGATAAGACTCCACTGCATAGAATCCGGTAATTTAATTGGCGGCACAACGCGGGTTTGCAATAGCTGTTGTGTCTGATACAGATGCGAATCCAGCGTTAAACCTCCCAGCATCGCCATCTGACTGACGTTCCAGTTCCCTAACTTCCAGGGATGCTCAATCCCAACGCCGATGGCCAGCGTATTAAATTGCGATAAATTGTCGTATTTTCTGACACGCAATTGCGCAAAACCCATGGTGCTACCCGGTGTTAATTCGCGCAGATAATCGGCCGATATCGTGCTGAATTTATCTTTCTTGGGTAAATATTCCGGGAGCAATTGCAAGTCGATATGGTTAGTGCCGCTACCCAGTCCAAAATTCGGATTGCTCGCACCCTGATTCACATTGCTATCAATTCCCCGTTCCAGCAATACCGATAACCGGCTGTTCGCACGAGGACTCTGGCACCCCTGAGCACGATGCTTCGCAATCACCTCAAGAATCGCTGGCGCCGGCGCAAACCGGGTCACGATATCCGCGAATAAATTTTCTGCTTCTTTTGCATTACCCAATTCGCATTGGATAATCGCCAGATCCAATAACGCACCGGCATGCTGCGGCTCAATGGTGATGAGCTTGCTTAAAATATCTTTCGCATCCTGGCTGCGATGCTCATGGATGGCGCGCAGCGCGTCGAGATACAAGTCCTCGCTCGATCCGGGGTCCGCATGTGCCGTTGTGTACGCACACACGCTGATCGCCAGAGCGAGCGCCAGCATTGCCCATGGACGGATTCTGGAGGCGCTTGTCACTGGTTCAGCTCCAGCGTAAATAACTTGCTCGGATGTTCCCTGCCTTTTAATATCCGTTCCCCTAAAAACTTAAACTGATGGCGTGTTGCACACGTCACCGTACCCTGCCCGATGATGATGTCATACGGAAAATCCCGTGCCACATCTTCCAGGCGTGATGCCACGTTGACGCTATCGCCGACAGCGGTATAAATACTGCGGAACGATGTCCCAAAATCACCTGCCATCGCAATACCGCTCTCGACGCCGATACGTGCCCTGACTGGTGACAAACCTGCGCGTTTACGTGCAGTATTAAATGAACGTAAATTCAACATGATCTGGATACCGGCATCCAGCGCAAGATCCGCGTGATTGTCGACCGGTAACGGAGCACCCCAGAATGCCACCAGGCCGTCGCCTGTATATTTGTCCAGCGTGCCTCCCATGGCCAATACCGGACCGGTCAGGCACTCCAAAAAGTCCCTCGTCAGTCTGGCCGCATCCTGAATCGGCAAACTTGCTACATGGCTGGTGTAGGCTTCCATATCCGCAATCAATGTCGTCACATGCAATTGACGAGGTGCCAGAGGATCTTTTAAATCACTGCGCAACAATTCATCGACCACCGCTTTCGCAACATACTGCTGTAGCGTCCCCAGCAAACGTTGTGATTTACCTTGCGAAACCTGCCAGCCATATGGAACGGCAATCGTCAGCAAAAACAGATTCGACAGCAAAGGGCCGGTCGGCGCAAAAAAATCATCATGCGGATGAATAATATAAGCGCACATCACCCAGATAACCGACGCCCCGGCCAATATCGCGATATTGCTCAACGCCGACAGGCGTGGAAAGGTGTACATCGCCACCATCGCCACAGCGATTGAAAACATCAGCGCCAGCCACCTCCCTTGCCAGGCGTGAGGCGCAGTCCCCTCCTGTATATCCAGCAGGTCCGACAAGGCCGATGTATGCACCAAAAAACCGCTGGTTGACGGTGACAACGGCGTACTGACACGATCAGATAGATTCAGTGATGACGACCCCAGTATGACCAGCTTCCCTTTCAGGAACTCTGACGGAGCAGTTAAATTCAATATGTCTGACGCTTTGATAATCGTAAAAGCAGAAAGGCTATGCCGGTAAGGAACCCGGATAAAACCAGCCTTTTTAATTTTGGCTCCGGACAATCCCGCTTGCGACAGTGCGCTGCTTCCCTTCGCCACTGCGCAGCAATCGAATAAGGCACGTGACAGTGTTGGATACACACGTCCTTCAAACAATGTCTGTGGCGGCAGGTGCCGCAGTACACCGTCAGCATCCGGTATAAAGCCGATATTGCCCACCGATGTTGCGCCGCTTAGTCCTGCATGGTTACCGATATACCCGCTGGCTTTGGCGGCCGGACTGAATTGTGTAGCCGCCACGCCGCCAATCAGCTTGCCAATCCGCAGAGGCGCATGGTCGTAATCAAATACCTGCGCCATCACGACAGGGCCATGCTGCGCCAGCATCGCCAGCCGCATATCACCCTCAGCATCTGCCGGTTCAGAAAAAAACAAATCCAGCGCAACTCCCCGCACGCCATAAGTACCGACAAGATGCTCAATCAAATCCGCAATACGAGCTCTTGGCCACGGCCAAGGGCCAATTGCAGCCAGGCTGGTCTCATCAATATCCACCATCGTAATGCGAGTTTCAGGAGTGTCGCTGGCATGAGCCACTACATAGCGATCACGCAACCATTCATCGCCAGGATAAGCACTGACCGGCAACGTCGCCCACTCTGCTGCAACCGTAATGCACACAGCACAAATCCCGATCAGCCACCATACGGCAGCAGAAGAAATCGACATCAGGCGGGATCGCAATGAGCGCATCATTGTCAAAACGCAGAAAGCCTGGCTACGCACATGCGCAACTGGTTGAGTGAAAAAATAGCAATAAGATGCAAAATGCAGAGTTCCGGTCTGAAGTAATAATGAATATTGGCAAGCTTGAGGCGATCTGCCAGGTCTATCTTTATGCGGCTTGTAGGACAATTAATGCGCCACAAGTTCCTTACACGTGCAATTCCTCTTCAAAAAATCCAGCCAATGTCCAGCTAATGATTGCCGGTAATTTCTCTCAGGACAAATTAATTAATAAATAAACAAATATTTTACAGGCAACAGCAAGGCATGTCCAAAGTCAATAAGCACCTGAAAATTCTGTTTGAATTTCGTGCTATATTACGACAAAATCGCCAAAAATGTGACGTGCATCACATAAACATTTGCATTAAAGAGGATAATTCGGTAAATAAGCGTTCCCCCTGTACAAAAAATCTGGGAACCCCGAGAGCAATCGTTATTTCCGTCTCGAGTGACTGTTCTCAGTGCGCGACACAGTGTGCCGCTGCCCATGACAGTCGAAGCGATTAAGGAACAACGCAGCAGAATAAAACCCCTTGCCGTAAGCGGGAGAAGAGCGCCAAAGCCAAAGCCTTAATGCGATGCTCTGCAATATGGTGATGAAGCAGCAAGAACGAAGCAACAATTCAGGCAGTAAATCTGTAATACCAGTAAGTCATGCAACACAAAGGAAGCGCCATGAAACGCCATATCACTACCCTGATTCACTCGATAATCCTGCTCGCAGCAACTGTCGCGGCATCCGCCCACGCCGATGATGCAGGACGTATTGTATTTGTCTCAGGTAAGGCAGAGCTTGGTGGTCAGCCTGTTGCGCTTAACAGCACTGTCAGTGAAGGCGCCGAACTCAGTACCGGCGCCGATGGCTATCTCTATCTCAAGACCGTCGATAATGGCTTCTTCATCCTGCGCCCGAACAGCCGCGCCCGCATTGTCGCCTATCACATCGACGCCAAAGACCCCGCCAATACCCGCATCAAGCTAGAACTCGTCAATGGCGTTGCGCGTAGTATCTCTGGCGATGCAGTGAAACAGGCGCGTCAAAATTTCCGCTTCAATACACCTGTAGCAGCGATAGGCGTGCGCGGTACGGATTTCACCGTCTACACCACTCAGGACACATCGCGTGTTGCCGTGATCTCAGGCGGTATTGTCGTCAGTGGTTTTGTCTCTGGCTGCGCCCCTCAGGGCAATGGTCCATGCGAAGGCAGTGCCAGCGCCGAACTCTTCGCGCGTCAACAAGGACAACTGCTGCAAATCACCAAAGATCAGGTCAAACCCCAGCTGCTACAGAGCAATGGGGCCGCCCCCGACATCATCGCGCCACCGCGCCCCGACGAACCTAACGGAAAAAATGCCAGCGCGGCCTCCGGCAGCACTAGTCCCGCTCCCGCCATACCTGGTGCGAATGAGCTGAACCTCGATCCTAAAAAAGGTGATGGACTCAAACAGGCAATCGCAAACGGCAACAGCAACGTCACGCCACCGGTTGTCGTTCCGCCAGTGGTAGTGCCACCAGTCGTACAGCCCGTTGCCAATCAAATCATCTGGGGACGTTGGGCCGAAGTCCTCGGGCAGCCTGCCAAGCTTGATTTTGTTAAATTGAGCGGAGAAGCCAAAACCATCGCGATCGTCGACAACTTCGCCCTGTTTCAGGTCAAAGGTACAGAATGGCAAATCCCCAACACCGGCAGCATGGGCTTTGCCCTCAAAGATAGCGAAGCCTATGTCAGAGACGAGGCAAAAGGTGTCATGAGTGCCGCCCAAGTCCAGAACGCCAGCCTCAATGTCAATTTTGCCAAGGCGACTTTCGTCACTAACTTTGATTTGCAGACCAATATCGGCACCTACAAACTCAATAGCAACGGCAGCGTTGACAGCAAAGGGCAATTCAGCAACGACAATATTTTCACGTCGAATGCCTCAGTACAAGGCGTACTGACCTCCGAAAACGGTGGCTCAGCCGCCTACCTGTTCCGCGCCAGACTGGACGATACGCATCTTGCTACTGGTGCAACGCTATGGGCAAAGAAATAAGCCAGCATTCATAGTCACCCACAAAGCGCGTCATCCCGGCGCGCTTGCAGTAGGAACTCTATCTAATTGCCGCCCCCACTTTTTAAGCCAAGGGTGACGCAAGTAATTTCCCTGGATTCCAGCGTAAGATTTGTTCCCCTCTTTCGAGTACGATGTCACGAACATCGTACTCAATGTCACTATCAACATAGTGCCCCAACATGGCGTAGTGCCATTCAGTTAAGCCCCCAACCTAAAGTCGTCGTCCTTGCACAGGCAGGGATCTAGCGTCTTGTGGTAATGACATCATTCGATTCCAGCCTTCGCCGGAATGCTCTAAGACTGACGTAAAACCAAGACCTCTCACCACAGAGGCACAGAGACACAGAGAAAAGCAGGAGTAAGCAGCATGTCGTTCAGTTAGGCCACAAACCTAGCGTCGTCATCCCCGCGCAGGCAGGGGTTTAGCGTCTTTGGGTAATGACGTCATTCGATTCCGGCCTTCGCCGGAATGCTCTAAGACTGACGCAAAACCAAGACCTCTCACCACAGAGGCACAGAGACGCAGAGAAAAACAGGAGTAAGTAGTAATGTCATTCAGTTAAAACCCAGAGCCGTACATTGCAGCACTTCTTCTGTGCCCCCGACATCAAATTAAGTACGGACTGCTTGATCATTTCTTTTGCCAGTAACTAAAAAAACTCGATCCACATGAGCTTATTGCAAGCGCTGATGGTGCCCGCACTGAGGCGCTCTGTGTGTCACTTCTGCCAGGCACTATGCTTATTCAGACTCAATCGCACGCCTGATTAGTTGTTGGCATGCCTGAGTATTTGATACTTGTAAATAGCTATATTTAGCGTATTATTGAGTAATATTAATTTAAATAATCATAAGTAACTATTTATGAATCTCTTCGACCTCGGCCAAGCGCTCAAAGAAGCTCGTATCCGCCAACAGCTTACGCAAAGTGAATTGGCCGGTCGAACTGGTATTAGCCTGTCTAGTATTTCTGGCCTGGAGCGAGGTATTTTGTCTGAGATTGGCGTCGTCAAGCTATTGCAGCTTTTTTCCGCAGTTGGTATACAGCTGCACACGAAGCCTGCTGGACAACGTCGTACACTAGACGACGCACGCAGAGAGCAGCAACAGGAAGTTATTTCTCCGCTCATCATTCAACAAGCGTCCAGTCAGTTTGCCGTAGCTCGTCCAAACGACTCAATTGCCACAAGATTGGAAACAAACCGTAGGACACAAAAGCAGTACACGGCAAAACAGCGTGTGCGACATTCCAAAAAAGCATCAGCACCATGAGTAATTTATTAGATGTGTATGTTCTTGATCGTCTGGTTGGTTTGCTCAGCGATGAAGGTAACCAATTTGTGTTCAGCTACCTACCCAATACCCCTCAGGACCATGTCGTGTCACTCACAATGCCTGTGCGCCTGGAAAGCTACGTCTGGCAGCGAGCCTTGTTCCCCATCTTTCAGCAGAATTTGCCTGAGGGATTTAAAAAAGACTTGATCCGGCAACGACTTGGTCCACATGCCGATGTGACTGATTGGGGCTTGTTAGAATTAACAGGTAAGAACGTGATCGGACGCGTACGTGTTGTGCCACACGGTTTATCTGTTCGTACTGAACTCACAAATATCGAAGCTGCCCGTATTTTGGCTAGTACCGATTCACAATCCAGCTTGCTACTTTATTTGAACGAGGGCGTACTGGAGGGGATTTCCGGTGTCATGCCAAAAGCATTCAATGGTAACGCTAAGGCAACTATCTGGACAGATGATGTTATTTTAAAGACTGGCACACAAGACATCCCCGGATTAGCTATCAACGAGTATTTGTGCCTTGAGGTGGCACGAGCAGCAGGTCTGAACGTGCCCGAAACAACATTGTCCCAAGATGGGCAAGTACTGACCATTGCGCGATTTGACCGGCGGAGTGGGCAGCAAATTGCCGTAGAAGATTTTTGTTCTATTGCCGCTTTTGATCCCGTCAATAAGTACAAGGGAACATTAGAGCGATTAGCAGACCTCCACAATGAGTATGTGACTTCTCATGACAGGCAAGAAAGTGCAAAGCATCTCTATAAATTAATATTGCTTAATTACGCACTGCACAATGGCGACGCGCATTTAAAAAACTTTGCATTGATTTATTCCAATTACAACGACGCAATCCTTGCCCCCGTCTACGACATAGTAACAACATCGGCATACCCTCATCTCGAGGACAGGCCAGCGATGACCTTGCAAGGCAAGAAGGCCTGGTGGATGGGAAAGCAACTCCGAACGTTCGGAGCAACGCGACTATCATTGCTCACAAGAGATCTGGATGACGCCGAACTGAATATTCATCATGCCATCGATCAAACTTTCCCGTTAATATCGCTGATGATAGAGCGTTATCCCTATTTTCGAGACACTGGGAAACGTATGCTGCTTGAATGGACTAACGGAAAACAAGATATCACTGCCAGCGCAAAAAAAAGGGCGGCGTCGGATCGTGCAATTTTGGATGAGATGACATTGTCGGACGTAAAAACACAAAAAAAGAAAAGTAATCACCGCCCCGACTCACTACTCAAAATGAAAAAGGGAAAATGAGGCGCGCCCCATATAGACGAGCCATTCGTCCTGACGCTGTTTAGTGAGACTGTGCCCCTTGCTTTGTTATTCCGGCGAAGGCCGGAATCTAGTGAGGTTATTGCCATAAGACGCTGGATCCTTCGCCGGAATGACAAAGCAAAGGTCACAACTTAACTAAGCGGTATTAGGCCATCCGCTGTCTGATAGGATCCTTGAAGATTCTTGCAACTCATTGGTCGGCTCCTTTTACGCTAGCTCTGAACACTTATTCGTCAGAGGCCCCGCTAATTATTTGATATATCCCCTCAAATCTCCTAATGTAGACTATTCGCTAACAACTGTTTTGGCCTTATAGGGAATTTACTTACCCAAATGCAAAAATAGAGTTAGCAATCTCCTAAAGCGTATCCGATTCCGATAGCTTCTTTTGGTATACTAAAGTTAACAGTGGATTGGATGACAAAGAGGGAGATGGTCGTAATGCATTCTTACAAAATCTTCGTCGATATTATTGTTTTTGTGATGCATGTCACATAAAGTTGTAAGGTCTTCTGCCATCATCCGCTACGCTGTGATGCAGAATACGCACTGTAGTTCTGCAAATTAACTTAACTCTGAAAATTTATTAGGAGCTTTAAATGGGTATTTACACAAACGCGGTACAGAAACTGTACGTAGCATACTTCAGCCGTCCTGCTGATCCAGCTGGCTTGCAATACTGGGAATCCGTAGTTGCTGCCAATGCTGGCTCTACTACAGCTGTTAGCGCAGCATTCT